>NZ_JAAIXZ010000003.1:0-600000 GCF_010894435.1 Pyxidicoccus trucidator | reverse complement strand
ACGGCATTGGCGCCCACGTCGGCTACGAGCTGTGGACGAGCGACGGCACGTCGGCGTCGCTGGTCAAGGACGTGTACGAGGGCAGCAGCAGCAGCTGGCCCAAGGAGCTGGTGGCCGTGGGCAACGTGCTCTACTTCCGCGCGTCCGAGGGCGGCGACATCTCCGAGCTCTGGAAGAGCAACGGCACGTCCACGGGCACGGTGCGCGTCAGCACCCTGGGGGTGAACCTGAAGGGCACCAAACCGGAGAAGCTGACCGCCGTGGGCGGCGTGCTCTTCTACACCGCCGAGGAGAGTGGCACGGGCCGGGAGCTGTGGAGGAGCGACGGCACCTTTGACGGCACCCGGCGGGTGAGGGACCTGCGGCCCGGGACGACGGGCTCCAACCCCGAGGCGCTGACCGCCGTCGGCAACCGCGTCTTCTTCTCCGCCGACAACGGCACCTATGGAATGGAGCTGTGGACGAGCGACGGCACGGACTTCAATACGTACCTGGCGGAGGACATCCACGTCGCGACGGCCGGTTCGGACCCTCGAGCCCTCACCGCGTTCGACTACGTGCTCTACTACACCGCGGACTCGGAGGACTTCGGCCGGGAGCCCCGAGCGTTCAGCGGCAGCTTCGGCTCCCCCGACCTCAATCCGGGCACCTGGAGCTCCAGCCCCAGCCAGTTCGTTCCCATGAATGGCGCCCTCCTGTTCGACGCCGACAATGGCATCAACGGCCGGGAGCTGTGGACGAGCGACGTCGCCACTGGGGAGACCCGGCTCCTCAAGGACCTCCGGCCCGGCAACTACCTCTCCAGCAGTCCGCATGACCTGAGCGTCCTGGGCGGACGGCTCTACTTCATCGCGGACGATGGCCAGACGGGCTTCGAGCCGTGGACGAGCGACGGCACCCCCGAGGGCACGCGGCTGCTCAAGGACCTCTGGGTGGCGGGCGCCTCGGGCAACTCCATGGGCTCGGGCTTCGTCGGGTTCAACGGCGGGGTCTACTTCCGGGCCTCGAACGGCTCGGGCAGCGCGCTCTACCGGACGGATGGCACGACGGAGGGCACGGTCTCCGTGACGAACGTGGTGCCCTACTTCGACAACGCCTTCGCCGCCACGCCCGGCTTCTTCTTCTTCCCAGGCTTCGGCCCCGGCTCGACCAACGACATCGAGCTCTGGAAGAGCGATGGCACCGCCGCCGGGACGCAGCTGGTGAAGAACATCGGCTCGGGGGTCAGCAGCTGGCCGGACGACTTCGTGCTGATGGATGGAGTGCTGTACTTCAGCGCCGCGCAGAGCGGCACCCGGCGCGAGCTCTGGCGCAGCGACGGCACGGAGGCAGGCACCTGGCCGGTGATGCAGCTTGCCGTGGGGACGAAGGGCTTCAACCCGCGCCACCTCACGGTGGCCAACCGCGTCCTGTTCTTCCAGGCGTATGACCTGGAGGGTGGCACCGAGCTGTGGCGCAGCGATGGAACGACGGAGGGGACCCGGCGCGTGAGGGACCTCCACCGGGGCCCCGTGGGCAGCATGGCCGACCAGCCGATGCTGGCGCTGGAGCCGGAGGGGCTGGTGGTGTTCGCCGCCTCGGATGCCGACCTCGGCATGGAGCCCTTTGTCTCGGACGGCACCGAAGCGGGGACCCGCCCCATCGGAGAGCTTGCCCTCGGACCCTTCTCCTCCAACCCCCGCCTGTTCACCCGCCAGGGCGAGTACGTCTTCTTCGTCGCCAACGATAGAGCCAGCGGCTTCGAGCTGTGGCGCACGACGATGAGCGGTGCGCCGGACACCACGCCTCCCACCCTCACCTGCCCTGCCAGCATGAGCGCGGAGGCCCAGAGCGCCTCGGGCGCGCAGGTGAGCTATCCGGCGGCCACCGTCAGCGACGACACTCCCGGCAGACCTGCCATCACCTACAGCCACGCGTCGGGGACGGTGTTCCCCTTCGGGGCGACGAGCATCACCGCCACGGCGACGGATGCGTACGGCAACACCGCCTCGTGCGCCTTCACCGTCACCGTCCAGGACACCACCGCGCCCGGGGTGAGCTGCCCCGCGAGCGTCACCGTCGACGCCACCAGCAGCACGGGCGCCGTCGTCAGCTATCCGGCCGCCACGGTCTCCGACGCGAGCGCGACGCAGGTCACCTACAGCCACGCGTCGGGGACGCTGTTCCCACCCGGCACCACGGCCGTCACCGTCACCGCGACGGATGCGGGCGGACGTACTGGTTCGTGCTCGTTCAACGTCACCGTGCGGGACACCACCGCGCCCGAGGTGAGCTGCCCCGCGAATGTCACCGCCGAGGCCACCAGCGCTTCGGGGGCCACGGTCAGCTACCCACCCGCCACAGCCTCCGATGCGATGAGCCCGCCGGTGACGGTGGGCTACAGCCACGCCTCGGGGACGGTGTTCCCGCTCGGAGTGACGGTCGTCACCGCCACCGCCACGGACGCCGCGGGCAACAGCTCCACGTGCAGCTTCTCGGTGACGGTCCGCGACACCACCGCGCCTGAGGTGACGTGCCCCGCGAACGTCACCGCCGAGGCCAACAGCGCCTCGGGGGCCACCGTGAGCTACGCGCCCGCCACGGTCCACGACCTCGTCACGGCTTCGCCCGACGTTACCTATAGCCGTGCTTCGGGGACGGTGTTCCCCCTGGGGACGGCGACAGTGACTGTCACGGCCAGGGATGCGGCCGGCAATGCCGCCTCCTGCTCCTTCGACGTCAGCGTGCAGGACACCACGAAGCCGGAGGTGAATTGTCCCGCGAGTGTCACCGCCGAGGCCACCAGCGCCGAGGGTGCCGCCGTGAGCTACCCGTCAGCTTCGGCTTCCGACACCGTGACGGCCTCACCCGTGCTGACCTATAGCCACACGTCGGGGACGGTGTTCCCTCTTGGAGTGACGACCGTCACGGCCACCGCGACGGATGAGGCCGGCAACGCCGCCTCGTGTTCCTTCGAGGTCACCGTTCGTGATGCCACGCGGCCCGAGGTGACGTGTCCTGCGAGTGTCACCGCCGAGGCCACCAGCGCCTCGGGCGCCGCTGTCAGCTATCCGGCCGCCACGGCCTCCGATACGGCCAGCCCGCCCGTGACGCTGGGCTACAGCCAGGGCTCCGGGACGGTGTTCCCGCTCGGAGTGACGACCGTCACCGTCACCGCGACGGATGCGGCGGGGAACGTCGCCTCATGCTCGTTCGACGTCACCGTCCAGGACACCACCGCCCCCGCCCTGACCTGCCCCGCGAACGTCATCGCCGAGGCCACCAACAGCACGGGTGCCACCGTGAGCTACGCGTCCACGAGCACTTCGGACGCCGTCACTGCGTCGCCCGCGCTCACCTACAGCCACGCCTCGGGGGCGCTGTTCCCCATTGGGGCGACGACCCTCACCGCCACCGCGACGGACGCGGCCGGCAACAGCGCGTCGTGCACGTTCGACGTCACCGTCCAGGACACCACCGCACCGGCCCTGACCTGCCCCGTGGATACCGGCGCCGAGGCCACCAGCGCCTCCGGCGCCACCCTGGAGTACGCACCGGCCAGCGCATCCGACGCGGCCTCCGCCTCACCGGACCTCGTCTACAGCCACGCCTCGGGCACGGTGTTCCCGCTCGGCGCCACGCAGGTCGCCGTCACGGCCCGGGATGCCTCGGGCAATGAGACGACGTGTCACTTCACCCTGACCGTGCGCGACACCACCGCGCCGTCCGTGGGCTGCACGGCGGACCTCACGGTGGAAGCCGACGGAGCCGACGGCGCGACAGTCCCCTATGAGCTCGCGAGCCCGCTGGACACCGTCACCCGCGCTCCCCAGGTGTCCTCCAGCCACGCGACCGGCAGCCGCTTCCCGCTCGGAACGACGACCGTCACCGTGACGGCGCGAGACGAGGCGGACAATGCCGCGTCCTGCACCTTCTCCGTCACCGTCCAGGACACCACACCTCCCGCCCTCTCCTGCCCCGCGGACATGACTGTCGAGACGCGAGACGGCGCGGACGTGGCCGCCACCTTCACCGCCACGGCCAGCGACGCGGTGACGAGCTCCCCGATGCTCGTCTACAGCCACGCCTCGGGCAGCCTCTTCCCGCGAGGCACCACGCCCGTGACAGTCACCGCGCGGGACGAGGCCGGGCTGACGGCCGAGTGCACCTTCCAGGTCACCGTGCGGAAGCTCATCTCCGTGCCGGCACCGGAAAAGGCAGCACTCGGCTGCTCATCCTCTGCGGGGACCCCGGGCGGAGGCAGCGTGTGGCTCCTGCTGCTGGGCAGCGCCGTGTGGTTCCAGCGGCGCTCCCGCGCACGCGTGCACTGAAGCGGAGCCTCCTGCTTTCAAGGCCGACGGCTCGGAGCTCACACCCGGCCCGAGCCTCCCGCGGTCAGGACGAGCGGCTCGCGGGAGGACGGGGTTCCGGACACCCCGGGCCCCGGCTCATCCTCCGCCTCATCGCATCACCGGCCATGGCCCGCTCGCAGGACGTCAACCGCTCGCTCAAGAACTCACGGAGCAGCGTCACGCGCTTGGGCAGATGCCGGGACGGATGCACGAGGGACTGCAGCGCTCCCTCGGAGGAGAACTTCGGAAGCACGAGCTCGATGGGCGCGGAAGACGCGGAGAAGCACGAGAGGAACTGCTCGGGCAGCAGCCCGATGCCGTGGCCGCGTGCCACCGCCTCGAAGACGAACTCCAGGGAGTCGCCACTCAGCGGCCCCTTGACCTTGACGCTCTCGATTCCGTGCGGGCCGACGAGCTCCCAGTCCGCCGCTCCAGCATTCCCGCGGTACAGCACCGCGTCGTGGCGGGCGAGGTCGGCGACCGTGCGAGGCTTCCCGTGTCGTTCGAGATACGAGGAGGCCGCGTACAGCCGGTGCACGCTCACGCCCAGCCGGCGGACGATGAGCGCCGAGTCCTCCAGCCGGCCCGGTACGATGGCGATGTCGACCTGGCCCCCCACGAGCTCCGCCCCGCGCGCCGTCGTGATGACGTCGACGTGAATCTTCGGGTAGAGGCGTACGAACTCACCCAGGGCGCCGGCGAGCTTTCCCGTCACCTCGGGGGGGGCCGCGACATGCACGATGCCGCTCGGCTCTCGCGCCGTCTCTCCCGCCAGCAGCGTCGCCTCGTCGAGCCCGGCGACGGCCTCGCGTGCCCGCTCGTAGTACGCACGGCCGGCGTCGGTGAGGGAAATCTTCCGCGTCGTGCGCTCCAGCAGCACGATGCCCAGGTCCTCCTCGAGTTTCGCGACGCTGCGACTCACCGAGGACGTGGGCAGCTGGAGGCGTGTCGCGGCGGCCGTGAAGGAGCCGGCCTCGACGACGCGGAGGAAGGTGGCGACGCGGTTCAGGTCCATTGCTCCCACAGCAATAATACGTTGTCCGAGGATGTACTAGTGCTGCCCGGGGCCGCCCGTTAGGTTGACCGCGAGAACTTCCCAGGAGCACTTCCAATGTCTCTCTTCGCCAAATGGGGCCCGCGCGTTGCTCGCGTGGTGCTCGGTCTTCCCTTCTTCGTGATTGGCCTCAGCCACTTCGTGCCGTTCATGCCGCCGCAGCCTCCGCCGCCTCCGGAGGCCCTGCCCTTCATCACGGGGCTCATGGCGGCCGGCTACCTGATGCCGCTCGTCAAGGTCATCGAGGTCGCCGCCGGCCTCGCGCTGCTGACGAACCGGTTCGTCCCGCTCGCGCTGACACTGCTCGCGCCCATCATCATCAACATCGCGGGCTTCCACTTCACGCTCGCGCCGTCGTACGCGATGCCCACCGTCTTCATCGTGCTCGGGCTGTACCTCGCGTGGAGCTACCGCGCGGCCTTCGCACCGCTGTTCCGGGCCCGCGCGGAGCCGGCCGCACCGGCGACCGAGCAAGCGTCGAGCGCCCAGGCGGCCCACGCGCGCTGAGTCACGAGGAGGGCGGTGGGGATGCGCCCCACCGCCCGGTGCCCGGCCTTCAAGGCTGGCGAGCGATACTCGCTCATCCAAACGCGGCAGCGCGGCCGGTCGTCAGCGGGCGGTGGAATCCTCTACGCTTCCCGGATGCACGCCTTTGCCAGTCCCAAGCCCCGCCTCCCATGAGTGAGCCCACGGGCTTTGGTGGCCATGGGATGCGAGGGCGAGCCATCTTCGTCGTCGCCTGGACGGCGCTGACCCTGCCCAACGTGCTGGCGCTCCTGGACGCGGGCCCGGTGCCCACGGCGGTGGGGGCCGTGCTGGCGCTCGCGGTGGGCGTGGGGCTGGCGTGGGTGGCGTACCAGACGGATGAAGGGGTCGGGTGTCTCTTCGCCCTGCTGGCCGGTGGCGGCGTGTGGCTCGGCTGGACGGTGGGCGAGGCCTGGGCTGGCGCACCCCTGGGCAGACACCTGGGCGCGCTCGTGGGTGGAGCACTCCTCCCCGGGCTGAGCCTCGGGGTCCGAGCCTTTATCGAGCTCCGCCGGGAACGTGTCACGAGCAGGAACCCGTCGCCTCCGCCCGGACGGTAGACTTCCAGGCTCCTTGGACATACGTCGACGAAACACGACCCCTCCAGCGACGCGAAAACACCTCACAAAGCCAGTCAGGGGTGAGCGTCATGCCCACGACGTATGGAATTTCCGACATGCGCTCGCGAGGTCGGACACCCGCCCATCCAGGATGTCTCACACATGCGTATGACAGACAGGGCATCTCTGACCTGGGCTCTTGTATGTGAAACCCCGTAGGCTGCTTCACTCGGCGCGCGGCCCGAGTCCACCTCGGACAGCGGGCTCAGTGACATCTGATGTTACAGCAACAGCTGTCCTCGTAACCTCTCACGCCACAACCCTGACTCCCTTTCACTCTCAAGGCCTTGCATGAATTTCGCGGTCCCCGGATTGCAATGACTTATCCCGCCTTCGTGCTTCCGACGGACGCCCTCCCGCGTTCCCCCTCGCGGCGCATGAATGGCGGAATATATATATGCGTAAGATTGCACTTCGGCTGTCTGGCCTTGCCCTGCTCCTCGGCGCCCAGGGCGCCGCCGCGTACGACTACAACTGCGACCTCAGGAACACCGGTAGCGCCACCGCCTATGACATCGCGGTGGTCCTGGACAAGAGCGAGACCGTCACGGCGACGTTCAATGGGTACCCCAGCCCCAGCTCCCCGCTCTACGGTCACTTCTACAACGTGACGCATACGGCGACGGCGTCGGGCGACACGGTCATCCACTGGATGAACATGAACAACAACGACTCCCCCATCGTCCCGGGGAAGACCATCCACGTGGGCTGGAGCACCGCCGACTGCCACAGCACCGTGAAGGACATGTACTGGACGGACAAGAACCACCGCCGCATCCGTGGCAGCGTGGTCAACAACCTCAGCTGGGGCATCACCTACAGGGACTCGCGCTGGCCGGTGCTCGACCTGGGCAACATCTTCCAGGCCAAGGCCGCCATCACCCTGTTCAACCTCCGCTTCGCCGTGCTCCCCCAGGCCCTGCCGCTGGAGGCCCTGTCCTCCGACAACCGCGAGCTGCTGGAGGTTCTGCGCCCGCTGTCGGATGCCCCCATCACCGTGAACCCGGGCGAGCGGCGCTCCATCCCCATCCCGGCCAACGTGGAGCCGGGCCAGGCGGTGGTCGCGTTCTATGAAATCGCCGGGGACGACGCGGCGCCCAACGCCGCCCGCATCGGCAACTTCGTCCAGCAGGTGAACATCAACAACGGCCCCTGCTCCGTCACCGCCACCAACCCGCAACCGGCGCCCTGGTAGTCGGTAGTGCGCTCAGGAGTCGCGGCGCGTGAAGCCCTCGCGCGCCGCGGCTCCCTGCGGAAGCCCGCCCCTCAGCGCGTCCACGCAGCCCGCCGCGTTCCCCGCCCGCACGAAGCGGTCCGCCACCCACGCCGTTCCCTCGGTGGGCCTGTACGTTCGGGCTGCGTCCTGGCGTCCCTGGGCACCGAACGTTCTCGCGCCTGCCTCGTGCCATGGGGCCCTCCCGTGACTACCCACCATGGGAGGTGTGCAATGAGAAGTCCGACCCATGTACGAAGAATGAGACCGGCCCTTGCCGCAGCCGTGCTGCTTGGGGTGGGAGGCTCCACCCTGGCCCACGCCGCTTCGCCTGAGCCTCGCGCGGTATCCCAGCACATCATGGTGAAGCCGAATGATGTGCGCTGGGGGCCGCCGCCGGCCGGAATCCCGCCGGGCGCGCAGATGGCGGTCATCGAGGGTGTCCCCTCGGCGGCGGGGAAGCTGTTCACCCTCCGGTTGAAGTTCCCGGCCGGCTACCGCATCCCGCCGCACTTCCATCCGTCGGACGAGCACCTCACCGTCCTCTCCGGCGAGCTCCTCATGGGGATGGGCGAGAAGTTCGACACGTCCAACGCCCAGGCGCTCCCCTCCGGCAGCTTCGCCGTGATGCCGGCCACCACGCGCCACTTCGCGTTCACCCGCGAGCCGACGATGGTTCAGCTCCATGCGGTGGGGCCATGGGGTATCACCTACGTCAACCCGGAGGATGACCCGCGCAATACCGCCACGGGTGGCGCGGGGATGCAGAAGCAGCCCTGAACCTCCGAGGCTCTGTACCGCCACGGTCAACGCCCATATCAGCTACGGGCGTTGCGCCGGGCGGGTCGCCGGCCCCGCGGCGGCGGGCTTTACCGGCTCCTTGAGGAGCTGCAGCGCGCGCTCCAGCACCTCATCCCTGCCCGCGCGCAGGCCCGCGAGCGTCGGGTGCACGGCCACATGGGGCGTGAGCCCCTTGCGCTGGAGCTGGCTCCCATCCGCGTGACGGGTGTCCATCCCCGTGAAGCTCATCCAGATGCCGCCGGGCAGCACGGTGTGCGTCATGTTGCCATCAGCGCCAGCGGTGGGACTGCCAACGAAGGTCGGCCCACAGGTGGCCTCCAGCATCAACCCCACGTGCTCGGCGTGGCTCATGGCACGCTCATCAATGAGCGTCACGGTGCGGCCGCGGTACACCGGCACATCCGCGGTGGGAAGCTCCTGCGTCAACGCCACACGGCCATTCACCAGCGTCGAGCCCGCGACGAGGGGGACCTCGAAGCGGGCCCAGGTCTTCGCGCCCTTCACGTTGAGGTACGGCGCCAGCACGCTTCCCGTCCCCTGCGGGTAGCCCCGCAGATCAAACACCAGGGCCCGGGTCCCCTGGACTTTCTTCATGACCTCCGCCACCTCGCCGGGCTTGAGCTGCGCGAGGTTCACGTAGCTGATGTTGTCCTCCAGCAGCTTGAAGGGCTCGTGAGGGCGTCCCTTCGGGGACACCTGGGGGCTCCGCTGCAGCTTCACCTCGCGCCCCCCCTTCTCGTTGCGCACCGTGAAGGTCGCCTCGGCGCCCTCGGGGCCCGCGAGCGCCAGATAGATGTGGAAGAAGCGAGTCGCCGCCTCGGTGGAGCCTTGGTGGATGGGCTCGAGGCGTCGGAGCCGATCCTCGATGGGCTCGCCGTCCACCCTCTCGATGACATCCCCCACGGAGAGTCCCTGCGCGAGCCGCGGCTCGAAGAGCTCGGTGACGACCACCTTCCCCTCGATGTCTCGCGCCTCGAAGGGAGCCCCGACTCCACCCCAAAGCTCCGTGTACGCAGGGTGACCGCTGAGAGAGACATGGCCGTCGCGCAGGTCCTTGGCGGCCTTCGCGACCTCGAGCGCATACTCGTTCGCGTCCTTGGCGGCCTCGAAGCGCTTCAGGAACAGGGGGAGCTGCTGGCTCCAGTCCACATCCATCAGGTGGGTATAGGGGAAGAAGAGCTCCACCACGTTCCACAGCCGCACGGCCGCCAGCAGGCGCAGCTCGCGCGAGGGGTACGGGGCCTCCTTGTATGCGTTGTCCGGACGCCACAGGATTTCCGGCTGGGCGGAGGCAGTAGAGCCCTTGGGCTTGGACTTCTGCCTGGCCAGGGCCAGCGCCCGGGCGAAGGCCGCGTCAGGGGCCTTCAGGTCGGCTCGCGCCGGGAGTTCTTCATCGAGGCCCACAGGCAGCACCGTCTCGCTCGTTCGGAGGGTGGCGGTGAGCTTCTCGCCCAGCGGCACGTCCTGGGTGTCCACGGCCAACGCGTCCGTCACGGGCCCCTCGCCCACGAAGAGCGCGCGACCGGCGGCGCGCAGCGCCAGGAGCTTCGGAGAGACCAGGCTGTGGTCGTCCAGCAGGAAGATGACCCGCGCGGGCTTCTTCCAGGAAGAAGCTTGCACGACCGAGCTGGCATCCTGGGTGAAGGCCGTGGTGTAGGGGGCGTCCATGCCGCTCTGCGGCTTGTAGCCCCCGTGAATGGTGGACCTCAGCCCCGGGACGACCAGCTCTCCTTCGAAGAACAGGGGGAGGATCTGATCCGCCGCGCTGGAGACACTCCAGGCCTCCGCCGGGTTGAAGCCGCGCAGACGCAGGTCCACGATGGCGGCTCGCGCCTTGGCGAAGAGCTCCCGGGACCTGGTGCGCAAGCCCCAGAACTCCTGGAGTCCCTCGGAGGACGTGAGGTTGCGCAGGTCCAGCACCACCACGTCCTTCTCCAAGCCAAGCACCGGCCGGAGCGTCGGCGGAGCCAGCGTGGCGGGCGGCTGCGCGCTCTTCACCTTTGTGGCGGGATCCTCGAGCGCGTCGAGCATCGACTGCACGGCCGCCGCGTACTCGTCGGTGCTCCTGGCGGCCTCCACCTTCGGCACGGCGTTCATGAACGCCGCGTCCCAATCGATGCGCCGTGACAGCATCCACGGGTGGCGGTAACGCACCTGCCCCCAGAGTTCCCCCAGCGCCGCCAACCTCTGGTGCCGCGTGCGCTCCTGCTCCTCCGGCTTCGTCTGTTGTGCCGCTGCCCCCGAGACAGCGAGCAGGGCCAGACACACTCCCAACCTCAAACCAATGCCATGGGGCCGCATCGTTCGTGCGCTCTCCTTGCGCCACCCGATGCCAGCGCACGCCGACTCTATTCGAGAAACCGCGCTGCGAAGGAGCCCTGACTCCGCGTTCGGTGGGTGGGCGCGGACGTCACTTGATGACGGGGGCAGTCCTTCCTGATTCGGCCTGAGAACCCTGATGCAACTTCAATTCTGTTGCATTTTTGTTGCATTGGCGTCCCACTCATTCCTCCAGTTACGCCAGCAACGCCTCGCGTGGACTGCCCACGCTTGAGCCGGCTTCACCCCTTCGACTACCTTGAGCCCGTGTCTCCGGAGGGCTCGTCGCGCGAGGCGGCAGCGCTGGAGATACAGGTCCGACACAAGAGGAGTCGCCATGCTTGCAAGAAGTCTCGTACTCGCTGCGGGATGTGTTGCATTGGTGTTCGGGTGCGCCGAGCCGCCCGATGAGACGCAGGAGATCGTCAGCAACCTGGTCAATGCCGGGTTCCCGGCCGATGACGTCATGGTCGTCGATGGAAAGGTCTACGTCGGGCGCGACGTCGAGGTCTCACTGACCGCGTCCCGCGAGCTGCTCGAGACCGGCGAAACCACCGAGGAGCAGTACCGCACCACCAACCTCATCAGCACGGCGCTGACGAAGATCTGCATCAACGGCTCGACGTTCACCGGGGCGTTCAGCACGGCGCTCGACCTGGCCATCCAGAACTACGACGAGCTGCCGCTCACCTTCGCCATGGCTCGGACGCCGAGCACCGGCTGCAGCTTCACCATCAACGCGGTGATACAGCCGGGGGTGGTCGGAGGCTCCGCCGGGTTCCCTTCGGGCGGGCTGCCGTACTCGACCATCAACATCGGCGGTGGGCTCTCCTCGTACAGCGTCGACGTCATCGAGCACGTCATCACGCACGAAATTGGTCACACCCTCGGGTTCCGCCACACGGACTATTACAACCGCAGCATCAGCTGCGGCAGCGGCGGCAACGAGGGCGACGCCGGCGTAGGCGCGATCCACATTCCGGGCACGCCGACCACGGCGACCGTCGGCAGCTCGCTGATGAACTCCTGCTTCCGCTCGGTGGAGACGGGAGAGTTCGCCCCCGGCGACCTCGCCGGGCTGAGGACGCTGTACACGCCCGCGCAGGACACCTGGCAGTGGTGCAACAAGTGCCAGGGCCTGTTCTACGCCGGCAACCCCAGCTCCAGCTGTCCGGCGGGTGGAGTGCACGGGAACTCCGGCAGCTATAACTACCATCTCGCGCACGACGTCGCGCCCACGGCTGGGTGGCAGGGCGACTGGCGCTGGTGCAACAAGTGCCAGGGCCTGTTCTACGGCGGCAACGCTGCCTCCTCCGTCTGCCCTTCGGGCGGCACCCACGATGGTAGCGGGAGCTATGACTACCACCTGCACCACTCCGCGGGAGGCGCCCCCGATCTGCAGTCCAACTGGCGCTGGTGCAACAAGTGTCAGGGGCTGTTCTACGGCGGGAGTGCCAGCTCGGCCTGTCCCGCGGGCGGCGCCCACTACGGCGGTAGCAGCTATGACTACAGCCTGATCTTCCGTTGACCTGCCCCAGCCGGAAGCCGCTGGAGACAGCGGCTTCCGGCCTGGGAGTCGGGTCGACTTCACCTGCCAGCTCCAGAAGCCGTTTGGTCCCTCATCGGACAACAGGTCGCCGACAGGAGTTTCCCTCTCCGGCGCAGTGCCGCGGGGGGAGGGCCCCGCGCTGGCCGGGCAGGGACCGTGGTATGAACAGACATCGTGCTCACCCTCCGCCGCGAGCAACAACACGCCTTGGACGCGCAGCAACGCGAGCCCTTCGTGAAGCGGCTTACCGAGGAGCTCGAGCAGACCCTCCCCGATGCTCCCCGCGCCCTGGGCCCCGGGGGCGTTCGCAGGGAGGTCGAAGCCGCGCTCCAGCGCGCGGTGCACCATGGCTTCGAGCTCGAGGACACGGTGGCCGCCTTCATCCGGCTCGTGTTCGTGCTGGGCCCCAGGTTCGATGTGGAGCACGCATGGGCACGGGACCTCCTGGCCGAGCCGGGCCTCGACGAGGTCACGCGCATCCGGCGCCTGGGGCTCGGGGCGCTGCACCATTTGAAGGGTGAACCCCAGCCACTCTGAGCCCTCGGGAAGACCTCGATGCAGCCAGACTTTCAGGACGACACCTTCGCCATCACCTTCGGCCTGGCCGATGTCCGCGTGCCCAGGCAGATAGCCATCGCCTTGGCTGTGGCAGCGTCGTCCATCGTCGTGGGCGGCGGCGTGATGCTCCGCTCGAGCATCAGTCGCTGCATCTTCGGAGTCGCCATCCGGGGGCATGTCCTCCTGCCCGACGGCGCGACCGTGCAGGGAGCGACCGTACAGCTGCTCAGCGCGGGCAACGTCCAGCAGTCGTGCCAGCCCTCCGCCTTGGGCGATTACGCCTTCACGGGCCTTCGGAGCGGGCAGAACCTGACGGTGCGCGTGGCGCTGGAGAATCACACCTTCGAAGCGGCGGAGCAGAACTTCGCCGCGCTCAACGCGGACGCCACGGTGAACTTCACCGCGCGGCCGTTCCCCCGCATCTCCGGAACGGTGCGCGCGGCCTCCGTGTGCGCCGCCGTGCAGAAGGTGAAGCTGCTACTCCTCGATGCCGATGGGATGCCGCCCTACGAGACCGAGACCGACAACCAGGGCCACTATGCGTTCCCGGCCGTCGCCCCCGGGCGGAGCTACAGGCTCCAGCCCTCGAAGGCCTCCGTGCGCTTCGCCCCAGCGGAGGCGCGTGTCGACGACCTCGCTCGGGACACCGTGCACGACTTCGCCGCCCGCATCTCCGTCAGCGGACAGGTCAAGGGCGAGGCTCGCGGAACCCGGCTCCGACTCGTGAGCGACTCGGTCGACGAGACGTCGCAGGTGGATGACAAAGGCAACTTCCTGTTCGCGAACCTCCCCGCTGGCGAGGCCTACACCCTCACCCCGACGCGGCCCTTCCATGCGTTCAACCCGGCCGACAAGAGGCTCGGCGTGCTCGCGAGCGACCGGCAGCAGAACTTCAACGCCAGTCGGGTCCGGTACTGGTTCACCGCTACCGTGAGCACCGATGACGGCATGGCCGACTCCATTCAGGTCCGCGTCCTGAAGGGGGAGAAGGAGGTCGTCAAGTGGAGGGACCCGCCCTCCTCCGACGCCTTCTCGTTGGACATGCTCGACGCGGGCTTCGACTACGTGCTCGAAACCCAGGCGCGCTACCACGACCTCGTCCCGGACCGCGTGGAGGTGAATGCGCTGGGCGCAGACACGAGACTCCGCCTCAAGGCCACGCGCAAGCGCATCCCCGTCGAGGTCCAGGTCCGTGACCAGGACGGCCATCCGGTGGCGGGCGCGCAGCTGACGCTGAAGCCCGAGGACGGGGAGGCCCTCACCCACAACGGCGCTGACCATACCTTCCTGGCTCCCGCGGGGTTCGAGTACCGGCTCTCGGTGCAGTCGGCGACGCACGTCTTCGACGCGGACAGCCTCGACCTGGCCCGGCTGGAAACCGAGCAGCACCCCCGGTTCACGGGCGTCCGCCTCTACTCCGCCACTGGCACGGTGCGCACCGCGACGGGCGCCGCCATCCCCGGTGCGAAGCTGCTCATCTCGGGGGGCCTGGTCCGCGAGCTCGCGGGCCTGAACAACGGCAACTTCCAGGAGCGACAGCTGCGCCACGGGGGCAACTACACGCTCACGCCCGAGGCACGGCACTACACCTTCGTCCCCGCGAGTGCCGCGCTCAACGCGCTCAACGCCCATTCGGCGGGCCATGCCTTCGTCGGAACGCTCAACCAGCACTCCATCCGTGGCCGAGTGAGCGACGTGGCCAACAACGCAGTCCTCGGATGGACCGTCACGCTTTCGGAGGGAGCCAACGCGCTCGCGGTCGCCGTGCCCGTCGTCGCCCCTCCTGGCACCTACGCCATCAACAACCGCGACGCCGGCCACGACTACACGCTCACCCCCGCGCGCGGGAACCACGACTTCGACCCGCCCCGGCGCAGCTACCCCGACTTCGGACAGGACGAGCTGGCGGTGAACTTCCGCGCCATTCCCCATCCGACCTACGCCAACCGGGTGATTGACCTGTCACACAACCGCAGGGTGCGGCTGAGCGATGAGGCCTGGCACAACTACACGGGCGCCCGGGGCGCGGACCACCTGATTCCGGTGAACGAACTCGTGGTCGCCAGTGAATGGGCCTTCGCTCGCGCGGCGGACGAGCCCCAGGGCCTCAATCGCGCCTACTACCTGCCCTACCCGCCGGGCGCGTGGCTCACGCTCGTGCTGATACCGACCGCCAACGCGAACGAGCGGGTGCTTCTCACCAGCTACCGGACCAACGCCGGCCACGTGCGGGCCAGGTTGCGCCTGGCGGAGCTGCAGTTCGAGGCGCTTGCCGAGCAGCGCAGCGGCGTGCTCCAGCACTACTGACCCCGGCGCCGGGCCGGAGGGGCGCTGCCGTGGACCTACGCCGGGGACGTCCTGAAATCGCTGATGCTGTCAGGACCGCGCTGACGCTTTGAGGACGCGTGGGCGTGAGGCGCATCCCCCATCATGCGCCGGAGAGCCGGAAGAGGACGCAACCCACGTCACGCGCTCGCCGCCGGGAGAGAGCGCCACCTGCCGGAAGCGCGTGGTGCGCTGGAGCGCTTCATAGACCGCGTCCAGCGGAGGCCGCGCCAGTCGGAAACGAAGCGTACCCGCGGCTCCCACCCCGCCCCCGCATGACGCACCGCGATTCGCCATTTTCACGCACCGTGGATTTGCTACACAATTGCATCATGCGCCTGCCGGCCCCACGCCCCTTCATCCTTCTCGGAGCCCTCCTCGCAGTCATGGGAGGCATGGCTTCCTCCCTCACCGTCTCCGAGCCCAGGGGGGTGGACGTGCCCATCTACGGCGGCGCGCTCTCGGACCAGTCCCATCCAGAGCTGGCGCTGGGAGACTCCGGCGGGCTCGTCGTCTGGACGGACCAGCGCGCGGGCTACGGCGGCCTCTACGCGGCGCGGCTGGACTCCAACCATCAACCGCTGGACCCGGGCGGCATCCCCCTGCTGCGCGGCGCCTCCGAGGCCGTGGTGGCCTGGAACGGCCAGCACTACCTCGTGGTCTTCCAGCGCGCCAACGACATCCAGGCGCTGCGCGTCTCCGCGGCCGGCCAGGTGCTGGACTCCGCGCCCATCGTCATCTCCGGCGCGCCTGACTGGCAGCACAAGCCGGACGTCGCCGCGCTGGGCAGCGACTTCCTCGTGGTGTGGCAGGACCGGCGCTCCGGGGGCAGCCACTTCGAGTTCATCTTCGGCACGCGCGTCACCTCCGAGGGCCAGGTGCTGGACCCGGAAGGGGTGCTCATCTCCCAGGGCCCCAACTCCCGCGTCCACGCCTCCGTCACCGCGGGCGCGGGCCGCTGGTTCGTCACCTGGTCGGACGGCCGTGAGTCCCCCACGCGCATCCGCGCCACCTGGGTGACGCCGGAGGGCGCCGTGACGGACCCGCTGGGCCTCGCCGTCAGCCCGCCCAGCGTCTCCGCGGGGCAGCCCGCAGCCGCCTTCGACGGGACGCGCTTCTGGGTGGCCTGGGTGGGGCAGAGCGCCGTCAACGTCACCCGCGTCAACGCGGACGGAACGCTCCAGGACCCCACGGGCATCCGCGTCTACAACCAGGGCTACTCGTTCAACATGCCCAACATCGCCTGCGGCGACGTGTGCACGGTGGTGTGGCTGGATGACGACCAGTACCGCGCGGACGTCGAGGCGGCGCGCATCGGCCTGGATGGCACCTTGCTCAACGGCTTCGGCTCGTCGCACTACCTGGGCATCAGCCCCTCGGGCGTGCTGAGCGGCACCCTCAAGCGCCCCGGCATCGCCGCCACCGGAAGCTCCACGCTGTTCACCTGGGCCGGCTCCCAGCCCTTCCAGCTGACGGGAGGCCGGGGCAACGACGTCTACAGCCGCCGCCTGTACAGCGATGGCGGCTGGCAGGACCCGGTGAGCCTGCGCGTGTCCCTCAGCGCCGACCCCCAGTTCTCCCCGGCCGTGGCCTTCAATGGCACCCACTACCTCGCGGTGTGGGCGGGCGAGCGGGACGGAGGCAGCGTGGACCTCTATGGCGCCCGCTTCGACACGAGCGGCGCGCAGCTGGGCCCCGCCGAGCCCATCTCCTCGGCGCCCGGCGACCAGCGCGCGCCCGCGCTGACGAGCAACGGCTCGGACTTCTTCGCCGTCTGGGAGGACGCGCGCGCCGGGACTCTGGACATCTACGGCGCGCGCGTGTCCGCCTCGGGGCAGGTGCTGGACCCCCAGGGCATCCCCATCTCCACGACGTCGGGAAGCCAGAGCGAGCCGGCCGTTTCCTTCGATGGCACGCACTACATCGTCACCTGGCAGGACCTGCGCAGCGAGGCCAACAACAGCGCCCAGGACATCTACGCCGCGCGCGTGACGCAGCAAGGAGCGGTGAGGGACCCGGCCGGGCTCGCCGTCGCCACCGGAGGACGGCTGCAGTACGCGCCGGACGTGGACTCGGCCCGGGACGCGGGCGTGTCGCTCATCGTCTGGCACGAGGAGGGCGCCGGGTCCTGGGACACCACCGATGTCCAGGCGGGCCGCTTCCTCGCGACCGACGGAGGCCTGGGGCCCCGGCTGGCGCTGGCGGACGCGGGCGCCGCGGGCTCGCCGCAGGTCGCCTTCGTGCGGGGCGCCTGGCTCGTCACGTGGGACGGGTACGGCTACCGGAGCACGAACGGCACCCTCTTCCGCTCGGGCGTCCACGGCGGGCGCCTGCTGTCGGCCACCGCCGGAGGCACGGCGCCCTTCTCCCTCGCCCCGACGGTGCCCCAGCCGCTGCACATCCGCGCCACCGAGCTGCTGAGTGACGGCGACAACGCGCTCGCCGTCTGGATTTCCGACGACCCCTACACCCCGAGCCGGTACGAGCTGTGGGCCAGCTACATCAGCCCCGAGGGGACGGTGCTGACGCCCACGCCGAGGCTCTTGTCCCAGCGGCCCTCGACGGCCACCTACCCGTATGGCTATCTCCAGCTCGGCGTGGCCTCCCATGCGCCGCGCTCCTTCCTGGTGATGCACACCGAATGGCAGCCCGCGGCGCCGTATGGCTCGTACCGGCTCGCCTCCCGCACCGTGAGCCCCCAGGCCCAGGGCAGCACCTGCTCGGCGGACGTGGAGTGCGCCAGCGGCTTCTGCGCGGACGGCGTGTGTTGCGACAGCGCCTGCGGCGGCTCCCGTGACTCGGACTGCCAGGCGTGCAGCGTGGCCCGGGGCGCCGCGGTGGATGGCACCTGCGCGCCCCTCGCCCGGGGGACGGCGTGCCGCGCCGCCACGGACACCTGCGACGCGGCCGAGGTCTGCGACGGCACCGCGCTGGCCTGCCCGGCCGACCTGCCCCAGCCGGAGGGCACGTCCTGCAACGACAACAACGCCTGCACCACGGTGGACCGCTGCCAGGCCTTCACCTGCGTGGGGAGCAGCCCGGTGGAGTGCACCGCCGCCAGCGCGTGCCATGACGTGGGCACGTGCAACCCGGCCACCGGCGTGTGCGGCAACCCGGTGAAGCCCAACGGCAGCACGTGCAGTGACGGCAATGCCTGCACGCAGGTGGACAGCTGCCAGGCCGGTGCGTGCGTGGGCGCCAGCCCCGTGACGTGCAGGGCCAGCGACGCCTGCCATGACGTGGGCACGTGCAACCCGGCCACCGGCGCGTGCAGCAACCCGGTGAAGCCCGATGGCAGCACGTGCAGCGACGGCAATGGCTGCACGCGCAGCGACACCTGCCAGGCGGGCGTGTGCGCCGGCGCGAACCCCGTGGAGTGCACCGCGGCCAGCGCGTGCCATGACGTGGGCACGTGCAACCCCGCCACCGGCGCGTGCAGCAGCCCGGTGAAGCCCACGGGCACCGCGTGTGATGACGGCAACGCCTGCACGCAGTTGGACGCCTGCCGGTCCGGCGCGTGCGTGGGCGGCAACCCCGTCACCTGCACGGCGCGGGACGGCTGCCACCTGCCCGGCACCTGCGACCCGTCCACCGGCGTGTGCAGCAACCCGCAGCGGGCGAATGGCTCGGCATGCAATGACGGCAACGCCTGCACGCGCACGGACGCCTGCCAGGCCGGCACGTGCGTGGGAGGCAATCCCGTCACCTGCACGGCGCGGAGCGCCTGCCATGACGTGGGCACGTGCGCCCCCGCCACCGGCGCGTGCAGCGCCCCGGAGCGGCCGGACGGCACGGCCTGCACGGATGGCAACGCGTGCACCACGGGCGACGTCTGCGCCGCGGGCGTCTGCGGAGGCCAGGCTCCCGGATGCGAGCCCGCCCCCGAGTGCCAGGCCCGCGCGTGCGTGGCGGGCAACGCCTGCGCCCTCCAGCCCGTGTTGGACGGGACACCCTGCACGTCCGGCACGTGCCGCGCGGGCGCATGTGTCCCGGCGGTGGACGCGGGCACCGGGAATCCGAGTCCGGATGCGGGAAGCGGCCCGGAGCCCGAGCTGCCTCCAGAGAACAAGGGCTGCGGCTGCTCGAGCGGAGCGGACCTCTTCCCGCTGGCGGCCATGCTCGTCTTCCTGCGGCGGCGCAGGCGCTCCTGATGCGGCGGGCGGGCGGCTCGCTCCGGGAGGGAGCGGGCGTCCCGGGGCCCGCTCATGAATCGCGGCGGCGCGGGCTTCATCCGCGGGGGGCGTAGGAAGATACGCCCCGTCCTGTCGGTGGCCCTGGTGCTCGGCACGAGCGCCGCGGTGCTGGGCGCCTCCGACACCGTGGGCGTGGGCAGCCGGGCTCCGCCGTGAGCTAGCGGATGCCGCGCTCGCGCATCAGGGCCTCGCTGGTGGCGTCCCGGCCGCGGAACGCGCGGTAGCCCTCGAACGGGTCCACGGTGTTGCCCACGGAGAACACGTGCTGCCGCAGCCGCGCCGCCAGCTTGGGGTCGTGCAGCCGCCGGGCCTGCCTGAAGACCTCGAACGCGTCGGCGGCCAGCACCTCTGCCCAGAGGTACGTGTAGTAGCCGGCGGCGTACGCGTTGCTCGTGAAGACATGGCCGAAGTGCGGCATCCGGAAGCGCATGCCGACCTCCGCCGGGGCCCCGAGCTGGTGGAGCGTGTCGCGCTCGAACGCGTCCGGGTCCAGGGGCTGCTCCTTCGCCAGGTGCAGCTTCATCTCCACCAGCGCGGAGGTGAGGTAGTCCACCAGGTAGAAGCCCTGGTTGAACGTCGCGGCCTTCTGGATTTTCGCCAGCAGGGCCGGCGGCATCGGCTGGCCCGTCTTGTGGTGCACCGCGAAGCGCCCCAGCACCTCGGGCGTTGACACCCAGCGCTCCAGCAGCTCGCCCGGAAACTCCGCGTAGTCGCCCACCACGCGGCCGCCGCTCAGGGAGGGATGGGACACGTTGGAGCTCAGCACGTGCAGCGCATGGCCGAACTCGTGGAAGAGCGTCTGCGCATCGCGCCAGCCGACCAGGGCGACCTCGCCGGACCCTGGCTTCACGAAGGGCATGCTGTTCGACACGATGGGGGTGACTTCTCCCCGGAACCGCTCCTGGATGCGGTACGGGTCGGTCTGGCCGCCGTTGTACTTGCCCTGGCGCGCATAGGGGTCGAAGTACAGCAGCCCCACGTGACGCCCGCTGGCGCCGTCCTTCACCTCGAAGACGCGCACGTCCGGGTGGTAGACGGGCACGCCGACCGCGGGGGCGAAGGTGTAGCCGAACATCTCGCCGGCCACCCAGAACATGCCCTCCCTCAGCTTCTCGAGCTGGAGGTAGGGCTTCACCTCGTTGTCGTCGAAGTCGTACTTCGCCTTGCGCACCTTCTCCGCGAAGTAGCGGTAGTCCCACGGGGCGATGTCCTCCGTCAGTCCGGAGCGCCCGGCCAGCGCCCGCATCGCGGCGACGTCCGCGCGCACCTGGGCGACGGAAGGGGCCCAGGTGTCCATCAGTAGCTTCAGGGCGCGCTCGGGCGTGGCCACCATGGTCCCCTCGAGCTGCCGGTGCGCGTACGTGGGGTAGCCCAGCAGCCGGGCCTGCTCGGCGCGCAGGGCGAGGATTTCGCTGGCGATGGCGTTGTTGTCGTGCGCGTCGCCGTGGTCGCCCCGGCTGTCGTAGTTGCGCCACACCTTCTCCCGCAGCGCCCTGTTGTCCAGGTACGTGAGGAAGTCCGCCACGGCCGAGCGGGTATTGGACACCACCCACCGGCCCTTCAGGCCGCGTGCCTCGGCTTCGGTCGCCCCTGCCTTGCGCAGCGCCTCCGGCAGTCCCGCGAGGTCCGCCTCGTTGTCGATGATCACCGCGTTCGCCTCGTCGGCGAGCACGTTCTGCTTGAAGGACGTGTAGAGGGCGGCGAGTCGCTGGTTGAGTTCGGCGACGCGCTTGCGGCCCGGGGCGTCGAGCTTCGCGCCGGAGCGGGCGAAGTCCCGGTAGTAATACTGGACGAGGCGCCGCTGCGCAGGCGTCAGCCGCGCCATCTCGGGCGAGTCATGGACGGCCTGGACGCGCTGGAAGAGGGCGAGGTCCTGGGACTGCTCGTCCCAGAAGGCCGCCAGCCGGGGCCCCATGGCGCGCTCGACCTGCTGGAAGTCGGGCGTGTTCATCACATTGGACCAGGCGTTGTAGACCTCGTAGACGCGGTTGAACGTCCGGCCCGCGTCCTCCAGCGCGGCGATGGTATTCTCGAACGTGGGGGCATCCTTCGTGCGGAGGATGGCGGCGAGCTCGCGCCGGTTCTCCTCCATCGCGACGTCGAACGCCGGCTCGAACTGCTCGACCTTCACCCGGTCGAAGGGCGGCACTCCGCCATAGGGGCCCGTCCAGGGCTCCAGCAGCGGGTTGGCGGGGGTGGCCGGGGCGGCCTGGTTTTCTGGCACGCCGAGGGTGCCTGTCTCGTACCGGACCGTCTCGCCCCCGGTCGTTTTCACCGACGCGGTCTCTTTCCCTCCCTCGCCGGCCTTGTGCGCGCCCGCTGCGCAGGCCTGCGAGGTGAGGGTGGCGAGAGCGAGGGCCACGAACGCCCCGGCTGTGCGACCGGACCACGTCGGTTCGATGCGCGCGATTGATTTCATTGATTTCTCCATGGCCAGGGCCTCCTCGTTAGAGGCTCACGTTACCCGCGGGCGTGCGGCGGGTCTTGAACGCGATTAGGGCGGCCTGCCCTCGCGTCGCGCGTCGTGTGCCGCGCCCCGTACATCGCGAACGCGTCTCACGTCGGCGCTTGCCGTCGCAGCGCTCCCGGCGGGGCGCCCCGCTCGAGGCGAATGGCCCTCGTCATATGACTCTGATCGGCGAAGCCGACCGCCGCCGCCATTTCGGCGAGCCCGACCCCGCGGTCGATGAGCTCCAGCGCGCGAAACACGCGATGGGCGCGCAAATAGTGGCGCGTCGTCATGCCCCAGTGGGCGCGAAACGATTGCGCGAGGTGCACGGGGTGCGCGCCGACGACGCGCCCGAGCTCGCTCAGCGTTGGCGGCCGGGCCATGTTCGCCACGAGGAGCTCGCGGGCCTCTTCGAGCCAGGCTGGCGGGCGCGGTCGGGGCATTTCATCGAGCGTGCGCAGAATCGTGTTGGCCGCATCGCGTACGAGACGGGCCCGGCACGAGCGGGGCTCGCCGAACGCCCGAACCAGGAGCCGTCCGAGCTCGAGGGCGGTAGCGAGACCGAGGCGGGGCGGGTCGATCGCGGCGCGCGCCCGGCGGTCGTCGGGGTCCAACTGGACGAACAGCAAGCGAGCGCCCTGCGCATGGTATTGGGTTTCGTGAGAGCGATAGGGTCGACGCGTGAAGAGGGCGAGCGGCGTGTGGCTCTCGAGCTCGAGCCCGGCCCGTTCACTGCCCCCGCCTGCCAGCAAGACGCCGATTTTCGCCGTGTCGTGCGCGTGCGTGGGCAAGACGAGCGCGGGCGCGTGACGCACCTCGATGACGCGCATCCCGTCGATTCGCAGCTCGTCGTCGATGACAGCGTAGCCCCTGACAAGGCTCATCGCACCGGCCCCTCCCCTGTTCTGGTGAGAAGGTAGACAGCCCTGGGCAGAAAAGACCTGGTCATGGGCACTCTTGGAACCTCTTTTTGCGAAGAGGGCCCGGCGGGGCAGGCACGACCGAAGCATCTTCTTTGCGGCGACCTTCAGTTGCAACAGAGTATTCGCCCGACACCACCTGCCCCACCGGGGGAACCGCGCGCTACGCGCCGCCAGGGCACGGGTGTGCCTCTCCAATGCGCGCGCCCCGCCAGGTTGCCGTCAGCTCCGCCAGCACCCCAAGCCTGCCTCCACACCGCCCGCACGCGAAGAGGTCGACGTCGAATGTCCGCTTGAGCAGCTCCGCCCACTCCAGCCGCGGCGCTCGCTTCCGCTTTGCCACCGCAGCGCCAGCCGGGGTTCAACTCCAAATGATGTCGTGCGACTTTGTCGCGGACTTTTCGTTCCCTTTTGAGCCGGCCGTGTTTCAGGCCGTGTTCACCGGGAGAGCGAATGCATCTTCGCAATGCAGTGGCTGTTCTCGTCACCTTCTCAAGTGTGGGGTTCGCCGCCCCCGCTTCGAGCGATGAGCTCGCGGAGGTTCGTGCGCAGGTGTACCGGTCGGATCGCTTCCTGCGCTCGCGGGGGGCTTCCGAGTCGACCGTCGGCGCTCTCTCGTTCCCCGTGCCATGCGGCTCGTTCCTGCTCGCGAGCCCTTCGTTCCCGCGAGGTTCATGAGGAGGACCCCACGATGAAGCACTTGCGGAAGCTGCTCCTGACGTTGACGATGCCGAGCCCCCTCACTTCGCGCGCACAATCGGGTCCCCTGAATCTCACGCCTTTCCGCCTCCGAACCCTTCTCTCCCCGGCGGTTCTGCTGACTCTCATCGCTTGCGGCTCGGGAGAGCCCAGTGGCCCGGGAGCTGACGCTGGAACTGACGCGGGAGTGAAGCCGGTTTTTCCCGGCGAGTGGAAAGTCCACGCGCCCATGAAGGATCCTCGTCGCTCGGAGCTGGGCGCGGGAGTCATCGATGGGAAGATTTACGTGGCCGGCGGTAGATTAGACAACGACTTCCCGCTGGATCTCCTCGAGATCTATGATCCCGCTACGGACAGCTGGACGCCAGGGCCTTCGATGCCGGCCCCACGGGATCACGCGGGCGTCGCCGCAGTGAACGGTAAGCTGTATGTGATTGGCGGCTATGGCCCCACCACCACTGCGACGGTGTTCGAGTTCGATCCACGCTCATCCACCTGGTCTAGCAAAGCGCCGATGGTCTCGCCTCGCGCCGCATTCGCTGTCGCCGTGGTCGGAACCAAAATCCACTGCATTGGCGGTCTCCCGGGAGACGCCCACGAAGCCTACGACGTCTCAACGGATACCTGGGAGATGTTGCCCGAGATGCCTAGGGGCCGAGAGCACCTGGCGGCCGCGAGCATCGGCACGACGATCTATGTCGTCGGCGGTCGTGTCGCACCCTTTCCTTACGAAAACTACGCTGCCTTGGATGCGTATGACACCGTGACCAGGACCTGGACGCAGCTGCCCGGAATGCCCACCGCGCGCGGGGGGCTCGGCGCTGCGGCGCTGGACGGCAAGCTCTATGCGATAGGCGGCGAGTTCCCAGGCGTCTATGCCCATGTCGAGGAGTACGACCCAACCACCCAGGCCTGGCGAAGACTGAAGGACATGCTCACGCCGCGGCACGGCGTCGCCGCGGTCACGGTGAACGAGTGGATTCACGTGGTCGGAGGCGGTCGAAAGCTTGGCACTGCTGGCACGACTGCCAACGAAGCTTTCAAGCCGGACTAGTGGGCTTCTACCGAGCCAGCAGCCCAGGTGCGCACTCGCCGTGCGCAACCCCAGGTGCTTCAGAATCGCGCGCAGGCGGCCGACCGCGGGAACGAGGACTTCATGCCCGTCCTACGCTCGCGCCCAGGGTGACGAGAAGCTCGTCCAGTTGCTGGAACGTCTCGACCAGCGCATCCGCCGCCCCGGTGCCGGCAGCGTCGAGAGCTTCCTTCGAGGGGTAGAGCTCGCTCACGACCAGCAGCGTCTTGCCCCCTTTTTCCTCGAAGGTCACCGTGGTGACGGACCCATTGTCACCACCTTCCTCATTGGTCCAGACGAGGCGCGAGTGCGGTGTCACTTCGGTGTACCTACCGAAGAACGCCATCCCTTGGCCGAACACCAGACGGTACGTGCCCCCGGTACGAACATCCATCTCGCAGGAAACCAGGGTCATTCCCATCGACTTCGGCACCCACCACTTCTTGAACAGCTCGGGCTTTGTCCACGCCTCGAACACGATGTGTGCCGGACCATTGAAAGTTCGCGTGACGACGGTCTCACGCTCGGACTTCCGCTCCACAGTCGTGCGGTTCTTCATGGGTGTGGGCTCACTCTCTCTTCTTGCGTCCATCGACCTGCTCCTTCCGTTTCAACTCCTCGACAACCTTGTCCAACTCGTCGAAGCGTGCGTCCCAGAGCTGGCGGTACCTCTCGAGCCATGCCATCTCTTCCTCCAGTCGGCGCGGGCCGATCTTGCAGGTCCGCACGCGCCCGACCTTCTCCGTGCTCACGAGCCCGGCCCGCTCCAGGACACCGACGTGCTTCTTCATGCCCGTGAGGGTCATGTTGAACTTCTCGGCGAGGTCCGTGATCGAGGCCTCCGCACGCCCGAGCTGCTCCAGAACACCGCGTCGGGTGGCGTCGGAGAGCGCGGCGAACGAAGCATCGAGGCCGGCACCTGAATACTGAACCATGTGGTTCAGTGTCTAGCATGCGGATAGATGGCACGCAAGGGCAGTTCGAGAGCGCGCTGCTTGAACAGCTCGCTGAAGGTGAGGGCTGGAGCGGAGGGGCCGAGGAGGGCCGCGGACGGGAGCCGCCCGAGCTGTGTGCCAGGCCCGTGTAGGGGGCCGAGCACCCCCATAGGGCACACTGCTGCCCAGGCCGCCCCGGAACCTGTCAGACGAGAAGACCCGCAGACACAAGGGCAAGCAGAACAGCTCGCGTCATGCCGCGGTCGCGCAGGGTCATACTCCTGAAGTGGTATCGCCCTCCCCCTGCGGTGCTCAGCGAGGGCGGACCCGAGCCCTTCTGTCGCGTTTTCACCACCTCGGTTAGAATGAAGGCAGTGGCAGCGCCTCCGCGTCGCGCTGCATGCTGCCGTCACGATGCTCTGCCGTCACGACGCTCTGCCGGAACGAGGGCTCATGAAATGGAACTTCGCCAGATGCATCACCTTGTTCCTTCTCACCAACCTGGCTGTGGTGGCCACCCTCGGCAGCATCGCGTGGCTGTTGGACGTGGAGGGCTTCCTGGCCCGCAAGGGTGTGCACGGCCCTGTCTTGTACCTGCTGCTCATCGTTTCGGCAGTGAATGGATTCGTCGGCGCCCTCTTCACGCTGATGCTCTCGAAGACGCTGGCGAAGTGGCTCTCCGGAGCGAAGGTCATCGAGACGCCGCGCACCGAGACCGAGCAGTGGCTGAAGGAGACGGTGCGTCGGCTGGCGAGTGATGCCGGCATCGGGACGCCCGACGTGGCCGTTTTTGACAGCCCGGACATGAACGCCTTTGCTACCGGGGCCCGTCGGAACAGTGCACTAGTGGCCGTGTCCAGCGGTCTGCTCCAGGACATGCCGCGGGACGAGGTGGAGGCGGTGTTGGCTCACGAGGTGGCTCACGTGGCCAACGGAGACATGGTGACCCAGACCCTGCTGGTGGGGGTGCTCAACACCACCGTCAACTTCATCGCCAACGTCGTGCACTTCGTCACGCGCGGTGGCTCCAACCGTTCGGACGACAGCGAGGAGCGCAGCACGGGAGCGAGCTCCTTCGTGACCCAGCTGTTGCTCCATGTCGTGCTCGGCCTCGCCCCCAGTCTCCTCGTTGCCTGGTTCAGTCGGCAGCGGGAGTTCCGCGCGGACGAGGGCGGCGCACAGCTGGTCAGCCCGCAGGCCATGGCTCGCGCGCTGGACCGCTTGCGTACGCAGGAAGGCAAGCCGAGCCTGCTGCCTTCCACCCTGCAGTCCTTTGGCATCCACGGGGGCCGCGGCCTCCTGGCCCTGTTCGCCAGCCATCCGCCGCTGGAGGTGCGCATCCAGCGGTTGGTGGACGCTGCGAACTCCCCCTCGCTCAGCCTGAACTGAGTGGAAGCGCGCCGCCCGGGGACCGCGCACCGGTTCGGCGGTTCAGGGGCGGGAGGCAGAGGGCACGCGGGGCAACCTGGCAACGCCCGTGCCATGGGGAAGGAGATTGTTTCATCAAAGCACGGATGGAGATGCGTTCCGGGTTCGCGTGTGTGTTACTTGTCCAGCACCACCACCGGCGCGAAGCCGCCGTAGATCATCCGCGCGCCGTCGAAGGGCATCGGGTTCTGCTCGGGGCTCATCCTTGGGTCCTTCATCATCTTCTCCATGCCAGCGTCGCGCGTGGCCTTGTCGGGCCATTCAATCCACGAGAAGACCACTGTCTCATCGTCCTTGGCCTGCACGGCCCTGCGGAAGTCGGTGAGCTTGCCGCTCGGCACGTCGTCTCCCCAGCACTCCAGCACGCGGAGGGCACCGTACTCGATGAAGACGGGGTCGTTCTTGCGGGCATGTGCGATGAACTTCTCCTTGTTCGCGGTCGGCACGGCGATGACGAAACCATCGATGTAGGACATGGGATGCTCCTCTGGGAATGAGAGGACGCCGGCAGGGCGCCTTCAAGAGCGCGACGATTGGGCGGTGCGGGGATCGACACGAAGCGCTCCGCTGACTCGTGAATCTGGCGACGACGACGCCTCCGCGCGCCATGCCGGGGACAGATGGCGGAGCCCTGGCTGGGAGGCCCACGGCCTGCCGAACCGGCGATTTCCCGTCCAGGTGACGTACCGGACACCTGGGTCTGGGGGCACTCGTCGTGACGGCTCCCACTGGACGTGGGCCTTGAGGCTTCCTGTTCAGTCCGGTGTCCCCCGGAGGGGGCGCGTCGCGGACGCTGGACAGGGTGGGGTGATTGAGATGCAATCCCTACCTTCCTTCTGGAGCCGACATGTTCTTTGAACGAGCAGGTCAAGGCCATCCGCAAGAGCGCGAAGCCTATCTCGTCGGGTGGGACGGCTGCGGCGCAACCAGTCGCTGTTGCTCCCACGCCGAAGCCCGAGGTCAATCTCATCCTGCACTTTGGCATCCGGAAGACCGACCTGAAGCCGGAGATGGTGGAAGCGCGCCGTACGTATCCGCGCGCCTATGAGCCCTGGGGAGATGAGGAACTCGATGCGGTCGCGGAACTCGCCCGGCGGAGACTGGACGCCGAGACCATCGCACGGCTTCTCGGGCGGCAGCCGAGTTCTGTCGAGCGGAAATTGAAGGAAATGTTCTGAACGGAAGGTGTGCTCCTGAGAGGTCATTCCTTGTGCCTCAGGGGGCTGCACGGCCTCTCCACTGGCCTGGCGCACAGCCCGGGGGCACCCGTCAGCAGCCCTCCTCGGCCCTCTGCACCAGCCCAACCCTCAACACAGCCCCTATTCGTCTTACGCTCGTTTCATGCTCACGGTTGGTTCTTCATTCTCCTTGATGTGACAATCACGGGCCGACCATGTTGAAACGTGACGACGTCATCCACGGAATTGACCTCGCCTTCAAAGATGCGGCCATTCCACGAACCGAGGAAGAGCTTGCACCGCCGGGCATTGAGGCCAAGTACGTTGTCGACCACTTCTTCGGCAAGATGCGGAGCGACGTGGAATCCCAGCCCTTCCTTGGCTCGCTGTACATGGAAGACTTCTCGTACATGACGGACGCCGCCGTCCTGTACTACTTGCCGGCGGTTCTCCGCGTCATGCTGGCGAATTCGACCGACTTCGAGCTGTGGATTCATCTCCACGGCTTTCTTTGTCGCATTGATGGTGACTGTCCCGCCCCTGTGTTGACGGCTCTCAGCGTCGCGCAGCGCAAGGCGATTGCGGACTGGGCAGACACTCTCAGCCAAGAGTGGGCATCGTCGAAGTGGATGTCGCAGTTTTCCAAAAAGGCCGCCAAGCTGGCTCGGACTTATCGCTCAGAAGGAACCTGAGCGTGTGTAGGACGGCGACGTTTGGCGGCGGAGCACCTTGAGGACGCCGATGCTCTCGTCGCGGACGCACAGCCACCCGCTTCTAGCGCAGCGCCGCGAGGGCCGCGCCGACCTTCGCCACCGTCACCGACACGGGCGTCGTCATCTCCGGCGCGAAGATGGCCACGCGGAGTTCCTCGAAGGCCCACCGCAGCTCCTGCGCCGCCTCCTGGTCACGCACGGTGGCGCACCTGGCGCTGAGAACCTCGACGCGAGGGCCCCATGTCAGGCCAGCTCGAAGACATCCATGCGGAAGTGCTCAAGGTCCAGCGGCATGTCGCTGGCTTCGTCGAGGCGAACCTCGGCGCACTTGCGGCAGTGCAGCCCGGCTACCACGCGAGCGCGGAGAACCTGCTCGCCTACGTGGCACCGAGGCAGCTCGAGCTGCGCCGGCTCCAGCCCCAGCTGAGCGAGTTGGGCTCACCTCCCTGGGGCGCAGCGAGGGCTTCGTCCGCTCCAGCCTCCACGAGCTCGTCCAGCGCATCGAGGACTCCCTCGCGCGAGGCGCTCCAGCGCCCGCCGGTTCTCTGCCCGTCCCCTCACCGGGGGGCTGCGCCGCGGCGAGGCCGAGCGGCTCCTGCACCAGCACACGGAGTCGCTCCTGGGCCCCCGGCCGCGGGAGCGCCACGTGTACATCATGGTGACCCAGCTGTGGATGGAGGCCGTGGAAGGGCAACCCGGGGTGCGCAAGCCGCTCGACGGGACTGCGTGGCACGTCCCGCCCAGGCTTGGCCTGGACATGCCGGGCGTCACGCTGCAGCTCAAGCCGGGACAGCGCGTGCTCCTGGACGACGGCAAGCTGGAAGCGGTGGTCGAGGTGGTCGATGCGAGCCATGCGACCGCACGGGTGGTGAGGACGTTCAAGGAGCGCGTCAAGCTCCGGGCGGAGAAGGGCGTCAACTTCCCGGAGAGCGCCCTGCGCGCGTGCGTCCTCTCGCGCAAGGACCTGGAGGTGCTCCCGGGGGTGCTGGAGTTCGCGGATGTCCTGGCAAGGGAGCGCACGTGGTGGACGCCTGCCGGACGCTGGATGCGATTCTGCGGAAGATGGAGCAACACCAGTTCAAGAAGCGGAACCTCTTCCGCCCCCTGAGGATTTCACTCTTGATGAGCGGAAGCCCGGGCCCCTGAGAAGCATCTGGAAGATGGGAGGCCGGTTCCCCCAAGCAGGTCCGGAGGCTCACCCATTCGCCCTTACGAGCACAGCGCGCCCAGCGACGGACCCGCGACTACTCGCGGAGGACGAGGATGAACTCCTCGGTCTCCGCGCCGCGTGCGTTGGCGAAGCCCTTGTCCTCGCCGGTGATGACGAAGCCGCACTTCTCCAGGACGCGGAGAGAGCCGAGGTTATCCTTCGCGGCGCGCGCATGCAGCGGGCGCACCTTCTCGTGCTCCAGCAGCGCGGAGAGCGCCCGGGTGGCGAGCCCCTGGCCCCAGAAGCTCCGCCCCAGCCAGTAGGTGACCTCCCTGTGGCCGAGCATCTCGAAGCTCGAGACGTGGCCCGCCACCTGCCCCTCGACGAGGATGGTCTTCTTGATGATGCCCGCGTCCCCCAGGATGCGGGCCCAGTGGGCCATGAAGGCGCCCCGGTCCGCCGGGTCCCTCGACGTGAATGCCGCCATCCGATTCGCGTCCGCGTCGAGCTGCTGCTCGAAGAAGACGGACAGGTCGGCTTCAGTCACATCCCTCAGCACGACGTCCGCGCCACGTCCGGTCATCTCAGCTCCGCTCCTGGAGGTGGCACGTGTCTCAGCGCTGCCCTCTCTCGATGACCTTTATCGCAAGCTCCAGCAGGTCCCCGTCAAGGATTTCACCCAGCTTGCTCATCGACGTGAAGACCACGTACTTGTCGGTTCCAGGCAGCTGGGCCATCTCGAAGCCCAGCTTCTGGGCGAACAGCGCCATCGTCTTGTTGGTTTCGTTCGAGTAGACCAACACGTCATCCGCGAGCCCGGCCGGCTTCAGCTTCAGCATCTGCGAGAAGCCGACAAAGGCGTTCATCGCATCGAAGACTCCCTGCCGCGCCAGTGCCTCGGTCCCGGGCGCGTCCACGCGGCCCCCAGGCATGAAGTCGAGGGCGAGGGCGTAGTCAGAGCTGCCCAGGATGGGGACCAGCTCGTCGGGAACGGGCCTCGGGGTGACAATGGTTTCGCGCAGCCGGGTCGGCATCTCACTCTTTCGGGCGAACCGCTCCCAGAAGCCCCGCACCAACCGCTCTTCCCCCTCGGTCAGGGCCCCCACGGAATAGACGACGGTGCCCGACGTCGTGATGGAACCCTGCCGGCCCACCCACTGCGTGTACTGCTCGGGGGTGATGACTCCCTGGACGAACGCGTCCTCCGGCGACAGGCCGCGCAGCACCGTGTCGCGGAAGATGTCCACGGTCTGCTCGGTAACCATGTTGTCCCCCAGCAGGCGCACGGCGGTGGGGTTGGCCTGGAGCGCGTTCCACGGCGTGGCCTTGTCCGCAATCAGCCGCAGGGCCTGGAAGGTCTCATCATCGAGCGCGCCAATCCCCAGCCGTCGCAGCACCGCCATTCCCTCGCGCGTGCCGGCGAACTCCGCGGCCGAGGTCGCTCGCAGCACGGCCTTGTCCGCCAGCGCCGTCGCGCGGCTCAGCGGGTTGGGAATCACCGAGGTCGCCAGGGCCGTGCCATTCACCCCCGCGAACACCGTCTCCAGGCCACACCCCTCCGGGCGCTGGCCCGCGTTCGCCTCCGCGTTGCACTGCGCCCACTCCATGCCTGACGTCCGGGCGGAGTCCACGCCGCCCAGGGTGAGCAGGTCCGCGGTCTGGTACGTCGCGAGCCCGAGGAAGGTGGGCAGGGGCAGTGTGTCGCGAGCGCCGAAAAGCGCCTCCGTCCGAGCGCCCCACTGGCGCGCACCCGCGAGCGGATCCGCCCCCTTCTCCATCACCGACAGGACGTAGTCCCGCACCTCCTTGCGCGTCCCGAGCAGGTACATCTGCCCGCCCGGCGACTGGTAGAAGAGCAGGTCCTGCTCCGGGTTGCCCTGCGGCAGCAGCGGGCTGGCGATGACGGCATCCCGGTTGGGCAGCACGGCGTAGGGCGTGCCATTCACCCCCGACTGCACCGAGGGTGGCAGCGGCGCGAAGACCGACTGCATCCCCGAGGACGAGGACGTGAAGGCGACGCCCGCGAGCTGCTCCAGCGCGTCGGGGTAGAGGTTGGCCACCGCCGGCAGGCCTCCGGGGAGCGGGGTATAGGCGCCGCGATAGGCCAGGGCGCCGGGCGTCAGCGAGGGAGGCAGCAGCACCTGGGTGGTGCGCTGCTGCTCGAAGGCGTCCTCCTGGGTCAGGAACCCGTCGGGCGGCTGCACCTGCCCGCTGGCGTCGCGGCGGCTGAAGTCGGTGGCCACCTGGGTCCTCCCCTGGGCGTCCACGTACGCGTAGGTCTTGTCCTCGACGCCATCCGCGTTCTGGTCGAACTGGCGGATCAGCCTGGCTCCGCGAACGTCGATTCCAACGGGTGTCGACATGCTTCCCCCTGTGCGCAGGGCAACGCGCCAGAGCCCCCAAGGCCCTGGGTCATTTCCCGCCTGCTTGTTAAATTATAGCCACTCGCGAATAAATGTTGCGTGTGTCCGTGGTAATTTGGTTGCATCATTCCACTGGCACTGTCCCCGACACTCTGTCTCCAGGCTGGGGGCCTTGCCGCTCCCGAGGGGATGGCCTCAGGCTTTCCGCTTGTGCCCGTTTCGCCCGATGACACGCCCGCCTCCCTGCTGCATCCCGAGCGACGCGAGCCCGCGCGCCAGCGCCGACTGGCCGTGCTGGCCGCCTGCGCGACGCCCCAGCCCCAACCCCTGAGCGCACTGGCCGAGGCGCTCGGCGACGCGCTCCTCACGGGCGCCACCCTCGCGTGCGAGGCGGGGCTGTGCCGGCTGCTGCCCGGAGACCGGCTCGCGCCCGCGGGCCCCGCGACGCTCGACCTGGCGATGAACCTGCTGGAGGTGGCCGAGGTGCGCGCCACCTGTGCCCGCCTCGCGCCGCTGGCCGCTGCTCCGGATGAAGCGCTGCTGCTGCTGCTCGCGGCGGATCCACTCGGTGAAGGAAGGCGGCGCCTGGAAGGTGCCAACGGGCGCGCGGCGTCCATGAGGGAGGGCGTGCGCCACGCGCTGGACTCGCCCACGGCGAGGCCCCTGCCCGCCCCCTGGGACTTCCAGCCGTGGGGTGAGCAGGCGCGCTGGGCGAGCGCGCTGCTGGCCACCGCCGCGCACGTGCTGGTGCGGATGGGCCACGCGGAGTCGGGCCAGGCGCTGGTGGCCTGGGCGCTCGGCCCCGAGGGACTCACCGGACGCGTGACGGGCGCGCACTCCTTCCTCGCGCCCACGCACCTCCAGTTCCTCCTGGACGCGGGCCACCGCGAGGCGGGCGTGGCCTTCTCGCGCGAGGCGTGCCTTGCCCTGGACGCGCCCGAGAGCACCTACGCGCGGCTGATGCTGACGGTGCTGGAGGGCCGCGTGGCCATGGACGCGGGCGACGAGAAGCTCGCGCGCCGGCTCTTCACCACCGTGGAGGTGCAGGCCCGCGCGGCCGGGCTGGGCGACATGCTGGGGCTCGCCAAGGTGGCCTTCGCCACGCTCGCGCGCCGCGCGGAGCAGAACACCGCGGCCATCCAGCTCGGGCTCGGCGCGCTGGAGCTGCTGTGCGGCGAGGTGCCCTTCGAGTCCGTGGCGCTGCTGGGGCTCGGGCTCGCGTACTCGCGCGAGGGGCGTCACCTGGAGGCCCAGGCAGCACTCACCCGCGCGCTGCCAGGACTGGACATTCCCTTCCAGCAGCTCAGCGCCTACCCGCAGGCCATCGCCACCGACTGCTTCCTAGGCGACCTGGCCGAGGCGGAGCGCAAGCTGGCGGCCCTCGTCGCGCTCGCGGCCGACACGCCGCAGGCCCGGCTCGCCATCGGCCTGGGCCGCGCCCACCTCCACTGCGCGCGCGGCGAGTGGGAGGCCGCGCTGTCCACGCTGCACAACCCGAGCAGCCCGGAGGAGACCGCGCAGAACCACCTCTACGCCACGCCCGCCGGCTGGCTGCGCGTGGAGGCGCTGCTCGCCCTGGGACGCCCGGCGGAGGCGGCGCGGGTGCTGGACACGCTGGCCCAGGGGCTCTACCTGCGTGACAGCGCCACGCAGCCCGCGCGGCTGCACCTGCTGGACGCGCGCGTGGCCTTCGCCAACGGGGACACGGCCCGGGCGCGCCGGGCCCTGCGCCGCGCCAGTGCCCGCGCCGATGGGCTCCGCGCGCAGGACCTCGCCCTGAGAGCCCAGGTGCTCACGCTCCAGCTCGCGGAGGAAGGAGGGACGGACGCGCAGCGGCTGAGCGCCCGCCAGGCCGCGCTCGCCGAGTGGCGCCACCTCACCGAGCCGCTCTCGCAGGAGGCCCTGCCACGCTTCCGGCGCGCGTACGACAGGCCCCAGCTCCTGGCGCTGCTGGGCGAGGCGCCCGTGGAGGACGCCTCGGCCCCTCATTATATGCGGGGTGGCTCGGCGGCCTTCCGCGCCGCCCTGGCGCAGCTGCGCCGGGTGGCCTCGTCGGACGCCAGCGTGCTGCTGTTCGGCGAGACGGGCGTGGGCAAGGAGCTGGCGGCGCGCGCCATCCACGACTTGTCCCGCCGCTCCACCGGGCCCTTCGTGGCGGTCAACTGCGCGGCCATCAATGACGAGCTGCTGCTGTCGGACCTCTTCGGCCACGAGCGCGGCTCCTTCACCGGCGCCGTGGCCCGCCAGCGCGGGCGCTTCGAGCAGGCCCACGGCGGCACCCTCTTCCTGGACGAGGTGGCGGACATCAGCCCGCGCGGACAGGCGGCCCTGCTGCGCGCGCTGCAGGAACGGGCCTTCCAACGGGTGGGCGGCACCGAGGAGGTGCGCGTGGACGTGCGCGTCGTCGCCGCGTCCAACCGCAACCTCGCCAAGGCGGTGCGCGCGGGCGAGTTCCGCCAGGACCTCTTCTTCCGCCTCAACGGCATCCACGTGGAGCTGCCCCCGCTGCGGGAGCGCGACGAGGACGTGCTGCTGCTGGCCACCTGGTTCCTCCAGCAGGCCGCCCAGGAGCGCGGAGGCCGGCCGAAGTCCTTCACTCCCGAGGCCGAGCGGCTGCTGCGTGCCCACCCGTGGCCCGGCAACGTGCGCGAGCTGCACAACGTGGTGCACGCGGCGGACGTGCTCTCGGACACGCCGGCGATTGGAGCGGGAGTGCTCGCCCCTCTGCTCCAGCGCGCGCTGGAGTGCGCCGAGCCGCGCCCCGCTCCGGCGGCGCTGACGGACCTGCCCGCGCTGTTCCGCCAGCATGGAGGCACGCTGCGGGACTTCCTGGCGGAGGTGCAGCGGCAGTGCATCGCGCAGAGCCTGGTGGAGAACGGTGGCAACGTCGTCGCCACCGCCGCCTCGCTGCGCATCTCCCGCTCGCGCCTCACCCAGGTGGTGCTGGGCAACGCGGAGCTGCGTCGCATGTCGGGCAGGGAGCTGGACACGCCCCCTGCCCCACCCTCCCGGCCATCCCGGGCCCGCCGCGCGTGACGCGGGCCTACTTCGACACGTCGATGTCGGGCTTCCTCAGCCCCTGCGCGGACACGTCGGAGCCGGCCTTCTCCACCACGTCACCGAGGACGCCGGGCAGCTCGCCGTCCTCCGAGCGCTGGAACCCCGCGTCCATGGGCTTCAGGCCCACGGACTGGGACAGCCAGCGCGAGGTGAACTCCGGGTTGTCGAGGTAGGACTCGCGCACGACGAGCGCGGTGGTGACCTCGGCCAGGACGTGGTCATCGACGCGCAGGAACTCCGCGGGGGCGCGCTCGGCGTTGCGCTCACCCAGCACCACGTCCGCCGTCTTCTCGTCGAGCACGTGGATGACGGTGCGGTAGCGACCGGGCTTCGCCGTGCGACCCACGCCGAGGATGGACTCCTTGGGCTCGATGCGCTCCAGGGCGAGCTCCGGCCCCGGGCAGCCCACGTCGACAGTCGGAGTCTTGGAGCCGAAGCGCGCCGCAGCCCAGTCGGGGTGGGCGCCCACGGCCTTCAGGCTGGCGCCGAGCCGCTCGGCGGCACGGGAGTCACCGCGCAGGGACGCGGCCTCACGGACGCACAGGCGCAGGGCATCACGGTTGCTCGTGAGGAGCGCGCTCTGGTCGTTGAAGTGGACGTCGCCGTCCAGGATGTTGGGAGGGGCCTCGCCGCCGCAGCGGACCGCGGCGAAGACGACGCCGGACATCGCGACCACGTGGAGCAGCTCACGCATGGGGAAACGCTTCATGGGGTTGTTCCTCATTGTCGAAGGGGTGAGAGGGGCTCAGTTGGTGCGGTTGGCGATGGAGCGGACGGACGCGAAGTCGGACGGAGTCGGGTGCCACACGGGGTCGGTGCAGCCCAGGCTGGAGTACAGGTTGTTGTGCATGACGCTGTGCATGCAGTGCCCGTAGTACTCGGGGTCCCTGAGGCCCAGCACGTGGCCCGTCTCGTGGTTGATGAACTTGCGGGCGCGCGTGGTGGAGCCGAGCGCGGCCATCTGCTCCCGCTTCAGGTGCACGTTCATGTACTTGTAGTGCTGGTGCGCGCCGGAGGAGTCCGTCACGGGGCTCACCGACGTGACACAGGCGTAGATGTCGCCGCCGCACACGGAGGCCCACGTCTCGCGGACGCGGTACTCGATTTCGATGCGGTTGCGGTCGGCCGTCGAGTACTCGTTGCAGTACTTCTGCGTGCGCCACAGGTCCACGCGCCAGTCGGCGGAGCCATCCCAGATGGTGTCGAACGACAGGGCCGCCAGCGTCTCCTGGATGAAGGGGGCAATCGTGGAGGCCGGCATCGCCGAGGTCTCGGACATGATGCAGTACTCCTCGTCCAGCGAGCCCGGGCCGCTGCCGCCTCCCGCGGGCCCGTCGTTCCCATGGATGGTGGCGATGTGCTTCTGGTCCCAGCCGGTGTGCGTGTGCGACGCGTTGGCCGCGGGCACGAAGCGGAAGCCGACGAACGCGGCGGTGGCCATCCAGCCGGCCAGCAGCCAGCGCGAGGCGCGCGGACGGGGTGCGAGGGAGGTTCCAGTCATGTGAGGACTCCTGAGGGGGTTGCGCTGCGGGATTGAGACGCGGCGGGCCTTTGCAGCGCGTGTGCCGCGACTCCGTTTCGAGCCCGCGCGCCTCGCTCTCCGTCACGCCTCCTTCAGAGCGAGGGCGTTGGACCCGGAGCCGCCTCGCGGCCGGAACCGGTCACCTGACGCATGGAATGACCGGAAAGTGGTCATCCCGCGCCGGGTGTCCCTGGAGCGGGAGGGGCATGGGCCGTGCAGCGGGGCGCGGCGCTGGCTCCCCTCAGGAGGTCCCCATGTCCCTGTTCCGCAAGTCGCTGCTGTCGTCGTCGTTCCTGCTGTTCACCCTCGCCTGTGGTGAGGGCCTGCCCCCGGAGGAGGCCACGGTGGAGCCGGGGGTGGCCGACGAGCTCGGCAGCACGGAGTCGCCGCTGCTCTTCGGAATCCTCGCGGGCTCGCGTGTGCGGGCGGTGGAGAACGTCTACCTGCGCACGGGGCCGTCCACGTCGAACACGGCCATCCGGCTGGTCTCCATTGGCGAGCAGGCCACGGTGGTCAGCGAGTCGGCGAGCGGCGGCTTCTATAGGCTCAACGTGGGCGGCACGGTGGGCTGGTCCCACGGCGACTACTGGGACCAGGTTCCGACGTTGCGGGTGAATGGCTACCTGCTCAGCAAGGACCAGGAGAAGTGGCTGCGCTGGGTGGCGGCGAAGACGGTGCCCCGGCTGACGGGGACGAGGGAACAGCGGCTGGACAAGGCGGCCCGCGTCTCGTGGTGGGCGATGAAGGAGGGCATCTGGGACTTGGGGCCCAATCGTCCGAACCCGAGTTCCAATCCGCAGTCGTTCTCCCTGTGCAGCACGTCCACGGGGGACCGGGCCATCTGGCCGCTGGACGCCTGCTACAACAACGGAGGCCCCTGGCAGGTGGGCCTCGCGGGAGCGCAGGTGAACTACGTCTCCCTGGCGGACGTGGAGGCCACCGCGCGGCAGCTCTACGCGGCCGAGGGTTGGACGATTGCGCAGATTCTGGACCACACCGCGCGCACGGCGGGCTTCCCGGCGGGCAGCACCGAGCACAGCACCATCGTCAACACGACGAACACCGCGCTGCGCAAGTCGTGGCTGCTGCGCAACCACGGCGTGGGTTTCACCTTCGAGAATGCAGTGGTCTACGACGAGTGCATCGTCCAGGGGCTGTCCTGGTGCTACGGCAGCACCCAGACGTGGGACCCGGCCTACAAGTTCGCGTCGAGCTGGTCGGCCATGAACACCTCCATCGCGAACATCCGGCAGCACCTGAGCGCCCTGGCACCGTGACACGAAGCGGGCATGCCGCCCGCGTCCCGGTTCGCGGTACGCTGGGGGCATGACCCTGGCTGTCTGCGTGCGGTGTGGCGAGTCGAAGGTGGGCGCATTCACACCCTGCGCCCGCTGCAAGTTGGACCCCGCCGCCCACGGCACGGACCGTGAGCTTCAGGCGAAGAGCCTGTTCCTCACGGACCGGTTCCTCCCGGGAGGCGAGCTGGAGGCCATCGGCCGGAAGCTTCGCGCCGGTGAGCCGGTGGCCTACGACGCCGCCCGACTCGCCGAGCTCACAGAGGAGCTGAAGACCCAGAAGCTGCCCATCGTGTCGAAGACGCCTGCGGGCTGCTCCGTCATCGGCTGGGGGCTGATGGGGGGACTCGTCCTGCTCGTCGTGGGGCTGCTGTGGGTATGGCGGGTCCGGGGCGGCTGAGTCAGCGGCGGCCCACCGAGGAGGCCGCCACGTCGAGCGCCTTGTCGAGCTGCGGGTCCTTCCCCGCGGCGTAGGGCAGTGCATCCGGCACCTCCACGTCCACGGGCACGCCGGTGCCTTCGAGGCGCACACCCTCCACCTCCACGTCCATGACGGCGAGGTAGAGCAGGTCTCCGTTGGACAGGGGCAGCGGCGCACCAGCGAGCACGGAGCCAGCGGTGCGCTGGCCCACCAGGGTGGCGCGCTTGTGGCGCTTCATTGCGAAGGCAACCATCTCCTTGCCGCTGCGGGAGTTGCCATTGACGAGCAGCACCACCGGCTTGCGCCACGTGGTGGAGCGGGTGTTGCGCCGGCCCTCTCGGTTGATGTCGGTGAAGAGGGGGACGAGCGGGTTGAAGAGGTTGAGGAACTCGGGGTTGCAGCCGCCCCAGCCATCGCGGAAGTCGATGACCAGGGCCTCGGCGCTGGCGAAGGTCCCCGTCAGGGCGTCCTCGAGTGCGTCCTGGTGCTCGGAACCGGCGCACGAGTAGAGGTGCTGGTACGCCACGCGCCGGCCGTTGTGGTCGACGATGCGCGAGCTGCCGCGTTGGACCTCCAGCCACTCGACCTTGGGATTCACCCTGCGCGGGGTGACGGTGAGGGTGAGCGGCGCGCCGCCCCGGGTGCGTTCGATGGAGAGGCGCGTGGCCCTGCCGGCACGGCCGTCGAGCGAGGTGACGGGGTGGAACGGCTTCCCTTCGACGGATACGAGCCGGTCGCCGCGAAGCAGTCCGGCGCGGGCGGCGGGGCCTCCGGGGAAGACGTGGCGGACGAAGATACCGTCGGGTCTCTCGACGAGGTCGGCGCCGAGGCTGGAGTGCTCGACGCGGGGGAGTCGGAGGAACTGCTGGAAGATGGCGGTGAGGGCGGTGTGGCCCACGGAGCCGCGTGGGTAGAGGACGGTGTGCGAAGTGCCCAGCTCGGCGAGGGCCTCGTTGGTGCGCCGGGCGAAGTCCTCCGCGTTGGTGGCGGCGGCGCCGTAGCCTCGGTGCTTCACGGCCCAGGCCTCGCCCTTCTTCGGGTCGAGGAAGCGGGTGCGGACGTGGTCCACGACCTCGTTGCCGGGCTTCGTGTAGGGCCCGGAGGCGGCCTGGACGGCGGAGGCGAGGAGGAGGCAGGCCATGAGGCCCACCACGGGCCCTCGCTGGCGACGGATTCCGAACACAGTGCGCCGAGCGCTCATCCCGTGTCTCCTCCTTCAAACTTCTTCATGGACGCGAAGGTCCCAGCCCGTGACCTGTGGAGGCTACCAGCGCGGGCTGTCCGTCACGAGCGACGGCGCCAGGCGCCCGTTAAGGAAGAGAACCGTGCTGGACGCACCCACCGCCCCTGTTCGCCTCGCCCTGGTCGCCGAGGACCCGCTCGCCCGGGGCGCGCTCTCACGGGCGCTGGGGGAGCAGGGAGGCGAGCTGCTCATGGTGACCTCCGGCACGCAGGCGGAGCTGGAGTCCACGAGCGGCGAGGCGCCGGACGTGGTGCTGTGGGACACGGGCCTGCGCCTGCCCGAGTCTGACGTGCGAGTGGAAGCCCCGGACCTGGGCGCCCCGGTGCTAGCACTGGTAGCGGACGAGGCCGCCGGTGAGGTGGCGCTGACAGCGGGAGCGCGAGGCCTGCTTTTCCGGGACGTAGGCCCGGCGCCCCTGGTCGCGGCCTTGCACGCCGTGGCCCGGGGCCTCACGGTGTTCGACCCGGCGCTCGCGGAGGTGCGCGCCGCGGCCCGAGGCACCTCCACCGCCACCAGCGGCACTCCGGGCCCTGACTCGCTCACGCCGCGAGAGCGGGAGGTGCTCGCCCTGCTGGCGGAGGGCCTGTCCAACAAGGCCATCGCGGACCGGCTCTCCATCAGTGAGCACACGGCCAAGTTCCACGTCAACGCGGTGCTCGCCAAGCTCGGCGTCCAGCGCCGCACCGAGGCCGTGGTCCGCGCGGCGCGCATGGGGCTCGTCACGCTCTGAGGCGGCCTGCCCCACCTCCACGCCCCGGTGATACGCTCTGCCGTGAATGGCCAATCAGGACTGGGTAACGCGCCTGCTCTCCGGGCGTGCCTCCGCGGACAAGGGGCTGAACGTCCACCTCTCGGAGCGCGACGGCGGCAGCCTCCACGACAAGATGCGGCAGGCGTACTGGTGGATCACCAACAACGCCGTCATCTGCCCCTACTACGACCTCGAGTTCGGGCAGTCCGTCTCGCTCAAGAACTCCGCGGGTGACGAGGTCCACCTCCCCGAGGACACCAGCTACAGCTCCTTCGTCCTCATCCCCCTGCTCACCCTCTTCACCTGCCGCCGCGCCCTGCTCGTCGGCGGCCCCGGGCGCGGGAAGACCACCTCCGCCGTCCTCATGGCCCTGCTCTCCGGCATGAGCCGCGACGAGGTGCACCGCGGAATCCAGCGCGGCCACCCCCAGCTCTCCATCGCCGACCTGCTCGGCGCGCCCCTGCCCTCGGACATGCTCAAGGCGGAGGACCTCTCCGCCGTGAAGGTCAGCTGGCGCAAGTGGATAAGCCAGCGCGTCAAAATCATCGACGAGTACAACCGCATCCCCACCAAGACGCAGTCCGCGCTCCTGTCCCTCATGGCCGAGGGCTACGCGGAGATGATGGACCAGTACGTCTACGCGGGCCGCTCGTCCTGGTTCCTCACCGCCAACGACGACCAGGGCGGCGGCACCTTCCAGGTCATCGAGGCCCTCAAGGACCGCATCGACGTCGTCGTGCGCGCGGTGCCCTTCAACTCCGGCTTCATGGACCAGATTCTCCAGCGCCTGGAGGCGGACAAGTCCCCCGAGGAGCTGCTCCCGAAGGAAATCGTCTTCACCCCCGTGGAGCTGGAGCGCGCCTACGCGTCCATCCTCGAAGTCGAAGTCCCGCGCGAAGTCCTGGAGCGCATCGCCTTCTTCCTCGGGCAGCTCGACTTCTGCCGCATGGCCTCGCCGCGCTTCGAGTTCAAGCACAAGGACACGCTCAAGCTCGCCGGCCAGACGGTGGCGGCGGTGTGCAACGAGCAGTGCCCGCTCGACAAGAAGGTGCACCTCTGCACGCAGACGGAGAACGGCGTCAGCGTGCGCGCGTACCAGACCATCCTCCACTTCGCGAAGGCCATGGCCTTCTTCCGGGGCCACGCCACGGTGGAGCTGGAGGACTTCCGGCAGATTGCCCCCTGGGTGCTGCACGAGAAGCTGGTGCCCAACACACGCAGCGCCTTCTTCGAGGCGAAGGGCCACCGCGTGCTCCTCCAGGACCGCGTGGCCTGGATTCGCAACATGTTCGACATGGCCATGGCCCGCTACAACACGCACGAGCCCATCCGCCGCAAGGTGGGCGCGCTGCGCAACGAGCTGGACAAGGGCCTGGCCGGCGTGGACCTGCGCACCACCGAGAAGCGCATCGCCGCCGTCACGGTGCTGATGAACGACCTGCTCACGAAGCAGGAGCTGTCCGGCCCCGTCTACGAGGACCTCATCCACCTCAAGTCCATGTACAGCCGCTACCGCAACTACGCGACCTGGCTGAAGGAGAACCCGGGCGGTACGCCATGAGCGGCTTCATCGACGAGCTGGAGGCGAACGCCCGCGGGCGCTTCGTCCGCTGGGACTCGGCGCTGTGGCGCGAGCTGCTCGAGGGCCCGGTGGCGAAGCTGGGACAGGCGCTGGCCGCGTCGCGCGGAGCCCCGGCGAAGTCCGAGGAGCTGCTGCGCGGCTACCTGAAGCTGGGCGCGGAGGCCATCGGCCTGGGCTACCTCTACCCGGCGAGCGCCGGCCGGCAGAACTTCTTCACCCTCGCCTGGTCGGACCTGCTGCCCCGGATGCTGGCGGACGTGCGGGAGGCCGAGCGCGCCGGAGTGCTCGCGCAGCTGTGGAACCTGGGGGAGAATCTGGAGTCAGCGCCGCCGTGGGTGCAGCGCATCTTCTGCCGCGTGGGCGCGGAGCTCACGTCGCTCACCGACATCGAGGCGCGGCTGCGCGACACGGCGTCCATGGCCATGGAGCCGCCGAAGACGAAGCTGGGCAACAAGACGCAGCCCTTCTTCGTCCACCTGGCCGCGGAGGACAGCCGCTTCCTGCCCGGGGCCGTGCACTTCCTGGCGCCCACGGTGCTGTGCGTGCACGACAGGCACCGGAAGGCCTCCGGCGGGCGGGAGGCTGCCACGCAGGGCCTCTGGCTGACGGACGGCGCGCCCATGCGCCTGGGCGCCATGGGCTGCCGCGAGACGCCGGAAGTCACCCGCGAGCAGACGCCAGGCCTCACGTGGCTGACGTGGCATGACGCTCGCGTGGACGAGTGGTTCGCCACGGCCGTCAACGACTGGCGCGCCGCCGGCACGCTGCCCACGTCGCAGTTCGTGGTGGTGCTCGTCCCGTCATGAGCCCGCCGCGCTTCACCCCGGACACCGTGGCCTTGTGCTGGCGCGACGCGCTGGACCTGTGGGACGTGCGCGTGCAGCTCAGCCCGCCCGAGCCGCACGTGCCCTTCCGTCCGGACGCGGACCACGCGAACGAGCCGCTGGCGTACATCGACCTCGCGAAGCGCCAGGTCTTCGTCCACTTCGAGCTGTTGCATGACATGGGCGCGGCCGGCAGCCTCACCGCGGTGCTGGCGCATGAGATTGGCCACCACGCGCGCTTCCCCCACACGCTGGGCTGGGACGCGGAGCTGCGAGTCCAGGAGCAGCGGCTCATCCCCGGGCTGAAGCAGTCTCTCACCAACCTCTTCTACGACTTGCAGGTGAACGAGGTGGTGGGCCGCACGCACGCGGCGGCGCTGGCCGAGGTGTACCGGGGCTTCCAGCGCGTCCGGGGCGAGGGCACGTCGCCCCTCTTCTTCTTCTACCTCGCCATCTACGAGGAGCTGTGGGGCCTGCCCCCGGGGCAGCTGGCGCCCGCGGCCCAGGAAGCGCCCATGGAGGCGCGCTTCCCCGGCCTCCGCGCCGAGGCGCGCATGTTCGCGCAGACCTTCTACGCGCTGCCCTCCCCGCGCCTCCAGTTCCTCTACTTCTGCGCCACCTTCATCCGCTACATCGACAGCCCCGAGGAGACGACGTTCAGCCTGCCCCTGGGCGGGGACGTGTCCCTGCCGGACGAGGACGACCTGGACGCGGCCATCCACGGCTCCGGGCGCTGGGACGACGCGCTGGAGGAGGCGAAGGAGCGCGGCTGGCTCGGAGGAGAAGGCAGTTCCGCGGGAGAGACGCCGGACGTGCTGTCCACCATCCACCGCGTCACCCACCACCTGCCCGGCAGTGGGGGCGGGAAGCTCCGGCGGGCGCTGGTGGGCAAGCACTACCGGCGGCTGGTGAACCAGCACGTGCTGAAGCTCCCCTCCGCGCCGTCGAAGCCGGAGCCGTACCTGCGCACCACTCCCGAGGCGTGGGAGTACGGCGACGACCCGTCCTCCATCGACTGGACGTTGACGGTGCTGTCCCAGGGCCACCTCGCGGCCGTGTCGCCGCTGCGCCGCGAGCTGGAGGCGGACCTGCCCCCGCCCTCGGAGCTGGGGGTGCCCTCCGTCGAAATCTACCTGGACACCAGCGGCTCCATGCCCAACCCGCAGGTCCAGTTCAACAACATGACGCTGGCGGCGCAGGTGCTGTCCGCCTCGGCCATCCGGAAGAAGGCGACGGTCAAGGGTGTCATCTACTCGGACGGCAACCCCAGCGTGTCACCGTGGATGTACGACGAGGACACGGCGAGTGACTTCCTGCTCGGCCACATCGGCGGGGGAACGCGCTACCCGTTCGACCTGCTCGAGTCCCTGTCACGCGAGCGGCCGGACGCGATGCGGGTCATCATCTCCGACAGTGACTTCCTGTCGAACGTGTCCGGGGGCGGCAACATGAGGCGGCTGGTGGAGGCGACGCGGCGCTCTCGCGCGCTGGTGGCGTTCCTGTTGCTGCCGGATGAGCACCAGGCGCGCCAGGTGCTGGCCCCCGCGCTGGCGGAGCGGCGCTTCCGTCTCGTGGTGGTGACGTGGCTCTCGGACTTCGGCCCCGCGGCCGTCGCCCTGTCCCGGGCCCTGCTGGAGAACTGATGCTCTTCGACATCCAGACCCTTCGGAAGCAGCTCGCGGCGGCGCCCATCGTCTCGCCGTTCTCACATGAGCTGGCCGTGGCCATCATCTGCGACACCTTCCGGCTGGCGAACGTGCGCCCGCCCTCGCGGCAGGACTGGACGACCCTGGAGGACCGCGCCAACTCCCCACTCTGGCGGGAGCAGGTGGTCATGCTCGCCCACCTGCTGGCCGGGTCCGCGCTGCGGGACGACTCGGCGAAGGCGCTGCGGAAGGACGCGGAGCCCCTCCGCATCCTCCAGCGCTTCTTCGAGTACATCGCCCCGCTGACGGCGGAGATGGTGCGCTCCAACGGCTTCCGGCAGGAGGAGTTCCTGCGCCGGTGGGTGGACGTGCTGGACGGACAGGTGCTGAACGAGTCCGCGAAGGAGTCCGCGAAGCGCCTGGACCAGCTCGACTACCGCAAGGCACAGGAGCAGCTGAAGCGGGCGGAGACAGCGCGCAAGCAGGAGGCGGAGCGCCGCGAGCAGCTGCTCCGCGAGGCGCAGCAGCGGGAGGCGGAAGCCCGCGGATGGCGCGAGTGACAGCAGCCCTTTCCGCCGACCTGCGAGTCGCTCCCCGGGCCCACATCCGCCGGGACACGGAGACCCAGCGCCCCCACATCCCCTGGGCCGACTCCATCGCGGACGGCCTGGCGGCCCTCGCCTCTCTCGCGGACGAGGCCGAGGCCCGCGCTGTGCTCGACGCCCGCCTGGAAGGGCTGCGCGGCGCGCTGCTGGCCTCTCCTTATTATGTCCGGCGACTCCAGGAGGCGGGGCTCCACCCGGGGGACCTCCAGCGGCTGGAGGACCTGGGCCACTTCCCCGCCCTGGAGCGCACGACGCTGGCGCGGCACTGGGACGCGGTGCCCACGCTGCCCGCCGAGAGCGCCGAGTGCGTGGTGGTGAAGAGCTCCGGCTCCACGGGCGACCCGGTGCGCGTGGTGCGGGACAGGCGGGACTGCCTGCACATGTGGGCGGTGCTCCGCTTCCTGGTGGCGCGCGCGGGCGCGGTGCTGCCGCCGCGCCCCCGGGTGGTGCTGCTGGACGCGCTGCCGGGCGGGCTGGAGTACTCGGTGCGGCTGCCCATCTTCCATGACGGCGCGCTGCACCGCCTCTCCGTCCTGCGCGGCGACGCGCGCGAGCGCCTGTGCCGCGTGCGCCCCGCGGTCCTCTTCTCCGACCCGGAGGGGCTGCGCTGGCTGGCGGAGCAGCGTGACGTGCCCACGCCCCGGCTGGTGCTCACCTCCGCGCAGCACCTGCCGGCGGGCCTGCGCGCGACGCTGGCGCGCACGGTGCCCGCGCCCGTCCTCAACTACTACGCCACGACGGAGACGGGCCCGCTCGCCTGGGAGTGTCTGCGGGACGATGCGCCCGGCCGCTTCCACGTCTTCGCCCCGGACGTGTGGCTGGAGCCCGGGCGGGACGAGGTGGTGGTGACGCGGCTGCGGCCTGGTGTGCTGCCGCTGCTGCGCTACCTCCCGGGAGACGCGGGCACGGTGCGGCGGGACGCTTGCGCGTGCGGCTTCCACGGCTGGACGCTGGAGGACTTCGGCGGGCGCGGCGCGTGTCACTTCCTCACGCCCGCGGGCCGCTCGGTGGATGCCTGGTCGCTGGCGTGGGTGTTCAAGCACCACGCGCTGCGCGCCTTCCGGCTGACCCAGGTGGAGCGCTCGCGCTTCACGTTGGAGCTGGCCGGCGCGGACGCGGCGGACGTCGGCCCGCTGTGCGAGCGCCTCACCGCGGCGCTCCGCAACCTGGGATGGACGGAGCCCCGGTTGGAGGTACGTCATCTGGAGCCCGCGTCACTCGTCACCGGCACCAAGCCCCAGCCCTTCCGAGCGGCTCCGCTTCCGGGCTGAAGGCTCTCCGCACGCCACTCAACACGTCTGGCGCGAAGCCGTTCGCCCTGGCAGCGAGCGTGCTAGGGCAGGGAAAGTCCCCTGGGAACACGCCTCCCTGCCTCGGGGTCCACTCACATCTTGTCCGACTCCGGTCCGTGAGGAAGCCCGCCCCCGTGTCCCCCGACTCGCATCCCCGGCCAGGGCCTGCGTCCGTCAGCGCCCCCTCCCAGGCGGCTGACCTCTCCGAGACCGCCGTCCAGTCCGAGAGCCCGGCGCGGCGCCTGCTGGCCTCGGCCCCGGGCCGCTATGCCGTGGCGGTCCTGTCCTTCCTGGTGGCGCTGGCCCTCCAGCGGTTCTTGTGGCCGTACATCGCAGCCAGCCCGTTCGTCCTCTTCTTCGCCGCCGTCATGCTCTCTGGCTGGTGGGGCGGCTGGGGGCCGGGCCTCACCACCGTGGGGCTGTCCCTCGTCGCGACGACCTGGCTGTTCCTGCCGCCGCACCACTCCTTCCGGCTCTCGATGGGAAACACGCTCGCGCTCGGCCTCTACACCCTCGTGTCGGTGCTGATGACGAAGCTGAACGTGAGGCTCCGGCGGGCCAACCTGGAGCGCGCGGCACTGCTGGAGCGGGAGCGCAGGGCCCGGAGCGCGGCGGAGACGGAGCGGGCCCGGCTCCACGCCATCTTCATGGACGCACCGGCGCACATCGTCTTCACGCGCGGCCCGGACCACGTCTACACCTTCTCCAACACCATGAACGATGCGCTGGTGGGCCACCGGGCCATCGTTGGCAGGGCCATCCGCGAGTCGGTGGCGGAGGCGGACGAGCAGGGCCTCATCGCCATGATGGACTCCGTCTACGCCACCGGAGAGCCCTTCATCGGCCATGCGCTGCCGGTGAAGTTCACCCAGGCCGACGGCGAGACGCGGGAGACCTTCCTCAACCTCATCTACCAGCCCACGCGGGACGAAGAGGGCCGCATCGAGGGCCTCGCGGGCTTCGGCTTCGACGTGACGGACCTGGTGCGGGCCCGCCAGCGGGCCGAGGCCCTGGCCACCGAGCTGCGGCAGACCGAGGCCCGGGCGCGCGTGCTCGCCGAGTCCAGCGCCGTGCTGGCCGCGTCCCTGGACTACGAGGCCACCCTGAGCAACGCGGCGAGGCTGGTGGTGCCCACGCTCGCGGACTGGTGCCTCGTCGACCTGGCGGGGCCGGACGGGAGGTTCCGGCGGATGGAGGTGGCCCACGCGCGCCCGGAGGACGCCGCCCTGGCGAAAGAAGTTCAGCGCTTCCAGCTCCTGCCCGAGGGCAACCGCCACCATCCCCCCACGGAGGCCCTCCTGCGCGGGGAGCCCCTCCTCGTCGAGGACTTCCCTCCCGAGCGCATCCGCGAGAGCGCGCACAACGAGGAGCATGCCCGGGTGATGCTGGCCGCCGGCATTGTCTCGCTCATCGCGGTGCCGCTGGTGGCGCGGGAACGGATGCTGGGAGTGCTCACCTTCTTCACCTCCTACTCCGGCCGGCGCTACACGCAGGCGGACCTGTCCTTCGGCCGCGAGCTGGCGCACCGGGCGGCGCTCTCCATGGAGAATGCGCGCCTCTATCGCGAGGCCCAGGAGGCCATCCGCCTGCGCGACGAGTTCCTATCCATCGCCAGCCACGAGCTGAAGACGCCGCTCACTCCGCTGAGCCTGAAGCTGCAGGCACTCGCGAGGGAGCTGACCCGCCACCCCGAGGCCATTCCCCGGCGTGCGGTGGAAAGCTACGTGGAGGTGGGCACGCGCCAGGTGCAGAAGCTGGCGGAGCTGGTGGGCGACCTGCTGGACGTGTCGCGCATCACCTCGGGCCGGCTCTCGCTGGAGCTGGAGGACGTGGACCTGGGCCCGCTCGTGCGCGAGGTGCTGGCGCGGTACGAGCCACACGCGGCCCGGACCGGCGCCACGCTCCACTTCACAGGCGTCGAGGCGGGCCTCACCGGCCGGTGGGACCGTCTGCGGCTGGAGCAGGTCGTCACCAACCTCGTCGACAACGCCGTGAAGTACGGCGGGGGCAGGCCCATCCAGGTGCGCCTGGAATCGACCGGGAGCGGTGCCCGGCTGACGGTGCGGGACGAGGGCATCGGCATCGAGCCGGAGTACCTGCCGCGCATCTTCGGCCGCTTCGAGCGCGCCGTGTCGGAGCGCCACTACGGGGGCCTGGGGCTGGGCCTCTACATCACCCGCACGCTGGTGGAGGCCCTGGGCGGAACGGTGCGCGTGGAGAGCGAGCCGGGCCGGGGCTCCACCTTCACGGTGGAGCTGCCAGCGGACCCCGGCCCGGCCGTGGCTGGCACGGGCCCGCGCTAGCGTCCGGTCTTCACTCGCAGCCGGCCAACAGGTCGGGAAGGCACGAGTCCTCGAGGGTGACGAAGCCAATGGGCTTCATGTCCTCCACACGGACGTAGAGGGCATAGCCCACGTGTTCGCCGGCGGGCGGGAAGCAGCTGTACACGGAGACGTCGCCTCCGTTGCAGGTCTGCGTCGCGATGCAGCCGGAGAAGCCTCCGGGGTCGGGGTTGGGGACGAACGCGAACTCGGAAGCCTGGTCGATGCACGACGGCTCGTCATCACCACAGCCCCCCAACGCCAGGACGGACAGCAGCGGCAACACGAAGCGGGCTCGGAGCATGGGGCCATTCTACAAGGCTTCGCCCGACTACACACTCCGGGAGCACGGGTCGCCCCCACCGGGTGTGCGCGTTCCGCCAGGCGAAAGAGCCCTTCCGCGGCGGCGTGTCTCACGGCACCGTCACGGACGCGCGGAGTCCCAGCAAGGCCACGCTGACGAAGCTGGACCCGGGTCCCACGCGCCGAGCGGGCACGAGACTCCCGGCGCTGCCCCTCAGACGCGAGCGCGCGGGAGCTGTGCGTGGGGCTGCCACTCGCCGCTGGCGCCCAGGCAGTAGCGGCAGGTGGCCAGCGGCGTGTCGTTCTCGAGGTAGCCGAGCATCCGCTCCAGCAGGTCCGGCGTGTCGAGGGGCACGCCGTCCACGTCCCCCAGCGCGGGCATCTCCGGGTACCGGGAGCCGAGCACGGTGGCCACGTGGGGTGGGCGGGTGCACGCGTAGAAGCGGCCGGCGTGGACCAGGTGGCAGCGGACCTTGAGCCAGCAGCGCTCGTACACGGCGCGCACGGTGGCGTCGGAGATGTGGGGCGTGTCGGGGGTGAGCTGCTGGAAGGCGTCGATGGACTTCACCGAGAGGTGGACGCCGTGCTGCTCGCAGCGCTCGGTGATGCGGGTGATGGAGCGCTCCGGGAGCGGCGCGGAGGAGTAGACGGACAGGGTCATCCGGTCCAACCGCTCGTAGACGGCATCGGGGGCGCTCTGGGCGAGGAAGCCGTTGGTGGTGATGGAGACCTGCTCGGAGATGCCGGAGGCGCGCACGGCGTCGAGGACGGCGGGCAGGTCGGGATGGAGGAAGGGCTCGCCGCCGGTGAGCTTGAAGATGTTGGGGTGGAGGACGCGAGCCAGGCTGCGCAGGTCCGCTTCGAGGGCGGTGGGAGCCACCGCCCACGTGGGCAGGTGGGGCGAGAGCGGGCAGCACTGCACGCAGCGCAGGTTGCAGTGCGTGGTGACGTGCGACTCCAGGGACCAGGTGAGGATGCGGCCGTCGTGGAGCTCGTAGCGCACGGGCGGACTATAGCGGGGTTGCCCGAGCCCCCCGCGCTTGTCACAGTCACCGCGTGTCCCCTGCTCCTGGCGGCCCGCTCGCCACCCTGCCCCACTACCAGCCTCGGGACGCGGCTTCACCGGAGCGCACCGAGGCCTCGGTGTGGTGGCTCGACCCGGGGGGGCTGGCGCCGTGGGCCGTGGCCGCGCTCCTGCGGCATGCGCTGCTCCCGAGGGAGAGCCTGTTCAGGGACGTGGACCGGGTGTTGGTGACGCTGCCTCAGGTGATGCGTGGGGCGGAGGAGGACCGGCTCGCGGAGCGGCTCCTCTCCGCGCTTGCTGGCACCGTGGGCGCCTACGTCGCATCCGGGGCACGTGATGTGAGCCTCAGTGGCGGCGTGGACAGTGCCGCGCTGTGCGCCCTCGCTGCGCACGAGGCAACCGGGCAGGTGCGCGCGTGGACCATGGATGTCCACTTCGCCGACGCCGTGGAACGGCACAACGCGAGGACGATGGCGCGCGTGGCCGGTGTGGAGCTGGTCGACGTGCCTGTTCCCGACGCCGTGCTCCCAGACTTGTTCGAGGCAGCGGTCCTCAGCAACGAGACTCCGCTCATCAATGCCCGGGCCGTGGCGAGCTTCGCCTTCTATGCGGAGGCCCGCCGACACGGGGCCTCGGTGATGCTGAGTGGCGCTGGCGCGGATGAAGTGCTCCTGGGCAACCCGGAAGCGCTCGCCGGAGCACGGGCCCGAGTGGAGGAAGACAGGCGCCTCGCCCACGAAGTGCTGCGTACGTCCCAGGTCGCCAACCAGGACGCGGGCAACGGCACACGGGAGCCCGCCGTGGAGCACCGGCGCGCGGCAAGCAAGGCATCACCGTCGTCCACTGTGGGCAACTTGGGGACGCGTGCGACGGAGGACGCGCCCTGGGCGCTCAGTCCCGATGAGGGCCGCTCCGAGGAGCTTCGCTACGCGGCCTGGGTCCTACGGGAGCTTGTCCTTCCGCCCGAGCTCCGAGGCGCACGGGCCCACGGCCTCACCGTGTACACGCCCTATCTCGACCCGGGCTTCGCGAACCTGGCGCTGGCGCTTCCCAGGTCCGTGCTCGTGCGCGACGGTGCCGGCAAGTGGCTCTTCCGTCACGCCGTGCGCGCGCTCGTCCCCGACGAGGTCCGTCTCGCGCGCAAGACGCCGCGCTACGCGCACACCGCGCTATCCAGCCCCGTGCGCGACCGCTGGCTGGAGCTCTACCGCGCCTGGCTCTCGCCCTCGCGACTGGAGCCCCTGGAGGTCATCAACCCCACCGCCGTGCTCGCACTGCTGGACCGCTACACCCGTCTACCCCCCGACGCTCCCGAGGCCAGTGGGATGGACCGGCTGTTGATGCGGCTCGTCTCCCTCGCCATGCTGCACGCGCGCTGCCGCTCCCGCCCGCCATGTCCCGAATCCTGATTGCCACCTCGCCCGAGAAGGGCCACCTCAACCCGATGATTGGCGTGGCCCAGTGGCTGCGCCGGCTGGGGCACACCGTGGGCTGGCTGTGCATCCCCGAGCCCGCGCCCCAGCTCGCCCGGCTCGGCGTGGAGGTCCTCCACCTGCCCCGGCCCGAGGCCCCTGCCCCCACTATCGAGACGAGCGGCGAGGCCCTGGCGCGCCTCGTCCTCGACGAGGCGGCGCTGGGGAAGTGGATTCGCGGCCTGCTCATCGACGCGGTGCCGGCGCTGCTCGAACCGGTGCGGCAGGTGGTGCGCGACTTCCGCCCGGACCTCATGGCGCTGGACGGCATGCAGTACGCCGCCGTGCTCGCCGCGCACGAGGCGCGCATCCCCTGGGCGGGCGTGTCCTCGGCCCTCTCGCTGCTGGAGCCGATGAGCGACTACGGCCTGCGCCGCAACGTGCGCGCGCTGGCTCTGGAGCGACAGGCCCTGTTCGCCCGTCACGGCCTCGACGCGAGCTTCCGCAACTGCGAGTGCCTCTCGCCGCGCCTCAACATCATCTTCGCCACCGAGGCGTTCCTGGGTCCCGACGCTGGGCTGCCGCCGGCCACGCACCTCGTCGGGCCGTCGGCGCCGCTCACCGAGCGAGGAGACGAGGTGGACTTCCCCTGGGAGCGCCTGGGCACGAAGCCCGTGGTCTACGTGTCCTTCGGCAGCCAGATTTCCTGGCAGCCCGAGCTGTTCCGCACCATCACCGAGGCCGCCGCCCCGCTGGGTGTCACGGTGGTGCTCAGCGCGGGAGAACTGGCCGACACGGACTACTCTCGCGCGCTGCCCGGGGACGTGGTCGCGGTGCCGTACGTGCCGCAGCGGCAGCTCCTGACGCGGGCTGCGGCGTTCGTCTCACACGGAGGAGCGAACTCGGTGATGGAGGCGATGACGGCGGGCGTGCCGATGCTGCTGTTGCCCGTGTGCAACGACCAGCCCATCCAGGCGCACTTCCTCACGAAGGCGGGCGCGGGGCTCGTGCTGGAGCCGCGCACGCTCACGGTGGAGGACTGCCGCACCGCGCTCCGCAAGCTCCTGGAGCCGGGCACGCCGCTGCGCCAGAAGGTGGCAGCCATCACCGATTCCTACCAGGCGCACGACGGAGCGAAAGAAGCCGCCGAGCACATCGCCGGGCTCGCGGCATGAGCCGGAGCCCGCAAGGCTGGGATGCCCGGCGCTACGTGCCCGAGGGTGTGACTCCGTTGGAGGTATGGAACCTCCCGGTGCTCGGACACGAGCTGTGGGAGCTGCTCGGCGCCGAGCGGGTGGAGGCGGACCGACGCGCGGGAATCCCCGAGTCCATGCTCGCCTTCCACCTGCTCCCCGTGCTCGCGGGAGCCCTGGCGGAGCTGCTGCCCCGGCACGACGTGGACGCGGTGTGGCTCAGCGGTGGACTGGCCTGTCTCGAAGGCTTCGAGTCCCTGATGGAGCAGGCCGCCTCCGTGCTCTCGTGCCCCGTGTACGTCGGGGAGGACCCGCGCTTCGCCCCGGTGCGCGCGGGCCTGCGGCTGTTGGAGCCACTCCAGCCTACGAGTCCCGTGGCATTCGACGTGGGGCAGACCAGCATCAAGTGCGCGAGTCCCGGGGCCGTGAAGCTCTTCGAGCGGGACACCACCGCGCTGCCGCTCCGCCTCATCGGCATGCCGCGCCCGGAGGACGGACACCACGTGCCCGCGGCGGTGCGCTTCATCGCCGGGGCCCTGCGGACCTTCATGGAGCAGGAAGGGAGCAGCCGTTCAGACGCGCTGTGCCTCGCGCTGCCCTGCCCCCTGGACGGAACGCTCATTCCCGGAGGCTGCACCTACGGCTGGGAGGGGCACGCCCCCCTGGTGACGGACCTGCTCCACGCCGCCGGGCTCACGGGCCCGGGCAGCGGCGGCACGGTGCTGGTGCTCAACGACGCGGAGCTGGCCGCGGAGGCCGCGCGAAGGGATGCGCGGCTCGCGGACCGGAGGCGCGTGCTGTGCCTCACGCTCGGGTTCGGCCCGGGGGGCGCGCTGCTCGTGCGCGACTGACCAGGCCTCCGCGCGTCAGTGATGCAGGTCCAGCTCCTTCTTCTGCGCGGGCTCGGGGCGCTGCTTCGTCACCAGGGCCTTGGCGGTGCTGAAGAGGACCTTGAGCTTGCCACCGACGGGGTGGACGTACTCGGCATGCTCGGGGACGAAGCGCAACAGGGCGATGTCGCCCTCATCCGGTCCCTTGGGGAACCACGGCTTCCAGTCCGCCTCCCACAAGGCGTGGATGACGTTCCGGTCACGGATGATTTCCACGGTGCCCGACACGGAGAGGTACGTGGAGCTGTTCTCGGTCGAATGGAAGGCGAGCGAGCAGTGCGGGTCCGTCTCCAGGTCCTGCACCTTCTGGGTGTCCACCCAGGTGGCGAACCAGATTTCGGAGCCCGACTTGCTCTTCTTGGACAGGGCCATGGGCCGCGTGTGGAAGTGCCCGTCGGCGCCGCGCGTGGTGAGGAGCGCCACGTCGTAGTCCTTCAGCAGCGTCTCGAACTCCTGGCGGTCACCTGGAGCGGCGCCCTGCGCCGGCTTCGTCGTGTTCTCGCGTGTCTGTTCCATGGGCTCACCTCGCGTTCGGATTCGGGAAGGACTTTTTCGGATTTGGGATGGTGGAGGAGAAAGTAGGAATCCCCCGACGCGATGAGAGCCATGGGGCGAGAGACGGGAGCACCGCTCGCCAGGCCGGCTGGCCAGTCGGCCTGCCTCTTGCTCATGCTTCGCGCATGCGCCCCCTCCCCTGCCTCGTCCTCATCGCGAGCCTCGCCTGCGCCTGCACCGCGCCCCAGACGCCAGCCCCCGAGCCCGATACCGCTCCCGCCACCGAGCCCCGCTATGTCGTGGGCCTGCTCCCGCTGCGTCCGGTGACCCCGGAAGCCGCCACTGAGGCGAAGGCCCAGGAAGCGCGACTCCTCGCTTCGCTCCAGGAGCTCCTTCGCAACGTGCCCATGGACGTGGTGCACCCCACCGTGGCGGCGCCCGCCAGCGTCGATGAGGCTCGGGTGCGCACGGCCGAGGCGAAGGTGAACGCCCTGGTCTGGGGAGAGGTGTCACAGGAGAACGGCAAGCTCACCGTGAAGCTGAGCAGCTTCGAGTCGACGGTGGGAGCGCCGTCGAGCTTCTGGCCCATGGAGTACACGCTGGGAGACGCAAAGACTGGCGAGCTGCTCGAGCTGGACGCACTGCGCCTCGCGCAGGCGCTGCTCCAGGAGTCCCTGCTGCCGATGATGATGCGCAACCAGCCGGTGAACGTGCGCGCGACGCTGGAGGCGCTGGTGTCGAAGCGCCCAAAGGACTGGGTGGAGTGGAACAAGGACATCATCGAGCGGCGCTGGGGCATGCTGGGGCGCCTCACGCGCGACGGAGCCCTGACGGAGAAGGGCTACCGGGGCGCGCTGGCGGACGTGGCCGCCTGGCGAGCGAACCACGACGCGACGCCAAGCACCAACGCCAAGGAGGCCTTCTACAGCGTGGGCCTCGCGCGAGGCTTCCTCCTGCACGGGAAGCCGCAAGCCGCGGTGGAATTGCTGACTCCCATCGTCAAGCGCATGCCCGAAGACGTCGAGTCCCGGCTGGTGCTCGCCCGTGCGTACCTGGCGATGGGAGACACGGTGCAGCCGATGGTGCTGTTGCAGTCGCTGGTGGATGAGGGAAGGAACCCGGCGGCCGCGAGGATGTATGTGGCGGCGGTGGCGGCGACGTACAGCGGCGCGGAGCTGGCGAGCAGGGTGATGGACCGGCTGGTGGAGAAGAACCCCGACGACACCATGGCCTGGCTGCTGCGTTACCTCACCGTGCCGGGAGCCGCACGGGTGGCGGAGCTGAAGGCCTTCACGGCGTCGCACGCCTCGGCGGACTGGCCGCTGCCGGTGGCGCGCTATCTCACGGGCGAGCTGGACGAGCAGTCACTGTGGGCTGCGACGAAGGACGAGGACTCGCACACGGAGCGCATCCGCCGCATCCAGGTGCACTACTACCTGGGCGAGGCCGCGCGAGCGGGGCGCCAGCCAGGACACGAGGGCTCACCGAGCGCGAGAGACGCCAAGCGCCACTTCGAGGCCGCCATCGCCACCCACGCCTTCCACCACCCGACGTACGACCTGGCGGACTTCCAGCTCGAACAGCTCCGGAGAGGACTCGTGGCGGACAGGCACTGAACCAGGCTCACTTCGCGGTACGGCAAGCGATTGCAGTGAATTCCGCCTGACCTGGTAGCCTGGTCACCTCCCAGCGCCGCCCTGACGCGGCGCGGGTTGCCCATGCACCAGGACCCCGATTGGCCCATCCGTGTCGCTGCGTTCGACGCCTTGCAGCGACGGGTCCATCAGTACGGTGAAGTCCTCCCCTGGGAGCTCATCGACGAGGGCTTCTCGTACCAGGGCGAGACACTCCATTTCGCCAACCGGGCCCGCGGCATCTTCTGGCCACGGCTGATGCGCGAGACGGCGCTGTCCATCAAGACCACGGTGCCGCGCCAGGGGCGCGAAGCGCGGTATGACGACCTGCACTCGGACGAGGGCTTCCTCTACAAGTTCCAGGGAACGGACGTGGCGGGCCGGGACAACCGACGGCTCGTCCGAGCCATGGAGCTGGATGCGCCGCTCATCTACTTCTACGGCATCGAGCCCGGCGCCTACCGTCCCATCTGGCCCGTCTACATCTCCGAGGTAGACCCGGCCGCGCTGTCCTTCACAGTGGTATCGGCCGCACCGGAAGCGCGAGTGCGGGAGCCGGGCCGGTTCGCGGCGGACCCGAAGATGCTGAACCTGGAGCGCCGCTACGCGACGGTGCAGGTGAAGAAGCGGCTGCATCAGGTGGCCTTCCGGCAGCACGTGCTGCGCGCGTATGAGCAGCGCTGCGCCGTGTGCCGCTTCCCGCGCACGGAACTGCTGGACGCGGCGCACATCCTCCCGGACCGCGACGTGCGAGGCCGACCGGAGGTGCCCAACGGACTGTCACTGTGCAAGCTCCACCACGGTGCGTTCGACGCAGACCTGCTGGGCATCCGGCCGGACGGCATCATCGAGATTGCCCAGAGCCTGCTCGACGAGCACGACGGCCCCACGCTGGAGCACGGCCTCAAGGGCTTCGCGGGCAAGCCGCTCGGAATGCTGCCGGGGGCCAAGGCGTTGCGGCCTCGCGGTGACTACCTGGAAGAGCGCTACGAGCGCTTCCGCAAGGCGGGCTGACGCAGCTTCGGCCGCGCCCCACCCGAACCACCAGCCCCCTCCCCCAAACGGACAGCCGACCTACCCGAACGGGTAGCCCCGGGCCCTGCCCGGTCCGCCGATGTGGCGCCACTTCGAGGCCTTTACCTTCTGCCTCGAAAGGAATCGCCATGTCCTCCGACCTCCACTCCCTCTCCCAGTCCCTCGCCTCCGTCGTCGAGCGCGTCGCCCCCAGCATCGTCCGCGTCGAGGCCCGTCGTCGCCGCGGCGCCACCGGCATCGTCTGGAGCGCCGAGGGCCACATCGTCACCACCAGCCACGCCGTCGAGCACGAGGGCCACATCCAGGTGGGCCTCGCCGACGGTCGCACCGTCTCCGCCGAGCTCATCGGCCGTGACGCCAGCACCGACCTCGCCCTCCTCAAGGCCGACGCCTCCAACCTCACCCCGCTTCCTCCGGCTCCGCTCGACGAGGTGAAGGTCGGCCACCTCGTCGTCACCGTGGCCCGTCCAGGGCGCACCGCCCGCGCCACGCTCGGCATGGTCAGCACCCATGGCGAGGGCTGGCGCACCCACGCCGGGGGCCGCGTGGACCGCTACCTCGAGACTGACGCCGACCTCCCGCCCGGCTTCTCCGGTGGCGCGCTCGTGGACACGCAGGGCCGCCTCGTCGGCCTGCTCACCGCCGCCTTCTCCCGCACCGCCGCCGTCGTCATTCCCGGTGACACGCTCACCCGGGTGACGGGCGCGCTGAAGGAGCACGGCGGCGTCCGCCGCGGCTACCTCGGCGTGGGGGCGTACCCCGTGCGTATCCCCCAGCACCTGGTGGAGCGCGCGGGCAGCGAGGCGGGCCTCGTCTTCCTCTCCGTGGACCCGGACGGCCCCGCGCACAAGGCCGGGCTGCTGCTCGGGGACGTGCTGGTGAGCCTGGGCGGCCAGTCGCTGCACCGCGTGGAGGACCTGCTCGGCTACCTGGGTGACGAGAAGGTGGGCACCACCGTGCAGGCCCGCGTCCTGCGCGCGGGTGAGCTGCGCGAGGTGCCCCTCACCGTCGGCAAGCGCTCCTGAGTGAGAGGACGACACGATGAAACTCCTGCAACAGTTCTCCGATGACCTGGAGTCCCTCGTGGCGCGCGCCTCGCCCGCGGTGGTGGGCGTGGAGCACTCGCGAGGCCACGGCACCGGGCTCTTCCTCACGCCGGACGGCTACGTCCTCACCAACCGCCACGTGGTGATGCGCAACCCGCGCGGGCTCACCGTGCAGCTCTCCAACGGCGAGGAGCTCCGCGCCACACTCGTGGGCGGAGACGCCCCCACGGACCTCGCGGTGGTCCGCGCCGAGGGCACGGACTTCCCCACCCTGCCCCTGGCCGAGCCCCAGTCCGTGCGCGTTGGCCAGCTCGTCATGGCCATTGGCAACCCGTTCCGGCTGGAACAGTCCGTGTCGATGGGTGTGGTGAGCGCCATCAACCGCAGCCTCACGCTGCCCAACGGTGTCGTGCTGGAGGGCATGCTCCAGACGGACGCCGCCATCAACCCGGGCAACTCGGGAGGGCCGCTCATCAACACGCGCGGGCAGGTGGTGGGGCTCAACACGCTGGTGCTGCCGTACGCGCAGGGCATCGGCTTCGCGGTGGGCGCGGCCACGGCGGCGTGGGTGGCCAGCCTGCTCATCCAGCGCGGCAAGGTGGAGCGGCGCTTCCTGGGCATCGCCGCCACGGCGGTGAACCTGGACACGCGGCTGGCACAGGACACGGGCCAGCCTCGCGCGGTGAAGGTGCTCAAGGTGCAGGACGGCACTCCGGCCCACGATGCCGGGCTCCAGGTGGACGACCTGCTGCTGGCCATCAACCGCAAGACGGTGAGCAGTGTGGACGACCTCCAGCGTCTGATGGCCCTGGCGACGGACGAAGAGGTGTCGCTGGACATCCTTCGCAAGGGCGGGGGCCGCAAGAAGCTCTCCGCGCGCACCCGCCCTCGTGCCGAGTCCATGGCCGCGTGAGCAAAGGAACGGTGGCTCCAGCCCCCGAGCCTCGAGCCGGGCGGGAGCCACCGTCACCGGGGAGCACGAGTCATCCGCGTCAGGATGACCTGGCCCCGGCCCCTGGCATTGTCACCCTGTCGGACTCCCGTCAGGAGTCCCGGAGCGCTCCGAGCCGCCGCATCATGGGCACGCAGCTTGAATGACGCGGCGAAGGTCCGCCATGCATGACGCCCCGCCCAGACGTTCCCTGAGCCGCGCCCTCCGGGAAGCCGCCAAGGTACTCCTCCTCATCGCCGCTGGCCTCGTCAGCCTGGTGTTGGTGGGAGTCCCGATGCTCCACATCTATTGGGAGAGCGGGTCGAGGCGGGACCGTGCCGACCTGGACCTCCGCAACATCGAACTGGCCTGCAAGCTCTACGGCCGCCAGAAGGGCCGGCTTCCGGGCAGCGAAGAAGGGCTCGGGGCGCTCGTGGACGCGGGCGTCCTGGAAGTCCTGCCGGTGGACCCGTGGGAAGCCCCCTACATCTTCTCAGTCGCGGAGGACGGACATGCCGAGGTGTCGAGCCTCGGCGCCGATGGCAAACCCGGCGGAGACGGGAGTGACGCGGACCTCGTGCGCCGGTTCAAGCTCCAGCCCCCGTGAGCGGGCCTCCGCTCCGCGTCACTTGAACGCGGCGGCGTGCCTCCGTGCCCAGTCCTCGAAGGTGCCCGCCTTGCGGCCCAGCAGCTTCGGAACGGTGTCCGTCACCCGGGCCGTCCTGCCCGCCTTCATGGCCGCGAGCAGGTCCAGCAGCGCGTCCACGTAGACCGGCGGCATCCCGCTGCCGGCCATGGCCTGCTTCGCGGCGTCGGGCGGCACGTCCACGCACTTCACCTCGCGCCCCAGCACCTTCGTGAGCGCGGCGGCCTGCTCCGCGCCGGACAGCGCCTCGGGTCCGGTCAGGGTGTACGCCTTGCCCTCGTGGCCCGGCTCGGTGAGGACCTTCACCGCGACCGCGCCGACGTCCGCCGGGTCGATGACGGACGTCTTCCCCTCGCCCGTGGGCTCGTAGAAGGCCCCCTGGCCCTTGATGCTGCCGATGTTGCCGAGCATGTTGCTCATGAAGTTGATGGGCCGCAGGTGCGTCCACGCCAGGCCGGACGCCTCCACCTGCTTCTCCACGGGCCGGTGCCAGCGGGCGAAGGTGATGGCCTCCTCCTCCGCGCCGAGCACGGACAGCTTCACCACGTGCCGCACGCCCGCCTTCTTCGCGGCGTCGACGGCCTTCGCTTCCAGCACCTGCCCATCCACGCCGGACCCGACGAGGAACAACTTCTCCACACCCTTCATCGCGCGTTCCAGTGACGCGGGGTCGCCCAGGTCGCCCTTCACGATGTCCGCCTTGCCCTCGAACTCGCGAGCCTTCGCCGGGTCTCTCACCAGGAGGCGCGGCCGGACCCCCGCCGCGATGAGCTGCCGGGTGACCTCGCCACCGATGGTGCCTGTCGCGCCGGTCACCAGAATCGTGCCTGCCATGCCTGCCTCCTCGTGAGGGTTGAGCGCGCCAGCTAACGGCGTCGCCTCAGACGCGGCAATGCCCCCCGGTGCCTGGGTGGTGTCGTCCTTCCATCACCGCGTGCCGGGCCTCACCTCGCGAGGGCCCTTTCCATCCACCGCGGGCGACTACGGATGTGTCCCGTGGTGGGCGGGCCTGTTCTCCAGGAAGAGCTCGTCCACGAAGCACCACACCCAGGCTTCACCCGGCTGGAAGGACTGGATGACGGGATGCTGCGTCTGGTGGAAGTGCTTCGTCGCGTGCTTGTTCTTGGACGAGTCACAGCACCCCACGTGGCCGCACGACAGGCAGCGCCGCAGGTGCACCCACTCATCCCCCATCTTGAGACACTCCTCGCAGCCGTTCGTCCGGGCCTCCGGGTTCCCCGCCATCTCCACGTGGTCGCAGGTCTCGGCCATGGTCCACCTCCACGAAGACAAGAGCCTTCTCCACACGCTACGCACGCCAGCCGCGGGCTTCATCCGGACACGGGGGCCGAGCAGCCGGGCCCGTGCTCCCGCGAGTGCTCCCGGAGCCACGGCCTCGCGACGGTGGCCATGGCGAGCCGGAGCGTTCATCCCCACGCTTCCGTCACATGCCCCCCGCTACCCCCGCGCCTCCGTCCTCAGTGGCCTATGCCAGCCCGCGTGGCCGGGGCGTGCTGCTCGCCAGCATCCTCGGCAGCGGCATGGCCTTCCTCGACGGCACCGCCGTCAACGTAGCCCTGCCGGCCATCGGCCGTGAGCTGGGGACGGGCCTGTCCGGCCTCCAGTGGGCGGTGGACGCGTACCTCCTCACGCTCGGCGCCTGGGTGCTGACGGGGGGCGCGCTGGGAGACGTGTGGGGACAGCGCCGCGTCTTCCTGCTCGGGCTGGTGGGCTTCGCGGCCACCTCCGTGCTGTGTGGCCTGGCGCCGGGCATCTGGACGCTCGCCTTGTTCCGCGCCGCGCAGGGCATGGGCGCCGCGCTGCTGGTGCCCGCCAGCCTCGCCCTGCTGCGCACGTCCTTTCCCGAGGAGGACCGCCAGCGCGCCGTGTCCGCCTGGGCGGGGCTGTCTGGCGTCACCACCGCCGTGGGTCCACTGCTCGGCGGCTGGCTGGTGGATGCCGGCTCCTGGCGCCTCGTCTTCTTCCTCAACGTGCCCGTGGCCGCGCTCGCCGCGTGGGTGACGCTTCGCCATGTGCCGGACGACGCACCGACGGGGGATGCTCGGAAGCTGGACCTCGCCGGCTCGGTGACGGCGGCGCTCGGGCTCGGCGGCGTCATCTATGCGCTCATCGAGGGCCCCGCCCATGGGTGGAACCCCTCCGCCATCCTCGCGGCCGTGGGCGGCACCGCGCTGCTCGTGGCCTTCCTCTTCCTGGAGGCCCGGGGACGTCACCCCATGCTGCCGCTCGCGCTGTTCCGCTCGCGCACCTTCTCCGGCGCGAACCTCACCACGCTCGCGGTGTACTTCGCGCTGGGCGGAGCCATCTTCCTCGTCGTGCTCGCGCTGCAGCAGGAGCTCGGGTACTCCGCGCTCGCCGCCGGGGCGGCGCTCCTGCCCATCACCCTGCTGCTGCTCGCGCTGTCACCCATGGTGGGCCGACTCGCCGGACGCCTCGGCGCGCGTCCGCTGATGACGGTGGGGCCGGTGCTGGCGGGCGTGGGGCTCGCGCTCCTCACGCGCCTGCGAGAGGGCGGGGGCTACGTGAGCACGGTGCTGCCCGGAGTCATCGTGCTGGGCCTGGGACTGGCGCTCACCGTGGGCCCGCTCACCGCGGTGGTGCTCGGCGCGGTCGAGGACCGGCACGCGGGCATCGCCTCCGGGGTGAACAACGCGGTGGCCCGCATCGCCGGCCTGCTCGCGGTGGCGTTGCTGCCGCTGCTGGGAGGACTGGCCGGGGACTCCGGCGCGGACTTTCTCGCGGGCACGCGGCGCGCGCTCTGGGTGTCCGCGGGGCTGTGCTTCCTCGGCGCCCTGTGCGCGCTGCTCACCATTCCCCGCGAGGCCGGACGCGCCGAGAAAGGCCCTACGAAGCCGCGCACGTCAGCAGGGAAGCCACAGCCGAAAGCACTGCCTCGGGAGCAACACGCATAGGACGGCACCCGCCGGGCCGTGAGCACACCGTCGAGCCGGGAGCTGGAGCGCATGGCACGGCACGGTCCAGCGGGAGCCCCGGGGCTACGCCCCCTCCGGCGTCCACTCCAGCGCGATGGGGTTGGGCGCGAAGCCCAGCTTCTCGTAGAGCTGCCTGCCCTCCTCCGAGGCATGCAGCCACAGCCGCGCCAGGCCCGCCTCGCGCGCGAAGGCCATCAACTCCTTCATCAGCGCGCGAGAGATGCCCCGGCCCCGCCACGCGGGCGCGGTGTACATGTTGAGGATATAGCCCTCCAGGCCGCTCAGGTGGTTCGCCGCGGGCGGCCGCTCGAAGGGGACCAGCCCGCTGCACGCCACGGCCTTGCCCTCCATGAAGGCAAGCCACACGTGGAACCGTCCCCCGGGCAGGGCCGTGCTCAGGTAGCGCCGGGTGGCCACTTCCCAGGCCGCCGCGTTCGCGTCGGTCAGTCCTCCGAAGATGCGCATCAACTCACGCCGAAGCCGGACGACCTCTTCGAGGTCCTCCACCCCTGCCTTGCGGATGTTCCACGTGCTCATGCGGCGCTCCTCGCTCGGAAAGAAGAAGGCCCCCGTCCACGTCGGGACGAGGGCCTCCGGTCATCATCCCATACGGGGTGAAACCTAGCTGCTCTTGTACTTCACCGAGCAACCGTACGGCGTGGTGGTGGCGGCCGGTACCGGCTTGCCGGTGAGCAGCGCGTCCACCGCCGTCTTCACGTGGTTGACCTTCTTGTCGCTCTTGCCGCGCGGGTCGTCGTCGATGGCGCCCGCGTAGCGCACGACGCCCTGCTCATCGATGACGTACATGTGCGGCGTCGTCTTCGCGCCGTAGGACTTGCCCACCGTGCCGGGAGCGTCCTGGAGCACGGCATAGGTGAAGCCCTCCGTCTTCTTCCAGGCCGCGGACTTCTCCGGCGTGTTGTGCGCCGTGGAGTCCACCGCCAGCCACACCACCTTCTTCGCGTCGAAGCCCTTCAGCGTGGTGGCCATGGTGTCGGCCGTGTAGTGCCGCTGCACGAAGGGGCACTCGGGGTTGGTCCACTCCAGGACGACGACCTTGCCCTTGTACTGCGCCAGCGAGTGCTCCTTGCCCGTCTCGTCCTTCAGCGTGAAGGCCGGCGCGGGCTTGCCCACCTCGGCGTCCGCGAAGGCGGGGGCGCCCACGAACAGCGTACCGAGCGCGAGTGCGGTGAAGACCTGCTTCATGGCGTTCCTCCTCTGGATTTGGACTGCTTCTTCAGGGTCGTGGGAAACCGACGGCACAGACGATGCTCGAGCCACTCTTCTTTCGCGCCGGGGAGCACTCCGACGCGCGCTTCACCGAGTCCACCACCAGCTCCGCGGTGAGCAGCTCGGGCAGCACCTCCGCCTTGTCCGGAGCGCCGGGGCTCATCACCAGGTACATGGGCACGCCCGCGCGGCCATGCTCGGCCAGCTTGGCGGTGATGCGCGCGTCGCGGCGCGTCCAGTCGGCCACGAAGAAGGCGACATGGTGCTCGGAGAAGGCGGCGCGCACCTCCTCGCGCGCCAGCACGGTGCGCTCGTTGAACTTGCAGGTGAGGCACCAGTCCGCCGTGAAGTCGATGAACACCGGCTGCCCGGCCTCCAGCGCCGCCGTCACCGCCGCCGCGTCCCATGGCTGAGCCGCCGAGGAGGCGCGCGGCGCCGCCGGGGCCGACTCCTCGAAGCGCAGCGACATCAGGCCCGACGTCACGAGCACCAGCCCCGCCACCGCCACCATGGCCAGCTTGCGCGCGCCCTCCTGTGCCTGCGACTGGCCATACAGCCACGTGCCCAGCCCCACCGCGACGAGGAAGGCGAGCAGCCGCGCCATGCCGTCCACGCCGGCCAGCCCGCCCATCACCCACACCAGCCACACCGTGGTGGCCAGCAGCGCGAAGCCCAGCACCTGCTTGAAGCGCTCCATCCACGCGCCCGGCTTGGGCAGCTTCTTCGCCAGCCCCGGCACCAGCACCAGCACGCAGAAGGGCAGCGCGAGCCCCAGGCCCAGCGCGGTGAAGACGGCCAGCACCGTGAGCGGGCCCGCCGCGAAGGCGAAGCCCACCGCCGTGCCCAGCAGCGGCGCCGAGCAGGGCGTGGCCAGCACCACCGCCAGCACACCCTCGCCCGCGCTGTGCATCAGCCCGTGGCTCCGGTCCACCGTGCCCACCAGCGCCGTGCCGTCCAGGCCCACGTTGAAGACGCCGAAGAGGTTGAGAGCGAAGGCCACCAGAATCGCGCTCACCGCCGCGACGAAGAGCGGCTCCTGGAACTGGAAGCCCCAGCCCACGCTGGAGCCGCCCGCGCGCAGCACCAGCACCGTGCCCGCCAGCAGCAGCATGCTGCCCACGATTCCGCCCGTGTACGCCGCCGTGTGCGCGCCCACGCGGCCCTGCTCCTGCTGCACCATGCGCGTGAAGCCGTACGCCTTCAGCGCCAGCACGGGGAACACGCACGGCATCAGGTTGAGCAGCGCGCCCCCGAGGAACGCGAACAGCAGCGCCAGGCCCAGCCCCACGGACGAGTCCGCCGCGACGGGCACCGCCGGAGCCACGGCCGCCACCGGCTTCACGGCGGCGATGCTGTCCTTCACCGAGGGAGGCTTCACCGTCGCGGGCCCCGCGGCCACCGCGCCAGCCACCACGGGCGCCATCGGCACATCCACCGCGAGCGGCAGGTAGCCCGCCGCCGCCGAGCCCAGGAGCAGCACGCCGGAGAGGCGCGGCTCCTTCTCCGGCGCGTCCGGCTCCAGCTTCCCCTTCAGCTTGAAGCGGCCGGGGCCCGAGGCCGTGAGGCCCACGCTCGCCACGCCGGAGATGCGGTCGGGGGTGAAGAAGTCCCCCTGCAGCGCGGGCAGCGGCGCGCCACCGGGGCCCGTCACGGTGACGGTGCCGGTGAAGTCCTGGCCGGCGGTGAGCTGCTTCGAGTCCAGCGCGAGCTGCACCGTGTGGCCGGTGTCCGCCGTCGGGCGGGGCACCTTCGCCTGGGCCGCGTCGAAGGCGCGCACGGCCTCGGCGGCCCGCACCGTCTCCGGCCCCACCGGCACGCTGCGCGTCAGCATCAGCTCGGCGGGGATGCAGTGCACCTCGCACACCAGCGCCTCGGCGGCGGCGGACAATTGCAGCTGGCCCTTGGCGTCCTCGGCGGCGCGCGCCTGGGCGAAGAGGAGCACCTCGCCGTCATAGCCGTGGGTGGTGATGAAGCCGTCCGGCGTGCGGAAGGTGTGCGGGTAGGGCCACTGGAGCGGCCCCACGGTGGAGCCCGGCGTGTCCCAGGTGACGTCCGTCTCCAGCCCGGAGTCGCCGGGGTTCTTCCAGTAGATGTGCCAACCCGGGTCCATCCGGAAGCGCACACCGACACGGAACGCGTCGCCCGGCTTCACCTGGGTGGCATCCACCAGCAGGGTCGCCTCCACGCGTGGGTCACCCTCGTCGGGCGCTCCGGTGCCCACGGCGGACGGGGGCACTTCGGCCCACGCGACCGCCGCCACCAGGAGCAAACCCACGACACCGACCTGGCCGAGCCTCTTCGACTGCTGACGCCTCATGCGCCTCCCGTTAACCCACCGGAGGCCGGGCCGCCAGCGAAGGGCACGGGTCTCCAACGTGAATGAACCATCCGGGCAGGCGGGCATTCCCCGGCGCTCCGCCGCCCGCTCTTCCGTACGGAGCCGGAGTACGGGCGGTTACGTGGAGGTGGGAGAAGGCCCGCCCCGCCCTGGAGAAGGGCAGGCGGGCGGGCGGCGGCTACTCCTCGGACTTCCAGGGCACCAGCGCCGGCGCGGGCAGGGCGGGGCCCACGCGGCTCATGGTGATGCGGGAGACCTCGGAGTGCGCGCGGCGCATCACCAGCGCGGCGGGCTGCTGGTTGGCGCGGCGCTCCAGGAAGCGGCGCAGGTCGGCTAGCCGCTCCACGTGGCGCTGCGCGGGCACCTCGGGCGCGCCCAGCCGGGCCAGCTTGTAGAGGGCGATGTCGGCGGTCTGCAGCGCGCGCTCGGCGGAGTCCTGGTGCCGGCGGCCCAGGGCCTTCCACGCGGCGGACTCGGCGGCCACCAGCTCCAGCTCGGCGGATACGGCGCGCACGTAGCGGCCCTGGTCGCTGTCCGGGAGGATGCGCGTCACCGGAATGGTGATGCGGCGCGTGTCGCCGTTCTCGGTGAAGGACGTGGACACGCCCATGTTCCACTCCGCCGAACCCAGCAGGCCGGAGAAGAGGACGCGGCGGGGGAAGGCCTGGGACACCGCGCCCAGGGTGGCGCTCATGGCGTCGCCCTCGACGCGCGCGGGGTAGCGGTGGCGGCAGCGCAGGTCGGCGAAGCCCGTGGGCAGCACGTACACGCGCGCGTCGGACACCACCTCGCCGAACAGCTCCGCGCCCAATTGGCCCACCGCCATGGGTAGACCTTCGGCGTCGTCCACATGGACGAAGCCGGTGCCGGACGGGCTGGTGAGGGCCTCCAGGATGTCGGGCAGGTAGTGCCGGCCCAGGCCGAGCGCGTGCAGCATGACGCCGGACTCGGCCACGCGCGCGCCCAGCGTCTTGAACTCGGCCAGCTGCGACGGGCCCACGGATGGCTCGCCGTCGGTGAGCATCAGCACCTGCGGCCGGGCGCCGGGCACGAGCACGCGGCGACCCGCCTCGGCGGCGCGCTCCACGGCCTCGTGCAGGGCGGTGCCCTCGCCGGACTCCAGCCGCGACAGCACCTTGAGGAACTGGGCCTTCGCGTTGGCCTCCATGGCGCGCATGGGGAGCACCTGCTCGGGCTCGGCGTCGAAGGTGAGCAGGCCCAGGTAGTCACGCGGGCTGGCGCGCTCCACCAGCGTCTGCGCGGCCTGCACGGCGGACAGCAGGGGGATGCCGCGCATGGACGCGCTGCGGTCCAGCGCGAGGTTGATGGCCACCGGCGCGCGGGGCGCGTCGGCGTCCGCCTCCAGCGTGACGAGGAGGAGCACCTCGCGGCCGTGCTCGGCATCGCGCTCCACTGCCCAGGCCGTCTGCTTCATCCGAACTCCCCCGGGGTCTCACGAGGCATCGTGCCGCGAATCTCTCTGCGAGGAATGACGCCCCTCGCCGCCGGAAGTCTCATGGGCCACAACGCCCCGGGAGCGGGGGCTCCCACGGGAAGGCTTCAGGCACCGAGGATGTCGGGAGTCGGGCTTCCGGGCAAGGGGGGCGCGTTATGAGGCGAGAGAGACCCACACCGAGCGCCCTATTCTGGTGGTTCCCCACGCACCAGCCGGCTCAGTTCGTTGTGTAGCGGCCGGAAGTTCTGGGGACAGGCCCGGCAGAGCTCCTCGGCCGAAGCGCGTTCGAGAATCCAGGGAGCGTCGATGGTCTCGGTGTAGGGGGTCTTCTTCCGGTACTTGTGGAACAGTTGCTCCACCACACGCTTTGGAGGCTGGTGGTCATTCTGGTCCTCGGGCGGCTTGCGCCAGTTCTTCTCGATGCCGTCATCCGTCCCCAGCCGCCTCCGGAGCACGTCCGGGGCTCCGAGCAACAGGACCTCCAGGTCGTGCTTGAGGCAGTGGACGCGGTAGTGTGAACGCACCGCGTCGGGCAGGTCATACCTGTCCGCGGCTTCACGGAAGCGCCCCAGCAGGAGCGTCTTCATTTCGGCGAATGAGCCGTGTGCCGCGGGCGTACGGGCGTACTTCGCCATCGGGTAGAGGTCCGGTAGCGCGAAGATGTAGTCGTCCGGGTTGCTCTTGAGGTGGTTGGCGGCCGTCCTCCCGAGCTGGTGGAGGATCCAGTCCTTCCCGCCCGCGGGATGAAGGGTGAGGCTGACCTTCGACCTGCGTCCCTCCTCCACCAGGGGTCGGAAGAGCTTTTCCAGGGAGGCACGGTCCCCAGGGCCCTCCACGTAGACCAGAATCCTCACGAACGGACCTCGAGCTCGTCGCTGATGTGGAGCCGGGCCAGTTCCCCACTCCCGAGTTCTTCGATTTCGCGCCGCAGGCTCTCGTTGGAAGCGGGCCTGGCGAACACCGCGCGCCCGTCAACCTTCTTCATCACCGCGAGTTCCTCCAGCGAGAACTGGCTGAGGAAATAGGGCGAGTGTGTAGAGACAAGGAGTTGTGACTCCGAAGAGGCTTTACGTAGTAGCCCGGCAAGCACGGGCAGCACGCGTGGGTGGAGCCCCAACTCTGGCTCGTCGATGCAAATGAGCGAAGCCTTGCGCGACAGGCAAAGCGTCGCCCAGCACAAGAACTTGAGCGTACCGTCCGACAAGTCCGCGAGCGTTAGTTCGCCCTTCACACCAGTTTCTCGCCAGATGCCAATAACCGTTCCCGGTCCGCCGCGAGCTTTTACTGTAAGTGACTGGAACGATGGGATGGCCGAGCGCAGGTGCGTCTCCAGTTCCTCCCATATCTCTGGGTGTTCTGTCTTCAAATAAAAAAGAACCGCCGAGAGATTGCTTCCATCCTCTTTGAGTGTGGGGTTGGGCTCACTAAGCACGGGACGTCGAATGGCCGAGGCCGCACCTACGTCGAACCCTGAGTAAAAACGCCATCCCGTCACATAGTCTCGGAAGTTGTTTATGGGTATCAGGTTAGGATCAAGCGCCCTTCGCAAGGCCAACTCATTCGAGGGAAGTTTCCATGAGTGAGCCATGTCGTTCGGAGCCCCCCCTCTTATGGCCCGAGCGCTCAGAACACGACCTTGTCCACCTTTGAAGTCCAGAAAATGCCCCACCTCAAGCCAGTGGCCTTTGTCCTCGGCATTTGACAGCGAAGATAGCGAAGATAGCGATTCAGTTGCAATCTTAGGACTACCTACAGGACCGCTTAATTGAAGTGAGTATCGAAGCAGCCTCGGACTCCCTCGGTCGACCACCATAGCAAGCTCTAAACGCTCAGGAGAGCCTAGATGGAACAGAGATTTTCCAACACTGCGGGGGTCAATCTCCGAAGGTAGCGGATTCTCCGCCGCGAAAGCGATGAACGCCAGCAAGTCAAAGAGAGATGACTTGCCTGATGCATTCGCGCCAATGATTACGGTCAACGCCCCAAAGCTAGCCTGGAATTTATCCAGGGCCCGGTAACCATCCACATGCAGATCAATCAACCGCACCTCGGGACCGAACTCATCGCCTTCAGTGCGCTCAGCGAGACTAGCCTCAATCGCTTCCTCGGAGAGCACGGCTCGGCGAATGCGGTATGGGTAGCTACCAGCACCAAACCTACCGATTCCAGCGCTCTCAATCACGCCCAACGTAGAGGCCAGCAAGGAGATGCTTACAAATGCCTCAGCCAAAGGCATTCCTGCCATAGCCGCAAGTTCCGATTGACTCCATACACGCGTAGCTTCCTTTTGGTATGCATCGCGCCAAAAAGGCAGCAGCCGCCTGAATGTAGCGAGCTCAGCATCCACTTCACTTCCCCCATACTTCACCAAGCCCGCCAAGGTAGGTGAAACGACATGAGGAAAGTCGACTAAATACCCCGCCTTCATCAGGCTCTTGGCGATGGGCTCGTCAGCCGAATGATGGGCTAGAAATTCATCGTACGACAGAAAGCGTTGATGCTGCCGCAGGAATGTGAGCGCATGAAGAATGACGCGCTCTTCAGGTCTTTGCCCACTACCGTCTAGCTCGCGCGTCATCGCCGTATTCCTTGGTCCCAGTGAAAAGGTAAATTATGGCACAGCGTCCCAACAGAAAAGATACACAGTTAGAGCCCAGCAACTCCTTCATGTATCTCTAGCCCGGCCGACCTCAGCGGGGCGTCCCACACGCCGCGCAGTGGCGCGCCTGGGGGGTGCGCAGGGGCTTGCCACACGTCGCACAGGGCGGGCCAAAACGGCTCACCCGGTGATGGCTGACCGCATCGATGCTCGTCTCGGGAACACCGGTAAGCCGCTCAAACTCGGCGCTCGCCTTCGCCAGCCCGGCCTTGACCATGTCGCGGGACAGCGCCTCGTCCTCCGCTAGGCGAATCGCCTTGATGCTCTGCATGCCCTCCACGTACAGCGGCCACACCCGGGAGAACTCCTCTTCGTCGAGCATCGGGACGTCCGCTTTGCACCGCCAGCACCACAGCACCTTCATACGCCCTCCGCTCACCGGCCCTCGCGCAAGCCTGGCGCAAGACTTCCGGGCGGGACAGTGACGGCTGCCTGGAGGGAAAGATGACGGCCACCCGCCGGGGGCTGCCGTCTGGGAGCTTCAGGCCCGGGGGCTCACCGTGGAGGGAGCCGCCGCTCGGGCTGCCTACGTCCCGTGACAATCGCAACTGGAATGCCCCCGCGCGTCCGCGGGCCGCGGGGGCCCCGTCTCACTCCGCCGCCTGCCAACCGCCCCACGCTTCCTCGTTGTAGCCCCACCGGCCGCCCGTCGAGCCATCAGCCTGGGTCACGCCATCCGACTCGTTGTCGTCGCCCCGGTCCACATAGGGCAGCCCCTCGTCGTCCATGTACGTGGTGTCGTCGTGCTGAACCATGCCCGGCTCCTTCAGCGCTCCGCCTGGGTGAAGTGGACGGCCTCGCGGCTCGTCGCCCCTCGGGCGCCTTCCGTTCGGTCGACTCGAGCCCACCCTATGTGGTGCCCGACCATGCAAGCGTTGACCGATTTACCAACCAGATTGACCATGTCGTCCCGCGTTGTAAAGCCCTCGGCCCGCGAAAGTTTGAGGCCCGGCGACCGCAGCACGCCCGCCTGCCTGCTCAGCGCCAGCCAAGCACGTGATTCCAGGCACTTGCACCAAGGTCCAAGGTTGGTCTCCCCGCGCGGAAGACACACACCGTATGTCCACGGCTTCACGCTTGGAGCCTCTACAGGATTGACGGCCGCCCGATTTTCAAGCGGGCTTCTGGCAAGGCCCCAGTCAGTAAATTCGTGCGCTGGCGGGTTCCCCACCAGGGGGCCTCGGCCCTGTGCTCCACTGCCGGACACCGGGCGCCGCACGGCGCTTGATTCGCGAATCACCCCTGTTAGGGTTGTCCTGAACTCGAGCTTTGTCGCGCTGCGTTAACCGGGTCTTCTCCGCCGAGCGCGCCCCCAGAGGTCTCAAAGAGCCCATGAGTCCCATCATCACCGGCCTGCTGCTCGCCGTCGCCGTTCCCATCTTCGTGATGACCATGTCTGGTCGCGTGGGCGTGCTGCTCGCGATGAAGAAGGAGAACCGGTTCGACAACCTCCCCCTGCGCCTCAAGCGGCTCGCGCTCTTCGGGCTCGGACAGAAGCGCATGGTGGACCCGGAGGAGTTCACCCCGGGCCTGATGCACGTCTTCATCTACGCGGCCTTCATGGTGCTGGCGCTGCGCACCGTCATGCTCTTCGCCATGGGCTTCTCGTCCACGGCGCTGGAGGTGCTGACGGACCTGGGCCACCCCGTCTGGGCGGACGCGGGCCCGCTGCTCGGCGCCTACAAGGTCTACCTGCTGATCAAGGACGTGGTCGCCGCGCTCGCCCTGGTGGGCTGCGCCTACTTCGTCTGGACGCGCTGGAAGGTGAAGCCGGACCGCATGACGGTCTCCTGGGAGGCGTACCTCATCCTGGGCTTCATCTCCGGCCTGATGATTACGGAGTTCCTCTTCGGCGGCAGCCACATGGTGGCCGCGAACGCCGCGCAGGCGCAGATGGGCGCCACCCAGGTGCCCCAGACGGCGGCCTCGCTCGTGTGGTGGGAGCCCGTCACCAGCGCGGTGGGCCTGGCGATGATGCCCCTGGGCGACCAGGCCGCGCATGTGGTCGGCGCGGCCGGGTTCTGGATTCACCTCGGCATCATCCTGACGTTCCTGAACTTCCTGCCGCTCGGGAAGCACTTCCACATCATCACCGGCCTGCCGAACGTCTTCTTCCAGCGCACCCACTCCACCGGCAAGCTGCCCACGCCCAATCTGGAGAAGGAGGAGTTCGGCACCGCCACGGTGAAGGACCTCACCTGGAAGCAGGGCCTGGACCTCTACTCCTGCACCGAGTGCGGCCGCTGCCAGACGCACTGCCCCACGTACATCACCGGCAAGCCGCTCACGCACAAGGGCGTCAACCAGGACCTGAAGCACTGGCTCTGGGAGAACGAGCAGTGGGCGGAGGAGGGCTACGGCCCCAACAAGACGAAGGAGCCGCTGCCGGAAATCATCGGCTCGGCGCTGAAGGCGGAGACGGTGTGGGCGTGCACGAGCTGCGGCTGGTGCGAGCAGGCCTGCCCGGTGTTCATCGAGAACGTCCCGCGCCTCATCGACATGCGCCGCTACCAGGTGCAGGTGAAGGCGGAGTTCCCGCCCGAAATCCAGCGCGTGTTCGAGGGAATCGAGCGCCAGGGCAACCCCTGGGGCATCGGACAGGACCGGCGCGACGAGTGGGCCGAGGACCTGGCGCTGCCCACCTGGGGTGACGGTGGCGGCCCGTACGAGTACCTCTTCTTCGTGGGCTGCGCGGGCAGCTACGACGACAAGCAGAAGAAGGTCAGCCGCTCGCTGGTGAAGATTCTGCGCGAGGCGGGCGTGTCGTTCGCCACGCTGTCCAAGCAGGAGATGTGCAACGGCGACTCGGCCCGCCGCATGGGCAACGAGTACCTGTTCCAGACGATGGCGAAGACGAACATCGAGGCGTGGAACTCGATGGGCGTGAAGGCGGTCATCACCCAGTGCCCGCACTGCTTCAACACCATCAAGAACGAGTACCCGGAGTTCGGCGGTGAGTACCGCGTCATCAACCACACGCAGCTCATCAACGAGCTGCTGAACGAGAAGCGCATCCGCCTCTCCGCGGTGATGAACACGAAGCTCACCTACCACGACCCCTGCTACCTGGGCCGCCACAACGGCGTGTACGACGCGCCCCGCGAGGTGCTCAACGCCATCCCCGGGCTCGAGGTGGTGGAGATGCAGCGCAGCAAGCGCGAGGGCTTCTGCTGCGGCGCCGGCGGCGGGCGCATGTGGATGGAGGAGCACATCGGCACGCGCATCAACCACAACCGCCTGAACGAGGCGGCGCTGACGCTGAAGCACGCCGAGGACCCGTCCACGCCGTACCCCGATGCCGCGGACAAGAAGAAGCCGGGCATGGTGGGCGACTACAAGGAGAAGGGCGGCACCGGCGTGGTGGCCGTGGCGTGCCCCTTCTGCTCGACGATGCTCAACGACGCGGTCAACGACACCGAGCGCGGCGAGAACATCAAGATCAAGGACATCACCGAGCTCGTGGCCGACTCGCTGGTCGAGACGCGCAAGGGCGCGGGCAGCGTGACGCCCGGCGTGACGGTGAGCGCCAAGCCGGAGTGAAGCAACAGCCGTGAGCCGGTGACGGGCCCGCGAGGTCCGTCACCGCCTCACACCTTCCACTCGATGAGGAAGACGCAGGAGGGAGGCTCCCTCCGGAGCACCATCACCCGGGCCCCGGGCGCTCCCATCATCTTCATGGACGCCTCCAGGATGCCCACGTAGTAGTGCGTCCGGTCGAGGATGTCGTTGATCCACAGCTCGCACACCCCGGGGGACCGCTCCGTCAGCCGCAGCTCCACGTAGTTGTCCGAGCCCCGGAACGCGCGGTTGAACTGCGACAGTGACTGACGGGGCCCCATTGCGCGCGCCGCCGCCACCATGACCCGGCCCAGCATCGTCGAGGTCAGCCCCTCGATGAGGGCATGCCCCAGGAGCCGCCACGCCTCGTCGCGCTCCTTGTCCGGCCACACGTCCCGCAGGACGATGTCCAGGCACTTCAGCCACGTGGTGATGGCGTAGGCCGGCAGCAGGTCCTGGTCCAGGTCCAGCCCCGCGTCGCGCAGCTCGTTGCGCGCGGCCGGGGACAGCTTCCCGTTCAGGGACAGGTGGAAGAGTCCCTGCACGGTGCCGCTGTAGATGAGGCGGGTGTCTGGCGTCCCCATGTCACGGCTCCGCGACGAGCATGAGGCCGGCCGGCCCCGGCGCCTCTCCCTGGCACACCTCGCCACGCACACCCCCGGCGGCCCTGTGCGAGCCCCCGGCTGTTCGTGGAAATGTGAAGAAACCCTGTTACTGCCGTCACAGGGGAGGCCCCGCGGTGCAGGAATGTCCGGCAGTGGACGCCGGGCTCAGGGCTTGCGGGGCTTCTCCGAGCGGAGGGCGCGCTCCAGCCGCTTCGTCGGCCCGTCATCGCCCAGCTTGCCGGCCACGTACGCGCCCGCGGAGGCGAGCTTGCGGTGGAGGCTGTCAGGCGGCGGGACGGAGGGCTCGGTGCGCAGGTCGGTGATGCCGATGCCGGACAGCAGCGTGCGCGCGAGGTCCTTCTCGTCGTCCTTCGCGTGGGGCAGCAGCAGCTTGCAGACCTCGGCGTGCCCATGGGCGGCGCCCATGATGAGCGCCGTCTCGCCCAGGCTGTCGGTCAGCTCGGGGTCGGCCCCGGCCTCCAGCAGCAGGCGCACGATGTCCGCCCGGCCCGCGCGAGCGGCGGCCATCAGCGGCGTGCGCCCCTCGGCGTCGAACGGGTTGGGGTCCGCCCTGGCGGCCAGCTGGGACTTCACGGCCTCGCGGTCACCCGCGAGCACTGCATCGAACAGGGACATCCACCCACCTCCAGGCAAGGGGCAGCATCGCGCCTCGCGGCTCCGGACGCCAGCCGCTCCGGGCGTGACTCACTCCACCGGAGGCAGCGCGGCCCGGCGGGCGAGCACCCCCCTCCCGCTCCGCCAGGAGCCACGCCCGGGAGCGACTCACTCCACCGGAGGCAGCGCGGCCAACCAGCCAAGCACGACGTCCCGCTCGACCGGGTCCTTCAGGAGCCACTCGTGTCCCAGGCCGGACACAACGCGCGCCTGGAGCGGCACGCCTGCCGCGCGCCAGGTCTCCGACGCACGGCGCCACAGGGCGGGGCCGTCCCCGTCCCCCTCTCCCACCAGGGCCAGCAACGGCACGCGCGTGTACGCGGAGCCGGCCGGAGGCGTGGACTCGCCCCCGCGCGAGAAGCGTGGCGCGCCGGCCAGCAGCACCAGCCCACCGAAGGCCTGGGGACGGGCGGACCACAGCTCCAGCGCCATCTGCGCGCCCGCGCTGAAGCCCAGCAGCACCGGCCGTCGGGCGTCCACGCCGGGGACTCGCGCCGCCGCGTCCGGTACCGCCTTCTGCATCACCCGGTTGGCGTCCGCGCCCCGCCAGCCGGAGAAGTCCTTCCGCGACAGCGTCAGCAGCGCGAAGCCCCTCCGGGCAAGCTCCCCCGCGAGCGGCTCCACCAGCGCGAGCCCGTCTCCGCCCGAGGGATGCAGCCACACCACCAGCCGATGGGGCCGCGCGGTGGTGGCCTCCTCGGACACGAGCAACCGGTACGGCAGCCCGCCCTCCGGTGCGCCGGTGTGCAGGCGGAGTCCGGCTGGCGGCTCCGCGAGCCCCGTGGCTTCAGAGGTGCCCGCCACCGGAACCCCGGGCCCGGACGCGCACGCGGCGCCCAGGAGCAGGAGCCCCGAAAGCAGGGCCCGTCGGAGGAGCCCGATTCGCGGCACTACAGCGGACCGTAGGAGGGCTCCGCCGCGCTGGGCACCGAGAGCGACACCGAGCTCGTCGTGCCGGAGCCGACGCCCGCGCGGTAGATGCCGGGGTCGCTACCGCTCGCGTCGGAGAAGAGGAAGCCGACCTGGTTGGAGCGCGTCCAGCTGGGCCAGGTCTCCTGCACGCTGGCGGCGGTGAGGTCGGTCACCCGCTGTCCGTTGCCCACCCCCGTGGCGCTCAGCGAGGCCACGAAGATGCGGATGCTGCCGGAGGACAGGCGCGCATCGAACGCCACCTGCGAGCCATTCGGTGACACCGCCACCCGGTTCTCCACCGCCAGCGCCTCGTTGCCCAGCGAGCTGGAGAAGGGGGTCGACCCGTCGAGCGGCACGCGCGCGATTTGATTGAGCTGGCGCAGGCTGCTGCCCGCGGGCGCAATCACCGCGCTCCCGTTGGGCACGAAGGTCGGCGCGCCGTAGGAGATGGTGTTATTGGGCGTGAGCTCCTGGAAGCCGCTGCCGTCCGTGTTCACCCGGCCCAGCGAGGTGACGGAGCTGCCCGTCGGCGAGAAGACGAAGACGACGCTGCGGCCGTCGGGGCTGAAGGTGGGCGTGCGGAAGTTGGTGCAGCCGCGCGTGCACGCCGCGTCGCCGGAGCTGAACAGCGTGGCCGTGGTACCGCCCGAGGTGGGCACCGTCTGCAGCGAGGTGGCGGAGCCGGTGCGCTGGACGAACACGATGCTGCGCCCATCGCGCGACACGGCGGGCCAGTACGCGCCGCCCCGGGTGGTCAGCCGCTGCGGACTGTTGGGGTCGCCGTCGTCGTCCACCACGAAGACGTTGCGGTCGTCCTCGCGCACGAAGGCGAAGCCCTCGGTGAAGAGGACGTCACCGGTGGTGCCGCCACCGCCGTCGTCCGTGGGCTCACATGCGCCCAGCAGGCCCACCGCCAGCACTCCACCCATGAACCGCCGCATGCCCGTCATCGCTCTCACTCCGCTTTCCGGCCGCTTCGAGTGCCCTGTACTACAGGGCGCGCCGGGTCGGACGTCAACGCGTCACGGGAGATTCAAAGCCCCGCGAGGTGTCAACGGTTGAGCTTCTGCAGCTCGTTGCGGCACATGTTGCAGAGCGACAGTTGCTTGCGGTCGCAGTCCTGGGGTGTCTGGGCGAAGAACATGACGCACCGCGGGTCCTCGCAGTAGGACAGCCCGAGCAGGTGCCCCGCCTGGTGCACCACCTCCGACTGGATGCGGCGCCGCAGGTGGTCTCCGTCCGCACCCTGGCGCAGCCGGAAGATGCTCATCACCGCCGTCTTGGACTCGCGGTCCGCCTCGCCGAAGACGAAGGGCGAGTCGGGAACGAAGAGGTCCACGTCGGTGATGCCCATGACGACATGCTGGCCGGGCTCGAGCATCGGCGTGAGCCGCCGCATGATGGCGTTGCAGTGGTACTGCCCCCGGTCCTTGTTGAAGGCGTAGACCGGAGAAGGCAGGGCCGTTCGGGCCACCACCGTCTGGACGCTCATGTGCGCCGCCAGCGGGTCCTGCAAGTCCCTCAAGAGGGAGGCCGATGGGCTACCCACGGAGACCAGCAGGAGCGTCTTCTGCGGCATCGGGCCACCGTCCTTCATGCACGCGGACGGACGCGCTTGCTACCGCGTCCCCCCGGAGCGGAGTGGCTGGGGCGCAAGGATTCGAACCTTGATAATCAGAGTCAAAGTCTGATGTCCTGCCATTAGACGACGCCCCAGCAGGTTCGCACGTGTACTTCTGGTGCCCGATTCTACGGCATCCCGACGGGCGCGGGAACCCACCCTGACATGGCTCCCGGGCCTTGTCCGCCATCCGACCCGCCCGGAGGCGCCTTTTCCGGAGTGGCTCTCCCCCCTCCCCCCGAACCCAGGCCCCGCGTCACTGTCGGCCTGGACCTGGAGTGAAGCCGGGCCCCTCCCCAGCGGGGGAAAGGGCCCCGCGCCGCCTCGCCGGTGGAGGGGCGCGGGGGGGCCGGCCCCCCCCTCACTCAGCCCTTGAGGACGGCCAGGGGCGTGAGGCGCAGGAGCGGGGTGACGAGGTCGGCCTCGTCCTCCAGCACCTCGGTGATGTCACGGTAGGCAGCCGGGGCCTCCTCGACGAGGGACGCGGCGCGGCCCCGGTCGTACACCACGCGGCGCAGCGCGTGCTCCAGGGCGGCCGGGCGGATGCGGACGCGGGCCTCGGTCCGGGTGAGGACGCGGCCCGCTCCGTGGGAGCAGGAGCGGAAGGCCCGGGGCTCGCCCCGGCCCTCCACCACGTAGGAGGCCGTGCCCATGGAGCCGGGGATGAGCCCCCGCTGCCCGGCCTCCAGCCCCACCGCGCCCTTGCGGTGGACGTGGAGCGTGCGGCCTCCGTGCACCTCCGTGGCGACGTGGTTGTGGTGCACGTCCAGGGTGGACGCCGGGTCCGGGGACACGCCGAGCACCTCGGCCACCCGGGGCAACGCGCGCGCGGCGATGGCGTCCCGGTTGGCACGGGCGAAGCGGCAGGCCAGGTCGAGGTCCGCGAGGCAGGCGAGGCCCTCGGGGGTGTGCGTGCTCAGCGCGGGCAGGCTGCCCTCACCGAGCGCCCGGGCCACGCGCAGGTGGTGGTCGGCGATGGCGGCCCCCACCCCGCGCGAGCCGGTGTGCAGGAGCAGCCAGACGTCTCCCTCCGCGTCGCGGTCCAGCTCCAGGAAGTGGTTGCCCCCGCCAAGGGTGCCCAGGTGTCGCGGCGCGAGCCGCTCCCAGGCGTGGCGCAGCTTCTGGGTGGACAGCGGCGGGGACTCCAGCCCGGGCGGGAGGGGCACGCCCCCGCCCCGATGGACGGAGTCGCCCACCGGCACCTCGCGGGCCAGCCGCGCGAGGAGCGGCTCCAGCACGTCGCGCCCCGGGAGCGCGGCGGGCTGGGGGAAGCGGTACGAGCTCACGCCGCAGCCCAGGTCACCGCCCAGCGCGCCGGGCACGACGTGGTGCGCGGTGGCGAAGACGGTGCCCACCGCGACGCCCGAGGACATGTGGACGTCCGGCATGGCGGCCACGTGCTCGACGACGTAGGGCTGGGCGGCAAGGAGGCGGAGCTGCTTCTCCGCGCCCGGGGGCAGCGCGCGGGCCCAGACGAGGATGGGCACGGCGCCGGGCTCCGGCTGGAGGATGCGGGGCATCATCGCTCGCCCCCTTCCTCGTCGGAGTCAGCGGGAGTGCCCGGCTCGGGCGTGTCCGGCTGGGGCTCCGCCACGCCGATGTAGATGAAGCGCAGCTGGGGCACCCGCTTCAGGTTGAGATGGAGCGCGAGCTGCGAGCGCAGGTAGCCGCTCGCGTGTTCGAGCGCCTCCTGCACGGCGCGGGAGCCGGAGACGGCGGACTCCGGAGTCAGCGTGTAGCCGATACGGACGAGGCGGCCATCCGGGGACAGCTCGAACGACGACAGCGAGACGCCTTCGAGCCGTGGGTCGGACAGCTCGCCACGGAAGAGCAGGGACACCTCCTGGAACAGGGAGGACTGCACGCGCAGGTGGCGCGCGGACGGGTTTTCGGACGGAGACGACGGGAACGACGACAGCGAGGAGCCCTCGCGCCCACGAGGCGCTCGGGGACGGCGATTCCTGGAAGAAGACATGAGTGGACGAACGGTTTTCAGCAGGCCGCGCGTGGGCTCCGTGCGTCCCGGGCGTCACGCCACGAGACACGCAAGGCACACGCCGGCCGGATGCACGGCGGCTACGGCTCCGCGCGCGCATGCGGCTCCAGGAAGCGGAGACCCGCTCCATCCCACTCAGCGCTCAGGCTTCGCGAGGGAGGAGGTCAGACCCGGACAGGCGCACACGGCGAGGAGCAACCCGAGACACCGTTCATTGCAGTCCCCATGGCACACCTCCCGCCGCGCACGGGCTCCGGCACGGACTCGCGTTCATTCACCGGCAAGGCGCCTTCGCGCCACACCCACGTCAACGCCGTCACGGACGCACGGGCCCGGGAGTTCCTGACACGCGGGCACCGGAATCGGGGCCGGACGCCGCCTGGTGCGGGACGCCACGCGGGCGCAGGTGTCATCTGGCTACCACCCGTACTTTCCACCAGCCGACGTGAGCCCCTTGTTGGATTGGACCTTCCCGCGTCGCGGCCTACGCCACACCCCACGGGGTGCATGCATATGGCGGAAGCCTTCGATGTGGTGGTGATTGGCGCGGGGCCCGCGGGGGAGAACGCCGGGGCGCGCGCCGCGGCGGCCGGATTGTCTGTGGCGCTGGTGGAGCAGGAGCTCATCGGCGGCGAGTGCTCCTACTGGGCCTGCATCCCCAGCAAGGCGCTGCTGCGTCCCGCCGAGGCGCTGTGGCTGGCGAAGCACGCGCCCGGCGCACGCGAGGCCATCAAGGGCCCGCTGGTGGCGAGCGCGGTGCTGGCGCACCGCGACTACATGGTCAGCAACTACCGCGACGACTCGCAGGTGAAGTGGGCGGAGAGCGCGAAGCTGACGGTGGTGCGCGGCAGCGGGAAGCTCACCGGCCCGCGCAAGGTGCGCGTGGAGGGCAAGGACGGCACCGTGCGCGAGCTGGAGGCCCGGCGCGCCGTGGTGCTGGCCACCGGCAGCAAGCCGCGCCTGCCGGACATCCCGGGGCTGAAGGAGGCGAACCCCTGGGACAACCGCGGGGGCACCGGAGCAAAGGAGGTGCCGAAGCGGCTGGTGGTGCTCGGCGGCGGCGTGGTGGCGGTGGAGCTGGCCCAGGCGTGGCGCGCCCTGGGCTCGGAGGTGACGCTGGCCCAGCGAGGCAAGAGCCTGCTGTCGCGCTTCGAGCCCTTCGTCGGTGAGCAGGTGGCGGAGGCGCTGCGCGAGGAGGGCGTGCGGGTGTTGCTCGGCACGACGGCCGCGCGGGTGAAGCGCGCCGGGGGACAGGGCGAGGTGACGGTGACGCTCACGAATGGCGAGGAGGTCCGCGCGGACGCGCTGCTGGTAGGCATGGGCCGCGTGGCGCGCACGGAGGGGCTGGGGCTGGAGTCGGTGGGCCTGTCGGCCGGGAAGTCCGTCGAGGTGGACGACCAGCTCCGGGCGAAGGGCGTGGAGGGCGGTTGGCTCTACGCGTGCGGCGACGTGAATGGCCGGAACCTCCTCACGCACATGGGCAAGTACCAGGGGCGGCTGGTGGGAGACGTCATCGCGGGGAAGCAGGCGCACGCGTGGGCGGACGCGAAGGCGACGCCGCAGGTCATCTTCACGCACCCCCAGGTGGCGAGCGTGGGCCTCACCGAGTCCCAGGCGCGCGAGGCGAAGCTGCCGGTGCGCACGGTGCGGTATGAGATGCAGAACGTGTCCGGCACCAGCCTGCTGGGCCAGGGGCTGAAAGGCACGGCGCAGCTGGTGGTGGACGAGAAGCGCCGGGTCATCGTCGGCGCCACCTTCACCGGGCCAGGGGTGGGGGAGATGCTGCACGCGGCGACGATTGCCGTGGCCGGAGAGGTGTCACTCGACACGCTCTGGCATGCGGTGCCGTCGTTCCCCACCATGAGCGAGGTGTGGCTGCGGCTGCTGGAGGCGTACGGGCTGTAGCGACGCCGCCGGGAAGCCGCGGGTGCGCGCCTCCGTTGCCGTGCGGCGGCCAGCATGAAATGGTGCCGGCCCCCTCGCCTCCCCTGCCTCCTTGATGAACACCGCTGCTCCGGGTCACTCGCGCCACGTCGGCGCCTCCGCCCTCTTCCAGAGTGACGCCCAGCTCACGCGCGGGAGCCCGCTGCCATGAGCTCCGCGCCCCAGTCTCCCACCGCCGTGAACACCGCGCCGGAGGCCCGTGAGAGCCGCTCCGACACGTGGGCCCGCTGGTTCTGGTGGCTCGTGCTCGCCGTGCTCCTCGTCGCCGCGGTGGCCGTGGGTCAGCATCCCCGGCGCGGCGTGGACTTCCGCGTCTACCTCACCGCCGCCGAGCGCTTCCTCGAGGGCACCGACCTGTACCGCGTGTCCGACGGCACCATGCCGTTCAAGTACGCGCCCGTCACCGCGCCCCTCTTCATCCCCTTCACCTTCTTCCCCGCGCGCGTCGCCGTCGCCCTGTGGAACCTGGGCTCCATCCTCGCGCTCGCCGCCGTGGCCCGCCTCACCCGTCGCGCCGCGCCGGGCCCCTCCGAGTCCACGCCCTGGGCCTGGGGCCCCGGCCTCGCCACCCTCGCCCTCCTCCCCGCCTTCACCTTCGAGCTGTTCTACGGGCAGGTCGACGCCGTCCTCCTCCTGCTCATCGTCCTCTCCACCCTCGGCGCCGAGCGTGGCCAGGTCTGGCGTCCCGCCACCGCCTTCGCCGTCGCCTTCCTCCTCAAGCCGCCCGCCGCGCTCGTCGGCCTCTTCTTCCTCTGGCGCCGCCACTGGCGCGTCATCGGCGCCACCGCCGCCATCGGCGTCCTGCTCGCGCTCCCCACCCTCGCCCGCTATGGCTGGGAGGGCAGCCTCACGCAGCTCCAGCTGTGGAGCGAGACGCTCGCGCGCACCACGCCGCCCTGGGCGCTCGGCGCCAACCCGCAGGGGCTGCCCACGCTGCTGCTGTCGCTCGTGCTGCCCGCGGAGTCCATCCCTCCTCCGGGGAGCATGACGCTCGCGCAGGGGCTCGCCATCGCGCTCTTCCTCGCGGCCGTCGTGTGGGCGCGGCCCGGTCCCGCGGACCTGCTGGCCATGTGCTGCCTGGGCGTGACGCTCCTGTCCCCGCTCGCATGGCGCGCCAACTACGTCCTCGCCTGGCCCTTGATGCGCGCCGCCGCCGAGAGCCGCTACAAGCCCAACCTCGCGCTCGTGGCGCTCGTCGCCCTCACCGGCGTCCTCGTCTCCGACTCGGTCTTCGGGCCCGCGCTGTCACACGACGTCCTCCTGTGGCGCCCGTTCGCCGTCATCTACTCCGTGCTGCTCATCGCGCTGCTGTGGCAGGTGCGCCGGGCAGGTGCGCCCCGCGCCGTGACGACAGCGGGCGAGCTGTCACGGCTGCCCCGCACGTTGCTCGGCATGCGCGTGCCGTGACGCTTTCGTCATCCACCTGAAGGCCCTGTCACACCCGGCACGGCCGACACGCGTACGGGTTCCGTGACATTCCTGGCTTTCGCGTGATGGCGCGGTCACACGCAGCTCACGCGCAAGCAGCCAGCCGAGCGTCGTGACACTTCCGCCATGGTGTTGGTAGCGAAGTGTCACGGCTCCCGGACCTGCCTGAAACATGGCGTCGCTATATGCGGTCCAGCCATGTTCGAAACGTTCGAAAGCGCCACTGACGTTGCCTCGGCCCGGCGGTTCGCGCTCTCCACCACGGCGTCCATCGGCGTCTTCGTGCTGATCGGCGTCGCCGTCGTGTCCGCGGCCAGCAAGGTGCGCGAGGTCATCGAGGAGAAGAAGGGCGTGGACGTGGTCTTCCGTCCGCCCCCGCCTCCCGTCGTCGAGGTGAAGCCACCCCCGCCTCCGCCTCCGCCTCCACCCGCTCCCAAGCCGAAGCTGGCCCCCAAGCCGGCTCCCATCGCCAAGGCACCGCCGCCCGCCGCGCCCACCGTGGCGCCCGCGCCGCTCGTCGCCCCAGACGCCGTGCCGCTGACGAAGCCTCCCGAGGCCGAGCGGGAGACTGTCGCCGCCGCGCCCATCGCCGTGGGCGGCACCGGCGCACTCGTTCCCGGAGGCATCGTGGGTGGCACTGGCATCGGCCAGGGACTCGCGGGCGGGGGTGGCCGCGTGGCCCCCATCAACCTCCCGGAGTCCGCCACGCCTCCGGAGCCGCTCGAGTCCAACCTCATCCCCGAGTACCCCTCCGAGGCCCGCTCCAAGGGCCAGGAAGGCCTCGTCATCCTCAAGGGCGTGGTCGAAGTCGACGGCCGCGTCACCCAGCTCAAGGTCATGCGCGGTGACGAGCCGTTCGCCAGCGCCGCCCTCGCCGCGGTGAAGGCGTGGCGCTTCCGGCCCGCCGTCGTGTCTGGCCAGCCCACCGCCGTCTACCGCATCTTCAAGGTCCCCTTCCGCCTCAAGTCGTAGGCCTCACCGCCCTGCCCCCAGGAGCACTCCGTCATGAACTTCAATCTCAGGGACATCTACAACCACATGGGCGTGTTCGCCCTGGGTATCGCCTGGACGCTCATCCTCTTCGCAGTCGCGTCCCTCGCGGTGTTCTTCGAGCGCCTCTTCGTCTTCTCCCGCTCCCGCGCCGTCTCCAAGCGCTTCGCCGGCCGGGCCGGCCCGTTCCTCGCGCAGCACCAGCATGAGGCCCTCGTGAAGGAGGCCGAGGCCACCAAGGGCAGCCACCTGGCCGTCCTGCTCGGCGGCGGAATGAAGACCTTCCTCGCGAAGTGCCGCCTCCCCGCCGGCAAGCTCGGCCCCGTCGAGCTCACCCGCCGCGAGCTGGTCCGCATCAATGACCGCGTCAGCGCCGACGTGCGCCGGGGCATGTCGGTGCTCGCCACCGTGGGCTCGGTGGCCCCGTTCGTCGGTCTGCTCGGCACCGTGGTCGGCATCATCGAGGCCTTCGCCGGCATCGCCAAGGAGGGCTCCGGCGGCCTGGGCGCGGTGTCCGCCGGCATCGCCGAGGCGCTCGTCGTCACCGCGCTCGGCCTGCTCGTCGCCATCCCCGCGGTGCTGATGTTCAACTTCCTGTCCACCCGCGCGGACGCGCTCCAGCTCTCCCTCGACTCCGCCCGGAGCGAGTTCATGGACTACCTGGAGGACCTGGGCCCGCAGAAGCCCGCCGCGACGAATGGCGCCGCGGTGGCCACCGGTCCGGAGCTGGCGGCCCGCAAGGAGTCTCGCGATGTCCACCCCGCGTAGGGCCATCGTTCCGGAGATGAACGTGACGCCGCTGGTGGACGTGGTGCTCGTCCTCCTCATCATCTTCATGGTCGTCACGCCCCAGATTGAAGCCGGCGCCTCCGTGGAGCTGCCCACGGCCACCAACCCGGACAAGGAGAACAAGGAGCTCAAGCCCTTCACGGTGAGCCTGGCCTCCAACGGCGCCTTCTTCCTCGACCGCAAGGAGCTGAAGCGCGACGCGCTCCTCACCGAGCTGAAGGCCGTGCATCAAAAGGACCCGGAGGCTCCCGTCGTGCTGAAGGCCGACCGCGGCGTGCGCTACTCCGAGGTGCGCGGCGTCTTCAAGGCCATGCAGGACATCGGCTTCCCCGGCATCAACCTGCAGGTCGTCGACAGGCAGAAGAACTAGGAGCGCACGCCATGGCATTCGATGTCGGAGGCGGAAAGGGCGGACTTCGCCCGACCATGAACGTGACGCCGCTGGTGGACGTGGTGCTCGTCCTGCTCATCATCTTCATGGTCGTCACCCCGCTGCTCACCAAGCAGATGTGGATGAACGTGCCCGCGAAGAGCGACAAGCAGGACCCACCGCCGCCTCCGCCCGACGCACTGCCGCCGGTGGTGCTCACGGTGGACAGGGCCGGCGTGCTGCGCATCAACCGGGAGGAAGTGCCACGCGAGCAGGTGGTGGCCCGCCTCCAGCGCATGCTCAACGCGCGCCCGGACAAGATTGTGTTCTTCGACGCCAGCGATGACGTGCCGTACGGCGCCGCCATGGACGTGCTGGACCTCGCCCGGGGCGGGGACATCACCGTGGGCGTGCTGCCGGAAAAGCTCGCGGACTGAAGCAGCCACGCGGCGGACCGTGACTCCGAGTTTTCGGTCCGCCGTCTGAATCGTCACAAGCCATCCATTCAGCTGCCATGCGTGTCGCGTTGTTTATGCGCGCCGACCGCCGGCAAGGAGATTCGTGTTGTCTCGCACCGTCCCTTCGCGCGCCCTCGTGGCAGCGCTCGCACTTCTCGCCGCATCCGCGCTCGCACAGACGGATGGCTCCGCCCCCGCGGCTCCCGGCCCCGCGGCTCCGTCCGTGACGTCCCCTTCCACGGCTCAGCCCACTGATGTCCCGGATACCCGGGCTTCCGGTACGCCCGCCTCGGGTGGCATCGAGGGCGGAACGAACGTTCCTTCCAGCGCCCCCGCCGTCAGGCCCGAGGGTGGAACGAACGGTCCTTCCAGCGCCCCGGCCGTCAGGCCCGAGAGCGGAATGAACGTTCCTTCCGCCTCCACCGCGCCGTCCCAGGCCGGAACGACGGTTCCTTCCGGCGCTCCCGCCGCGACCGCCCAGCAGCCCGCGCCTGCCACCGATGGCGCCACCGCCCAGCAGCCCACGGCCACCACCGACGGTGCCATCGAGGCCGCTCCGTCCGAGCTCCCGGCCGCCGAGGGTGACGAGCTGCTCGCGGAGTCCGCCGAGCCGCCCGCCGGCTTCACCGGCATCCACGGCCGGGTCATCGACGAGACCAACGGCGAGGGCCTCATCGAGGCCACCGTGAAGGTGGTGACCGGCGCGCAGAAGCAGTCCCTCACCGACCTGGACGGCAACTACCGCCTGGCGCTGCCGCCCGGGAAGTACGACCTGCGCGTCTTCTATGACGTGTACCAGGGCCGCCGCATCACCGGCGTGGTGGTGACGCAGGGCAAGTCCACGAAGCTGGATGTCGCGCTCAGCGCCGACGTGGGCGCCGTGCAGGAAGTCGTCGTCGAGGCCCGCGCCGACCGCCGCGCCGAGGGCGCCCTCCTCCAGGAGCGCAAGAAGGCCGCCGCCGTGTCGGACTCCATCAGCGCGCAGGAGATTGCCCGCACGCCGGACTCCAGCGCCTCCGACGCCGTGAAGCGCGTGGTCAGCGCCACCGTGGTGGACGGTCGCTACGTCCTCCTCCGCGGACTGGGTGGGCGCTACAGCAGCACGCTGCTCAATGGCGCCATCCTCCCCAGCCCGGAGCCGGACGAGCAGGCGGTGCCGCTCGACATCTTCCCCACCGCGCTGCTGGCCAACCTCAACGTCAACAAGAGCTACACCGCCGACATGCCCGGCACCTTCGCGGGTGGCGCGCTGCTCATCGAGACGAACAACTACCCCGCCAGCTTCGAGCTCAAGCCGCGCATCACCCTGAGCGCCGACAGCCTGTCCACCTTCCAGACGCGCAACACCTACGCCGGCGGCGGCATGGACTGGCTCGGCTTCGACGATGGCGCTCGCGCGCTGCCGGACTCGGTGCCCACCGACCGCCCGCTCAACCGCCTCACGCGAGACGAGGTGAACACCATCGCCCGCGACTTCCCCAACACCTGGACGCTCGGCACCCGGCGCGCGCTGCCCAACCTGGGCCTGGGCCTCTCCGTTGGCGACACGCTGCGCTTCGACAACCAGCGCCTGGGCTACCTGGCCTCCGTCAACTACAGCCACCGCGAGGTGCTGCAGCAGTCGCAGTTCATCGGCACCACGCTGGATGAGACGGACGGCGAGGGCGTGCAGGTGGACGAGAGCTCCGAGAACGTCATGGGCGCGGAGATAGCCAGCCTCGGCGGCCTGCTGAGCGCCGGCTACCAGCCGCACCGCGACCTGGAGCTGTCCGTCTTCTCGCTCTTCACCCGCACCGGCGAGAGCCGCGCCCGCGTCACCACGGGCCAGGACGCGTCCAACGAGACTTTCCGCAACACCTCCTCCGAGTACCTGGCGCGCATGCTCACCTTCAACCAGGTGCGCGGCTTCCACCGCCTGTCCGGCGTCCTGAACGACATGGAACTCGACTGGCAGGCCAACCTCTCCTACGTCCAGCGCGATGACCCGGACACCCGCAGCCTCACGTACGAGCTGACGTCGCAGTCCGAGTACCGCTTCCGCCAGGACCCGGGCGGCCTGCGCTGGTACAGCACCCTGGGCGAGACATCCTACGGCGGCAGCGCCAACGCCACCTTCCCGCTGTCCACCGTGCGGCTGCGCGTGGGCGCCATGGTCCAGCAGTCCGACCGCTCGCTGGACATGCGCCGCTTCCGCTTCCGCTACACCAGCGGCAACCTGGGCGTCGTCTTCCAGGGCCCGGAGGACATCTTCGCCGCGGACAACATCGGCAACGGCATCGGCCTGGACGAGAACACCAACGCCGAGGACTCCTACGAGGCGACGCAGGGCATCTACGCCGGCTACGTCAACGCGGACATCAGCACGCTGGAGCCGCTGCGCATCGTCGCCGGCGTGCGCTACGAGGCCAGCGTCCAGAAGCTGGAGACGGGCAGCGCGTACGCCAACAACCCCTCGCAGTCCTCCACCACGGACCGCACGTACGGCGACGTGCTGCCGGCGCTCAACCTCATCTATGCGCTCACCCCGGCGGTGAACCTGCGCACCGGCTACAGCTACACGCTGGCCCGGCCCACCTTCCGCGAGCTGGCCCCCATCCTCTATTACGACTTCGTCCGGCGCCGCAGCGTGTCCGGCGAGCCCGACCTGGTGGAGACGCGCATCCACAACCTGGACGCGCGCGCCGAGTGGTTCCCCACCGAGAACGAGGTGCTCGCCGCCAGCGTCTTCTACAAGCGCTTCCAGAACCCCATTGAACGCATCATCGTCTCACCCGCCCAGCGTGACGTGAGCTTCGAGAACGCCCGGGGCGCCACCAGCTACGGCGTGGAGCTGGAGGCCCGCACCACGCTGGGCCGCCTCACCTCCGCGCTCGCCAACGTGCGCACCGGCTTCAACCTGACGCTCACCCAGTCCGAAATCGAGCTGCAGGAAGGCGGCCTGCAGACGAGCCAGACGCGCTCCCTGCAGGGCCAGTCACCCTACGTGGTCAACGTCAACCTGGGCTGGTCGCGTCCGGAGAGCGGCTCCGAGCTGTCGCTGCTCTACAACGTGTTCGGCCGGCGCATCTCCGACGTGGGCATCCAGGGAGTGCCGGACGTGTACGAGCAGCCCTTCCACCGCGTGGACCTGGCCTTCAGCCAGAACCTGGGCCGCGGCATGCAGCTGAAGCTGACCGGCACCAACCTCCTCAACCGCTTCGTCGTCCTGAAGCAGGGCGACCTGGACGTCCTCAAGTATCGGCCCGGCGCGGCCTTCTCCGCCTCGCTCGGCTGGAATCTGTAGTCCCTCCTGAAAGGAAGAAGCTTCATGAAGCCGACCTGGAAGAGCCTGCTCCTCGGGAGCCTCGTAGCCCTGAACATCACCGCTTGCGGCGACGACGAGCCCAAGCCGAACGTCCAGCCCGAGCCGGAGCCGGGGGAGACCATCGAGGTTTCCCAGAAGATTACCGGGGACACCACGTGGGAGGCGAAGAACACCTACGTGCTGAAGACCCACATCTTCGTGGAGTCCGGCACGCTGACCATCCAGCCGGGCACCGTCATCAAGGGTGACGAGGGCAGCTCACTGGCCGTCACCACCAACGCGAAAATCAACGCCAGCGGCACCCGCGAGAAGCCCATCGTCTTCACCAGCTCCAAGGCCGCGGGCTCCCGCTCCGCCGGCAACTGGGGCGGGCTGGTGCTGCTCGGCAAGGCGCCCATCAACGTCAAGGACTCCGGCGGCAACCCGACGACGGCCAACATCGAGGGCTACCCGGCCAGCCAGGCTGGCATCGCCTACGGCGGCCAGGACGCGGCGCATGACTGCGGCAAGGTGAAGTACGTCCGCATCGAGTTCGCCGGCTTCAAGCTCACCGAGCGCAACGAGCTGAACGGCCTGACGGCGGGCGGCTGCGGCTCGGCCACGGAGATTGACTACGTCCAGGTCCACAAGGGCGCGGATGACGGCGTGGAGATGTTCGGCGGCACCGCCAACCTGAAGCACGTCGTCGTCACCCAGCCGGACGACGACGGCCTGGACTGGGACTTCGGCTACAGCGGCAAGGTGCAGTTCCTCATCGTCCAGCAGAACCCGGACGTGGGGAACTTCGCCTTCGAGTCCGACAACAACCCGAACGACGCGCTCAACTCCGTGCCCGTCTCCACGCCCGAGGTGTGGAACGTGACGCTCATCGGCTCCAACGCGGAGCCGGGCAAGGCGGGCAAGACGCAGGCCGCCATGCACCTGAAGAACGGCACGGCCGGCAAGATGAACAACCTCATCGTCGCGTACTTCACCGACGGCGCGGCGGACGTGGACGGCGCCGCCACGGTGGGCCGCACGACGAGCACCACCAACCCCCTGTTCATCAGGAACAGCATCTTCTTCGACAATGCGAACATCACCTCGGGCTCCACGCTGGGCAGCGAGTTCCAGCGCAGCAGCAGCGGCGCGCTGGTGAACAACGACGCTGACTTCGACGAGGGCGCCTTCTTCATGAGCGCGAGCAGCCAGAACCAGCTCGTGGACCCGCAGCTGAACGCGGCGCTGGACCTGGAGCGGCCGGACTTCTCGCCCAGGGCGGGCTCCCCGGCGCTCAACGCGGACCGCGCGGGCGCGCCTCCCAGCTCCGGCTTCTTCGACGCCAACGCCCGGTTCATCGGCGCCATCGGCGCGGAGGACTGGACGGAGGGCTGGACGGCCTTCCCGGCGGACTGAAGCACCCGCTGACTGATTTAGCCGCGCCTCCGTCCTGCACGAAGACGCGGCACCATGGCCCGGTTGCGTGACACTCGCGGAGGGGGCTCCGGGATTGGCACGTGCCGGGCCATGGTCTTTTTGCAGTCAAACCAACTTGCAACTTCGTCACTAAAGCAATGGATGGGAATCGCTACACCTCCTGGCGCCGCCTCGCCGGCGGCGAGTCGACGTGTCCAACCCCACGTCCTTCATCCAGGGAGCTCCATCCGTGCGTATGCAAAGGCATCTGTCCCTCAAGGCCTTGGTTCTGCTGAGCAGTGCTACCGTCGCTCTGGCTGGTTGTGGAGAAGACCTGACGCCGGAGGTGCAAGACGCACCCCTGGCGACCGCCAGGCAGGGCTCCATCTGCGGCCCCACGGAGGACTGGTCCGACGTGGAGCCCTGGGCGAGTGCGTGGGGCGGCAACTCGGGCAACTTCGTGCTGCGCTCGCAGCGGGCGGTGGCGCTCATCCGCCACCGTGTCACTGGCGTGGCCCAGTGCACCGGCTCCCTGATTGCGGAGAACATCCTCCTGACGGCTGGCCACTGCTTCTCGTCCACGGCCGACGCGCTGAACTACGAGGTGGTGTTCGACTATCAGGTCGACACGGCCAGCACTCCGCGCACGACCACGGTCGTCCAGATTGCCGAGGGACTCGAGGACTCCACCGGCGGCTTCGACTTCGCGGTGGTCCGCCTGGCCAGCAACGCGGGCAACACCTTCGGCAGCCTGCGACTCGGGGACCGGCTCCCGACGGGAAGCGAGCTGCTTCGCATCATCCAGCACCCGCGCGGGCTCATGAAGAAGCATCACCAGGGCAGCTACTCGTCGCGGGCGCTCAATGGCTCGCTCCACTACGTTGACGTCGACACGGATGGTGGCTCCTCCGGCTCCCCCGTGCTGTCGACCTACGGAGACATGGTGGCGGTCCACACCAACGGCGGCTGCACCAGCGCCGGAGGGACCAACTCGGGCACGTCGATGGTGGACATCTATGACAACTCGACCGTCATCCCCGCGCTCGTCCACTTCGAGACGGGCGGCAACACCACCTCGCTGGGGCGCATCACGATGAGCACCTCCACCCAGTCATGCACGCGCGGGGGCAACTGGCACGACATGGTGAATGGCTGTGGCCTGCGTCTCAACGTCGGAGACGTGGTGACGGTGAACTGCACCACCAACGGGCAGTCCGGGCGGTGGCTTGACGGCTTCTTCGCCAGTGGCGCCACCCTGAGCTTCAGCGCCTGGAGCGACACGAACGCCACCGCGACCTTCACGTACACGGGCACGGGCGTGCGGGTGTTCTGCAACTTCATCGACTGAGCCTCCGGGAGAGCGTCAGGCTGGACGGAGTTCCCGACTGGCCGACGGTCTTCCTTCAGCCTCTGGCCGGGCCACCGCCATGCGCAGGCGGCGGCCCGGCCCCACGGCCTGGTTGCGTGTCACTCTCGGAGAAGGCTCCGGGGGTGGCACGTGGCCGGGCCGCGGCTTTTCACGCTCCCCGCCGCCGCGAGGTCTCTCCCCCTGGCACCGGCCGCTCCAGCGTCGGGGTGGCTCCCCTCCAGCGGTGGCCGCCGGGGTTGTGCACCCGCCCTCCTCCCCCAAGGTTGCAGCTGACGCTCGGTCTCACCCGCCGACCGCGTCCCTGCTCATTGGAATCAGGAGGCAGCCCCCATGGCCGACAAACCCCTGGAGTCATCGACTCCCAGCTCGCGGAGCGCGCGAGGAGCCCAGCCCCCCAGCGGCGGCTCCGCTGAATGGGAGTGGCACGACATCGAGACAACGGAACGGCACGCTTCGGCGGAGGTCCGCCGGACGTATGACCTGGACGACGGACGCCGCATGAAGCAGCTGGCCTCCGCCATGCTGGGCGGGGCGCTGCTGAGCCTGGGCCTCAAGAGTCGCTCGCTCGGAGGCCTGGCGGTGGCGCTCGCGGGAGGCGGGCTCATCTATCAGGGCGCGCTCGGGCGCACGCTGGCTCGCCGGGTGCCCGGTATCGAGGGATTCCGAAGCCTCCGGACCCTCGGGAGGCGCAGGAGCGTGGAGGCAGGCGCGGGGACGGGCCGCGCGGTGCTGGAGCGCTCCATCACCATCCAGAAGCCCGGTCACGAGCTGTACCGCGCCTGGCGCGTGGCCGAGAACCTGTCGAAGGTCATGGGCCACTTCGCCGAGGTCACCACCGTGGGGCCGGACCTCCAGCACTGGAAGGTGCGGGGCCCGCTCGGCCGGAGCTTCGAGTGGGACTCGCACATCGTCGAGGAGCACCCCGGCGAGTTCCTGCGCTGGGAGTCGATGCCGGGCGCGGAGCTGCCCAACGAGGGCCAGGTGCGCTTCCGCCCCGCTCCCGCGGACTGGGGCACGGTGGTGACGCTGCGCCTCCGCTTCAGCCCGCCGGGCGGCGCGCTCGGTGACGCGGCGATGAAGCTCCTGGGGCAGGTGCCCACCGCGCTCGCGCACACGGCGCTCAGGCGGTTCAAGAGCCTCGTGGAGACGGGCGAAATCGCCACCACCCGGCCCAACCCCGCCGCTCGCGAGGGCGGCTACTCCTATTGAGGAACTCCGATGCGAGCACTCTGCTGGAACGGAATCAACGACCTGCGCGTGGAGACAGTGGGAGACCCGGGCATCGTCAACCCGCATGACGTCGTCCTGAAGGTGACGATGTCCACGACGTGTGGCTCGGACCTGCACTTCATCGACGGGTACATCCCGACGATGCGCGCGGGCGACGTCATCGGCCACGAGTTCATGGGCGAAGTCGTCGACGTGGGCCGCGACGTGAAGAAGGTGAAGAAGGGGGACCGCGTCGTCGTGCCCTCCTTCATCTGTTGCGGCAGCTGCTGGTACTGCCAGCACGACCTCTACTCGCTCTGCGACAACACCAACCCGAAGGCGGAGCTGCAGGAGCCGGTGTTCGGCTACCCGACGGCCGGCATCTACGGGTACACGCATGCCTTCGGGGGCTACGCGGGGGCGCATGCGCAGTACGTCCGGGTGCCGCACGCGGACACGGACTGCTTCCAGGTGCCGGAGGGGCTGCGGGACGAGCAGGTCATCTTCCTCTCCGACGCGGTACCCACCGGATACATGGGCGCGGACTTCTGCAACATCCACCCGGGCGACACCGTGGCGGTGTGGGGCTGCGGCGGCGTGGGGCTGATGGCGCAGAAGAGCGCCTTCCTGCTGGGTGCCCAGCGGGTGATTGGCATCGACCGCTTCCCCGAGCGGCTGAAGATGGCGCGCGAGCAGGTGGGCGCGGAGACCCTCAACTACGAGGAGGTGGACAGCGTCCTGGAGGTGCTGAAGGAGCTGACGGGTGGGCGCGGCCCTGATGCGTGCATCGACGCGGTGGGGATGGAGGCGCACGGCACGGGCGTGGAGTACGCGTATGACCGGGCGAAGCAGGCGCTGCACCTGCACTCGGACCGAGGCGACGCGCTGAGGCAGGCCATCCTCGCGTGCCGCAAGGGTGGGACGCTGTCGATTCTGGGCGTCTACGGGGTGATGGATAAGTTCCCCATCGGCGTCATCCTGAACAAGGGGCTCACGGTCCGTACCGCGCAGCAGCACGGGCAGAAGTACCTGCCGCGCCTGCTGGAGCACGTGACGAAGGGTGAGCTGGACCCGTCGTTCCTCGCGACGCACCGGCTCCCGCTGGAGGACGCGCCGCGCGGGTACGAGCTGTTCAAGAAGAAGCAGGATGGGTGCGTGCGGGCGGTGTTCCTGCCCAACTGACGGCGCGCTCCCGGACACCGCCAGAACACGACGGCCCGGCACCTCCACGAGGTACCGGGCCGTAGGGCGCTTCACCGTAGGTCGCCGGCTCAGGCCGTGGGCAGCACGCCGTTGCCCGTCTCGTGCGCGTGGGCGGCGAGCGCCTCGGGCGAGGCCCCGTCCGCGAAGAGCGACGCGCCCGTGGCGGGACGCACCTTCGGCGGACGGCCCCGGCGGCGCGGCGCATTCTCGTCATTGCCCGGAGCCGCCGACACCGGCTCGGCCGCCGCGCCTTCCGTGCGCACGCCCTTGCGCGTCGAGCGCGGCAGGTTGATGCCCTCCAGCTTCGCGCTCAGCTCCGCGTTCTCCTCGGAGAACACCCGCGCGTACGCCAGCGCCCGCTGGCCCTTCTGCAGGAGCACGTCCTGACTCTCATGCAGCGCCAGGCGCGCCGCATCCAGCGCCGCCTGCGCCCGCGCCACCGCCATCGCCTTCTCGCGCACCACCGCTGACGCGTCGTCCAGCACCTCGGCGTCCACGTCCGGGAAGCGCACCTCCGACAGCTCCGTGGCGAACAGCTCGAGCAGCGCGCGCAGCGCCGGGGAAATAGGGTCGTTCTCGTTCGAATCGAACATGGGCGGGCCTCCTGGCTCCGTGCGGGGAAGGTCCACCCATCTGCACATAGGTTCAGTGTCAGATCAAGAGGGTACGCTGCCGGGCCGGAAACTCGGCCCCTTACACGTTTGCAACCGAAACCCTCCCACCACCCTTTTGTTCAGTGGCAGCGCACGGGCTCAGTCCACGCGGATCAACGACGCCTCGCGCAGCCCCTCGCTCGCGTCCATGTCCACCGCGAGGTAGTGGCGCCCCACGCCGTCGAACGTCTCCGGAATCGCCCCGCCGCCTCCGGAGATGAACGCGGGGATGCCCGCGTTGGTGAACGAGTAGTAGGAGTGGATGTGGCCGTACAGCGTGAGGTCCACGCCCTCGCGCGCCATCTTCCCCACGAGCCCCGCCGCCTCGCCCCGGCTCGCGAAGCCGCCGCCTCGCAGCCCCACCGGGTCCTGCGGCGGCACGTGCATCGCCACCACGTGCACTCCGTCCCGCGAGGCCGCCAGCCACGTCTCCAGTTGCTCCTCCACTCCCGGGTCCAGCGTGCCGTTGCTGGAGTCCACCACCGAGAAGCGCACGCCCCGGAAGGTGAAGCTCTGGCTGCCCCGGCCCACCAGCGTGCTGTACTCCTCGGCGTCCTTGGCGAACGTCTCGTGGTTGCCCAGCGTGGCGTAGAGCGGAATCCTCGAGCCTGCCTCCAGCCGCTCCTGGAACTCCAGCAGCTCCTCGCGGCTGCCGCCCTCCGTCAGGTCTCCGGCGAAGAGGATGAAGCGCAGCGAGTCGTCCCGGCGCATCCGCTCGTAGATGTCGCCCACGCGCGGCAGCGCCTCCTGCACGTCCGCCAGCGCGGCGAAGCGGAAGGGCTCGCGCGTCTGCCAGTCCGGCGGCGCCACGGTGAGCCGCGCCGTCGCGCCCGCGCGCAGGGACACCCGCCACATCTTCACCGTGGGCAGCGCCTGGGGCAGGGCCTCCACGGCCAGGAGCTCGCCGCCCTCCACCTCGGCGGTCAGCTCCGCGTCCGGCATGGCGTTGCGCACCGTGAGCACCCAGTCCGCGGGCGCGTCCGCCGCGAGCGTGGCGCGCGCGATGAAGGCCGGCGCGTTGCCCCACAACATCAGCTCCCCCGCCGCCAGGCTGCGCACCGCGGCGAGCCCGTCCTCCACCTCCAGCGACAAGCCGCCGCCCTGCGCGCGGCCCACCTTCGAGTCGCGCACCGCGCGGTTCTCCGCCGGCCGCAGGCAGCCGGCCACGAGCAGCGCCAGCACCGCGCCCATCAACCCCACACGCTTCACGGCTCACCTCCCACGGCGTAGATCAGCGACAGGCGGCCGATGAGGGCACCGCCGGCCTGCACCTCGGCGGCGACGCCCCAGTCCTCCGTCAGCAGCGCCCGGCCACGCAGGCCGAAGCTGCCCACCACTCCGCCTCCGAGCGTGCGCATGCCGCCCGCGAAGTCGTCCTTGCGGTGGTCGTAATAGAGGAGCGCTTCGCCGCGCACCGGCCCTCCCCGCCCCAGCCACACGCCGTAGCCGAAGGTGAAGAGGAGCTGCTCGCTCAGGTTCCCGTCACTCACCGCGCCCGGGTAGCTGTACCCCTGGAAGGACGTGCCGATGCTGGCCTCGGCGAAGGAGCCCGCCAGCGCCGGACTCACGCGCGCCATCGCATAGCGGCCTCGCAGGCCGACTTCCCCACCGGCCACCGTGAAGCCCTCCGTCGGAAAGCGGTGGAAGAGGCCGAACAGCTCCGCGTCCAGCGCGGTGCCGTCGGAGTTCCGGCGCTCACGCTCGGGCTCGCCCAGCAGCCGGTACGCGCCGCCCAGCCGCACCTGCGTGTTGCCCTCGTCCGGGGACAGGTGCGCGGACGCCTCCAGCTTCACCGTGTCGAAGCGCGCCAGCGCGCCCAGCGAGACGAAGTGTCCGTAGTCGAAGGACGTGTCGCTCACGTACTGGTAGCCCACCTCCAGCTCCAGCGGCGGCAGCGAGTACGGCGCCACGCCCGGCTCGAACGCCGGAGACGTCACCGCGTAGAGGTTGGCCAGCGCGGAGACGCCGAACATGCTGAAGCCCGCCAGCGTCACCGCATACAGCGGGCCGATGGTGCGCCGCGAAGCGCCCGTGAAGGCGATGGGCACGCCGCCCAGGGCAATCAGCCCCAGGCCCGTGCCCTCCAGCGCGAAGAGCCGCTTCGCCGTGTGCCCGTCGCCCGCGAGCCAGGGCCCCAGCCCGTGGAACACCAGCCCCGGCAACACCGACGCCGCCATGGGCAGCACCTGGAAGGAGGGACGCGGATGCAGCGGAGAGAGCGGCGGGAGGCCCGGCGACAGGATGCTGTCGCCAGCGCCCGGGGGCGGCTGGGGCGAGCGCGGCGCGAGGGGCGCACCCACGCCGGCCCCGGAGGGCGCCGCGTCGGCTGCGCCCGCTTCGCCAGAGGCCGAGGACCCGGACGACACGGCGGCGACGGCGGGCAGCACCGAGGGCTCCGCCCCGGTTCCCCTCGCAATCACCGTCGAAGCTCCGGCCGTGGCACCATCGCCCGCGCGCGCCGCGTGCGCGCCTGCCTCGGACGCAGGCGCACTGGAAGCCAGCGCGCTCGACACCTCCGTGCGCACCGCTTCTACCGAGGCCAACGTCCCCGCGGCCTGATGCCTGGCGGAGAGCACCGGCACCACTTCCATGCGAAGGGACGCCGACGCGCGCACCGGGAAGTCCCTCGGCACGTCCAGGCCGCCCAGCTCGGGCCCTTGCGACAGCAGGTCGAATGCGGACTGCGCCCTGGCGGCGGGCGGCAGCACGACCAGCACCCACATCCAGACCAGGGCGGCCCACCGCGAGCGCAGGGGGAGCTCGGACACCATCGGCTTCGCCTTCTTTCATCCGCGGGGGACCGGCCGCCCCCGCCCGCCGGCTCCGCCGGGCGTGCCGGCCTAGATAACCGGCAACCAGCGTCTTGCTGTAGGGAGCGCCTTTAAGAAGTGTGAAGCGGGCTGACAGCCCTGCTCTCGCTCCCCCGCTCTGGCCCTACCCTCTGCGCCCGAATGCGCCCGTGATTCCAGGCCCTTGCACGGGCCCTGCGCTACTTCACCCACCTCGACCAATCATTCTGAGCCCCACCAGCCTCACTCCGAGAGCTGGTACCTCACGCCCACAGCCCGGGTCGGCAGCCTCGCGACCTCCGGAGGAGGGGCTCCAGCGACCCGTGGCCCTACCCACCACCTGAGAAATTGGCGCTCCGGAGTGATCCAGCACTCCCAGCGAAAACTTCGCGTGCGGTCCGAGCGGTATCCGGGACTTTCTCCAGAACGGGAGTATGCTCCACCTCCCTCATCATCTTCCCTGGCCCAGCACCCGTGGCGGAACCCAGCCCCCAGCAATTCGGCAAATACGTCCTGCTTTCGAAGATTGCCGCGGGCGGCATGGCAGTCACCTACCGCGCCCGGATGACCGGAGCGGCAGGCGTCACCAAGCCGTGCGTCATCAAGCAGATCCTCCCGCACTTCGTCGATGACACCGACTTCGTCGAGATGTTCATCAGCGAGGCGCGGGTCGTCGCGAGCATGAGCCACAGCAACATCGCCCAGGTCTTCGACTTCGGCGAAGTGGACGGCCAGTACTTCATCGCGATGGAGCTGGTGCAGGGCCAGCCCCTGTCCAAGGTGCTCCGCCGCGCGCAGAAGGCGGGCATGGGCATGTTCCCGGAGGCGCTCGCCCTCCACATCGCCAGCAAGCTGTGTGACGGCCTGGACTACGCGCACCGCCACGTGGGCGAGGACGGCGTGGAGATGGGCCTCGTCCACCGCGACGTGTCGCCCGACAACGTCCTCATCTCCTACGAGGGCGAGGTCAAGGTCATCGACTTCGGCATCGCCAAGGCCACCAGCCTCGTCGAGGCGAAGACGTCCCCTGGCACCCTCAAGGGGAAGTACCCGTACTTCTCCCCCGAGCAGGCCCAGGGCCGGCAGGACCTGGACGCGCGCACGGACGTGTACGCCGCCGGCGTCGTCCTCTACGAGATGGTGTGCGGCAAGCGGCCCTACGAAGGCGAGTTCGTCTCCGTGCTGCCCCGCATCATCACCGGCGACTGCCTGCCCCCCTCGGCCATCAACCCCACGGTGACCGAGGAGCTGGAGTCCATCATCTCCCACTCGATGGCCATCGACCGCGACACGCGGTACCAGACGGCCAAGGAGCTGAGTGAGTCGCTGGTGGAGCTGCTCTACCGCGACAACCCGCGCTTCACGCCCACGCTGCTGTCGCAGCTCATGGCCTTCCTCTTCGCCGAGGAGCTGGCCGCCGAGGGCCGCAAGGCGCCTGAAATCTCGCCCGCCTTCAAGGAACAGCTGGCCATGTGGCAGACGGCCAACGCGGAGCCCTCGCAGGGCCGCGCCCGTCCCCTCTCCAGCAACTCGCAGCGCGCCTCCAGCCCCGGCATCCGCAAGCCCGGGAGCGACGGCGGCCGCCCCGGCAGCGAGGGCGGGCGCCGGCCCACCACCAGCAACCCGAGCATCCGCCGCGTCACCAGCGCCGGAAACATGCGGCGGGTGACCAACCCCAACATGCCCCGCTCGGAGGGCGGCCCCCGCCGGCCTGGCACCTCCGAGCGCTCCGCCCCGCCCGTGCCGGAGCTGCCCGACGAGCCGAGCACCGACGCCGGCACAGGGCCAATAGGCATCGTGCCCACGCTGGCCGCGCCGCGCGACACCCCGGTGGAGACGCCCGCGCTCGGCGACCTGGACACTCCGGACACGGAGTCCGGCGCCTCGCGCCCCACCGACGTGCGAGGGGGCAGCGCGTACCCCGGCTCCGTGGACGAGGTCCGCCAGAAGCTGGCCCGCGAGGAGGCCGCGCGCGTCGCGAAGAGTCAGCAGCAGGTCCGCACGCTGAGCATCTACGTCTTCGGGACGGCCGCCATCCTTCTCGTCATCGGCCTGGTCTACAACTTCATCTTCAAGGCGGAGGTCTCCCCCGGCCAGGCGCAGGACGACATCACCACCCTGTGGGTGACGTCCAAGCCCTCTGGCGCCCAGGTGAAGCTCAATGGCCGGGAAATCGCCGGCAAGACGCCGCTCATGGTGGAGGGAGTCATCGTCGGCGCGGCCAACACCCTGGTGCTGACGCTGCCCGGCCACCTGGCCTGGACGAAGCGCTTCACTCCGACTTCCAAGATGGTGGAGCCGGTGAACGCGGAGCTGCAGTCGGCCTCCGCGCCGGAGACGACGACGCCCGTCCCGGTGGCCGCCGCCGCCACGGACGCTGGCGAGGCCCAGGCCGCGGTGACGGCGGACGGCGGCGCCCTGGTGGCGCTCGTTCCGGACACGAAGCCCGCCGAGGACACGGGTGAGACGAAGCCGATGGACGCGGCCCTCCGCACCATGCACGAGGTGGACTACCCCACCCGCCTGCTGGTGCTGCGGCCCCGGTACAACGCCGTGCCCATCCCCCAGTACGCCACGACCAGCATCGACCTGAACCCCGCCGCCGCGTACTCGGTGTGGACGGAGGGCACCGCGTCGTTCGCCGAGGGCCGGCGCACCGCGTCCGGGACGCTGGCCTACTTCGCCGAGGGCGACCTGCCCCCGGACGCCAGCTTCGGCCTGCTGAGCGCGTCCACCCGCACCATCAAGGGCGTCCGCCGGCTGCACGTGTTCGCGGTGGACGACAACGGGCCTGAGGACAACAACGGCACCATCCGCGTCAACCTCCGCCAGTCCGCCTACATACCGCCGCGCTCCCTCACCTTCGAAGCGAAGGAGCACGCGGTGCAGCTCAAGCCGGAGCACCAGGTGGTGCTGCGCGGCCTCAACCCGCGCTCCACCTACCTGTTCACCGTGCGTGACGACTTCGCGGAATTGCGCGCCACCGCCAACAGCCGCGTGCGCCAGGTGCTGTGCGTGGAGCGCGGACCCGAGGCCGGCTCCGTGCGCGCCACCCACCGCCTGCTGGAGACGGGCAAGCGCTACCAGGTCACCGGCACCGAGGACCTGCGCTGCACCTTCCCCGACGCCAATGTGGACGACAACTCGGGCGCCATCGAAGTGGACGTCGTCGACGTGACGGTCATGTCCCGCAAGGAGCGCGCCGAGGCCCTCAAGGGCTCGCGTCGCTCCGAGCGGTAGACGCCGCCGACGCGGTTTCACGGAGCAGGCGGACGGGCGAGCGCCCTCCGCCCGCCCCGGACTGCGGGCATGCGCCAGGGCCGGGCCCCAGGTGTCCTGCCGCGCACGCTCCCACGGTGGGGCAGATGGCTACCCTCATGGCGTCCACCCGCTGCGCCGAGTGGATGAAGGCGATTGAGGTGATGGGCATCCTCAAGCTGACGGCCATGGCGGGCGTCATCGGCATCACCGCGCCGCGGAATCCGCGCGCGAGGGCTTCCACGAGCTGGGCAGTGGTTGCCCGTTTCCTGCCGTAAGGGCCAGCGAGGGCCGCGGTAGCACGGCGGCCCGGTTCGACAAGGACGGGAAAGGCACGTGGGCGCGGGGCCGAGGCGGGCACCGGGCCCACGGGTCTTTCTACCGCTCGCGTGCCGGCTCGCCCTCATCCATGAGCGCGAGGAGGCGCTCCGGGTCCTGCTCCTCGAAGTGGCGGGGGACGTACATGGCCCATGGTTGCCGCCGGAGCCACGGCACAGTCAACCCACGGCGGCGGGGGCACAGCGGGGACGCGCTACTCGTCGTCCGCGTCGTCCCCGGCGGCGGACTCCGCGCACCAGTAGCCCTGCATCTGGCGGAGGAAGTCGGCCGTTATCGGGAAGCCGGAGCCCGCGCCCAGCACGGTGTCCAGGCCGCACTCGGGACAGAGCGCCGTCTGGCCGACGTCCGCCTCGTCCTCGTCCACCCACTCGCGGACGCGCTCCGGCGGGAAGGTGGCCAGGCAGTTGAAGCACCCGCAGAGCGCGCTGGCCAGCAGCTCGTCGCGGTGCTGGTTGGAGCGCTCATGCGCGCGGATGTGGTCGGGAAGCGTGGCGTCCACGGCGGCGATTTGAGCACGAAAGCGGCGGCTCCGTCGTGGTGCGTGCGACGTCCGTTCAGCGCCCGGCCACGGGGCCGTCCGTTCCTTCCCGGGTGTGGAGACCAGCGCCACCGTCTGGTCCACCAGTCGCTGTCCCAGCACGGCTGCGGGGTCTGTCTGCTCCGCCCAGCCGGTGAAGTCGCGCAGCAGGGGGCCCAGCACACCTGACTGCGCGGGCTGTCCACCCAGGCATAGCCGCTGTACCTATCCTCCGTTTGGCACGCGCGGCCCGGCCACAGGATTGAAGAAAACGCCTGTGTTTCCAATTCGCTCAATCGCCTCCTTCACCTCCTTGGAGACAATCAGGGCCACTTCCCACCCCATCGGCCGAAAAACACGAGCCCCTTCAACCTTCGCTGTGTCGATCCGCAAGCCTGAGATTGCACGATACTCGCCCGTCCGCTCGGGCATGGCACCGTCTGAAGGATACTTCTGGACCTCTCGACAATTTACTTCGTCAATGCACTCGAAGCGCCTGGTCGCATTCACAATGTAGTACCGCTCAGTCGTCCCCTCGATTTCTACCGGGAACAGCTGCACGTCATCAGGAGCCAGCTCCCGGAAGATATGTGCGACCTGCTCTTTGGCGATAGGCAAGCGGTCTGCATTTGCCACCGAAAAGGTGCGCTCCTCGCCAGCATGAAAGGGCTTCGTCTTGAGTGGCCCCGGCTCTGCCACCCGTCTCCCTTCCACAAACATCCACGGCTCCTCTATTTCACCACCCGATACTGGAGCGGGGGTATCAAGACTCCACTGCGGCACGTCCCCGATCTCCACAGCGTAGTAATCACGCTCCATCTCAACCCTCGCCCGCCACAATCAGACGGCGCAAATCCGAACTACCGGAACGCGTTGACCACGAAGACCGATGCGCCGGAGTAGTCCAGGATGGCCGTGCCCGGCTTCGAGTCGGGACGTTTGCGAAGCTGCCCCTTTCCGAGTCGAGCCATCGCGCAGATGGGAACCACGTCTCCATCCGGAGGATGCGCCTCGTAGTACCGGACGACCACCTGCGGTCCGCCCGTCCAGACCTGTCCGTACAGGCGGGTTCCCGGGTCGAGATTCCCAAGCTGGCCGTCCAGATAGCTCTCCACCGGCCCGTCATAGAGCGTGATGGGTCGTGCATCGATCTGGCTGGCATCCAGCTCCACGTCCGCGGAGTCACTCACCCGCATCCGGAGGATGCGCATCGTCCTGAGCGCCTCTTCCGAGCACTCCTGCGGTCCAGGAGTTCCATCAGGCCGAAGCGAAACGCCAGAAGCAGAGCAGCCTGTGACGGCAAGGAGCAGGGTCGCCCACGGCAGTCGTCGTGCTCGGATTGGAGGCATGGCCGTCGCTCTTACTCACGCGCAAGGCGGTGATCCAGCAGAACGTACCCCTGCTGAAGTCCGTCATGGCGGAAGAGCTCCAACACGAGGTTGGTGAAGCCGCCATCCGACTTGAAGGCACTCTTGTCCGCGACAACGGCAAAACGTCCGGATGAGCCGGGAGCAATCGAGGCCCGATCCATGCGCAGGGCAAACGGCCTCGCCTCGCCAGAGGAGGTCGTCGACAGGCGAGCCTCCATGAGGCTCCACTGTCGTTCCGACTCCTGGTTCTTGATGTGGAACACGACGGCGGCTTTTGCCTTGCCCGAGTAGACGCGGACGACCACCTCCACCTCGCCATCCCTGAGCACCCACTTCTGATGCTCGATGAACGGGGTCTGTTTGGTGGAGTCACTGACCAGCAATGCGGCCAAAGCATGGTCAGGCGAGGTCTCCTCCTTGCGGAATCGGTCGTTCTCCTCCCTGAGGCCCCGCTCTCGCACGAGCGCATCAGACAGGGCCGCATGCACCGCCTTCGAGGTCTTGCGGTCAGGGAACACGTTCACCTGCTGGTCCCCGCGACCCTCCCGTGCAGTCACGATGAACGGCACTTCTGCCCCATCCGTGAACTTCACCAGGAGCGGCAGACGGTCTTCAGGCTCGAGGTTCTGGAGCGGCACCAGGAGCACCGATTTGCCACCGATGACTGGCTGCTCGAACCGCCCCTCCCATCCCAGCAGCTTCGTCCCCTGTGCATCACAGGTCTTCTCGAAGCGAAGGACGGTCGCAATCTGACCGGCGACGTACACCTGGGACGCAGTGTCGTCCGGGTGGTCCGAGAGATAGATGTTCCGGACGACAGCTTCTGGCTCCCTGGCCGCCGCAACGGACGCCCCCAGGAGAAGAAGCAGGGCATACCCGCCGGATAGGATTTTCCTCATGGTGAGGGGAACCTACCAGGAGGGGCTCAACGGAACCAACCGGAGGGCGTCACAGCGTGAGAGCCCGGTGGTCACCGGCAAGGTGCTCGTCGCCTCAAGGAGGAACCCTGCCCCTCTCCCGAGATGGAAGAGGGGCAGGAACAGACGACCTCAGATGTCCAGGTTCTGCACGTCGAGCGCGTTGCGCTCGATGAACTCGCGGCGCGGCTCCACCGCCTCGCCCATCAGCAGCGAGAAGATGGTGTCGCTCTCCACCGCGTCCTCCACCCGTACCTGGAGCAGCGTGCGCGTGGTCGGGTTCATGGTGGTGTCCCAGAGCTGCTCGGGGTTCATCTCGCCCAGCCCCTTGTAGCGCTGCAGGCCCAGCCCCTTCTGCGCGTCCTTGCGGACCACGGCCAGGACCTCCTGCACGGTGAAGGCCGTCACCTCGCCCGCATCCACCCGCACCTTGTACGGCGCCTTGCCCAGCGAAGCGAAGGCGTCGCGCAGCGCCGCCAGCTCCACGTACTCCGGAGACGACAGGAAGGCGTGGTCCAGCACCGTCTCCCGCATGGCGCCATTCACGTCCGTGCGGAACACCAGCTTCTTCGTGTGGTGCTCCGGGTCCTGCACCAGCTCGTGCTTCACCCGGCCCAGCACGTCCGGCATCCGGCGCTCGAAGTAGCCGTAGACGTCCTTCACGACCGTCTCCATCGCCAGCTCGTCCGCCAGCGTGTCGGCCGTCGTCCGCGTCGCCTGCACCAGCGCGTCCACCACCCGCGCGTCACGGCGCTTCGCCTGCTTCTCCAGGCGCTCCTCGTACGTAATCACCTTCTCCAGCAGCGCCTTCAGCTCCGAGCCGCCCAGCTCGCCCGCGGGCGTCAGCACCCGCGAGTGCTCCGAGGCGGCCTTGAGCAGGTACTCGTTCAGCGCGCGCTCGTCCTTGACGTAGAGGTCCTTCTTGTTGCGCGTCACCTTATAGAGGGGCGGCTGCGCGATGTAGAGGTACCCCTTCTGGAGCAGCTCCGGCATCTGGCGGAAGAAGAACGTCAGCAGCAGCGTGCGGATGTGGCTGCCGTCCACGTCTGCGTCCGTCATCAGGATGATGCGGTGGTAGCGCGCCTTCTCCGGGTCGTAGTCCTCGGCGCCGATGCCCGTGCCCAGGGCCGTAATCAGCGTCACGATTTCGGCGCTGGTCAGCATCTTCTCGAAGCGCGCCTTCTCGACGTTCAGAATCTTGCCGCGCAGCGGGAGGATGGCCTGGTTGCGCCTGTCCCGGCCCTGCTTCGCGGAGCCGCCTGCGGAGTCACCCTCGACGATGTAAAGCTCGCTCTCGCGCGGGTCCTTGCTCTGGCAGTCCGCGAGCTTGCCCGGCAGGCCGCCGCCGTCCAGCACGCCCTTGCGGCGCACCGTCTCCCGCGCCTTGCGGGCGGCGATGCGGGCACGGCAGGCGTCGCCAATCTTCGCCACGACCTTCTTGGCGACCATGGGCGTCTCTTCGAGGAAGGTGGCGAGCTGGTCGTTCACCATCTGCTCGACCAGGCCCTTCACCTCGCTGTTGCCCAGCTTCGTCTTCGTCTGCCCCTCGAACTGCGGGTTGGGCAGCTTGACGGAGATGACCGCGGACAGGCCCTCGCGGGCGTCCTCACCCGTGGGCGTCTCCTTCAGGTCCTTCCACTGGCCGCCCTTCTCCGCGTAGCTGTTCAGCGTGCGCGTGAGCGCCGCCTTGAAGCCGGACAGGTGGCTGCCACCCTCGTGGGTGTTGATGTTGTTGGCGAAGGTGTAGATGCGCTCGTCGTAGCCGTCATTCCACTGCATCGCGATGTCGAGCGTGACGCCCTCGCGCTCCGTGGAGAAGGAAATCGGCTTCTCGTGCAGCACCTCCTTCGACTGGTTGAGGTACTGCACGAAGGACGAGATGCCGCCTTCGAACTTGAAGTCGTGCTCCTTGTTCGTGCGCTCATCGCGGATGGTGATGTGCAGGCCGGCGTTGAGGAACGCCAGCTCGCGCAGGCGCTGGCTGAGCGTCTCGAAGTTGAAGTCGTTCGTCTCCATCACCGTGGCGTCCGGCTTGAAGGCGATGTGCGTGCCACGCTTGTCCGTGGTGCCGACTTCCTGCGGATGGCTCACGGGGATGCCCTGCGCGTAGGCCTGCTCGTACACCTTGCCGTTGCGCTGGACGCGGACCTTGAACCACTCGGAGAGGAAGTTGACGCAGGTGACGCCCACGCCGTGCAGGCCGCCGGAGACCTTGTAGGCCCCGTTGCCGAACTTGCTGCCGGCGTGCAGCTCGGTGAGCACCACCTCCAGCGTGTCCTTGCCGGGGAACTTCGGGTGCGGGCCCACGGGAATGCCGCGGCCGTTGTCCTGGACGCTGAGCGAGCCATCCACGTGGATGACGACCTCGATGTCCGTGCAGTGGCCCGCGAGCGACTCGTCCACGGCGTTGTCCACGACCTCGTACACGAGCTTGTGGAGCCCGTAGGTCATGGTGTCGCCGATGTACATGCCTGGGCGCTTCCGGACCGCCTCGCGGCCCTCGAGCTTGGTGATGCTGTCCGTCCCATACTCCACGGGCGGCGGGGCAACCGCTGCGCCGGTAGCGGGGGTCTTTTCCATGTGAAGCTGTCCTTGGAAAAAGGAGCCTTGCAACAGGCTTGTGCCTACCATTTAAGGCCCCCCCGAACAAGGTCGGTGAGGCGCTGCAAGGCTTCGTAAACACTCATGAAAATCGCTCGGCCGCCCCCTCGGACGGCCGACCCCGGAAACCCGGGTCTCAGGCGTCGAAACGCGGCGGTGGAAGTCGCTCCTCCAGCGCGGCGATCAACTCTTCAAAAACAGCCCGGCGGGCGAAGAGATGCCGGGTGACGAGCACCCTTCCCTCTTCCTTGAGGAACAGCCCGAGCACGTTCCCCCTCCGGCCGAGCCTGCGCACGGAATCAATCTGGCCCCAGTGCAAATCCAGCTCGTTCTTGCTGAAGGGACGGGCCACGCGCACGCCGCGTGCGTCCACCGTGACGCCCCAGCCGGAGCGGGGCCGCAACCGGTGGAAGGACACGAGGAAGGCCAGCATCAGACCCGCCGAGACACCGGCACGAGCCATGGCCTGGAGGCCGCCACCTTCCCGGGCGTCGGCCATGGCCCAGGCGGCGAGCACCGCCAGCACACAGGCTCCCACGAAGAGGCCGATGCGCGTGGCGCGAGGGTCGAAGGCATAGAAACGCGGGCTGCTCATGTGCGTCCGCGCACCCTACCCGCCCTGGGGCGCCGGTGCGCGCTTTTGCGTACGCTCCGCCCCGTCCATGACGAATGCCGAACTGACCGTGCGTCTGCGCGCCAATGTCATCGCCTTCCGGCACCTCCAGCGGGAGCGGGGCCAGCTGCGCCACCTGGGCCTGCCGGGGGTGGACGCCTTCTGCCTCCCCGCCTTCCTGGGGGAGCTGCACTTCCAGCAGGCGTACTTCACCGACGCCGGAGCGCTCGCCCAGGGCCTGCCCGCCGTGGAGGACTTCTACCGGGGCCAGGGCGTGCCCGCGTGGCGCGTGGTGGTGCTGCCGGGTGACGTCGACGGGGGGCGGGTGCTCGGCGGCGCCGGCTACCGCCCCGACGAGCGCGTCACGGACGCCATGGGGCTGGTGCTGGCCGAGGTGCAGGACGTGCCCCCCGGCATCCCCCTGGAGGAGCCGGAAACGCAGGAGGACCTGGTGGCGCTCAACATCTCCGCCTGGGGAAGCTGGGGCGGCACCCTGGAGGTGTGGAACCGGCCGCCCCGGCTGCCCGTGCACACGCTGGTGGCACGCGAGGCGGGTCGGCCGCTGGCCTGTGGCTTCGCGCAGGACGTGGGCGACACCGCCGGCATCTTCATGGTGGCCACCGCCCCCGAGGCGCGAGGCCGCGGGCTGGCGACGGAGGTCATGCGCGGGCTGCTCGCCGGAGCGCGGAAGCGGGGTATGACGGCGTCCGTGCTCCAGTCCACACCGCAGGGCCTGGGCGTGTACCGGCGGCTGGGCTACCGGGAGCTTGGCAGCTGGGTGAGCTGGGTGTACCGCGCCCGCTGAGTCAGCGCAGCGACTCCAGTTCCTCCAGCACGGTGAGCACCTGGTGCGGCTGCCGCGCGTCCAGCAGCCGGTCCGCGAGCCCGTGGGCGGCCAGCCGTGCCACGTGCGCCAGCCGCATCAGCCGGACGCGGCCCCGGCCGCCATCCACCGCCGCCACCACCAGCCGGAGCGGCTGGCCGTCCGGCGTGTCCACCTTCAGCGGCTTCGCCAGTGTCACCAGCGCCGCCACCGGCGTGGCGCCCGCCAGGAAGGCATGCGGCACCGCCACCCCGCCGCCCACCGCGCACGAGGACTCCTCGTCGCGCCGCCGCAATTCGTCCACCAGCCGCCCCGCGTCCGCGCCCGGCAGCGCCGCGCTCAGGCGCCCGGCCACCACGTCCAGCACGTCGTCCCAGCCCGCGCAGGACAGCTGCACCACCACCCGCTCCGGGGCCAGCAGCGGCGCCAGCGGGGGCACGGGCTCGTCGGCCCGCGCGCCGCGCACCGGGAACTCCGAGTCCAGGAAGGCGCGCACCCGCGTGAGCTGCGCGCCCGACAGCCGCCGCCGCGCGATTTCGAGGAAGAGCGTTCCCGCCCCGGGCACCTCTTCCAGGTAGCCCGCCACGTACGGGCTCACCCGCTGGGCCACGTCCATCAGCAGCGCGGGCGGCACGTCCAGCTCGCGGGCAATCGCCGCCAGCCGCTCGGGCGTGGGCGGCGCGTCCACGCCGTTCTCCACCCGGCTGAGGTACGCGCTCGACACGCCGATGCGCCGGGCCATGTCCCGCAGGGACACGCCCGCATCGACACGCAACAGCCTCAGGGTGGCCCCCAGGTGCATGGCTTCCTCTCAGCGCCGCGCGGGCAGCGCGCGCTCCGACCTGCTCGTGTCCATGTGCAACAGCTTCGGGGTGTCACCCAGGGGCATGACGTTCCTCTCAGCTCCTCGCGGGCATCGCGCCGCTGGAGGACTCCTCGCGCTCGGCGGCGGCGACTTCCACCGCGGGCGCGGCTTCCGGGTGACAGACCACGAGCAGCGAGCCCGGCGCGTCGCGGACGATGCGCTCGCGGTGCAGGCCGAAGAGCCGGTCCTCCAGGCCCCACTGCGCGCCCAGGCCCACCACCACCAGGTCATACCCGTGGCGCGCCTCCTCCAGCGCGGCCTCGTCCGGCACCGCGTGCCGCACCACCTTCAGTCGCACGCCGCCCTCCTCGGAGGGGAACAGCTCCTCCACCTGGGCCCGCGCGCCGCCGCCGCCCAGGTCCGACGTCACGTGCAGCACCGTCACCTCCGCGCCCGACTGCCGCATCAGCCGCCGCGCCAGCCCCAGCGCCGCCCGGTCATGGCTGCTGCCGATGAAGGGCACCAGCACCCGCTTCACGTCCGACAGTCCCCGGTCCACCAGCACCGCCACCGTGCCGGACGCCGCCTCCATCACCTCGTGCACCGTGCCGCCCAGCACCGTCTGGCTGAAGAGGGGCTTGTGCCAGCCCAGCAGCACCAGGTCCGCGCGCCGGGCCTGCGCCGTGCGGAGGATGTCCGCGGCGGGCTCGGCGGACACGAAGGACAGTGGGCGCACCGCCAGTCCCAGCTTCTCCGCCCGTCCCAGCAGCGGCGCCAGCGCGCCCTCCGCCGGAGGGCTCCGCTCCGCGTCCGGACGCAGCGACGCGCGCTCGGGAGGCACCAGGTGCAGCGCATGGAGCTGCGCGCGCTCGCCGCCCACCAGCGCCCGCGCCAGCGACGCCATGCCCGGCCCCGCCTGCCCGTGCGACACGCACATCAGGACGCTGTAGGGCGCCGGGCCCGCCTCCAGCGTCGTCACCGGCGCGAGCCTGTCCCGCGTCAGCTCCTCCGTCGGGTAGAACCAGCGCAGCAGCGGCGTGGTGATGAACGTCGTCACCAGCGCCATCAGCACCATCATCGTGAAGAGCTGGGGCGAGATGACGCCCAGGTCCAGGCCGAGGTTGAGCACGATGAGCTCCATCAGCCCGCGCGTGTTCATCAGCACGCCCACCGCGCCCGCCTCGCGCCAGCCCATGCCCGTCAGCCGCGCCGCCACCGTGCTGCCACCGAACTTGCCCACGCATGCCAGCAGGATGATGACCCCACACGTCATCCACGCCTCCACGCTGTCCAGCAGGCCAATCTGCGTGCGCAGGCCGCTGAAGGCGAAGAAGACGGGCAACAGCAGCACCACCGCCACGTCCTCCAGCCGCTCCGCCAGCGCCTCCGCCAGCCCGCCCTCCTTGGGGATGACGGCACCGAAGAGGAAGGCCCCGAAGAGGGCGTGGATGCCGATGAGCTCCGTCACCCACGCGGACACCAGCAGCAGCACCAGCGTGCCCGCCACCACGTTCTGCGTCAGCCCCTCACGGCTGGCCACCCGGGCCCCCAGCCGCGCCAGGAAGGGCCGCACCACCACCAGCACGAAGCCGATGTAGAGCATGGCGAACACCGTGGTGAGCGCCGCGTCCGCCAGGCTCGAGGCCCGGACGATGGAGACGACGAAGGCCAGCAGGCACCACGCCGTCACGTCGTCCACCGCCGCGCAGGCGATGGCCACCGTGCCCACCTTCGACTGCAACAGCCCCCGCTCCGTGAGGATGCGCGCCAGCACCGGGAAGGCGGTGATGCTCATCGCCACGCCCATGAAGAGCACGAACGAGCTGAACGGCACCGCCGGGTCCGACAGGCTCCGGTACAGCCACAGCGCCGCCGCCCCCGCGCCCAGCGCGAAGGGGACGATGATGCTGGTGTGGCTGATGGCCACCGAGGCATGCCCCCGCCCCTTCAGGAGCTTCGGGTCCAGCTCCAGGCCGATGAGGAACATGAAGAGCACCAGCCCCACCTGGCTGAGCATCTTCAGCACCGGCATCGACGACGCAGGGAACAGCCACTCCATCGCCCCCGGCGCCACCCACCCCAGCAGCGACGGGCCCAGGAGGATGCCCGCCACCACCTCGGCGATGACCAGCGGTTGCCCCAGCCACCTCGCGCCACGGCCGATAAGCCGCGACAGGCCGATGATGACGATGAGCTGCACCAGTAACAGCGTGAGCGCGTTGGTGTGCATCAGCCCTCCGAAGACAGGGTGTTAAGTAACCCCTTATCAGTGGGCTCGCGGGGGCGTCAATTCACGCGGACCGCCGGTGCGGGCGGGATGAAGCCCGAGGCCAGGAGGCCTCCGGGCGAGCGCTCAGGGCCGCTTGCACTTGCGCACGGCCTCCACGAGCGTGTCCACGTCCACGGGCTTGCGCAGGTGGCCGCACGCACCAATCTCCTCCGCCACCTGGCGGGCGTTGGCGGACGCGGAGAAGACGAGCACGGGAAGGTCTCTCCACTCGGGCACCTGGCGCATGGCGCGGGCGAAGCCGCCCCCGTCCAGCACCGGCATCATCATGTCCAGCAGGATGAGGCCCGGCAGCTCGGGCATGGCGCCCAGCACCTCCAGGGCGTGCTTGCCATTGCTGGCGCCCAGCACCTCGAAGCCCGCGTCGCGCAGCACCTCTTCCAGGGCCTCGCGCAGGTCCGCGTCGTCATCCACCACCAGCAGCGGCCGGCTCACTCACGCTCCTCCTTCTCCAACGGCAGCTCCAAGGTGAAAATCGCTCCGCCACCCTCGCGCGGCTCCGCCCAGGCGCGGCCTCCGTGCGCCTCCGCGGCGCGCCTCGCGAGGTACAGCCCCAGGCCCAGCCCGCCGTACGAGCGCGAGCTGACGGCCCGGCCGAAGCGCTCGAAGATGCGCTCCAGCTGGTCCTCCGGAATCCCGATGCCCCGGTCCAGCACCCGCACCCGGCCCATGGGCCCCGCCCGTGACACCTCCACCTCCACCGGCCTGCCGGGGCCGAACTTCAGCGCATTGGCCACCAGCGCCGCCACCGCCTGCTCCACCCGCGCCCTGTCCCAGGCGCCCCACAGCCCGGGCTTCTGCGACACGTGCAGCTCGCTGCCCACCCCTTCCGCCTCCGCGCCATAGCGCTCCGCCACCCCGCGCGCCACCTCCGCGAGCTCCAGGCGCTCCGGGGACAGGCTCACCTCTCCGCTGCTGAGACGGGACACGTCCAGCAGCGCCTCCACCAGCGTCCCCAGCCGCAGCACCTGGCGCAGGCTGCGCTCCAGCCGCGCCTCCAGCTCCGGGGCCAGCGGCGTCACGGCGGCGTGGTGCAGCACCGAGCCCAGCTGGAGCCGCAGCGTGGTGAGCGGCGTGCGCAGCTCGTGCGCCGCCACGGTGAGGAACTCGTCGCGCAGCTGCACCGCGTCCTGCACCTCGCGGAACAGGTGCGCGTTCTCCAGCACCAGGCCCGCGCGCCGGGCCAGCTCCTGCGCCAGCGCCAGGTCCACCGGCCCCAGGCGCCGGGCACCGTCCATGGCCAGCGACAGCACGCCCAGCACGCTGGAGCGGCCCCGCAGCGGCACGTGCAGCGCCGAGCGGAAGCCCAGCTCCCGCAGCGTCTGCTGGTACTCCGTGACGTCGGTGACGGACCGGGGCCGCGCCGCCACCTCCTCCACCAGCTCCGGCTCGCCGGTGGCGAGCACCCGCGCGAGCCCGAAGTCCGCGCCCACCGCGAGGGGGAAGCGCTGGTCCACCTCCCACATGCGCGCCGCCCGCGCCGCGTCCGGGTGCGCCAGCGCCACCAGCCGCAGGCCCCCGCGCCCCTTCTCGTGGATGCGCAGGGAGCACCAGTCCGCCACCTTGGGCACGGGCAGCTGCACCAGCCGGCGCAGCCGCTCGTCCAGGTCCAGCGGCTCGGTGAGCACCTCGCTGGCGAGCGCGAGCAGGTTCCGGTCCAGCTCCACCCGCGCGCGCTCGCGCCGGGCCCGGGCCTCCACCAGCTCGCGCTCCACCGCCGCGCCCAGCCGCACCAGTCGGTCCTTGGCGAAGTAGTCGCGCGCGCCCGAGCGCATCGCCGCCACCGCCTCGTCCTCGCCGATGCTGCCGGACACGACGATGAAGGGGATGTCCCGCCCCGTCTCCCGCAGCAGCTTCAGCGCCTCCAGCGCGGTGAAGTGGGGCATGGAGAAGTCGGAGAGGATGATTTCGAAGTCCGTGCTCTCGAGTGCCTGGCGCATCGCGTCCGCCGTCTGGACGCGGAGGGCCTCCGGACGGAAGCCGTTGCGGCGGAGCTCCAGGAGCACCAGCGCCGCGTCGTCCGGGTTGTCCTCCACCAGCAGCAGCCGCAGCGGCTTCATCCAGCCGTCCCCGAGGGTGGACGGGTGGGCGGCTCGTGGTTGAGCACCAGCCAGTACAGGCCCAGCTGGCGCGCCGCCTCCACGAACTCCGTGTAGCTCACCGGCTTGCGCACGTAGCTGTTGGCCCCGCCGCCATAGCCCTTCACCAGGTCCGTCTCCTCCACCGAGGAGGTGAGGATGACCACCGGCAACAGCCGCGTGCGCGGGTCCGCGCGGATGCGGCGCAGCACCTCGTGCCCGTCCATGCGCGGCAGCTTCAAGTCCAGCAGCACCACCACCGGCGGCGACTGGCCGGCACGGCTGGCGTAGGGGCCCTGGGCGAAGAGATAGTCGAGGGCCTCCACGCCGTCCCCCACCACCTCCACCGGCCGGGTGATGCCGGCGCGCTTGAAGGCCCGCAGGGTCAGGTCCGCGTCATCCGGGTTGTCCTCCACCAGGAGGATGGGTCGCTCCGAGCCATTCATGCGTGCGACTCCTCCAGGGTGAAGCGGAAGGTGGCGCCGCCGTCGGGCGCCGCCTCCGCGGTGATGTCTCCGCCGTGACGGTGGATGATGCGCTGCACGGTCGCCAGGCCGATGCCAGTGCCGGGAAACTCGGTGGGACGGTGCAGCCGCTGGAAGGGGGAGAAGAGCTTGCCCGAGTACGCCATGTCGAATCCCACGCCGTTGTCCCGGACACAGTAATGGGGGCGCCCGTCCTGGGACTCGGCGAAAAATTCGATGCGGGCCCCGGAGCGCTGGCTGGTGAACTTCCAGGCGTTGCCCAACAGATTCTCCAGGACAACTCGCAGCAGGCGGGCGTCCCCTCGCGTCGTGAGGCCGGGGGCGATGTCGAACGTCGCGTCGCGGCCGGGCTCGGTGCGCTTGAGCCCGTCCGTCACGTCTCGGGCCAGGGCGCTCAGGTCCACCGGCTCGCGGGTCAGCTCGGCGCGGGAGAGGCGGGACAGCCGCAGCAGGTCGTCGATGAGCTGCCCCATCCGGGTGGCCGCCGCGCGCAGCCGCCGCAGGTGCTCGTGGCCGTCCTCGGAGATGCGCTCGCCCTCGTCCTCCAGCAGCGCCTGACTGAAGCCGTCCACCGCGCGCAGGGGGGCGCGCAAGTCGTGGGAGACGGAGTAGCTGAAGGACTCCAGCTCGCGGTTGGCCACCGTCAGCTCCTGGGTGCGCTGGGCCACGCGCTGCTCCAGCCGGGCCTCGCTGGCGCGCAAGTCGTTGGCCTGACTCTGCGCTCGCTCCAGCAGGGACTCATAGTCGCCGGACAGGAGCACGAGCTGGCGCCGGGACAACCAGGCCAGCAGCAGGCCCAGGAAGAGCAGCCAGGCGGCGCCACCCCACAGCACCAGCCGGGCCTGGCGCTCGGCCAGGGCGCTGCGCTGGGTGGCCCGCTCGCGCTCCACGAAGGCCAGCTCGTCCAGGAGCTGGCGCAGGCCGTCCATGCGACGCTTGCCCTCTCCCTCGGCGACCAGCTTCACCCAGTCTTCCTGGTTGCGGTACCGCCGGAGCTCATCGGCGGCGAAGGCCTCCCAGCCCGCCGAGCGCCGACGGAGCTCCGCGAGCCGGGCCTGCTGGTCCGGCGCGTCCGCCACACTCGAGTCCAGCCGGGCCAACGCTTCTGGCAGGACCTTGCCCGCGGAGTGATAGGGCGCCAGGAAGGACTCGTCCCCGGTGAGGAGGAAGCCGCGCACCCCCGTCTCCCGGTCGACGAGGAGCTGGCGCACCTCGGTGGCCTGGGCCAGCACCGCGTCGGAGCGGTCCGCCGACTCATCCGCCAGGAGGAGCTGGCGCACTTCCCAGAAGAGCAGCACCGCCAGCAGCGCCATCAAGGTGGCCGGCAGCGCCACGGAGCGAAGCAGCAGCTGACGGAAGCGGTGGGGGTCCAGGTAGGCCAATCCGAACATCCAGGGCGAGCACGGTGCGTACTCCCCAACATGCTCACGTGGCCGGCGCGGATGCCTCGAAGACGGCTGCGGCGGTGCGGGGGCCAGCCGGCGCTTGCTCTCCGCGCCGTGGGGCGGGCGGGCGGGCGGGCTGGGTGCGGCCTACACCTCCCTGAACCGCACCCCCGTGGCCTTCGCGCGCTCCAAGGCCTGCTTGATGTCCTCGGAGACAATGAGGGCAATCTTCCACCCCCACGTGCGGAACACCTTGGCGTCGCCCACCTTCGAGCGGTCAATCCGCATGCCCGCCACGGCGCGGTACTGACCAAGCTTGTCGGGCCGCTCATCCTCGGGCTTCCAGTACAGGACTTCTCGGGACGCCTTGTCATCAATGCAGCGGATGAGCTTCGTGGCCACCAGCATGAGGTACTGGTCCAGGTGGCCCTTGATATCCACCGGGATGAGCTGCACGTCGCCGGGCGCCAGCTCCGTGAAGATGGATGCGATACGGACGTGGACGATAGGGGTCGCGCCAATGCCCGCGGTGCAGAAGTCCAGCCGCCTTCCAGGCTCGTCGATGGGTATCGTCAGGCGACCCGTGACCTGAACAGTCCGCCCCGCCCTGAACATCCAGGGGTCTTCCACCTCCTGGCCTTGCTCGTCCAGAGGGTCTCCCAAGTCCCAGTTCCCGGATTGCATGTTCTCAGCAAGGTCGAAGAATCGTTCTGGCATGGTCCATCCTTGGCGCTACTTGCCTTGGGTCAAGAGCCTGTTGATGTCAGTCCCACGCGTAGTGGCCTCTTTCGCCAACTTCCGGAGTTCGTTCGTGAGGGCTTTTCGACAGGCATCCACCTTGCGGCAGCCCTCCGTCGCTTCGTTCAGCCGCTGGAAAACCGCCTCGTGGTACTCCTGCGGGTGGGGACCCTTATGGCCTGGGACATCGACGATGTTCTCGGGGTCCCTCAGCTCCATTCCGGCCCTCCTGAAGATTCTCCTGAACTCGGGCGTCCAGGGCCCGCCGCGCGCGGTGGAGACGCTGTTCTTGTCCGTGGCGAGGTGATGGGCCTGTCGCTTCTTCTTCGCGCCCCCACCGCTCATCCCCTGCTCAGCCATGGCCAGCGCATTGGGCGCAAGCACAATGGTGAAGCCCTCCGCGGTCATGGCCACCGACTGCACACCGCCCACCGCGACGTACTGGAAGCCCGCCTGCGACTCCACCGCGAGCGCTGCTTGCGCCGAGCCCGGCAGCCGCGACGCCTTCGCCGCCAGCCCCACCGTGTTGCCCAGCGCGGCCATCGCGAGCATGACCAAGACGCGCGCCGCGTTCTCTCCGAGCACTTCGCCGTACACCTCGCCTGCCTCGCTGAGTTGCTCGAAGGTGGTGGCCCGGTCCACCTCGCGTACCAACGTCAGCCACCCGTCGATGAGATGCCACACCGTGCCCACGCCCAGGTAGGCGATGGCCACGGCCGTCAGCGTGGCGGCCAGGCCCTTGCTCACCGGCTCGGGGAGCGACCAGAGCAGCAGGTACATCGTCACCGAAGCCGTGACGGTGGCCAGGACCGCGTCGGGGTCCGCCATGTCCTCCAGGGCCTCGGCCGTCTCTTCCCACACCGAGTCCATGGCAATGGCCATGGCCAGCGTGTACTTGCCGTCGCTGGCCAGCAGCGGGCCCTCGTCCAGCAGGCGCAGGCAGTCCCCGGGCTGCTTCCTGCGCTGGCACCACTGGCCATAGGCGCCCGTCAGTGCGTCGTCCGCGTAGAACTCCAGCAGGTGCAGGCTGTCCGCGTCCTCGGCTCCCTGCGGGAGAAGCCGTCCGGTGCGGTGCTCATACCGGTACACCCCACTGCGCGAGGGAACGCCGAAGAGCGCACGCGCCTCTTGCATGGGATTGCGGAAGGGCCTCACGTCCCGGGCCAGCGCCTCCACGGCCTCCTCGAACTCTTCTTCGTCGAGCTCAGCTTCCTCCAGCGCGGCCCCGCCCTCCTCTCGCGGAGTGACGACGACGGCGTCATCCCCGGTATCCAACCGCACCACGCGCGTGGTGGAACACCCGGAGACCCACGACAACAGCAACAGGGAAGTCAGCCAACGCAGACACATGTGCGGCCCCCGGCGTCAGTCGACGAGGTTAAGCCACCTGGGATGCGTCCTGTCAGGGCGTATCACCGTCCAGGCCGAAGCCTCGGGCTCCTGCGCGCCTCTCCTGAAAAAACCGGGTCCCCGTGGCCTGGATGCCCCAAGCCAGGGCCCACGCGGAACACCGGAGCACGCACGCGCTACCGGACCGGCAGCGCTCCCAGCCTTGACGAGACACCCTCGCGCGCACCGGCGGGCGCCGGGCGGACCGTTGCCGGGACACGCGGCGCCGGACGCCAGCTCAGGTCCACTCGCGCGTAGGGCGTGGTGCTCGCGCCCAGGTCCATCCCGCCAATCCGCTCACGCCGGCGGTCCAGCAACGTGAAGCCATTCGCCACGATGAGACCCGCGGCCGTGTTCAGCCACAGCTCGCCCCACAGCCGCACGTTCAGCGCATGGGCGACACGCAGCGACGTCTCCTGCACGTAGTGCGCGCCAAGCGCCTCCCGCGCCTGGGGCAGCGAGGCGTGGAAGGTCTGCCGCTCGAAGCTCCCCGTGACGCCGACCTCCAGCCCTTCTCCCAGCTTCCGCAGCAGGTTGACGCGAGGGAAGCCCACCTCGGCGATGTAGTCCCCCCTCCGGTAGACGAGGCCCACCAGGGGAATCACCGGCAGCAGGTCGAACGGGTAGACGACGACGAGCCCGAAGCTCAGCTTCACCGTCCGCTCCGCGTCCAGGTTCCGGCTCGCCAGGAAGACGCCCGTCCACGCCAGGTCCTCCCCGGGCTGGAACCCTTCACGGAAGTCGCTCCGCGCGGACGCCGACAGGCTCAGGATGAACAGCCACCGCGGCGGCAACGGACGGATGAGCGACAGCCCCAGCTGCACGTGGTGCATGCGGTAGCCCGACGCGTCCTCGTCCCGGAGCCCGCTGTCCTCCAGCGACAGCACGCGGCGCCCATACGTCACCGTGGGAGCGAGGATGAGCCGCGTCCCATCCAGGAAGAGTGGCGGCAGGCTCAGGAAGACGTCCAGCTGCCGGCGCTGGGTGAGCCACCCCACGCGCTCTCCCAGCGACGTGCCCGGCGCCGCGGTGACGCTCACGAAGGCCCGGTCCACCGACGTCTGCGCCGAGGCCCCGCACGCCAGCAGCACCACGGCCAGGGCCAGCAGCCACGGGGAGCCCGGAGCCCACCGCATCGCGCGCCGTCCCCTCGCGGGACACCTGGATGCCGCCATGCCGGGTCCCGCCTTCCTCGAGGCGGGAAGGCTACTTCACTTCCAGGACAGCTCGTACTCGCTGTCCAGCAGCGCCACCTGCCGCCCGGCCACCCGCACCTCGCGAGCGCCGATGGCCTCCAGCACCCCCTGGAGCACGCCCTCGTGGTACGCGGCCGGCATGAAGTCGCGCCGCATGATGAAGCGGGCGCTCTTCTCGCCCGTCCACAGCGGGTAGCGGTCGCCGTAGCTCACCGCCGCGCGGTACGCGTCCCCCAGCGACTGCAGCAGCTTGCGCGGACTGCCGGCCGCCGTATGCATCAAGTCCCGCCCGAACATGGAGGACACGAAGTCCACCGTGGCCTGGGTGCCCATGCGCCGCAGCACCCCCTCGAAGCCGTCCAGCTGGGGCGCCAGCAGCCGCGCCGCCGTGGAGGACAGCCGCAGGAAGCGGCTGACGGGGTACATGTGCACGGGGTTGATTTCCCAGAGGCCCGCCACGCCCTTGCAGCGGGCCACGGCGCCGTCTCCGCCCAGGAAGCCCACGACGTCCAGCGTGCCCTGGAAGAACATCCCGCGCGCCGTGTCTTCCTCGCTCGCGGCGAGGCGTCGCAGCTCCAGCTCCCAGGCCGCCCCACCCGCGCTCGATTCAATTCCCACGTGCATGGTCATCTCCCCCGAAGGGACCCTCCAGGTCTGACGCGGAAGCACACGGCCAGTGAATCTGGCAGGTACTTCTGGGCTGACCCGGTTCCCCCCACTTCCGGGATGGCAACCCTCTCACATTTTTATGTTACTGTCGAACAATAATTCCGTGGGCCTGGAAACCTGGGGCACCAGGAGACCTGGAAGGTGGCTTTACCTTCCAAGTCGGGGATGACGGGGCTCGAGGAGGGGACCTGGCCGGCGCCGGGCCTCGGCGGGTCAGCCAGCGACGAGGGACGCCTGGGCGGCGGCCACGGCGGCGCCGGGCTCGGAGCGGTGGCCGGCGGCGAGCAGCGCCCGCTCCACCGCGCCCACCGCGGCCAGCACGTCCGTGGGGCCCACGCGGTTCATGTGGCCCACGCGGAAGTAGCGCGCCTTCAACTCCGGGTGGAGGCCGCCGGCCACGACGATGCCCTGCCCCTTCACCCGCCCCACCAGCGCCGCGTCCACGCCGTCCGGGTAGTAGACGGCGCTCAGCGTGTGGGCGGCCACCGCGTCGGACGTGGGCAGCATGCGCAGGCCCAGCGCCTTCCACGCCGCGCGGAAGGCGCGCGCCATGCGCTGGTGCCGGGCGAAGCGCGCCTCCATGCCCTCGGCGAGAATCTGCCCCAGGCTCACCTCCAGCGCGCAGACGAGGTTGACGGGCGGCGTGGCGAAGTAGGCCGGCTTGCCCGCCTCGTACGCCTCCATGATGGGGAGCCACTCCGCCCAGTCCGAATAGACGCTGGCCACCGGCGTCTTGCGCGCGCGCCACGCCTCCATCGCCCGAGGCCCCACGGTGAGCAGCGCCAGCCCCGGCGGCACGCCCACCGCCTTCTGGCTCGCGGTGAGGTACACGTCCGCGCCCCACGCGTCCTGGTGGAAGGACTCGCCCGCGGTGGCACACACGCCGTCCACCACCGACAGCACGCCGTGCTTGCGTGCGGCGCGCACCAGCGCTTCCACCGGCGTCAGCACCGCGGTGGACGTGTCCACGTGGGTGACGGTCATCACCTTGAAGCCACCCCGGACCAGGTGCGTCTCCACCTCGTCGGCGGAGGGCACGTCCCCCGGGGCCGCGCGCACGTGCGTCACCTGGGCGCCGTGGCGCTCCAGGATTTTCGCCATCCGGTCGCTGAAGTAGCCGGTGTTCACCACCAGCGCGCGGTCGCCCGGCTCGACCAGGTTGGCGACCGCCATTTCCATGGCCAGCGTGCCGGAGCCGGCCACCACGAAGGGCTGGGCGCCGGGGGCGAGGCACACCTCGCGCATCCGCTTCAGCGCCCGGCCGAAGAGGGCGATGAAGGCCGGGTCCGTGTGGCCGAGCGTGGGCGCGCCCAGCGCCTGCAATACCTCCGGCTCGAACTCCACCGGTCCCGGAATCATCAGCAGGTCTCTCACGGTGTCACCGCTCCTCGCGCGCCCGGCGTCCCCGCGGGCGGAGGTGCCCGCGCTTCTATTTATTAATGATACGGCGCGGACCGGCGGAAGGAACCGTCATTCCGCCCGGCCGCCACGCCGGAGGGGCGCCCGCCGGCTCACAACCTCACGAGCAGCTCACGGAGGATGGCGAAGCCCTGCCGGAAGTCCTCCAGCCGGGCCTGCTCGTTGGGCGCGTGGTAGTACGCCATCTCCCCGAAGCCCGTTATCTGCACGTCGCAGCCCTGGCGCTGCAGGTCGCGCACGAGCGGCAGCGAGCCGGTGAGCGAGAACGGCGTGGGCGCCACGCCGCGCACCGCCTGAATCGCCTCCTTCAGCGCCTGGAGTCCCGGAGAGTCCAGCCGGCAGGCGATGCCCTCCGTGCCGCCACCCTTGAGGTGGAACTCCAGCGAGCCACGCTTGCCCGCCGCGGTGCGGGTGCGCGGGAAGCCGGGGATGGCCTCGTCGCGCTCGATTCGCGCGTCCAGCTCGCGCACGAAGGCCGTCACCGCCTGCTGCACCTCCTTCATGTCGTAGAAGGGCGTCAGGCGGATGTCGCCGCGCAGGGTGACGTCGGCGGGAATCTTCGTCTCCTTGGTATTGACGCCCTCCACCACGGTGGCCTTCAGGCTGGACGAAGAGAGGAAGCCCCACTTCTTCTCGTCCTCCGTGGCCGGGTAGCGCGCGTGGAACCAGCGGGCCAGCTCCAGCGACGCGGCCATGGCCAGCTCCAGCGCGTTGACGCAGTTCTGCGGCATCCCCGAGTGCCCACCCACGCCCGTCACCTTCAGCTCCCACATCGCGTTGCCGCCGGTGCCCAGCGTGGGGCCGAAGTTGGCGCTGTCCAGCCAGTACACCGGCTGGCCCACCAGGTCCTTCAGCCGCCCCTGCTGCGCCACGTAGCCCAGGCCCAGGCCCGGCAGGTCCGTGGACTCCTCGTTGGAGATGAACACCACCTTCAACGTCCGGCGCGGCCTCACGCCCCGCTCCGCGAGCTGCGCGAGCAGGTCCGTAATCACCGCCACGTGCCCCAGGCAGTCGGTGACGCCGCGCCCGTAGAGGACCCCGCCGGGCCCCTCCCACAGCGCGAAGGGGCTGCGCTCCCAGCCCTCGCCCTTCTCGTCCGCGGGGACGACGTCGAAGTGCGCGCCCACGAAGCCCAGCGAGCCGGCACCGGCGTCCGAGCCCTTCACGGTGAGCACCAGGCAGGGCCGGGCCTCGTTGCCAGGGGCGGCCAGCGACTCGACCTGGATGAAGCCGCTCTGGAGGTGCGGGGCCAGCGCGTCCAGCACCACCTGCGCGGCGAGCCGCTCCTCGGGCACGAGCCCTCCGCCCGGGTTGTTCTGCAACCTCGGCGTCAGGGCGATGAGCCGCCGGAGCACTTCCAGGAAACGGTCCTCACGAAGGGCGAGCGCTTGCATGGCGGCGGATTGGAGCGCAGGCCCCCGGCGAAGTCACCGGAAACGACGACGCCGGAGCGCGATGGGGCGCCCCGGCGTCGGTGCCACGTACGGAGTCGGACAGGCGGCCCGCGTCAGTGCGCGGCGGTGGCGGGCGGCTCGAGCTGCTCCACGCGCTGCTTCAGCGCCGGGTCGTCCGGCACCGCCAGCCCCAGGGTGAGATAGGAGAGCTGGTGCACGCGCCCGCCGCTGGGAGGCTTCACCTCCACCTCCGTCTCCAGCTGCCGCATGCGGCCCTCCAGCTCGACGATGGTGCGCCCGAGGTCGGCGCGCGTCGCCTCGTCGCGGGTGCTGGCCACGCGCTCGTGCGCCTTCAGGAGGTTGCCCTCCACCACGAGCAGCTGCTGGCGGGCCCGCGACGCCGAGCCCAGGTCCACCGACGGCCCCGGCCCGTCCACGCTCAGCTCCAGCCGCGTCAGCTGCCGCCCGAGCTCGCCCGCGGGGAAGACGGCGGTGTGGCTGCCCACCAGCTCGCCGATGCCGATGCCCTTGTTCTCATGGGACTGCACCACGAAGTCCACCGCGTCCCCGGCCAGCAGCGCCAGCTTCACGGCCTCCTGGTAGGGCACCGCCGCCAGCACCACCACCACGTCCACCTTCCGCGTCTGGCGAAGCCGGCGCGCCTCGGCCAGCGCCGCCTCCTTCGGTGGACGGCCCTTCAGCCCGGGCTCCCCGGCCAGCGCCCCTTCCGGCGACACGCCCACCACGCCCACCTTCAGGCCCCCGGCCTCCACCACCGTGGACGCCGCGAAGGGCGCCTTGCCGGCCTTGTCCACGAGGTTGGCGGACAGCAGCTTCAGCTTCTTCTTCGGCCCCCGCGTGGCCTTCTGGAGCCAGGTCAGCCCGTGGGACAAGTCCCGCTCCCCCACCGCCATGGCCGCCGTGCCCAGCACCTCCATCTGCTCCAACACCAGCTCAGCTCGTTGCTGCACCAATGGTTCGTCTTGACGCACCGGCTTGCGGAACAGCGCGTTACCCGCGTCCAGCAACACCACCGGCAGGCCCCGGGCCCGCTCCGCGTCAACGGCTGTCTTCCTCCGGGCCAGCCCTCCTTGAGGCTCCGCTTTGCAGCCACACGGCGCGATTTCTCCCTGATTGTCACCCGTGAGCAGCAAAACCAGACGCCGCGGCGCGGCACTGACTTCCACTGACATCAGCAACACGACGCACAGCATCCACGTGAATCGGGCCTTCACGTCTTCTCCTCGGAGAAAGGGGGGCGAGCCTAGCCGTCCCGCGGCGACTTCGACATACGGGTGTGAAACCACCCGTAACGAGTCAGGCAGGACATCCGAAACAAAGGGAAACAATCAGCAATACTGGCATACATTGTTTATCTTCTCTGATTCCTATACAAGCCTGCGCGTCTTTCACCTTGGAGGGTGGACGCACATGCGCAACGTTTTTGGGAAGGCCGCTGTGACTGTTGGTGCCATCGCGACGATGGCGGGTTGTGGTCCCGTGGACGAGTCGGAGATGGACGTCCAGGCGGACACCCACGAGGCAGTCGCGGACCCCCGCAACTGCGGTAACCCGGACTTCGAGCCGGAGGCCGTGGCGGAGATTGAGGCCCGCTTCGAGGCGCTCAAGGCCAAGCAGGCGATGGGCGGCCAGGTGCAGGCCTTCGCGGTCTCCATCCCCGTGTACTTCCACGTCATCCGCAGCGCCACCGGCGCCGGCGGCGTGACGGCGACGCAGATCAACAACCAGATTACCGTCCTCAACAACGCCTACTCCGCCGCCGGCTTCAGCTTCTACCTGGCGGGCACGGACACCACGAACAACGGCACCTGGTACACCTGTACGGGCGGCAGCTGCGAGACGCAGATGAAGAACGCCCTGCGCAAGGGCACCGCCACCGCCCTCAACTTCTACACCAACAACATGGGCGGCGGCCTGCTGGGCTGGGCGACCTTCCCCTGGAGCGGCGCCACCGGGAAGAACGACGGCGTCGTCGTCCTGCAGTCCTCGCTGCCGGGCGGCTCGACGGCCAACTACAACCAGGGCGACACCGGCACCCACGAAGTGGGTCACTGGATGGGCCTGTACCACACGTTCCAGGGCGGCTGCGCCAGCCCCGGTGACAGCGTGAGCGACACGCCGCCCGAGGCCTCGCCGGCCTCCGGCTGCCCCACCGGCCGTGACACCTGCTCCGGTGGCGGCGTGGACCCCATCACCAACTTCATGGACTACAGCTACGACTCCTGCATGAACACGTTCAGCGCTGGCCAGCGGACCCGCATGAACAGCATGTGGACCTCGTACCGCGCGGGGAAGTAATCCCGGCTCGGGACACCACGTCCTGGAAGTGAGCAGCGGGCCTCCCACACCAGTGGGGGCCCGCTGTTTCTTTTTGCGCGCCCGGACGGTGCTGCATCCAGGGGGCTGCTCCCCGGGCTGCCTCGCCGCCGTGCGGGATGGAGCGTCCCCCCCTGGCGCCCTCCGGCCGCCGACCCCACCCTGTGGGGGAGGCACCATGAGCAAGCCTGACGCGAAGAAAAGACGCCCCACACTGTTCGTCCGGGACCTGGCTCCGGTGCGGAGCGTGCCGAGTCCGGCCGAGACTCCCCGGGCCTCGCAGGTCACCACGATGATGGTGGGCGAGGAGTCGGACAGCGGGTCCTAGCGCGGGCCGCCGGACGGCGGCGGGACGCGCGGAGTCCGACCCGGCGCGGCCCCCGGCTCCGTATGGAAGGTGCCCCTGGCGTCGCGGATGATGGCACCCTGGGAGCGCGACAGGCCGTACAACACCCGGCCGGAGGGTGCACAGGCACATGAAGACAGAGACAGGGGCCGTGGTGCTCGTGGGCTCCCGCGAGGAAGCCCACATCCAGGAAGTGGCGCGCCGGCTGGGCGTGGAGAGCGTGCAGGCCATCGTGGTGGACACGCTGACCTTCCCGGACGAGACGAAGCTGTCCCTCACGGAGGACCTGGAGGGCATCGTCGTCGACGGGCGCGTCGTGGGCCGGCCCGCCGCCGTCTACCTGCGCGGCCTGCACGCCAGCCCCATGTCGTACCTGGTGGACGCCCAGGAGGCGATGGAGGAGGACTGGCGCACCACGCTCACCGCCTTCCGCGAGAAGGCCACCATGCTCAACGGGCTCGTGTCCCGCTGGGAGCAGCTCGGCGTGCCGCTCTACAACCCGGTGTCCACCGACTGGGTCATGCACAAGCCGGTGCAGGTGGCCGCGCTCAAGGCCGCGGGCCTGCCGGTGCCGCGCACGCTGTGGAGCAATGACCCGGAGGCGGTGCGCCGCTTCGCCGCGGGCGGCCGCGTGGCCTACAAGCCCGTCAACGGCGGCGCCGCCACGCGCGAATTGCTGGCCGAGGACCTCACCGACGAGCGCCTCGCCGCGCTGGCCTCCGCCCCCGTCACCTTCCAGGAGTTGCTGCCCGGCGAGGACATCCGCGTGTACGTGCTGGACGGCGAAATCATCGCCAGCCTGCGCATCGTCACCTCCGCGCTCGACTTCCGGCAGAACGAGGAGCGCCTGGAGCCCATCGAGCTGCCTCCCGAGGTCGCCCGCAACTGCGTGAAGGCCTGCGAGGTACTGGGCCTGCGGTGGACGGGGCTGGACCTCAAGCGCGGCCTGGACGGCGAGCTCAAGTTCCTGGAGCTGAACGGCTCCGCCATGTTCCTCGGCTTCGACGCGGGCGGCGGCACGGACGTGGCCGGCCACTTCACCCGCGCGCTCGCGAAGCACGCCCGGCGCACGTAGGGTCCTCGGAGCTCGGGGAGCTCGTGGGGCTCGCGGCGCCTACTGCCACAGCGCCGCGAGCACGGTGCGCGAGGCCACCCACGCCAGCGTGCCGAGCACCACCACCAGCACCACGGTGAAGGCCAGGGCGCGGTGCGGGCGCGGGTGCATCACCGCGCGCAGCTCGTCGGTGAGGGCGGGGTCGGCGTCCAGCTCGTCATCGTGTCGGGGCCCGGGCCCGGGAAGAGTCGGAGTCGTCATGGCTCAGCGCTGCTCCATCTGGTTCTCGACGAGCGAGCGGTAGCGCCCGCCCGGAATGGCCACCAGCTGCTCGTGAGTGCCCTCCTCCACCACGCGGCCCTTGTCGAGGACGACAATCTTGTCCGCGCGGCGCACCGTGGACAGGCGGTGGGCCACCACGACGAGGGTACGGCCGGCGGCCTCGCGCTGGAGGGCCTCCGTAATCGCGCGCTCCAGCTCCGCGTCCAGGTGGCTGGTGGCCTCGTCGAGGAAGAGCACGCGCGGGTCGCGATAAATCGCGCGGGCCAGCTGGAGGCGCTGCTCCTCGCCGCCGGACAGCCGCACGCCGGCCTCGCCAATCTTCGTCTTCAGCCCGTTGGGCAGCGCGAGCAGCTCGTCCAGGCACGCGGTGCGCGCGGCGTGCAGCAGCCGCTCCGCGTCGGGGTGGTCGTCGCCCAGGGCGATGTTCTCCGCCAGCGTGCCGTCGAAGATGTCCGTCTTCTGGAACACGAAGGCCACCGAGCGGCGCAGGGCCGTGGGCTCGTAGGACTCAATCGGCTGGCCGTCATAGAGGACGCGCCCCTGCTGCGCCCGGTAGAGCCCGTACAGCACCTGGGTGAGCGTCGTCTTGCCCGCGCCGGAGCGGCCGACAATCGCCGTCATCTTCCCCGCGGGAAGGGTGAAGCTCACGCCGTCCAGCACGGCGGGCTCGTTGGGCGAGCCATAGCGGAAGGTCAGGTCCTCCAGCCTCAGCTCCGGCGCGTGCGCGAGGGCGCCCTGCGTGGGCACCGCGTCGTCGCGCAGCTCGGGCTCGGCGTCGTAGACGATGTCCACGCGGCGCAGGGAGATGAACACGTCCTGCAGCTGGTGGATGAACATGACGAGGTTCTGCATCGGCGCCAGCACCAGCCCGAGGATGGCCAGCGTGGCCACCATCTGCCCCAGCGTGAGCTGGCCCGCGAGCACCAGGTGCGCCTCGTACACGAGGATGCCCACGTACACGCCCTGGTTGACGAACTGCGCGCCGGAGTTGTGGAGGGTGTCGTGCAGCCAGATGCGGCGCCCGGCCTCCACCTCGCGCGCCTGGAGCCGCTCCCAGCGGGCACGGGCCTGACGCTCGGCGCCACACGCCTTGAGCGTCTGGATGCCGCCGAGCATCTGCATCTCCATGCGGCTGGCGTCCGCCGCCACGCGGAAGCGCTGGTGGTCCAGCATCGTCCGCCGGGGCATCAGCAGCAGCGTCCACACCGTGTAGACGGCCGCGCCCGTGAGGAAGATGCCGAAGACGGTGGCGTCGTACAGGAAGAGCACCACGCCGTAGCCCACCAGCATGATGAGGTCCAACAGCACCGACACGGACGCGCCCTGGAGAATGCGGCGGATGCGCTGGTGGTCTTCAATCCGCTGAAGCAAGTCCCCCCGGTGACGCCGGGCAAAGAAGGTCACCGGCAGCGCCAGCAGGCGCTTCCAGAACTGCGCCAGCAGCAACACCGAGTAGCCGCTGGACAGGAGGAAGAGGCCCGTGCCACGCGCCACGGAGACGAGGACCTGCGCCACGAGCAGCACGCCCAGCCCCACGCCCACCGCGGCCACCAGCGAGACGTTGCGCCCGCCCACGGCCTTGTCCACCAGCCCCTGGATGAGGAAGGGCTGCGCGAGCGCGAGCCCCTGGAGGAGCACCGTGGTGAGCAGCACCTGGAACAGCAGCAGGCGGTAGCGCAGCAGGCCCCGCCCGAAGCGCCTCAGGCCGCCGAGCCGGCGGGGCTCGGTGGGAGCGCCGGGCACCTCCACCGGCTGGAAGAGGGCCTCGGTGGGCTCCAGCGACAGGAGGATGCCGTTCCAGTGGTTGCCCAGCTCCGCCCGGGGGATGCGGCGCACCCCCAGCGCGGGGTCGCCGATGATGGCCTCCTTCGGCGTCAGCCTGTAGAGGACGACGTAGTGGTTCTCCTCCCAGTGGATGATGCCGGGCAGCATCGCCTGGCCTTCCTCGTCGTCCAGGTCGGAGAAGTCCTCCACGTGGAAGCCCCGGGCCCGGAACCCCACCTGCTGCGCGGTGGTCATCAGGTCCACCATGGAGGTGCCAGTCGTCTGCACGTGCGCCAGGTCCTTCAGCGCGGACAGCGCATGACGCGCCCCGTGATACGCCGAAATCATCTCCAGGCAGGCGGGACCGCAGTCGGCCTCCTCGAGCTGGCGGCGGAGCGGGTACGGCTGGAAGGTGACGGCGAGCCGGGAGCGAGGCACAGGCAGGTCGGTATCACGGAGTGGGGACACGGAATACAGCCGGCCGGCCCCCGGGATTCGCGGGACGACCGGAAGCCATACGGAGCGAGGGCCGCCGCCGGGTCGTGGGCCCGGATGCCGGGACGCCGGCCGGGCGGACGGGCGGCCCCCGGCGGGTGGCCGCGGCGTGGGCCCCCGAGCCCCCAGGCGCCCTTCGCGCTCCGCGTCACGCTCCAGCGACACAGCAATGACAACGGGTGAAATCTGTCATCGCACCGCCGGAGTACGTCCCACCATTTCCATGAAACACAGCATCCGATGCAACTCAAAAACAGCTGCTATCGGCATTCGATTTGTATGCTGGAAATACATAAATATTCAAAACCCAGCCTCATAGCGGTAAACCACTACAAAACAGACCAAATCGACTTTCAGTACAAACGGCTTTTCGCATTTTCATAAGCCCTTGGCGCCCAGACAGAAGTGAACTGGTTGACCTTCACTGTGAGTGAGTAGACAGTCGGCCCACGGGTCAACGCCTTCCATTCCTGCCTGGAATGACGCCCGCTCACGCCGAAGGGAATCCCCACATGTCGAAGACCTCTCTGAGGGCCGCACTCGCGGCTGGTGCATTGCTATGGGTGGGCTGTCAGGGCCAGGACCTGGATGAGCCAGCCGCTGGTGACAAGACACCCATCTCCGACCGCGGCGAGATGGGCGTCACGAACCGCTCACGCGAGCAGGGACTGGGCTCGCTGTCGCCGCAGACGGTGGATGCCCGTCGCTCCGTGGTGGTGACGGAGGCGGCCATCCTCGCCAACTTCACCCTCACCAACGTGCTCGGGCAGCTCGTCGCCCAGAATGGCGGCGCCGGCCTCAACACCACCCAGCTCTTCCGCCAGCTCTGGGACACGCAGAACCCCGCCACCGGCCAGGCGGACCTGCAGCCGAGCGCGCACTGCAACGACAACACCGGCCTGCTCAACGGCTTCCCCAACGGCTGCCGGCCCTCGGAAGGCGCCCAGGCGAACCCTGGCAGCATCACCAACATCAACTCGTACTCGGCCATCGGCCTCTACAACCGCTTCGACCTGGCGCCCGCCAACGGCGCGGACTGCGGTGAGTACCGCGTCGTCTTCGGGAAGACGGGCGGCGGCGGCGGGCGCAACTTCATCATCTTCGAGGCCACCCTCCCCAACCCCCGCCCCGACCTGGGCATCGACGGCTGCCGTCCCGTCCAGTCCTTCTGGCGGGACTTGAGCACCAAGACTGTCGCCGACCGCGCCACCGCCCTGCGCGACTTCTACTTCACCGGCCTGCCCGGCTTCTCCCCCGTCCTCCACATCAACAACTACGGGTTCAACCCGGCGGGCGTCGGCCAGGTGCGCGTCAACATGTTCATCAACGGCCCGTGGATGCTGAAGGAGTTCAAGCTCCAGCGGCAGTGCCCGGGCGGGGCGTGCACGCTGAAGTTCGCCCCGGTGACGGTGAAGGGCAATCCGGCCGGGCGGCTCTTCAACCCGACCTCCACGCACCCGCAGGCCGCCGGCTTCCGCGCGCACTTCATCACCCAGGTGGAGGAGCTGGCCGTCCCCAACGTCAACACCTTCAACTACTCGGTGCCGGACCAGTTCAACTCCGCCCAGAGCGACGCGCAGTCCTTCGGCGTCGAGGACGACTACCAGGCGCAGTTCGGCTCGGGCGCCAGCACCTTCCGCACCGCCATCCAGACGGAGCTGACCCGCATCGGCAGCCCCCTGACGCCCAACCAGGTGGTCGCCCGCGCCCAGGCGCTCTCGTGCGGCGGCTGCCACGAGCGCAGCAACAGCGCGCCCGTGGGCGGCTTCTCCTTCCCCAACTCGGCGGGCTTCGTGCACAGCTCGGAGAACCTCCAGGCCGGCCCGGACGGCAACCGCTTCGCCGTCTCCTCCGCGCTCACCAACACGTTCATCCCCTTCCGCAAGCAGGTGGTGGAGGACTTCCTCAACGCGGACCACCCCCTCACCCCCGTCTCGCGCTTCGACATGTCGGGCTCGGCCACGGACGGCCGCTTCGGCTACTGGGTGGAGCGGCGCCCGGCGGGCGTGGTGATGAAGGCCTCGCTCGACAGCGGCAGTGAGAGCGTGCTCGCCTTCAACCGCCCCGAGCCCATGGCCGTCGCCACGGACGGTGTCAGCGTCTACTGGACGGAGGCCGCCGGCACCATCCTCAAGGTGTCCGTCAACGGCGGCACCATCTCCACCCTCATCACCGGCCTCACCGGCCTCGGCGGCATCGCCACCGACGGCACGAACCTGTTCTTCACGCAGAACGGCGGCATCGTCCGGATGGCCGTGGGCGGCGGCGCCGCCACCCCGCTCATCACCGGCCGCGTCGGGATGACGGGCCGCCTCACCGTGGATGGCGCCAACCTCTTCTGGCAGGAGGGCACCACCATCCAGCGCATGCCCAAGGCCGGCGGCGCCGTCACCCTGTTCATCTCGCAGGCCGCCATCACCGGCCTGGCCAGCGACGGCACGCGCCTGTGGGTGGCCGAGGACCTGAACCCCGGCAACGTCCTGGCCTTCCCGCTCGCCGGCGGCGCTCCCACGGCCACCTTCGCGGCGGCCTTCAACATCAACAGCATCTCCGCGGGAGGTGGCCACGTCGTCTGGACGGAGAACCGCAACCCCGGCGTCGTCATGGCGAAGGTGAAGTAGCCCGCGAGTCGTCCCACCCGGAAAAACGGAGACACGAAGCATGCGCAAGCCCACCCCCAGCACCTTCCTGAAGGCCGCCGTCCTCACCCTCCTGCCCGCCACCGCCGCGGTCGCCGAGCCGATGCAGGAGTGGCGCTGCAGCGTCGACAGCCTCATCCCCGCCCAGGCCGCCCTGCGCGCCGAGTGGTCCCGCAAGTGCGGCCTCACCACCAACCTCAACCCGGCGGGCCCGGGCTCCTGGTTCTCCTCCTCGAAGGCCTTCGACACCAACTTCGACTGGGCCAAGGAGTACAAGGAGTTCAACACCAACCGCGCGTGGACCGGCAACCTCCACCAGTACAACGTCAACTACTACCACGCGTTTTCGATGTACGACAACACGCCCATGTACACGGTGGCCGCCGAGCCGGGCGGCGTCACCGCGGGCTACTTCAAGTGGTCTCACTCCACCAGCCGCGTCCGCACGCTCTACCCGTCCTTCGAGAACAGCCCGGTGGCCGGCAGCGGCACGCAGCTCTTCCCGCACCCCACCCTGGCGAACTGCAACCTGTACACGGACACGACGGGCACCAACGTCTGGACGAGCAACTTCTACGTCATCGCCTACTGTGAATCGTCCTGCTACACGCCGGAGCAGCGCATCCTCTTCAGCGGCGGCGAGCAGAACATCCTCGACGCGATGAAGCAGGGCCGCGAGGACATCGTCACCCTCAGCCCCGACGCCACGCTGGACAACCTCCAGCTCACCGAGGGCAAGGTCTACAGCTACACCACGGAGACGCGCGACAGCGAGCACGTCATCTACAGCGTGCGCACCGCGTCCGGCGGCGAGCTGAAGGTCACCAACGAGCACCCCGTCGTCACCAGCGAGGGTGTCCTCGTGCAGGCCCAGACGCTCCAGGCCGGTGACGAGCTGCTGCGCCAGGACGGCACCCCGGACGCCGTCGTCTCCGTGGAGAAGAGCAGCCACTTCGGCAAGGTCTACAACCTCAAGCCCATGGCGAGGGACCAGGTCTCCAACATCCTCGTCGCCCAGGGCTACCTCGTCGGCTCGGCCCGCTTCCAGAACGACGACGTCGACTACATGAACCGCGTGCTGCTGTTCCGCGGCGTCCCCGAGGACGCGCTGCCGCGTTAGTGCCCCCCCGGGACGGGCAGGTCCAGGGCCCGGGGCGACATGGCCCCGTGGCCCACCACACCCCCGTCGCGCTTCGCGCGGCGACCTGCCCGCTCCCGTCGCTGTCCCTGGAGCGCTGTCTGACTGTGTCCCTGAACCCCAAGGAGCAAACAGGATGACCTCATCGATTTCGCGTCCCCTTGCCGCGGTAGCGGCGCTCTCCCTCCTGCCGCTGTCGGCCCTCGCGGAGCCGCTGCAGGAGTGGCGCTGCAGCACCGACAGCCTCACCCCGGCCCAGGCCACCGCCCGCATCGAGTGGGCCCGGCGCTGCGGCCTCACCCGCAACGTCCTCAACCCCGACGCCTGGTTCCTCTCCTCGCGCGCCTTCGACGAGACCTTCCAGTTCGCCAAGGACTACAAGGAGGTCAACACCGCGGTGAACCCGCTGGGTGACAAGTCCTACTCGGGCAGCTCGTTCCAGTGGAACGTCAACTTCTACCACGCGTGGGGCAGCTTCGACGCGAGCCCCCTCTTCACCGTGGCGAAGGAGACCACCGGAGCGACGACCAACTACTTCAAGTGGAACCACACCGCCTCGCGCGTGCGGCCGCTGTACCCCACCTTCGAGAACACCTCCGCGGTGGGCACCGGCGCCCAGCTCTTCCCGCATCCGACCAGCACCACCGAGTGCCGCCTCTTCAACAACCCGAACGGCACCGGAACGCCCGTCACGGGCAGCTTCTTCGTGGTCGCCTACTGTGAGTCGTCCTGCTACGCGCCGGACCAGCGCGTGCTGTTCAGCGACGGCGACAAGAGCATCCTCGACGCGATGAAGGAAGGCCGCGAGGACGTCATCACCCTCGGCCCCGACGCCACGCTGGACAACCTCCAGCTCACCGAGGGCAAGGTGTACAGCTACACCTCCGAGACGCGTGACAGCGAGCACGTCCTCTACAGCGTGCGCACCGCGTCCGGCGGCGAGCTGAAGGTCACCAACGAGCACCCCGTCATCACCCGCGAGGGCCGCCTCGTGCAGGCCCAGACGCTCCAGGCCGGTGACGAGCTGCTGCGCCAGGACGGCACCCCCGACGCCATCGTCTCCGTGGAGAAGAGCACCCACTTCGGCAAGGTCTACAACCTCAAGCCCGAGTCGAGGGACCAGGTCTCCAACATCCTCGTCGCCCAGGGCTACCTCGTCGGCTCCGCTCGCTTCCAGAACGACGACATCGGCTACATGAACCGCATCCTGCTGTTCCGCGGCATCCCCGGCGAGCTGCTCCCGGAGTAGCCCTCCGCGCGGTACGCCACCCAAAGACAAGCGCAGTGCGCCCGAGGGCCCATCGTGGGCCCCGGGCCCGTTTACCGGAAGCACGGGAGAGGAACACCATGAAGCGCAGCCGTTCGTGGGTCGTCCTGGGAGTCGCCCTGCTGGTGGGGCTGGTGACTGCGTGGATGCTGGCGGGGAGCGAGAGCCCGGAGGCCGCGCCACCGGTGGCCGAGCGCCCCGTGGCCGCACCGGCCGAACCGAAGCCGGCGCCCCTCGCGGCGGTGCCCGCACCGAAGACACCCGAGGAGCGCGAGGCGATACAGGCGATGGAGGCGGGCACCGAGCGACCGCCGCTCATGCCGCGCGAGCTGATTGCCCAGGTGCTCGAGGACAACAAGCGGCTGGGCCTGTTCATGCACTACCACAAGCACGTGCTGCTGGATGAGCAGGGTCGCGACGAGTACCGGCGGCTGCTCTCCGACGCGGAGATGATGAAGGCCATGGCCGACGACCTGATGGACCCGGGTCGCGGCGAGGTGCAGCCCCAGGAGCAGTACGAGCGGCTGATGCAGGTGGACTACTTCAAGGCCGCGCTCGCGTGGAAGGACAACCCCGCGCGTGGAGAGCTGCTCGCGCACACCGAGAACGTCATCCTCCAGCAGAACATCTTCGGCGCCCAGGACACCGAGCGCCGCTACATGCTCGCGGGCGGAAAGATGGAGATGTACCGCCTGCTGGCCGAGCACGACACGGACAAGGCGCTCGCCCTCGGCGACCGCGCCCGGGGAACCAACATGGAACCCCTGGTGGCGTGGATGGCGAAGGAGGACCAGCGCCGCAGCGCCCAGGAAGAGCAGATTCGCATCGACATGCAGGCGCGGGCCCGGGCCGCGGCCTCGCCCTGAGCTGACTGGCTTCGCCCAGATGAGTCTTTCATTGCATGGATACCCCATGCACCGCACAAACAACAGGTGGTGGCGAGTGTCGCAACGCAGAGAGAGCCGAGGCGCGCGCAGGGGACTGAGCCTGGCGCTGGCCGTGGGCGTGCTGGGGGCAGCGGGCTGCACCGGGGACGATGAGCCGGAAGAGCCGGCGGGCTCGTGCACCACGACCTGGACGCGTGACTACCAGGGCGGCAGCTCCGGCGCGGACGAGGCGCTCTCCGTCTGGGCCAGCAGCAAGGGCGCCGTCTACCTCGCGGGGTATGACCGCGGCACCCTGGGGCAGACGAACATCGAGCCCTCGGGCAACTCGCGGGCGGTGGTGCTGCGCTTCCTCGCCAACGGCAACCTGGACCGGACCGAGGTCGTGGACACGGCCGGAACGGACACCGCGGAGCACATCGTCGGCAACGAGAGCCTGGAGCTGCTGACGGTGGCGGGACGCACCTCGGGGGCGCTGGAGAACTTCACCAACCGGGGGCAGTTCGACCTGTTCGTGATGCAGCTGGATGCCAAGGGCAACAAGAAGCGGGCCGTGCAGCAGGGCAACGAGCGCCCGCAGCACCCGCTGAAGGTGGCCGTCCATCCCGACGGCAGCGTGTTCGTCGCCGGGTACGAGGACCTGTTCGTCCAGAACCGCGTGGTGCTGGACTCGGAGAACGGCTTCGTCACCCGCATCAACCGGGACGGCAACAACTTCGCATCGACCGCGGCCTGGAAGTTCCAGTCCACGCAGGTGGACAACCCGGACCGGCTGACGGGCTTCACGGCCAGCCCCGGCGCGGAGCACCTCTTCGCCTCCGGCTTCAAGTTCTTCCCCGACCCGGAGGGCCCCAACGGCGCCTTCGTCCGCTCGCTGGACCCGGCCACCGGCGCCGTCCGCTGGACGACCTCCATCGCCCCCGTGGCCACCGAGGCGGACGAGCTGCTGGTGACGCCGAACAACGAGCTGCTCCTGGCGGGCTCCAGCCAGATGCCCCTGGAGCCCGACGTACCCGTCGTCGGCGAGGTGGATGTCTTCCTCGCCCTGCTGGAGCCGGACACCGGCGCCCTGCGGTGGCTCCGGATGGTGGGCACCCAGGGCAGCGAGCTGGCCACCGCGATGGCCCGCGCGCCCAACGGTGACGTCTACGTCGCTGGCATCACCACGGGCAGCTTCCCCGGCTTCACGAACCAGGGAGGAAGGGACCTGTTCGTGCTGCGCTTCAGCGCGGACGGGCGGCCGACGGGCGTGTGGCAGCGGGGCACGCCCGGCAATGACCTGGCAACGGCCCTGTGGGTGGACCCGTGCGGCAGGGTCTTCCTCGCGGGCTCCACCGAGGGCTCGCTCGTTCCGAACACCCAGAACCTGGGCAGCCGGGACATGTTCCTGCTCAAGGTGACCGTCGCCGAGCAGCCCCCGCTCTAGCGCCCTGCCCCATGCCGCGGGAGCCGAAGCCGGCTCCCGCCGCGATGCCCCGCGCTCCGTCCACGCCCAGCAGCACTGTCGACTCCAACTCCGACTCCCCGACGAAGGAAGGCCTGAATGTTCAAGCACTGGTCGCGCGCCCTGCTGGCCGCGGGAACCGTCATGTGGGTGGGCTGTCAGCCGCCCGAAGCGGCGGAAGCGGAGTCCTCGTCCGCGCCCTACTCCGAGCGTGGAGGCATCGGCGTGGCCTCGGCCTCCCGCGAGCAGGGCCTGGCGACCCTGGCGCCGCAGACGGTGGACGGCCGCAAGTCCGTGGTGGTGACGGACGCGGCCATCCTCGCGCACTTCACACTCTCCGGCGTCCTCGGGCAGCTCGTCGCGCAGAATGGTGGCACCGGCCTCAACGCCACCCAGCTCTTCCGCCAGCTCTGGGACACGCAGAACCCCTCTCCCGGCCAGCCGGACCTGCAGCCGAGCGCGCACTGCACTGACAACGGCGGCTCGCTCAACGGCTTTCCCAATGGCTGCAGGACCCAGGAGGGCGCCCAGGCGAACCCCGCCAGCCCCACCACCCTCAACTCGTACTCGGCCATCGGCCTCTACAACCGCTTCGACCTGGCGCCCACCAGCGGCGCCCACTGCGGGGAGTACCGCGTCATCTTCGGAAAGACGTCGGGGGGCCCGGGGCGCGCCTTCCTCATCTTCGAGGCGTCGCTGCCCAACCCCCGTCCCGACCTGGGCATCGACGGCTGCCGTCCCGTCCAGTCCTTCTGGCGGGACTTGAGCGCGAAGAATGTCGCGGACCGGGGCACCGCCCTGCGCGACTTCTACTTCACGGGCCTGCCCGGCTTCTCTCCGGTCTTCCACATCAACAACTACGGCTTCAACCCGGACAGCGCCGGCCAGGTGCGCTTCAACGTGTTCATCGAGCCCCTGTGGGTGCTCAAGGAGTTCAAGCTCCAGCGGCAGTGCCCGGGTGGGGTGTGCACGCTGAAGTTCGCCCCCTCGACGGTGAAGACCAACCCGTTCGGCGAGCTCTTCAACCCCGCCTCCACGCACCCGCAGGCCGCCGCCTTCCGCGAGCACTTCCTCAACCAGGTGCCCGCGCTGGCCACCAACAACATCAACACCTTCAACTACTCGGTGCCGAACCAGTTCAACGCCGCCCAGGGCGACTCGAGCACCTTCAACGCCGTGGACGAGTACGTGCAGCGCTTCGGCGCGGGCCCCAGCGGCTTCCGGAGCGACATCCAGGACAGGTTGGACATGATTGGCAGCGACCTGACGCCCACCCAGATTGTCGCCCGCGCGCAGGCACTCTCGTGCAGCGGCTGCCACCAGCGCAGCGACAGCGTGGACGTGGGCACCCTGCCGGACGGCAGCACGATGCGCTTCCCCAGCGCCGCGGGCTTCATCCACAACGTGGAGTTCACCGAGCAGGGCCCGGACGGCAACCGCTTCTTCATCTCCTCCGCGCTCACCGGCACGTTCATCCCCTTCCGCAAGCAGGTGATGGAGGGCTTCCTCAACACGGAGCATCCGCTCACCACCCCCTCGCGCTTCAACCTGGCCGGCTCGGCCTCGGATGGCCGCTTCGCCTACTGGGTGGAGCGCCGCGCGGGCGGCGTGGTGATGAGGGCCTCGCTCGACAGCGGCAGCGAGCAGCTGCTGGCCTTCAACCGTCCCGAGCCCCTCGCCATCGCCACGGACGGCGCCCACGTCTACTGGACGGAGGCAGGCGGCTCCATCCTCAAGATGCCCGTCGCCGGCGGCGCCATGTCCACGCTGGCCACGGGCCTCACCGGCCTCGGCGGCATCGCCACGGACGGGACGAACCTGTTCTGGACCGAGGGAGGCTCGCTCCGGAAGATGTCCATCCAGGGCGGCGCCGCCTCCAACGTCATCACCCAGCGCACCAACGTGACGGGGCGCATCACGGTGGATGACAGCAGCGTCTACTGGCAGGAGGGCAACGCCGTCCGGAAGATGGCCAAGGGCGGAGGAGGCTCCGTCTCCACCCTGCTGACGCGCGCCAACATCACCGGGCTGGCCGGTGACGGCACCCACGTGTACCTGGCGGAGGACGGGCTGCCGGGCAACGTCCTGCGCGTCCCCGTGGGCGGCGGCGCACCCGTGCCGGTCTTCACGCCGACGTTCAACCTCACCAGCGTGGCGGTGGGCGGGGACCACGTCGTGTGGACCGAGAACCGCGGCCCCGGAACCCTGATGGCGAAGACGAAGTAGTCCGGACCCCTCCATGCCACGGAGCCACCACCCCATGCGCCTTCCCCGCCTCGCCTCGCGCCTCACGCTCGCCGCCCTGGCCCTGCTGCCGTCCGCCGCCCTGGCGGAGGACACGCAGCAGAACCGGTGCGGCAGCGACTACCTGACGCCGGACCAGGCCATTGCCCGCTCCGAGTGGGCCCGCCGGTGCGGCCTCTTGCGGAACACCGCCGGCGCGTCGTCCTGGTACAGCTCGGGCGCCGCCTTCGACACCAGCTTCGGGCCGGTGAAGGAGTACCGGGAGCTCACCACGAGCCGCGCGTACACGGGCAACGCCCACCACTACAACGTGAACTACTACCACGCCCGCTCGCTCTACGAAGCGACGCCCCTCTTCTCCGTGTTCCAGGAGACCAGCGGCAGCACGGCGGGCTACTGGAAGTGGTCCCACACCGTCCCGCGCGTGCGGGCGCTCTACCCCACCTTCGAGAGCACCGGCGTCGCCGGCAGCGGCACCCAGCTCTTCCCGCATCCCACCAACACCAACGACTGCCGCCTCTACAGCACCCCGAACGGCACCGGGCTCTGGCAGACGGTGACGCAGCGCTACGTGTGTGACGGGGAGTATCCCTCGCTGCGCGAACCCGAAATCGGCAAGGACAACTGCTACTTCGTCACCGAGACGACCGAGCGGCCCTTCTACGTCGTCGCCTACTGCGAGTCGGGTTGCTACGCGCCGGACCAGCGGCTGCTGTTCAGCGACGGCGAGGCCACCGTCCAGGAAGCAGCGCGGGAGGGCCGCGAGGACCTGATGACGCTCGGCCCGGACGCCACCCTGGACGACCTGAAGCTCCAGCGGAACACCGTGTCCAGCTACACCACCGACGCGCGGGACAGCGAGCACGTCCTCTACGAGGTCTCCACCGAGACGGGGGGGCTGCTGCGGGTGACCAATGAGCACCCCGTCGTCACCAGCGAGGGCCGGCTGGTGAAGGCGGAGACGCTGGTGGCCGGCGACGAGCTGCTGCGCGTGGACGGCACGCCGGAGCGCATCGTGGAGGTGCGGAAGACGACGCACTACGGAAAGGTCTTCAACGTCAGGCCCGTGTCGCGCGACGCGGTGTCCAACGTGCTGGTGGCACAGGGCTACCTGGTGGGCTCGGCCCGCTTCCAGAACGAGGACGTGGAGCACATCAACCGGCTCCTGCTGCAACGTGCCATCCCGGCGGAGGTGCTGCCGGAGTAGGCCTCCTCCGACCCCGAGGGAGGCCCGGGTGGCGCCCGCCGGAGCAGGTCCGGTGGACGCCACTGCAGTCCGCGGAAGCAGGAGGGGGGCAGTCTGTCCACGAGTCCGAAGGGGAAAACCATGTCCAAGTCTGTATCCAGAATCGTCCTGGGAGGCGCGGCCGCCATCGCGCTGCTTCCCGCGGTGGCAGGTGCGCAGAACCAGCAGGAGTGGCGCTGCAACGACGACAGCCTGACGCCGAGCCAGGCCGTCGTCCGTGCCGAGTGGGCACGCAAGTGCGGCCTGCTGACCAACACCGGAGGCGCGGCCTCGTGGGTGCTGTCCACCACGACCTTCAACGTCGATTTCACGATGGCCAAGGAATACATCGAGAGCAACACCACCCGGGCGTACTCGGGCAACGCGCACGCGTACAAGGTGAACTACTACTACGCGGCCGCGATGTATGAGGCGACGCCCATGGTCAAGGTGGACCTGGAGGTCACCGGCCCCACCATCAACTTCTTCAAGTGGAATCCCGCGCCCACGACGACGCTCCGGGTGCGGCCAATCTATCCGACGTTCGAGACGTCGCTGCCCGCGGGCTCCGGCACCCCGCTCTATCCCCACCCCACCGACACCACCGACTGCCGCATGTACCGCGACACCAACGGCGACTATCGCGGAGACACCCTGTACACGGGCACCTCCTTCTACGTGGTCGCCAACTGCGAATCGAGCTGCTACGCGCCGGACCAGGAGGTGCTGTTCAGCGAGGGCTCGGTCCCCATCTCCGATGCCATCCAGAAGCAGCGTGAGGACCTCATCACCCTGTCGCCCGACTCCACGCTCGACAACCTCCAGCTCCAGCCGAACCGCGTCTACAGCTACACGTCGGAGATTCGGAACAGCGAGCACGTCCTCTACGAAATCCGCACCGCGGGCGGCGGCAAGCTGCGGCTGACCAACGAGCACCCCGTGGTGAACAGCGAGGGGCGGATGGTTCGCGCGCAGGACCTGAAGGTCGATGACGAGCTGCTGCGGCAGGACGGCACGCCGGAGCGCATCACCAGCGTGGAGCGGACCACGCACTTCGGCAAGGTCTTCAACCTGCGGCCCGTCAGCCGGGACCAGGTGTCCAACGTGCTGGTGGCGCAGGGCTTCCTGGTGGGCTCGGCCCGCTACCAGAACGAGGACGTGCAGTTCATGAACCGCATCATCCTGCAGCGCTCCGTGCCCGAGGAGCTGATGCCCAGGTAGTGCGGCCTGGCTCCACCCAGGAGACAGCGCGCGCCCGGGGCCGGCAGCTGGCCCCGGGCGTTTGTCTGATATGGGAATGGGCGAGGCCATGATGGCAGGGGGGTGCCGCGTGCGGGTGAGCGATGAGAACAACGGGCCTGTCCCTGGCGTCACCGTCGCGTGGCGCGGGCAGGTGCTGGCGGTCATCGTCTTGCTGGTGCTCGGCGCGGGCTGTGCCAGCTCGCCTCCTCCGGGACTGGTGGACCCTGTTGACAGTGGGAGTGACACGGACGACGCCGGCGAGGTGGATGCGGGCGTGGATGCCGGCACCGATGCTGGTGGCGAGGTGGATGCGGGCGTGGATGCCGGCGCCGATGCTGGTGGCGAGGTGGATGCCGGCGTGGACGGCGGCGACGACGCTGGCCAGACGGATGCAGGCCCGGTGACCTGTGCCTCGCCGTGGCGGGGAGACCATCAGGATGGAACGGCGGGCGCCGACGAGACGCTGTCCGTCTGGGTCTCCGAGGACGGCGACATCTACACCACCGGGTACTCGGGAGGCCGCATTGGCGAGACCAATATCGAGCCGTCGGGTGACTCGCGTGCGGTGGTGCGCCGGTATGCCGCCAATGGGGGACTCCTCTGGCGGAGGGACATCAACACGCCGGGGACGGACACGGCGGAGCACGTGGTGAGTGGCCGGGAGCGCGGCACGGTGCGGGTGGTGGGGCGCACCACCGGCACGCTGGAGGGCCACACCCAGGGCGGCCAGTTCGACGTCTTCCTCATGGAGCTGGCGGGCGAGGGCCACACGCTGAGCGTCCTGCAGCACGGCGATGAGCGCCCCCAGCATCCCTTGAAGGTGGCGGTGGACTCCGCGGGCCATGTGGTGGTCGCCGGCTACGATGACTTGTTCGTCCAGAACCGCGTGATGCTGGACGCGGAGAATGGCTTCGTGGCCCGGTTCCTCCAGCCGGCCGAGGGCCCCCTGTCGCCGGACTGGCGGGTGCGCTCCCAGCTCATTGACAACCCGGACCGACTGACCGGCCTCGCGCTCACGGCCGACGGCGAGGCCGTGTTCACCTCCGGGTTCAGGTTCTTCTCCGACGACGAGGGGCCCGGCGGCGCCTTCGTCCGCCGCCTGGACGCGGTGGAGGGGACGCCCCGCTGGACGACGCTCCTCGCGCCCGCCGGCACCGAGGCGGACGAGCTGCTGCTGACGCCGGAGGGCGAGCTGCTGCTGGCGGGCTCCAGCCAGCTGGCGCTGGAGCCCGATGTGCCCGTCGTGGGGGAAGTCGACGTCTTCCTCGCGTTGCTGGAGCCGGACTCCGGCGACGTGCGCTGGCTGCGGCAGGTGGGCACCCCGCGCAGTGAGCTGGCCACCGCGCTGGCGCGCGCGCCCAACGGTGACCTCTACGTCGCTGGCGACACCCTGGGCAGCTTCCCCGGCTTCACCCACCAGGGCGGCAGGGATGTGTTCTTGCTGCGCTTCGACGCGAAGGGCCTGCTGCTGGGGGTGTGGCAGCGGGGGACGCCTCTGGACGACCACGTCGCGGGCCTGGCCGTGGACGCGTGCGGCAATGCCCTGGTGGCGGGCTACACCGAGGGCGCGCTCGTCACGGGCAGCGAGCCCCAGGGCAGCCGGGACGCCTTCCTCCTCAGGGTGGCGCCCCCCGCCGGACTCGCATCGAAGGCTTCGCGGCTCATGCGTCTTACACACCGTGAAAAACTGGATAGACTAGAAGTCCCAGAGACGGACAAGTAACAAATATTGAAATCTGTCAGTGCGTTCTACATACAAGGGTGGCTGCACCCCACTGGAGGACGTCATGAAAACTCGCACACTTGGTTCCACCGGCCCTCGCGTCTCGGCGCTCGGCCTTGGCTGTATGGGAATGTCGGACCTCTACGGCCCGACGAACGAGGCGGAGAGCATCGCCACCCTCCAGGCCGCGCTGGACGCGGGCATCACCCTGCTCGACACGGGCGACTTCTACGGCATGGGCGCCAACGAATTGCTGATTCGTGACGCCCTCCGGGGCCGGGCCCGCGAGCGCGCGCACATCAGCGTGAAGTTCGGCGCGCTGCGAGGCCCGAAGGGGGACTGGCTGGGCTACGACACGCGCCCCGTGGCGGTGAAGAACTTCCTGGCGTACACGCTGCGCCGGCTGGGCACGGACTACGTGGACGTGTACCGCCCCGCGCGGGTGGACCCGAACGTGCCGATTGAAGACACGGTGGGCGCCATCTCGGACCTGGTGAAGGCCGGGTACGTCCGGCACGTGGGCCTGTCCGAGGCCAGCGCGGACACGCTGCGCCGCGCGCACAAGGTGCACCCGGTGGCGGACCTGCAGATTGAGTACTCGCTGTTCTCGCGCGGCATCGAGTCCGACATCCTCCCGGCGTGCAAGGAGCTGGGCGTCGCGGTGACGGCGTACGGCGTGCTGTCGCGCGGGCTGCTGAGCGGCCACTGGTCGAAGGAGCGCTCGGGCGCGCAGGGGGACTTCCGCAACTACAGCCCCCGGTTCCAGGGAGACAACCTGGAGCGGAACCTGAAGCTGGTGGAGGCGCTGCGCGGCATCGCGGAGTCGAAGGGAGTGACGGTGGCGCAGGTGGCCATCGCGTGGGTGCTGTCACGGGGGGAGAACATCATCCCGCTCGTGGGAGCGCGGCGGCGCGACAGGCTCACCGAGGCGCTGGGAGCGCTCCAGGTGGAGCTGACGGCGGAGGACCTGGCGCGCATCGAGCGCGCGGTGCCGCCGGAGGCGGTGGCGGGTGAGCGGTACGACAAGCACCAGATGGCGATGCTCGACAGCGAGCGTGGCCGGAGCACTTCTGCATGATGACGGAAGCAATCCTCACTCCCGAGCGAATCCTGGAAGCGGCGGAGGACGTGCTGCGCCGCTTCGGTCCTGGCAAGGCGACGGTGGTCGACGTCGCCCGTGCGCTCGGAGTGAGCCACGGCAGTGTCTACCGACACTTCCCGAGCAAGGCGGCGCTGCGTGACGCGGTGGCGGAGCAATGGCTCGGGCGCATCTCCGAGCCGCTCGCCGAGATTGCCGAGGCGGAGGGCCCGGCGCCGGAGCGCCTGCGCCGCTGGTTCGACGGGTTGGTTGCGGCCAAGCGGAGCAAGGCGCTGGATGACCCGGAGCTGTTCGCCACGTACCAGGCGCTCGTCGCGAACGCGCGCGAGGTGATTGCCGCGCATGTGGCCTCGCTGACGGGGCAGCTCACGCGCATCATCACGGATGGGGTGGCGCGAGGAGAGTTCACGGTGGCGGACCCGACGGCGGCGGCGCGGGCGGTGTTCGATGCGACGACGCGCTTCCACAACCCCGCGCACGCGGCGGAGTGGGGAGACGCTGGGATGCCGAAGGCGTTCGAAGGCGTGTGGGCGCTCGTCCTGCTGGGGCTGGGGGCGAAGTAGCGGCTACGGCGACGGAGGCGTCGCAGGAGCCACCGCCGCGGAGGGCGGAGTCGCCGAAGCAGGAGCCGGTGCCTGCTGCCCTCCAGCCGGCACCGCCGGAGCCACCTTCGCCGCCGGTGGTGCCGCGGGACTCCCGGCCACGGGCTTCTCCTCCTTCTGCGGCTCGCCAATCTTCTCCAGGTCCTCGCGGTTGCTCACCGAGAACCGCACCAGCGCGCGGAGGATGCGGTTGCGCTTCACGTTCCCCAGCACCTCGCGCAGGTCCTCGTACACCGTCGGGTCGCTGATGAGCCCGCCCACCGTGCCATCGCCCTTGGCCACGGTGGCCGTAATCGTCTTGAGGTTCTCCGCCGCGCTGCCCAGGTCCGCGAACATGCCGCTCGCGTCGCCGTACACCAGCTGGTGCACCGCTCCATTCGGGCTCTTCTTCGCGTCGTCGATGAGCCCCGCCAGTTGCCCCGCCGCCGCGCCCAGCTCGCGCAGCGCCGTCGCACCCTCGTCACCGTAGATGAGCGCGTGCGCCGTGCCGTCGCCCGAGCGCACCTCGCGCAGCAGCGCCTCCAGGTGCCCCACCGCGCCGTCCACCCGCACCGCCGCCTGAGACGCATTTGCCAGCAGCGTGCGCACCTCGCGCCCGGCGGCCTTGTCGTAGATGAGCGCGTGCAGCACGCCGTCGCCCTTCTCCACCTCCTCCAGCAGCGCCCGCAGCGATGACATGCCGCGCGCCACGTCCTTCGCCAGCGCGGGGTCCGCGTACGATTCCACCGCCACCCGCAGCGTCTTGCTGATGGCAATCGAGTTCTCCATCACCTGCCCCGCCCCATTCAGCAGCGACGAGAGGTCCCCACCCGCTGACGACTTCAGCGCCCCGCCCGGCTCCACCGGCGGCGCCGTGGGACTGCCCAGCGAGATGTCCACCGCCTTGTCCCCCAGCACGCCCATGCTCGCGAGCTGCGCCACCGAGTCCCCTCGCACGCGGTCCGTGTACCTCATGGACACCTGGAACCGGACCTCCAGCCGGGGGTCATTCGGGTCCGGCGAGAAGTAGATGCCCGTCACCTTCCCCACCTTCAGGCCGCCGAGCCACACCGGGGACTCGTCGTTCAGCCCCTGCACGTTGCTGAAGTAGGCCCGGTACACGGCCTGCCGCTCGAAGAGGCGCGACTCCTGGCCGATGAAGAAGACCACCACGCCCGCGACGGCCAGCCCCGCCGCCACGAAGAGCCCCGCGCGCAGCGCCAGCCGGCGCTCGCCCGAGGCGGAGGTGAACAGGCTCATGACGCGCCTCCAGGGACGAGCTCCGCCCGGCGCGCGTCCAGGAAGGCCCGCACCTCCGGCACCGTCGAGCGCCGCATCTCCTCCGGTGTGCCCACCTGGAGGATGCGCCGGTTGGCCAGCATCGCCAGCCGGTCCCCCACCGCGAAGGCGCTCACCATGTCATGCGTCACGACGATGGAGGTGCAGCCGAGCTTCGTCTTCATCGAGTTGATCATCGCGTTGATGGACTGCGTCGTGACGGGGTCCAGTCCCGTGGTGGGCTCGTCCCAGAGGATGACCTCCGCGTCCGTGGCGATGGCCCTCGCCAGCCCCACCCGCTTCTTCATGCCGCCCGACAGGTCCGCCGGCATCAGCCCCTCCGTGCCGGGCAGGTTCACCAGCGCGAGCTTCTCCGCCACCCGCTGGCGCACCTCGTCTTCCTTCATGTGTGGGAAGTGCTCGCGCAGCGGGTACGCCACGTTCTCCCCCACCGTCAGCGAGTCGAACAGCGCCGCGCCCTGGAACACCATGGCCACGTGCCGGCGCACAGGGATGAACTGCTCCTCCGTGAAGCGCGCCAGGTCATGCCCCTGGAACCGGATGCGCCCCGAGTCCGGCCGCAGCAGGCCGATGAGGCACTTGAGCAGCACGCTCTTGCCCGTGCCCGAGCCTCCCATCACCACCAGCGTCTCCCCCGCGCGCACGTCCAGCTCCACGTCGTCATAGACGCGCTTGGCGCCGAACGACTTCGTCAGGTGCTCGAAGTGGATGAGCTGCTCGCCGGGCACGGGCTCGTGGAACTCGAAGGTGGGCGGCTCCTGGCGGCGGGCGAGACGCATGGGGCCTCAGAAGTACAGCGTCAGCTTGGTGATGAAGAAGTCCGCCAGGCACACCGACACGGAGGTAATCGCCACCGTCTGCGTGGTGGCGCGGCCCACGCCCTCCGTGCCGCCCTCCACGGTGAGCCCCTTGAAGCAGCCCACCAGCCCGATGATGACGCCGAACACCGCGCCCTTGAGCACGCCGGACACGAAGTCCACCAGCAGCACCGCGTCCAGCGCGCCCTGGAAGAAGAGGTCCAACGTAATCGCGTACTGCATGTTCACCACCAGCGCGCCCGCGACCAGGCCGATGACGTCCGCGAACACGGTGAGCACCGGCATGACGAGCAGGCACGCCAGCACGCGCGGCACCACCAGCTTGCGCAGCGGGTCCGCGCCCAGCGCGCGGATGGCGTCCACCTGCTCCGTCACCGTCATGGCTCCCAGCTCCGCCGCCATGCCGCTGCCGATGCGCGCCCCCACCGTGAGCGCGGTGAGCACCGGCGCCAGCTCGCGGAACAGCGTGAGCACCACCACGCGCCCCACCGTGTACTGCACGCCGAAGCGCGCCAGGAAGTAGCCGAACTGCAATGAGATGACGAGTCCGGCGAACGTCGCGGTGAGCAGCGCAATGGGCAGCGAGCGCACCCCCAGCGACTCCGTGTGGTAGACGAGCGCGCGCCAGTCGTAGGGCGGGCGCACCGCGCGGCTGAAGACCTGGCCCGACATCAGCGCCAGGTCCCCCAGAGACGACAGGCGCTCCTTCGCGCGCGACACCGGCCCCTGGCGCTCCTCCGGCGGCGCCGTGGCGGCGGCCTCCACCGGCGGCGTCATGACCGGCGCTCCGCTTCGAAGCCGGCCAGCAGCGTCTCGAAGTCCGCCAGCCGCTCCTCGGCGAGCCCCGGCGGGGCCACGTAGGAGAAGTCGAACACGCAGTTGTCCTTCTTCAGCACCACCAGCTCCAGCTGCACCGGCACGCCGTCCATCTTCGCGAGGTAACGGCTGCGCAGCGCCTCGCGCCCGGCCAGCGGGACGAGCTGCTGGGACACCTCCTGCCGCTCGGTGAAGCCCGCGAGCAGGTGCCGGGTGAGCACCGGCAGCGGCGGGTCATCATGCCCTTCACAGGTGGCGTTGACGGAGAGCGCGCGGCCGGTGCCCTCCTCGGAGAAGGCCAGGTCGTTGCCCTCCAGCCACACGTGCTTCCAGTGCTCGGGCAGCTTGCCCACGCGGTAGCGCACGGCCGGCTTGGTGAGCACCGAGTCCTCGTAAGTCACACGGCGGCACCCCGCGAGGGACACGGCCCACAGGAGCACCCACATCATCCGCGGCATGGCACCGTTATTCGTGTCGTCTCTCCCGGCCCTGTGCGGGCCAGTCATGCGTCACCGGGAGCGCGCCTGCAAGGTTCTTCACCGGGCCAAACGTCCACTGTCACACCTCGTGAACGCCTGCGTGTGACAGTGGGCGCCCACGGCACGTCCCAGGTCCACGCGCTTCGCGGGTGCGCCCCGCTCGCGACAGGCCTCGCGCACCGCATTCCCGCCCGCGCGAGCTTCCGCGTCCGTCAGGCATGTCAGCAGTCGGACGCGGCGGGCGGCGGGTGACGGGGAGTGCCCGCCGTCCCCCGGGTTCGCATCTTTCATCCAAGACCCGGGCACAGGACGCGGAGGCCTGCGAGGAGCCTTCCCGTCCCTCGCTCTCTCTCCCTCCTCGAGGGCGGCTCCGGGTGAGGAGGACACGATGGATGGTGGACTCGCGGTATTCGGCTTCGGTCTCTTCCTCCTGGGCATCGCCAACCTGTATGCGCGCACGTCCTACTGGATGGCGTGGGTGATGCTCGCCCTGTCGCTGGTGTCCATGGGCCTGGCCTTCAGCGAGTCGAAGCGGCTGCGCGAGGTGTCGCTGGGCCTGTCCATCGCGCTGCTGGTGCTGACCGGCGTGGCGATGGCGACGAGCACTCCCTGGTGGCTGGCGCTGGGAGCGTTCCTCTTCGCCGTGGCGTACGGCGTGCTGTGGGCGGAGTTCCGCTTCCCCTTCTTCGAGCACGTGGGGCCCGAGGAGGCGAAGGCCCAAGCCCAGGCGCGGCGCTTCCACATGCACTGGCCCTGGCAGCGGCGGCGCGTCACGCCGTGAGGCTCAGGTAGCGGGGGCTTCCGCGCCCCGCACCTCTACCTGCCCCGCGTGCACGGAGAGCCAGAGCGTGTCCTCCGCCGCCGCGCCGCGCACCAGTGAGCCGTCCGTGGTGGAGAGGAACACCTGCGCGCCGCTCTTCGCCAAGTAGTTCATCAGATACGCGTTGCGCTCCGGGTCCAGCTCGCTCGACACGTCGTCCAGCAGCAGCAGCGGCAGGAAGCCCATGGAGGCCTCCAGGTTCTCGATTTCAGCAATCTTCCAGCCGAGCACCAGCGCCCGCTGCTGTCCCTGGCTCGCGTAGGCCCGCGCGCTGCGCCCGCCCAGCGTCACCGACACGTCATCCGAGTGCGGTCCCACCGACGTGAAGCCCCGGTCCAAATCCCGCCGCAGCCGCTCGTTCAGCGACTCGCGCAGCGCCACGGCCAGTGAAGCCTCGTCGGCCGTGGGGAAGTCGCCGCCCAGGTGCGCCGGGTGGTAGCCGTAGACGGCCGGGTCCACCGTGCGGCCAATGGAGGCGAAGGTCGCCTGCGCGCGCGGCGCCAATTCCGCCATCAGCGCGCGACGCCGCGCGTAGATGCGCGCCCCGGCCTTCGCCAGCGTCTCGTCGTAGGCCTCCAGGTAGGCGGCCTCCACCGAGTGGCCGTCGCGCAGCAGGCGGTTGCGGTTCTTCAGCGCGCGCGCGTACTCGCGGCTCTCGCGGAGGAAGGCCGGGAAGCGGTTGAACACCGCGCGGTCCAGGAAGGCCCGGCGCGAGTCCGGCCCGCCCTTCACCACCTCCAGGTCATCCGGCGTGAAGGCCACCACGGACACGCCGCCGAAGTACTCCTCCAGGCTGGCGGCCTTCTTCCCGTCCACGAAGGCCTGGCGCGTGCCGCCGCCGACCTCGACGGAGATTTCCCGCTCCGCCCCCTTGAGGAGGAAGCGGCCAGTCACCCGCGCGCCCTGCGAGCCCCAGCGGACCAATTCCGACAGGCGGCCCGCGCGCAGCGGCTTCAGGGTGGCCAGGAAGTAGAGCGCCTCCAGCAGGTTCGTCTTGCCCTGCCCGTTCTGCCCCACGGCAATCGTGGAGTGGGCGCTGGGCGAGAGCTGGACCTGGGGGAGGTTGCGGAAGTCCTGGACGTTGAGCGCGAGGAGGCGCACGGCCCCCTCCGTATAACCTTCCCGGCGCCGCTTCGGGGACCTATCTCACCGCCCGGGCGAGCCGGCGTGGACGAAGCCTGTCCGGGTGACGAGGAGGAGGGCTGGCGTGCCCGCCTCAGCGGACCTCTTCGATGGTGGGCTCCATGAGCACCTCGGCGGTGATGCTCTGGCCGATGAAGCAGTACTTGTGGGCCTTCTCGAACATCTCCCGCACCTTCGCGGTGTCCGTCCCCGGCGCGACGCGGATGGTGGGCTCCAGGCGGACCTTCGTCACGCGCGTCACCTTGTCCACCGTGTCGAGGGACACCGTCGCGTGGTCCTCGTACCCACGCACGTCCAGGCGCACCTTCTTCGCCAGCGCCAGGAAGGTGAGCATGTGACACGTGGCCAGCGAGGCGCCGAACAGGTCCTCCGGGTTCCACCGCGCGTCGTTGCCCGCATAGGACGATGCCGCGCTCACCGCGATGTCCTGCTTGCCCGCGGTGCTGGCCACCGCGTCCCGGGAGAACTCGGAGGCGGTGGAGCCCTCCCAACGAAGCTGCAGCGGAAACTCGTGCAAGGCCTGCCTCCGTGAAGGTCGAAACGTGGCGGGCAGCCTATGCCACGCCGTCTCATTTCACGTGAGCCCATTTCCCGTCCCGAGCGCGGCTCAGGAGCCGGCGGACTGGACGGCCTTGAGCACCTGGACCTGGGCCTCCGCGGGCTGGAGTGGCAGCTCCACGATGAAGGTGGCGCCCTCGCCGGGCTGGCTCTCCACGCGGATGGTGCCGCCCATCGCCTCGACGAGCGTGCGCACCACGTACAGCCCCAGCCCCAGGCCGCCATAGTGCCGCTCGGACACGGCGCGCTCGAACTTCTGGAAGATGCGCGCGTGCGCCGCCGCGTCGATTCCGATGCCCTCGTCGCGGACCCACAGCCGGGCAAGCCCGTCCCTCTCCTCCACACGGACGTGCACGGGCGTGCCCGCGCCGTACTTCAGCGCGTTGGAGAGCAGGTTGGACACCACCTGCTCCAGCCGGAGCCGGTCCCAGCTCCCCTCGCACGGGTTCGACGGCTGGAGTTCCAGCACGCACCCGGCCCGCTCCGCCTCGGGGACGAAGCGCGCCACCATCTCCTGGACGAGTTCGGACAGGTCCACCGGCTCGCGGTGGATGCGCAGCCGCCCGGTGCTGATGCGTGACACGTCCAGCAGGCCGTCGATGAGTTCCGCCAGGCGCATCACCTGCCGCTTCATCGCCGCCACCTCGCGGCTGTGGCGCCGTGCAATCGCGGAGTCCGGGTCCGCCTCGAGGGAGCGGGCCAGCGAATGGAGCCGCAGCCCCAGCGACGTCAGCGGCGTCTTCAGCTCATGGCTGGCGACGGACAGGAACTCGTCGCGCGCGCGGATGGCCTCCTGGAGGTGGCGCTCCACCGTCTTCAGGCGGGTGATGTCCAGGAAGGGCATCACCACCGAGGCGGGGTGCCCGTGCATGGCGGGCAGCAGCTCCGAGGAGATGCTGAGGAAGTGCTGGCCGGACGGCGTGTGCCAGATGACCTCCATCCCGTCCAGCTTCTCGCCCCGGGCCGCGCGGGTGGAGGGAATCTCGTCCTGGCCGAGCCGCCGGCCCTCCATGTCCGTGACGTGGAACACGTCGTCATTCGCCAGAGCGGGCACACCTTTGTGAAGGCGCTTCCCGTGGAGCCGGTCCGCCGCGGCGTTGGAGAAGGTGAGCTCGCCGGTGCGCGGGTCCGCCATCACCACCGGCATGGGCATCAGGTCCAGCACGGCCTCCAGCCACATGTGCTGGCTCTCCACCGCCTGCCGCGCCAGCACCTGCTCCGTCACCTCGAAGGACAACGTCACCAGGCCGTCCACCCGGCCCCACTCGTCGCGCAGCGGCTCGTAGATGATGTTCCAGAACTTCGTCTCGACGCGGCCCTGGCCCGTGTAGTCGAGCACCACCGGGTACTCATTGGCGATGGCCCGCTCCCCCGTCTCCACCACGCCGCGGTGCAGCGCCACGACGTCCGGGGACAGGTCGGGGATGGCCTCCGTCAGCGTGCGGCCCACCAGCTCGCGCCCGCCCATGAACTGCCGCTGAAGCGGGTTGGCAAACTCGTACCGCAGCTCCTCGCCGCGCAGGACGGTGATGGCCACGGGCGCCTGGTTGAAGAGCTGGCGCAGCTTCTCGCGCTCCGCCCGCTCCGCCTCGCGCGCCGACAGCTCGGCCGTCACGTCCTTGTACGCAATGGCGATGTGCGTGACGTCCGCGCCACTCGGCGCCAGCGGGAAGCAGTGGCAGGAGATGGCGATGCGGTTGGCTTCCTTTATCTCGATGTGCTCCAGCTCCCGCACGTCGTACCAGAAGACCGGCGTCTGAATCGTCTCGCCCGCGAAGGCGCGCCGGAAGTACGCGAGGAACCCGAGCCGCTCGAGCAGCTCGTCGCGGAACAGCTCGTACTCGGGCGGCGGCTCGGCGCCGAACATCTTCCGGTAGGCCGGGTTGATGAGCAGGCAGTGCCCGTCGGCCGTGAAGACGGCATACGGCACCGGCGAGTGGGTGAAGAGGCCCTCCAGCAGGGCCAGCGGGTCCGGCACCGAGGCGAGCTGCTCGCGCAGCGGCCGTGTCCCGGAGGACGCACGGGGGGAAGGCCCCGGGCTGGCCCGGCTCCGGCCTGCCCCGCGCTTCGCTCCCCGACCGTTGTGCGTCTTCGCCACATCCAACGGCGTACCAGAGCCGGAGGGGCCCTGCCCAGTCCGGGTCATCCCATACGTGGCCCCGCGTCTCGCGCCCGCTGGCTCGCAGGCCTGCTGGACGGGCTGACGGCTCCATTCGTGTGACGGCGCCGTGCGTCGTAGCGCCGTTGAGACTGTGCACCATGGGCGCGCATGTCAGGACGGGTAGGTGCTACAAGAACCCCCACGTATGGAGGTCCAGGTCATCAGGCTCGAGCAGGGAGACATCGGTCCGCGCATCGCGCTGAAGACGCAGGGCGGAGTCATCTGGGTCTACTGGCGTGGAGACCCGCCCACGCGCGGGCAGTTCACGAACGTGGAGCTGGCCGTCTCCCGGGTACTCACCTGGGGTGAGGAGCTGGAGACGGTGTCCGCCGCCGAGGCCGGAGAGCCCACGCTGGGTGTGCTCGACGGGACGCTCGAAACCGTGGACGCGGATGGCACCGTCATCCTGCGCGTGGGCCACTCGGTCGTCATGCTCTCCGCGGAGGGCACCCCGCCCGCGCCGGGTACGCGCGTGCGGCTGCGCAACTGCGAAATCACCGCGTACCCGACGAACCTGTAGGCCCGCGCCTCAGCGCGGCCCCAAGGTCTTCACCAGCTTGTTGTAGACACCCATCACCAGCAGCGGCGTCACCCACAGGCCCACGAAGCGGCCGACGCGCTCCCGGCCCGCGACTTCGAAGCCCAGGGAGACGGCCATCGAGCAGAAGCTGGCGAAGAGGAACACGTGCGAGGGCACCTTCGCCGTCTGTTGCTCCAGCAGGCGGGTGAAGGAGTCCTCCACGTGCTCGGCGCGCACCACGGGGGGCGCCACGTACTCCTTCTCCGAGGCCTCGCTCGCCGGGTTGACGTCCATTCCCATGCTCCCTCCCTGAGCGGGCAGGCAGGCCCGCGTCCAAGTCCCTCCGCTCCGGACGCAGCAGCGCCATGCAGCCGGGCCGAGCGGTCCCCATCATGGTGTGGCCGAGCACGGGAAAGGGCGAGATGGCGAGCGAGTCGACCGACACCGAGAGCAACCAGACAGCCGACCTCCTGCTCCCCGAGGATGGGGCGGGGCCGCTGCTCCAGCGCGACTACTGGGCGGTCATCAAGGACTGCCAGCACCCGCCGTCGACCGTCATGGATTGGGTGTGCCAGCGCTTCGCGGAGTTCGCGCCCTCGGAGCTGTGTGTCTTCAAGCGCGCGGACGAAGCCTGCGAGGGCGAGCCGCTGAAGCTCGGCGACGAGCTGTCGGTGAAGATTCAGGGCGCGGGCACCTTCGGCGTGCGCGTCATCCACAAGGACGCGCAGAGCCTCACGCTCGCCACCCTGCCGGGCCACCCGGAGGCGGGCCGAATCACCTTCGGGGCGTACCGCAACGAGCACGGCGACGTCATCTTCCACATCCGCAGCCGGGCACGCTCCGGCTCGCAGTTCCATTACATGGGGTTCATCACGGCGGGCGAGGCGATGCAGACCAACACCTGGACGGAGTTCGTGCTGCGCGCCGCCGTCACCGCCGGAGAAGGCGTGGTGGGCGTCATCCACGCCGACACCACGGAGCTGGAGGACGAGCCCGAGGGCTCGGACCCGGAGCAGGACCCCACGTTCATCGCGAAGGGAGACTAGGACCATGATTGAGTGGCGGTGGCTCTCCGGTTGGACGGAGGACGAGCTGGTGCCCCGGCTGCACGAGGCCCGCGCGCTGGGCCGCAACTACGCCGCGGGCGCGGGGGAGATGACGCTGGAGGCGGGCTGGAGCCAGGTGCACTCCGTGGGCCTGCTGGGCCACGAGCTGCCAGGGCCGCCCAGGCCCGAGGGCCTCTTCGAGCGCGCGCGCAAGGTGTTGGAGACGTTCGACTTCTCGGACCCGCGCATCGTCCGCTGGCACTTCTCCGCCGACGAGCCGCTGCGGGGACGCACCGTGCTGCTGGAGCTGATTTCGCTGGGCAAGAAGCTGCGCTACCTGTGCGCGGTGCGCGTGGGCGGCACGCGCCAGGAGCAGGGCGAGAAGTGCAGCGTCTACGGCTTCAACTTCGAGACGCTGGACGGCCACATCGAGGCGGGGCGTGAGTGGTTCCTGCTGAAGAAGGACCACCACACGGGCGAGGTGCACTTCCACATCGAGGCGAGCTGGCGCCCCGGCGAGTTCCCCAACTGGTGGAGCCGCGTGGGCTTCACCCTGGTGGGGCGGCGCTACCAGCGCGCGTGGCACCGGCTGACGCACGTGCGCCTGCGCGAGCTGACGCGGCGCCGTCCGGACCTGGTGGGCCAGCCGGCACACTCGGGAGAGCTGGAGCACTCCGGCCACGAGCTGGACCTGGGCCCGGTGCAGTTCTTCGCGCAGCGCGCGCCGGGGCAACGCAAGACGCAGATGGACGAGGAGGTGGAAGCCGTGCATCGAGGACAATGGTTGACTCCCCTGGGCCTGGGCGTGCTGGCCGGGATGCGGAGCATGAGTGCACCCACGCTGGTGAGCCGGCGGCTGTCGCAGGCGCCGGGCCCGAGGACGGACCCGCTGACGGAGGCGCTGGCGAAGCCGTGGGTGCCCAAGGTGCTCGGCCTGCTCGCGCTGGGCGAGCTGGTGATGGACAAGCTGCCGAAGACACCGGCCCGGGTGAAGTTCGTGCCCCTGGCGGGCCGGGTCGTCACGGGAGCGCTGGCCGCAATCTCTTCCGTGGCGGGCCAGAGGCGCGGCGTGGTGGCGCTGGCCGGAGTGCTGGGCGGCGCGGCGGCCGTGGTGTCGGCCTGGGCGTTCTATGAGCTGCGCAACGTGGCCACGAAGCGCTTCCATGTCCCCAGCGTGGCGGCGGCCTTCACCGAAGATGCGCTGGTGGCGGCCCTGGCCTCGCGGCTGATGCCCGTGGTGGAGGCGCGCGCGGAGTGAGCGGAGGACGCCACCGCTGAGCAGATGCTCCCTCCGCGTGCAGCTCGACGCGGAAGGGAGCGGAGGTGCCCGGGCAGCGCGTCTACGTCCCGCGCGACGCGGCGGTGCGGGCGGCGTGGACCAGCGCGGCCAGGTCCTTCACGTCCGCGCCCGGGTCCGCCGCCGGAGGCCGCGCACGGTCCGGCGAGAACAACCGCGCGGGCGTCTGGGATTGACCGCGCAGGAGGATGAACAGGCGCAGCGCGTCCCGCAGCCGCTCCACGTCCGGGCCTTCCTCCCCCCGAGCCCGCTGCGCCGCATTCCACAGGCGCACCCACGCGGCCTCTTCATCCCAGGCTCCGTGAGGGCGCTCGCGCGACAGCGCCGCCAGCTCCGCGGCCAGCTCGAACAGGGCGGCGCGTCCTTCGCCAAAGGCCGCGCAGGACTCCAGCCTCGCCTCGAGCGCGCGCACCGGAGTGGCACCCTCGCGCGCCGCCAGCCAGACGAGCAGCTCCGGCACCTCCATGTCGCGAGCCACCACCGGGGCCAGCCGCGCCTCCAGCAGCGCGTGCAGCCGCGCCCGCGCCACGCCCGTCCAGAAGGCCGCGTGCAGCAGCAGCTCCGGCCCGCTGCGAGGCACCTGCAGCGGCACCCGGGGCGCCCGCCGCTCCAGGAACTCCTTCACCCGGCCACTGGTGTCGAAGTGCTCCAGCCGCTCCCACAGCGCGGCCAGCGCGGACTCCGCCAGCGGAAGGGCGCGGCGCAGCTCATCCGCCTCGTCCGCGCTGAAGGGCAGCACACCTTCGGGCGCGGGGCGCTTGAAGACGCGCTCGAACACCTCGGCGGCGGCGCACGCGGCGCGCAGCTCCGGCAGGTTCCGGGGCAGCAGCTCCACGGCCCGTGCCCAGGTGCGCCGGCCCAGCAGCGGCCCCGCCTCCAGCACCACCTCTTCCAGCTTCAGCAGCGCCTCGCCCAGCGTCGCCGGGCGCTCCTCCTCGGGCAGCCGCCTGGAGGCCAGGTGCGCCAGGGCCTCGCGCAGACGCTCCACCTCGGCCATCAGCTTCATGGGCGCGGCGTCGCGGGGCCACCCCTCGGCGGCGGCGCGGCGCTTCAGCGCGGCGAGCGCGGCATCCACCTCCGGCTGGGCCTGGGCCACCTCGCGCAGCAGCTCGAACTGGGCGCGCACGCGGTCCTTCCAGAAGAAGGCGTCCAGCATGCTCCGCAGGGCCCGGTAGCGAAGGCGCGTGGCCTCCAGGAGGTCGGCACGGTCCTCCAGCCGAGCCCGCAGGTTGTCCGGGTGGGTGGCCACGCCTCCACTATATGGAGGTGGCCGGCGGCCGGCAGTCCCCCCTGTCCCGGGGCACCCGCACCAGTGAACGATGCGGGAGCCTGCTGGCGCCGCCCCGTCCCGCTTCGGCGCCTGGTGAGCGCGGCCCTGCCCTTCCAGACGAGGCCCCGGGCGCAACGAGCCCTGGCGGCCGGGCGCGCCCACGCTCCCAGGACGGAGCACGCCCGCGGGTCCGTTGCCGCTGTGACGCCCTGCCTTCACGTTTTCGTGCAACGCAGTTACCGGGCGTTGGGGGAGTGGAATGACCGTGAAGAACACAGGGAAGAAGGCGACGGACAAGAAGCCGAACATCCTCATCATCTGGGGAGACGACATCGGCTGGTTCAACCCGAGCTGCTACCACCAGGGGGCCATGGGCTATCGCACCCCCAACATCGACCGCATCGCCGCCCAGGGAGCGCGATTCACCGACTGGTACGGGCAGCAGAGCTGCACGGCGGGGCGCGCCGCCTTCATCACCGGGCAGTCGCCCATCCGCACGGGACTCACCAAGGTGGGCCTGCCCGGCGCCGACATCGGCCTCCAGCCGGAGGACCCGACCATCGCCGACCTGCTGAAGCCCCTGGGCTACACCACCGGCCAGTTCGGAAAGAATCACCTCGGAGACCGCGACGACTTCCTGCCGACCGTCCACGGCTTCGACGAGTTCTTCGGCAACCTCTACCACCTGAACGCCGAGGAGGAGCCCGAGTCCGAGGACTACCCCAAGGACCCCCGGTTCCGGAAGCGCTTCGGGCCACGCGGGGTGCTGCGTTGCCGGGCCAACCCCGACGGCACGCAGAAAATCGAGGACACCGGCCCGCTCACGCGCAAGCGGATGGAGACGGTGGACGAGGAGTTCCTGTCCGCGACCTTCGACTTCATGGAGCGCTGCAACTCCGAGGGCAAGCCCTTCTTCTGCTGGTTCAACTCGACTCGCATGCACGTCTTCACGCACCTGAAGAAGGAGTCGCAGGGGGTGACGGGCCTCGGGCTTTACCCGGATGGCATGGTCGAACACGACGGGCACGTTGGCCGGCTGCTCGACAAGCTCGACGAGCTGGGCATCACCGACAACACCATCGTCATGTACTCCACTGACAATGGCGCCGAGGTGATGAGCTGGCCCGACGGCGGCAGCACGCCCTTCCGCGGCGAGAAGGACACCAACTGGGAGGGTGGCTGGCGCGTGCCGTGTGTCATCCGCTGGCCGGGCGTCATCGAGGCGGGGACAATCTCGAATGAAATCATCTCGCACACCGACATGCTGCCCACGCTGCTCGCGGCCGCCGGTGAGCCTGACATCGTCGAGAAGCTCAAGCGGGGCCACACGGCCGGGAAGAAGAAGTTCCAGGTCCACATCGACGGCTACAACCTGCTGCCGTTCCTCAAGGGTGAGGTGGAGGAGAACCCGCGCCGGGCCTTCTTCTACTGGAGCGACGACGGCGACCTGATGGCCCTGCGCTTCAACCAGTGGAAGGTCAACTTCCTCGAGCAGACCAGCCATGGCGTGGGGGTCTGGAGGGATCCATTCAAGGAGCTCCGTGTTCCGAAGCTCTTCAACCTCCGGAGCGACCCCTTCGAGCGGGCCGACAAGGACGCGTCGATGTACTACGACAAGTGGATCGCCGACCGGATGTTCATCCTCGTTCCGGCCCAGGCCCTCGTCGGTCAGTTCCTGAAGACCTTCGAGCAGTTCCCGCCACGGCAGAAACCGGCGAGCTTCAGCATCGGCCAGGCGCTGGAGAAGGCACGCGAGAAACAGCAGCGGCTGGGCGTGGCGCCCGCGGACGCGGAAGTCTCGGAGGCGACGGGCGAGGAGCAGCCCGCGGTCCACTGAGCCCTCCCTCGCGGAGATGAAGACCCCGGACGGCGGTGGAGGGCGCGACAGCCCCCGCCGCCGTGCCGGCGTCAAGGCTCAGACGCGCATGGGCATGACGACGGCGGTGAAGCTGCGGTCGCCGGGGGCGTGGAGGACGCCCGGGCTGTGCTCGTCGCCCAGCTCGAAGGAGACCTCGTCCGTCTCGGTGACGGCGAGCACGTCCATGAGGTAGCGCGCGTTGAAGCCGATGGTGATGTCCGTGCCGCGGTAGGCCAGCTCCAGCACGTCCTTCGCCTCGCCCAGGTCCGGGTTGCTCGCGGTGATGACGAGCTTGTTGTCCTCCAGGCCGATGCGCACGGCGTTGCTCTTGTCCGCCGACAGCAGGGCGATGCGCTTGAGGCCCTCCAGGAAGCGCACCTTGGGCACGAGGACGACCTTCTCACCCTGCTTGGGGATGACGCGCTGGTACTCGGGGAACTGCCCGTCGATGAGGCGCATCACCATGGACAGGCCCGGCTTCTTGAACAGGGCCGAGTTCTCCGCGAAGCCCAGGTGGCACTCAGCGTCGGGGGCCTCGTCGAGCAGGCGCTTGAGCTCCATCAGGCCCTTGCGGGGGATGATGACGCCGCTCTTGAGCTTGAAGTCGCCCGGCACCTCGCGCTCGATGAGCGACAGGCGGTGGCCGTCGGTGGCGACCATGCGGACCTTGCCGTCGGCCTGGGGCTCGAAGAAGACGCCGTTGAGGATGTAGCGCGTCTCGTCGCTGGAGATGGCGAACTGCGTCTTCTTGATCATCTCCAGGAGGGTGTTGCCGCCCACCTGCACCATGGGGGCGCTCTCCTCCTTGGGCAGCTTGGGGTACTCCTCGGCGGCCATGCCGACAATCTTGAAGTGGGCCGAGCCACTGGAGATGTCGACGTAGTTGTTGGCCAGCTTCTTGAGGGTGACCTGGGCGTCCGGGAGGTTCTGGACGATGTCGAAGACGTACTTGGCGCTGAGGGTGACGGCGCCCGTCTTGATGACCTCGGCGGGGTGCTCGGAGACGATGCCGATGTCCAGGTCGAACGCCGTGACGGTGATGCCGCCCTTGTTCGCGTTGACGAGCACGTTCGCGAGGATGGGCATCGTCGTCTTGCGCTCCACGATGCCCTGAGCGCGGTGGAGGGCTCTCTTCAGCTCGTCGGCGGCGATGCGGAATTCCATCGGAAGGTGTCCTTACAGGTCACGGCCCAAGGGGCCGATCAATGAGGCCGGATGTAGCCCCTGCCCGAGGGCTCGTCAATGAACGGAAACGCCCTCTGAAGCCTCACTGTCCAGGCCCGGTCGCGCAGTGAATCCACACGGAGAGTCCCTGTCCAGGGGTTCAGGTCCTCACGTGCAGCTGACCGCGAGTCACCATCCCACGTCTCCGCTGCGGGCTGGCCCCGGTTACACAACCAGAGGACACTGAGCCCCCTTCCCTTTCTGGAGCCCCCATGAACGTCCGCCCGCTGCTGCTCGCCGCCCTCGCCCTTGGCTTCGCCGCCGGCTGTAGCAAGCCCTCCTCCACCCCGGGCACCCCGGCGAGCGAGCCCGGCACCCCGTCCACGGAGACGGCCGCCGCGCCCTCCGACTCCGCGCCTCCGGGCAACGAGCCCGGCACCGCCGCCGCGGCCCCCACCCCCGCCGCCGAGGCGCGGCCGGGTGAGAGCGCCGTGTACATCGTCAAGAACAGCGGCGTGCGCTGCATGACCACCCCCTGCCCCTATTTCAACGCCACCCGCGCGGACAAGCCGGGCTCCGAGCCCATGATGATTCACGAGCTGGACCTGTCCGCCGTGACGGGCGGCTCCGACGAGCGCACCCAGTCCCTGACGCAGCAGACGGAAATGGGCGAGGGCCTCAAGGTGGAGGCCACCCTGGAGACGAAGCAGAACGCCGGCCCCGCGGGCGCCGCCACCGTCCTCAAGGTCGGCAAGCTCGCCGACTGAAGGCGCGGGGCCACACGGCCCGGCTCCTCAGATGTGCAGCCCCACCTGGAGTCCGGGCCAGTGCTGGATGCGCCGGTCCGGCTCCGGCTGGCTCTCGCTCACCGAAATCCGGGTGATGGAGTCGAAGTCCGGCTGTCCCCACACGAACCACAGGTTGTAGGTGGGCCCGGCGAACACGGCCAGGCGCGGCAGCACCTGGAAGCCGAGCATCAGCCGCGCCTGCCCCAGCACGTTGCCGCCGTCACCCTCCAGCGGCTTCTGCACCGGCTGGACGGCGCCGCCCGTCACGTCCCCGTCCACCCACAGCCGGTGGCCCAGCGTCAGGTGCCCGCCCAGCCCCGCGCCGAAGCTGAAGCGCGCGTCCCGCCCCGGCTCGAAGCCCGACAGCAGCGTCAGGTAGAACGGCCCGCCGCCGAACTTCACGGCCAGGTTGGTGACCTGGATGTCGCTGGCCCACAGCTCGACGTGCACCTTGCCCTTGCGCAGCGCCCGCGACGTCGCCGCCGTGTCGGGCCCGCCCGCCGCCTGCGCGAGGCGGGGCCCACCCGCTACCGGCATCAGGCGGGAAGCCACCGGAAGCTCCCCGGCGACCGCCGCCCCTGCCCACAGCCACGATGCGAGGAGCGCAAAGGATTTCATCACCTCTGCTTTTCCAGCGTGAAGGACACCTGCGTCAAGCCCTCGGGCAAAGACAATTCACCCGAGCGGGCGTCCGAGCCCTCCGCCAGCGCCCGGGCCGCCGCCAGCACCGGCTCCACGTCGAAGGGGGCCTCGGCGGTGACGAAGAAGAAGCGCTCGAAGCGCGGCGCGTCATCCAGCTCGTACGCGCGGGGCAGCATGTGGGTGCCTGACGGCGCGAGTGCCACCGAGTGACTTCCCACGTCCGGCGCATGCAGGGTGACGGAGCCACGCCCGTCCACGGAGAGGATGACGCCGTGGGTGCGGCCCGCGGCCACGTACGCCAGCTGCACCACGTCACCCGCGGCGGCGGGAGCCCCGTCGGTGAGGCGCTCGGAGCCCGCGGCGGCCTGGCGGTGGACGACGAGCTGGGGCGCCAGCCCCTTGATGCGCGTCGTCTCGAAGGAGTCGCCGGACGTCGTCAGCCGGTCCGGTCCTGAGTCCGCCAGGTCGTCCGGGCGTGCCAGGACGAAGAGGGCCACGGTGGCGAGCGCCGGCACCAGGAGGCCCCACGCCGGTGCCAGGCGCCGCGAAGGGGGGCGGGCCTCCTTCCGGGACGCGGAGGCCGCCGCCGAGGAGGCGCGAGCCTCGATTTCACGCACCACCTGTCGGGGTGGCAGCCGCTCCAGCGTGGCGCGCGAGTCGGCCTCCAGCGCGGCCAGGCGCGCCGGTCCGTCGGGCTCCCGGGCCAGCCGGGCGCGCGCGGCGGCCAGCTCCTCGGGGGACAGCTCGCCCAGGGCGATTCGCTCCAGCAGCCAGTCGGGCGTGCGTTGGGGGGAGTTCATGCGGCCTCCAGCTCGAGCTCTTGCAGCACGGCGGACAGCGCGCGCAGGCGCTTGCGCACACCGGACACGGACATGCCCACCTCGCGGGCCGTCTCCTCCAGCGTCATTCCATCCACCAGGTGCAGCACGGCGATGTCCTGGCTGGAGGCGGGCACCCGGCCGAAGAGCCGGTCCAGCACGCCTCGCGCCGCGGTGCGCGACTCGGGGTCCTCCGCGGAGGCAATCTGCAGCACCAGCTCGTCCTCCCGGTCCTCCGGCCGCCGCTTCGCCCCGCGCAGCTTGTTGAGGCACACGGTGGTGGCGATGCGGTGCAGCAGGCTGGAAGGTGCGCTGTCCTTCAGCGCCCCCCGGTAGCGCAAGAGCTGCACGAAGACGTCGTGCATGGCGTCCACGGCCTTCTCCTCGTCACGCAGGAGGAAGCGGCAGCGCCGGAGCACCTGGGGGCCGTAGCGGCGGTAGTAGGCCTCCACATCGATTGACACCGGAGTCGCGCCTCCCTCGTTTCGCGAAAGGGAACACCGGGGCCCCGGAAAACTGTCACCGCGCCCCTTCACCGCCGCGTCCGTACCCCGTTTTGCCCTCCCCGGCCACCCGCCGGGCCCGCTTTTCCCACCCGCCGCCCGCCCGGCCTCCTTCACGCCCGGTGCGTGTCTTGCCTCCTCAGCCCCGCCGTGACGTGTGCGTCACCGGGCACCGGGCGCTTGCTCGCACCAGTACCCGACATCACCGGTGGGACGCGGAAGAAACCCGAAAGAGAGCGGGTAATCCTTCCCTGAGATGGTCTCCGAAGGCACACGCCCGTCCACCCGTCCCGCGCCCGTGATTCTCGTGGTCGACGACCACGAGGCGAGCCGCTACCTGCTCTGCGTCACGCTGAAGCAGGCGGGCTTCGCCACGGTGGAGGCGCCGAGCGGCGAAGAGGCGCTCCGCCGTGCCCGCGAGCTGCCGGACGCCGTCCTGCTCGACGTGAGGCTGCCGGACATGCTCGGCTTCGAGGTCTGCCAGCGGCTGAAGCAGGACGCGGTGACGGCCGCCATCCCCGTCATCCAGCTCTCCTCGGCCTTCACCTCCACCACGGACCGGGTGGAGGGGCTCCAGGGGGGCGCGGACAGCTACCTCGTCGCTCCCGTGGACCCGTCCGAGCTGCTGGCCACCCTCCACACGCTGCTGCGCGCACGGGCGTCCGCGCGCCGGCAGTCCAACCTCCTGGATGCCGAGCGGGCCATGCGCGCCGAGCTCGAGCAGGCCAACGCGACGCTGCGCGAGCAGGCCAGCATCCTCCGCAACGTCCGCGACAGCGTGGTGGTGACGGACCTGCAAGGCCGCATCACCCACTGGAACCACGGCGCCGAGCGCCTCTTCGGCTACACCCGGGAGGAGATGCTGGGCGGCACCACCGCGCGCCTCTACCCGGAGCAGGACCTGGCCGAGGCCACCCGGGACATCGCTCGCATCGTCGCGGGAGAAGACTACCGGGGTGAGTGGAAGGGGCGGCGCAAGGACGGCGCCGACGTCTGGGTGGACATCCACACCACGCTGATGCGCGGCGAGCGCGGCGAGCACCTGGGCTTCATCGGCGTGGCCAAGGACATCACCGAGCGCAAGCGGGTGGAGGACGAGCTGCGTCGGCGCGCGGACTTCGAGCAGCAGCTCATCGGCATCGTCTCGCACGACCTGCGCAACCCGCTCTCCGTCATGCTCCTGGCGGCGTCCACGCTGGAGCGCCGCGAGGACTTCGACGAGCGCACCCGGAAGCAGCTCGGGCGAATCGTCTCCAATGGCGAGCGGGCCAGCCGGATGATTCGAGACCTGCTCGACTTCACCCAGGCGCGGCTGGGCGGAGGCATCACCCTGGAGCGCACGGCCTCGGACCTGCACCCCGTGGTGCGCGGCGTGGTGGAGGACTTGCGCGTGGCCCATCCGGAGCGCGAGGTGCGGCTGGAGCTGTCGGGCGACGGGCACGGCGTCTGGGACGCGGACCGGATGGCGCAGGTGATGACCAACCTGCTCTCCAACGCGCTCACCTACGGCCCGACGGGCGAGCCCGTCACCGTGCGCGCGTGGAGCACCGACGCCGAGTGGCGCCTCTCCGTCCACAACGGGGGCGAGCCCATCCCCGCGGAGCTCCAGGAGGCCCTCTTCGAGCCCATGCGCCGGGGACTGAGAACGGGGAGCGCCTCCAGTCGCTCCATCGGCCTGGGGCTCTACATCGTCCGGCACCTCGTGGACGCGCACGGTGGCACGGTGGAGCTGGACTCCGCGCCCGGCCGCGGCACCACCTTCACCGTGCGGCTGCCGCGACAGGACGTGCCGCCGGCCACGCCGTAGCGCCTGACGTTCCGACCTGGAGGTCCCTGGCGCGTGCCATGCGGGCGTCCCATCGCTGGACCCGGTCCGGTCCGGAGGAATGGATGACGTCGTGTCCACGCGCGACCTGCGCGCCCCGTCGTGACGGCATCCCCTGAAGCACGAAACCGGGACGTCCTGCCCCCACTCCAGCCGCCCACAAGGCACGAGTCCTGCACACACGGCCAGGTCGGGCAAGCGGCCAGGCGGTGCATGACCGCGTGCTCATCAACTCATGGTGAGGCATCCGCGAGCGAGGTGCGCCTTGCAATGAGCGCCTGGAGCAACTATTGATATGGCATCAACTATTGATGATGAAAGGGCGTTGACCGCGAACGCGGCCCGAAAGCGCATCTCGGCCATCCTGAGAGCTGGGCGGGTGGGTTACTCGCGTCACGCGCGAGAGGAGCTGGAGAAGGACGACCTGACAGAGGTCGACGTGACGAACGTGCTGCGGGGAGGCCACATCACCGAGCCGGCGGAGATGGGGCAGGTGGACTGGACCTACCGGGTGCACACCGGGCTGCTGTGTGTCGTCGTGGCGTTCCGGGACGACACGGAGCTGGTGGTCATCACGGCATGGAGGAAGAAGCGATGAAGTGCACGCAGTGCGGTGGGAGCATGACGTCCCGGCAGGAGACGCGGAGGGCCTACGCGGGGCTGGAGGGCGTCATCGTCGAGGGCGTCCAGGTCCGCCACTGCCCGGCCTGCGGCGAGGAGGAGATCAGCTACTCGAACGTCGAGCAGCTCCATACGCAGCTCGCCCTGCTGCTCGCGCGCAAGGAGGCGGGGCTCACGGCGAGGGAGATCCGCTTCCTGCGCACCTACCTGGGAATGTCGGGCACCGACCTGGCCCGGCGCATGGGCGTGACGAAGGAGACGGTGTCCCGCTGGGAGCGGACCGACAAGCCCCTCGCCATGGGCCCCATGGCGGAGCGGCTGCTGCGGCTGATGGCCGTGCGTGAGCACCCCGTGAAGGAGTACCCGCTGGAGCGGCTCGAACATGTCGCGACCACCGAGGCCACCCCGCTGCGCGTGCGCCTCAAGCCGAAGAAGCAGGGCTGGACGGTGGAGCAGGCCGCGCCAGGCTAACCGCCGGGCGCCGAACCCTTGACGTTGCGCGGCAGCCGCACCGTGAAGACGGTGCCCTGCTCGACGCTGGAGCGCACCTCCACGCGCCCACCGTGGGAGCGCACCACCTGGTCCACGATGTAGAGCCCCAGCCCCACGCTGCGGCGGGTGCTGTCCGTGGGGACGCCGCGCTCCATGGGCCGGAAGAGGCGCGGCAGGACGTCGGCGGGAATGGGTGAGCCCGTGTTGTGCACCTCGAGCACCAGCGCCTCCGCCTCGCCTCGCGTCGTCACCGTCACGAGCGTGTCCGCGGGGCTGTACGCGAGTGCATTGGAGAGCAGGTTGCTCACCACCTGCGCCACGCGGCCCGCATCCCACGCGCCCCGGCCCTCTCCCTGCTGCTCCAACCGCACGGTGCGCTCCGGATGGGACACCTGCACCTCGTCCACCACCTGCCGGACCAGGGCATGCAGGTCCAGGGGCTCGGGCCGCACCGGGAGCCCGCCCGTCATGCGCGCCTGGGTGAAGTCGAGCAGGTCGTGAATCATCCGCACCGCGCGCTCGGCGGAAGTCTGGATGCGCAGCGTATTGCGGAGCTGCCGCTCACTCAGCCCTTCCCCGCGCAACACCGTCTGCGCGCCCAGGAGGATGGAGCTCAACGGGTTGCGCAAGTCATGCGAGACGATGCCGATGAGCTGCTGCTCGAACTCGGCGCTCCGGCGCGTCTGCTGCTCGGCCTCCTTGCGCACGGAGATGTCCATGGCCGTGCCCAGGAAGCGCTCGGGCCGGCCGCCAGCGTCGAAGTACGCGCGCCCCCGCCCCTCCACCCAGCGCACCGCGCCGCCGGGCGTGGCGACGCGGTACTCGACGGCGAAGGCACCGGCGCGCTCGCCCCGCAGCGCGGACTCTATCGCCTCCACCACGTGTCCCCGGTCCTCGGCGAGGATGACGGCGAGGACGGCCTCCAGCGACAGGTCATCCTCCCCCGGCAGCGCGAGGAGCTCGCGGGTGATTGCGTCCATCCGCAGCCACCGGGTGGCGAGGTCGAGCTCCCACGTGCCGACGCCCGCCGCCTGCTCCACCATGCGGCTGCGCTCCTCACTCCGCCGCAAGGCGTCCGCGACGGACTCCGCCCGCCGCCGGGCCAGGACCTGCTCCGTCACCTCGAAAGCGAAGACGTCGATGCCCTCCACCTCACCCCCCACCCCACGCCGCGCCTGGTAGATGAAGGTCAGGAACGTCTCCTCGAGGTGCCCCGTCCCCTGACGGTCCAGCAGCAGGCGCACCTCCTGCCCGACGAAGGGCTTCCCCGTGCGGTACACGTCATCCAGCAACTGGATGAAGCCCTGCTCCGCGACCTCCGGCAGCGCCTCGGCGACGGTGCGGCCCCGCAAGGAGCGCTTGCCGGAGACCAGCTCCTGGTAGAGCGGGTTGGCCAGCTCGAAGACGTGCTCGGGCCCCCGCAGCGTGCAGATGACCGCTGGCGCCGCCTCGAGCAGGTTGCGCAGACGCGTGCGCTCGGCCTCCGCCCCCGCGTGCGCCCGCGCCACCTCCACCAGCAGCCGCTCGCGCTCGGCGCCCGCGCTGGCCCGCGCCAGCACCGCGCCCAGCTGGCTGGCGAGCAGCGCGAAGAAGTCCTGGAGCTCGGGCCCGAACGACAGGCGCGGGCTGCAGCCCACCAGGAGCACGCCGCGCACGCCCTCTCCTCCCGGCTCGGGCAGGGGTAGCACGCACGCGTCCCGGACGGGCTCGGGCCAGAGGCCCGCCGCGAGGCCCGGCACGCGCGCCTGCACGTCCGACACCCACACCGGCCTGCCGGTGCGCAGGGCCTGCCAGAGCGGCCACACGGAGCGCGCGTCCGTGGGCTCCACGCGCTGGGGCGCGGCGGGCGAGTGGGGCTCGAGCCCGGTGAGGCCCACGCGGCGCAGGAAGGGGCTGTCGGCCCCTCCCAGGTACAGGGCGGAGAAGGGGACATCGGCCGCGTTGCGCGCGAGCACCGTCTCCGCGGCGGCACCCGCGGCCGCTTCGTCGCCCACGTCCAGCGCGCTCACGGCCAGGTCCTTGAACGTGCGCAGTCGGCGCTCGCCCAGCACCTTCTGCGTCGTCTCGGTACAGACCACCAGCACGCCCCCCACGCCGCCGTCGTCGTCACGCACCGGGCTGTAGCTGAACGTCCAGAAGACCTCCTGGAAGCCACCACCGCGCTGGATGGGAATGCGCTGGTCCTCGAACCAGACGGACTCGCCCCCCTGGACGCGGTGGATGAGCGGGCCGATGACGTCCCAGATGTCCGTCCAGAACTCGCGCCCGCGCGCGCCCAGGGCGCTGGGATGGCGGTCGACGCCGAGGCTCGGCCGATACGCGTCGTTATAGAACTGCACCATCTCCTGCCCCCACCACAGGAACATCGGCTGGCGGCAGGTGAGCAGCGTCGAGAGCACGCCGCGCAGCGAGTGGGGCCACGCCTCCATGGGGCCCACGGGAGTCTTGGACCAGTCCAGCGCGCGGGTGAGCGAGGCGAGCTCGCTCTCTCCCGGCAGCCAGGTCGTGGCAGGACGCTGCGCGCGTGGCTCCAAGGATTGCGTACCTCCGTGTCGGACACTCCAGCCGGGACGGGTCAATGTCCAGCACCCCGAAGGGCCCTGACGGGGCGGCGGAGACTCAGGGATGAACCGCTCGCAGAGCCGTGCGCATCCTCCCGCCAGGCGCCCGCAGGGCTGATCTGAAAAAGCTACAGAGCAGGCGGGCGGGCGGAGGCTCCTACGGAAGGGCCTTCCAGTGTCAGGTGGTCGATGAAAACGCTCCTGCTTCGCTGTAACCGGGAAACGGGTCCCCACTACCGTCCGTTCATTACTAGCTTCCGCCCCCTGCCCGTGTCCTCCCTGCCCGTGCTCCCTCAGACCGACCCCTCCCCCACCGCCTTGCGTGAGCAGTACCTCGCCGCGCAGCTCGCCGGAAACCGGCGGGAAGCCCTGCGCCTGCTGGTGGACGAGGGACTCCTGCGCGGCATTCCCCTCCAGACGCTGCACCTGGAAGTCATCCAGCAGGCCCAGTACGAGATTGGCCGGCTGTGGCAGGAGAACATCATCTCCGTGGCGCAGGAGCACCTGGCCACCTCCATCTCCCAGCTCGCCCTGGCCCACCTGTACCGCCACCTGCCCAGGGACCCGGACAACGGCAAGGTCGTCATGATGTCCTGCGTGGAGGGGGAGCTGCACGAGGTGGGCGCGCGCATGGCCAGCGACTTCCTGGAGATGGCCGGCTTCGACGTGCGCTTCCTCGGCGCCAACGTGCCGCCCGAGCACCTGGCGCGCATGGTCCGCGACGTGCGTCCGGACCTGCTCGCGCTGTCGGTGACGATGACGTACCACCTGCCCCAACTGCGCGAGGCCGTGAAGCACGCGCGCGCGGCCGCTCCCGGCGTTCCCATCGCCGTGGGCGGGCTCGCCTTCCGCTGGGCCCCGGACCTGGAACAGGACCTGGGCGTCAGCTTCTTCGGCAAGGACGCACGCGAGCTGGTGGCCTCCGCCTGCCGGACGCTGGGAGTTTGAACAACCATGGAGCCGCTGAGCAGACTCGTGGAAGCAAAGGCGAGCCACCTGGCCACCACCTCCGTGGCCGCGCTGTACCAGGACCCCTTCTGGGAGGCCCGCTACGGCTTGGAGCGCTCCCGTCGCTTCGGCGATGAGGACGCCGCCTTCCACGTGCGCTACCTCGTCCAGGCCCTGGACGAGCAGCGCCCCTCCGTCATGGAGGGCTACGCCCGCTGGCTGCGCACGCTGCTCGTGTCGCGCGGCATGTGCACGCGACACCTCGACAGCCACTTCGCCGGCCTGGCCCGGGCGCTGGAGGCCGAAGGCTGGGGCCCCGGCACCCTGCCCCACGACTATGTGCGCGCCGCGCGGGAGGCCCTGCGCTACCCGGAAGGGCCCGCCCACCTCCTGGAAAAGGACGCGCCCGAGCTGGCCCACGCCGCCGCCGGCCGCCTGACGCTCTACATCCTCCCCGAGGACCGCCCGCGCCTCGAAGAGGAGCTGCAGCTCCACCTGTCCTACCTCGCGGACTCGCTGGCGTCAGGACGTCCGGAGGTGATGGGCGACCATGTGCGCTGGTACGTCGGCTTCTGGCCGCGGCGCGGCTTTGGCCTGCTGGCATTTCCCAGCGTGCTCGGCATGTTGAAGTCCGTGCTGGGCTCGCGGCACCCGGAAGCACGAAACCTGCTCGCCACGGCGGGCGTGTCCTGGGAGGAGACCCGTTCATGAGGCACCCCGCCTCTCCCGATGTCCGCCTCTTCGACGACCTGAGCCGGGAGGTCACCCTCGTCTGCGACGCGCACGGCACCCTCACCTGGGTGGATGCGCGCGCCCAGTCCCTTCTCGCCGCGAAGCCGGGCCAGACGCTGCGCGGCCTCGCCGCCAGGGGGACCGAGGAGAAGGTGGACAAGCTCCTCGTCCAGGCCCGCGACGAGCGGGTGGACGGCTGGGAGCTCATCCTCTGTCGCGAGGACAAGCCGACCACCTTTGCCTTCCGCGCCCGCCCCCATGAAGGCAACGTGCTCCTGGTGGGCAGCCTGGTGCCGGAGGACTACGGCAGCGCGCTGGAGCAGGTGAGCACCACCCTCAGCGAGGTGTCCACGCTCCACCGCGAGACGGAGCGCCAGCAGCGCGAGCTCAAGCGCCGCGCGGACGAGCTGACCCGCCTCAACCGCGAGCTGGAGGAGTCCAACCGCGGCGTGCGCAGCCTCCACGTCGCCCTGGACGAGAAGGCGGAGAGCCTCCAGCTCGCCGCCGAAATCAAGGGCCGGGTGGTGGCCAACGTCAGCCACGAGTTCCGCACCCCGCTGCACTCCATCCTCGGCCTCTCGAAAGTCCTCCTCAATCCCATCAACGGGGCACTCAGCGGTGAGCAGGAGAAGCAGGTCCAGTTCATCCGCAGCTCCGCGGAGGCCCTCTTCGAGCTCGTCAATGACCTGCTGGACCTCTCCAAGATGGATGCCGGCAAGACCACGCTGCGCCACAGCCGCTTCGTGGTGAGTGATGTGTTCAGCGCGCTGCGCGGCATGATGAAGCCGCTGCTCCCGCCAGAGTCGCCGGTGGAGCTGCGCATGGTGGAGCCGGAGAACACGCTGGAGCTGGAGACGGACGAGTCCCGCCTCAGCCAGGTGCTGCGCAACCTCGTCTCCAACGCGCTGAAGTTCACCGAGGCCGGCCACGTCACCGTCTCGGTGGCCCCGGGCCCGCGCGATACGGTGGTGTTCACCGTGCAGGACACGGGCATTGGCATCGCCCCGGAGAACCACGCGCGCGTCTTCGAGGAGTTCTCCCAGGTGGACAGCCCGCTGCAGCGCAAGGTGAAGGGCACCGGCCTGGGCCTGCCGCTGGCGCGCAAGCTGACGGAGGTGCTGGGCGGCAGCCTCGCCATGAAGAGCGCCCTGGGCCAGGGCACCACCTTCACCGTCACCATTCCCCGCGTCCACACCGAGGTGGCGGAGATGACGGGGCTCACCGCGCGCAGCGAGCAACTGGACCCCAGCCGCGCCCCGGTGCTGGTGCTGGAGGACGACCGGCAGACGCTCTTCCTCTACGAGAAGTATCTGGCGCGCTCTGGCTTCCAGGTGCTGCCGGTGCGCAGCACGGAGGAGGCCCGGCGTGTCATGGAGCGCGTGCGCCCCGCCGCCATGGTGCTGGACGTCATGCTGGAGGGGGAGACGAGCTGGAACTTCCTCGCGGACATGAAGAACAGCGAGGCCACGCGCGACATCCCCGTGCTCGTCGTCACCATGATGGACCGCGAGCAGAAGGCCCGCGCGCTGGGCGCCGACGAGTTCTGGCTCAAGCCGGTGGACGAAGTCCGGCTGCAGAAGAAGCTCTCCGCCATGGCCCGCAGCGGGCCGGTGGAGCGGCTGCTCCTCATCGACGACGACGACGTCCACCGCTACCTGCTCAAGCAGCTCCTCAAGGATTTGCCCTACGTGCTGCTGGAGGCCTCCGGCGGCAAGGAGGGCGTGCGGCTGGCGCGCGAGCAGGCCCCGCACCTCATCTTCCTGGACTTCGTCCTCCCGGACATCACCGCCTTCGACGTGCTGGACGACCTGAAGGCGGACCCGCGCACGCGCGACATCCCCGTCATCCTGCACACCTCGCACGAGCTGCAGGAGGACGAGCGCACGCGCCTGGCCAAGGAGACGGCCGCCATCCTCTCCAAGCACACGCTGAGCCGCGAGGTGGCGATAACCCGCATCCGCGACGCCCTGACCAAGGCGGGGCTCGGCTCCCACGCCCTGCAGGAGGGTCACCGCCGTGGTTGAGCCCCGACTGGCCACCGTCCTCAACGTCAACGACGACGACGCCAACCGGTACCTCGTCAACCGCATCCTGGAGATGTCGGGCTTCCGGGTGCTGGAGGCCGCCACCGGCCTGAGCGCGCTGCTCGTGGCGGAGCAGCACCGCCCGGACGTCGTCGTCCTGGACGTGAAGCTGCCCGACATCAGCGGCTACGAGGTCTGCGAGCGGCTGCGCGCCAACCCCGGCACCGCGGCCATGGCGGTGCTGCACACGTCCGCCACCTTCGTCTCGTCGGACAAGAAGGTCCGCGCCCTGGACGGCGGCGCGGACGCCTACCTCACCCAGCCCTTCGAGGCCGCGGAGCTCATCGCCACGGTGAAGTCGCTGCTGCGCCTGCGCCACGCGGAGCAGGCCGCGCGCCTGCGCGCCGAGGAGCTGGCGGAGATGGACCGGCGCAAGGACGAGTTCCTCGCCATGCTGGCCCACGAGCTGCGCAACCCGCTGGCCGCCATCATGACGGCCATTGGCATCCTGGAGCGCAAGCCCACGGACGACGCCAAGGAAGCGCGCATGCGCGGCATCATCCAGCGGCAGACGCACCACCTGGCCCGGCTGGTGGATGACCTGCTGGACGTGAGCCGCATCACCCGCGACAGGGTGGAGCTGCGAAACGGCCGGGTGGACCTGCTCTCCGTCCTGCAGCAGGTGCTCCAGGTGGCGCGCCCCATCGCCGAGTCGCGCGGGCTGGGCCTGGAGGTGTCGCTGCCCTCCGTCCCGCTGTGGGTGAACGCGGACGCCACGCGGCTGGAGCAGGTCTTCACCAACCTGCTGGACAACGCCGCCAAGTACACGGACGGCGGCTCCATCAGCCTGCGCGTGGAGCGCGAGGGCGTGGACGGCTCGGCGAAGGCGGTGGTGCGGGTGCGGGACACCGGCATCGGCATTGCCGCGGACGTGCTGCCCTACATCTTCGACCTGTTCGCCCAGGCGGACACGTCCCTGGAGCGCTCGCGCGGGGGCCTGGGCATCGGCCTGACGCTGGTGCGCAAGCTGGTGCAGATGCACGACGGCGAAGTGCACGCCCTCAGCGACGGCCCGGGCCGGGGCAGCGAGTTCGTGGTGAAGCTGCCGCTGCTGCACGAGGCGGGCCTCTCCGCCGACCCGAGCCGGGGCACGGACAAGCGGCGCGGGCGGCGCATCCTCCTCGTGGAGGACAACTCGGACGCGCGGCAGGCCATGAGGGACTTGCTGGAGCTGTGGGGCCACCAGGTGGTGGTGGCGCCGGACGGCCTCCAGGGCCTGGCCCTGGCGCTGACGCAGTTCCCGGAGCTGGCGCTGGTGGACATCGGCCTGCCGGGGATGGACGGCTACCGGGTGGCGCAGGAGCTGCGCTCGCGGGTGGGCCAGAGCATCCGGCTGGTGGCGATTACGGGCTACGGCGGTCCGGAGGGGCAGGACCGCGCCCTGCGCGCGGGCTTCGACCTGCACCTCGTCAAGCCGGTGAAGCCAGACGAGTTGGATCGGCTCCTGTCAGCGCTGTGAGGCGGTGACGCGGGGGGCGCAGTGCTTCAGCGCCGGCCCAGCGCGTTGGCGACGAGGCCCAGCAGCTTCACCTTCGAGGGGTCCAGCTGGCGCACGGTGCGCAGCAGGCGCCTGACTTCGGGCCGCTCCTGGGGCGAGGGCGGCGGCTCCGCGGCGCGCGAGGTGTTGGCGTTGCCGTGCGAAGCCAGGCCCAGCAGCTCGTCCGCGGAGACGTGCAGCTCGTGGCACAGCTTCAGCAGCGTCTGGACGCTGGGCAGCATGCCGCCGCGCTCCAGGCGCCCGTAGACCTCGGTGGCCACATCGATGCGCTCGGCGACGTCGGCCTGCGTGAGCTCCAGACGGGTCCGGGCGGCGCGCGCCGCTGCTCCAATGGTGGTTGCGAGTTTCTTGTCCATGCCTTACCGACCCGAAACGTTTGGTCGCTGGCATAGGACGTATGGAGGCAGACAGACAGAACTTGCCGGGTCAGCCTCAAGTTGTTCACCCGTAGGGTTGCTGCCCACGAGGTGGACTCTCGGGGTTCGCATGGCCGTGTCGGCAGCGTGCCTCCCTCGACGGAACGCCCCTCGGGGGAGGGCTCTCGGAGTCCCTCCCGCACGCAGGAAGGGCCCGGAACGCGGGTGACCTATAACGTTGGACGGCGACTTTCCTACGGTGCCGGCAAGTCCTGTCCCCGGCTCCTCCCCCCAGGGTTGGCTCACCGCAGCGGCCTTTTATCGCCCTTTCATCGCCCCGGTGGCCTGGAGGACCCGGCCAGGCAGACCTCATGGCAACCATTTTCGGAGGCCTCACGGCCCCGGTTGCGGACCTTCCCGGCAGGGCCGCACCGCACACCGACTCGGGCTCAGGCTCCACGCCCAAGCAGGAAGCCGGGCAATTCCGTCGCCGGGCGCCGCACTTCCGGTGTGCGTGCGGGCCGGAGCGTGGGACGCCGGGTGGTGCCAGCCAGGGAGGCAGGCCCCCGAGCGTGAGCGGGGGGAATGGGAGCGGGCTACGCTGGCTTGCGATGTCCCTGGGACGGCGCAGCCTGCTGGCGAAGCTCTGTGTAGCGATGGGCGTGGTGGCGCTGCCGCTGCTGCTCGCCATCCTCGGCTATGTGCTGCCACAGCTTCGGGAGCAGCTCCGGGCGGACCGGGTGCGCGGCCTGCGCCAGGCGGTGGAGACGGCCTACGGCGTGCTGGAGGCGTACGAGGCGCGGGAGCGGGCCGGGACGCTGACGCGACAGGAGGCGCAGGCCCAGGCGGCGGCGCTGCTCCAGGGGCTGCGCTACTCGGGGGTGGAGTACTTCTGGGTGAATGATTTGGACACGAAGCTGGTCATGCACCCGCACCTGCCGGCCATGCTGGGCAAGGACCTGAAGGGCTACCGCGACGTGCGCGGCCGGGCGGTGTTCGTGGACATCGTCACGCTGGCGCACGCGAAGGGCGAGGGCTCGCTGGCGTACGCGGCCACGCGGCCGGGCTCGCCGGACGCCATCCCCAAGGAGAGCTACGTGAAGCTCTTCCAGCCGTGGGGGTGGGTGCTGGGCACGGGCGTGTACGTGGAGGACATCGACCGCGAGGTGGCCCAGGTGCGCCAGCGCATCCTCCTGGCGGTGGGCGGCGCGCTGCTGCTGGCCCTGCTGGCGGGGGCGTACGTGTCGCGGCGGGTGGTGCGGCCGGTGCGGGCGCTCGCGGACGCGGCGCACCGGGTGGCGCGCGGGGATTTGGACGTGCGGGTGGAGGTGCGCTCCGAGGACGAGGTGGGCCGGCTGACGGAGGCCTTCAACGGAATGGTGGCGGGGCTGCGAGAGGTGGTGGGGGCGCTGGTGGACGCGGCGGGGGCGACGGCGGCGGACGCCGAGCGCATCCGCGTGTCGGCGGACGCGCTGTCGCTCACCACGCGCGAGCAGTCCGAGTCGCTCCAGCGCACGGCGGAGGCGGTGCAGGGGATGAGCGCGCGGGTGTCACAGGGCGCGCAGGCGGCACGCACGGCGGCGGAGACGGCGGCGGACAACGGCGAGGTGGCGCGCGAGGGCGGCACGGCGGTGGGCCACGCGTCGAAGAAGATGGCGGAAATCGTGGACGTGGTGGAGCAGTCGGCGCGGACGGTGGCGCGGCTGCAGGCGTCCGGGCGGGTGACGGGGGAGATGCTGCGGCTCATCCAGCAGGTGGCGGACGAGACGCAGATGCTGGCGGTGAACACGGCGATTGAAGCGGCGCGCGCGGGCCAGCACGGCAAGGGCTTCTCGGTGGTGGCCGGTGAGGTGCGCAAGCTGGCGCACCGCACGCGCGAGGCGGCGGGGCAGGTGCAGTCGCTGCTCGGTCAGAACGAGGCGGACACGGCGGCGGCGGCGGAGCTGATGCGGCAGGGCACGGCCAAGGTGCGCGAGGGCCTGGGACTGTCCTCCGCGGCGGGCGACGCGCTCGCGCGGCTGGTGGCCGGAGTGCGGGAGATTGGCGGGCACGTGGAGCGGATGGCGGAGGAGAACGCGCGCCAGTCCGCTTCCGGAGAGAGCCTCGCCGGGCGCATCCATCAGCTCTCGGTGCGCTCGACGGAGTCGGTGGACGGGGTGCGGCAGATTGCCCGCTCCGTGGAGGACCTGCGCACGCGGGCGTCACGGCTGAAGGAGCTGGCGGCGCGCTTCACGGCGACGGGCAAGCCGCGCTCGTAGGGCGGCCGGAGCGGGCATCCCCCGAGGCTACGAGCAAGCCACGGGGTGGAGAGCCCTCCTGGACCTCGATGGAACCGGAAGGGCTTCGCTCAGGGAGCCCCGCCGGGAGCCTGGGCTTCCTTCGGAGGCACGGGGAACAGCGCGCGCACCGCCCGGAACGCCGCCGGATGGTAGACCGTGTGGTGATGCTCGCCCGGCAGCGGCTCGTAGTGCCACTGCAGGCCGGCGGGTGCATGCGCCTTCAGGGCGCCGACCAGGGCGTCCACTCCCTCCTGCATGCCGCCACCTTCGTCGCCGATGGACAGGTACAGCACGCGCGAGCCCGCCGGATGCGCGCGCAGTCGCGTGGCGGACTCCTTCGCGAGCGACTGGTTGTCCCACCACAGGCTCGGGCTCACGGCGATGTAGCGCTCGAAGAGCTCCGGCTGGCTCAGGAAGGTCTCCACGATGAAGAGGCCCGCCAGGGACTCGCCGATGATGGCGGACTCTCCGGTCGTGCGGTAGCGCGCCTCGACCCACGGCTTCAGCTCGCGGGCGAGGAACTCTCGGAAGGCCGCGGAGCCCCCGCTCGTCGGAAGCTCCTTCCGGTCGACCGGGTCCGAGGACGGGAAGGTGAAGTCCCGCTTGCGGTCCGTGCCCTCGATGCCGACGACCATCATCTCCCGCATCGCGTGGTTGAGGCTCGCGAGCTGGGCGAGGCCGGTGATGTGGGGGAAGTCTTCCTGCTCCCCGCCGTCCAGGAGGTACAGCACGGGGAGCCGGGTCTGCCCGTCCGCGTAGCTCGGCGGCACGTACACGTTGATGCGCCGGGTCTCCTTCAGCACGCTCGACTCGAGCGTGTAGGAGCGCGCGATGACGACGGGCCGACCTCCCTCGCCCTGCGTCACGACGGGAGGCTCACGGGTGGCCCCACCCGTGCCCGCGCACGCCATCAGAAGCATCATCCCTGCCACACCTGCTGCCCGCATCTGCATCTCCCGCGCCCCGTTCTCCGTACGTCCACCCAGGATGCCAGCGCCCCCTACACGGCGCTATCGGGGCGACGTGAGCCCTCCCAGGGCGAGCATGGGGGACGGAAGGAATGGTTATTCCGGGCTTCCGCCATCCTGCGTCAGAGGGCCTGGCTCCCCGGCGCAGGCAGTCCGCCGGAAGGAACGTTCGTTCCAGGTGTCTGTTCTCCCGAAGACACAGGGCGCGCCCCGGTGCGGGGGACTGCCCAAGAAACGTTCATCCCAGGCGTCTGTTCTCCCGAGCTCACAGGAGCCCCCTGGTGCGGGGCAGCGAAAGGGACGTTCATTCCAGACGTCCGCAATCCCAGGGGCACGGAGGGCGAAACCCTGTGCGGCATGGCCTTTGAACCTCTTGCACCACCGCAACCGAGACACAGCTGTGACACACGTACGCGCCCTCCGATATCTCCCGAAATACGACGGCAAGGCACGGAAACAGGGCCACTGTTATCCACGGCGTCCCACCGGGTGCTCCCGGCACCTATCTCGACCGAGGTGAAGGATGGAAACGGTGATGGCGCAGCCGGCGGGTCGTGAGCCGGTGGTGTTCGGACATGCGCTGGAGACGCTGCTGGCGGCGGCGGCACCTCTGACCTCGGACACGCTCGCGGCGCTGGAGCGAATCGGGGTGTCGGCGCTCCGCCCCCTGAATGCCGCCTACCCCTACGCGATGTGGCCACAGGCCATCCACCTGCTCGCGGGCGCCACGTTCATGCCCGCACGGACGGAGGAGGCCGAGTACGCACTCGGCCAGCGCTTCATCGTTCACGCGCGACACTCGAAGCTGGGCGCCGCCATGGATGACCTCGCGCGGGTGGTGGGCGCGGAGCGGATGCTGCTGCGCATGTCCCACAACCTCCGCACCACCACCAACGTCCTCGAGGCCGGAGTGACGCCGCGAAGCGAGGACACGGGCTGGGAATTGCTCCTCCGCCCCGTGGCGGAGTTCGCCAGGGCCCCGGGGCTGCCAACGGAGCCACCCCACTTCATCCGCGGCCTGCTCACCGCCGCCCTCCAGCGAGCCGGCGCGCCCGCGGCACGGGTGGAGGTGCTCCGCCATGACGCGGCCCGGGCCACCACCACCTTCCACGTCACGCTGTAGCCAGGAGCGGCCCGGCCCGGCTCAGGGCTCTGGGATGCCCGGCAGGTCGATGCGGACGGTGGTGCCCTCACCGGGCCGGCTCTCCAGCGTCAGCGTCCCCCCGTGCGCGTCCACGATGCGCCGGGCCAATGCGAGCCCCAGTCCCACACCGCCCGTCCTCCGGGCGCGGCTGCGGTCCGTGCGGTAGAAGGGCGTGCCGACGCGGTCCAGGTCCGCCGCGTCGATGCCGATGCCCTGGTCCGTCACCTCGAACTGGAGGCCGGTCCCCACCGTGCGGGCCCGCAACAGCACGGGAGTGCCGGGCTCGGAGTACTTCCCCGCGTTGTCGAGCAGGTTGTCCAGCACGCGCCGCAGCAGCACCGGGTCCGCCTCCAGCGCGGGCAGGCCCTCGTCCACGCTCACCTCCAGCCGGTGTCCAGGCCGGGACGAGCGGAAGCGACCGGCGGCCTTGTCCACCAGCGTCCGCGCATCCACGCGGTCCATGCGGAGCGTGAGCGCGCCGGTGCCTGGACCTCCCGTGGCCAGGTCCAGCCGCGCGGTGGTGAGCACGTCCTCCACCAGCCGCTCCAGCTCGGACAGGTCCTCGGTGAGGTCGGGCAGCAGCTCGCGCGCGGTGGCGGCGTCACCCTCGGCGGCCAGGTCCAGCGCCACGCGGATGCGGGCCAGCGGCGTGCGCAGCTCGTGCGACACGTTGGCCAGCAGCTCCTTCTGGCTGCGCAGCAGGTGGGTGATGCGGCCGGCCATCTCGTCGAAGGCCTCGGCCACCTCGCCCAGCTCGTCGCGGCGGCGGAAGCCGGCGCGCGTGTCCAGCTTCCCCGCGCCGAAGTCCCGCGCCACCTGTGCCAGCCGCTGCAGGGGCCCCGCCAGCGTGCGCGCGAAGGCCAGGGACGTAATCGCCGTACACACCAGCACCGCCACCACCACCAGCGAGGTGTTCTCCGGGGGCGGCCCCGGCGGGCGCATGAGCAGGATGGCGTACGCCTCCACCGGCCCACGCTCGGGAATGGGCACCGCGAGGAACGGACGCGGCGGGCCGGGGGGCGGAGGGAGATGCCGGGAGAGCTGCTGGACCTCGGCGGCGCTCAGGGCCGGAGCGGGCCGCGCCATGTTGGTGGCGATGAGCCGCCCCGACACGTCCCTCAGTGTCACCTGCGCGTCGAGCAGCCGCGCCGCCCGGTCCAGCGAGGCCTGGAGCGCGGCCGGGTCGCTCCGCAGCTCCGCCCACTCGCGGACGTTGTAATGCGCGTTGCGCGCGAAGCCGTGCCGGAAGGGCCGCTCCACCACGAGCGTGCGCGCGAAGTACAGCACGAGGCTGACGAGCACGAGCTGCGCCAACCCCACCAGGTAGATGCGCAGCAGCAGCCGGCCGGGACGCCAGAAGGAGAACCCACGACGCGGAGGGCTCAAGCCTCGTCCCCGGTGGCGAGCATGTAGCCCGCCCCGCGCACCGTCTTGAGCAGCGTGGGGTTGCGCGGGTCCACCTCCAGCTTCTGCCGGAGCCGGAAGATGTGGACGTCCACCGAGCGGTCGAACACCTCGTCCGCGCTGCCCTTCACCAGGTCCAGGAGCTGCTCGCGGCTGAGCACGCGCCCGGCACGCTCGGCGAGTACGCGCAGCAGGCCGAACTCATACGTGGTGAGGTGCAGCGGCTTGCCGTCCAGCGTGGCGCGGAGGCTGCGGGGGTCCAGCACCAGCCGCCCCGCCTGCACGGGCTGGGTGGCGGGGCCGGCCTTGCCGCGGGCGCGTCGCACCTGGGCGCGGATGCGGGCCAGCAGCTCGCGAGACGAGTACGGCTTGGCGAGGTAGTCGTCCGCGCCCGTCTCCAGACCGAGCACCCGGTCGGCCTCCTCACCGCGCGCGGTGACCATGATGATGGGCACGTCGGTGCGGCCGCGAAGCTCGCGGCACACCTCCAGGCCGTCGCGGCCGGGCAGCATCAAGTCCAGCAGGACGACGTCGAAGACGTGGCGGCTGGCCTCCGCGAGCGCGTCGGTGCCGGAGTGGGCCACGGTGACGATGACGCCGTGCTCCTGGAGGTAGCGGCTGGTGAGCCGGGCCAGCCGCTCGTCATCCTCGACGAGCAGTACCTGGATGGTGCCCTCTTCCGGGGCCGGGCGCGTGGGCTGTTCCATGATGACTGTCTCCCGCATCGCGAACTCTCCGGGAAGGTAGCAATGAAAGGCGTGGTCCGGCGGCGAGGAGGGGTCTGTGCTCGTCTTGAGGTTGCCGAGTCGAAGGACTTTTCCGCCGGGCCACGCCTGCAAGGTGGCACCCGCCTGTGTCCGTAACACTTCGCGGAGATGACGGAATGTTACGGAGCCCGGAGCTCCGACATATGCCGTAACCCGCGGTTCATCTTCAGGACATGGGCGGGGGCCAGATTGCACCGTGAAGAGTCAGGGAACCTGCCGAGCAGGCGATGGAAGGCAGGGTTGCCCGGACCCAGGTGAAACGGAGGAAGCACATGACGCTGAAGATGATGCCGTTGGTGCTGGCGCTGGCCTTCCCGATGCTGGCGTGCGCGCAGGATGCCCAGGCACAGCGGGGCTCCGGAGGCGGAGAGATGGGACCCCGGCGGCCTCCCTCGTCGCTGGAGTTGCTGCTGGAGCACCGGGAGACGCTCGCCCTCACCCCGGAGCAGGTGGGCCAGGTAAGTGAGCTGCAAGCGGCGCTGGAGGAGCAGAGCGCGCCGCTGCACGACAAGCTGGAGGCCCTGAGGCCGCCGCGCCCGCCCGGGCCGCCCCCGGACGAGGCCAGCCGCGCGGCCGGACGGGGCCCGCGAGGCGCGCCGCCCGACGCCGAGGCGAAGCGCGAGCGTATGCAGCAGGTGGAGCCGCTCTTCGCCGAGCTGCGCGCCAACGACGAGGCCGCGTACGCACAGGCGGAGCAACTGCTGAGCGACACGCAGAAGACGCGGGCGCGTGAGCTCATCACCCAGGCCCGCGAGCAGCACCGCCAGCGGCACGAGGCCATGCGCGAGCGGATGCGGAGCCGTCAGTGAGTCCCTGGCTCTGGCTGTGGCTCTTCGGAGCACCGCCAGCGGCGGCGAGGCGCTCCCGGCGTGCGGTGGCACCCACGCCACCGCGCGCCCGGAGCCAGCATCGCACCACGCCCGTCCGGGAGCACGCGCCCGGGGAGAAGACCCCGGGTGCATGGCGCAGGGACTACCGACTCGTGCGGTGCAGCTACTGAGCACCGGGCGCCCGGGCACGGCCCACGACGGCCGTGCCCGAGCGAAGTGCTTTCAGGCCACGCCGTGCGCGGCGTCAGGGCGCGCCGTGAGTGGCGCTGAGCGCGCGCCGGTCCACCTTGCCGGGCGAGGTGCGCGGCAGGGCGTCGATGAAGCGCACGGACTTCGGCGTCTTGTACCGGGCGAGCCGGCCCTCGCAGTAGGCGATGAGTGACTCCGCCGTGAGCGCGGTGCCGGGACGCGCGACGACGAGCGCTCGCGGCGTCTCGCCCCACTTCGCGTCGGGCACGCCGATGACGGCGACCTCGGCGACCTCGGGGTGGCCCGCGAGGACGCTCTCCACCTCGGACGGATAGATGTTCTCTCCGCCGGAGATGATGAGGTCCTTGCTGCGCCCGACGATGCGGAAGCACCCGTCCGCGTCTCGGCTGGCCAGGTCCCCGGTGTGCAGCCAGCCTCCTGCGAAGGTGCGCGCGGTGTCCTCGGGGCGACGCCAGTAGCCGGCGCACAGGTGGGGGCCGCGCAGGAGCAGCTCCCCCACGTCGCCCGGCTGCTGCTCGCCGTCGATGCGGGCCTCCACGTGGAAGAGGGGCACGCCGACGGCGCCCGGCTTGCGGCGCACCTCGCCGGGCGGGAGCCAGAAGTTGTTGGGCCCCGCCTCGGTGAGGCCATAGCCCGTCTTGAAGTCCACGCCCCGGTCGAAGAAGCGCTCGAAGACGGGGCCCGGGCACGGCGCGCCGCCGCTGATGAGCAGCTTGAGGCGCGACAGGTCCACCGCCTCGAAGCGCGGGTGGCGCTGCATCTCGATGAACATGGTGGGCACGCCGAAGACGAGATTCACCCTGCCCCGGTGCACGAGGTCGAACACGCCCTCCACGTCGAAGGCGCGGCACACCACGGAGGCACCGCCCACGTAGACCAGCGGGGTGGTGAAGACACTCAAGCCTCCCGCGTGGAACAGCGGCGCGTTGAGCAGGGCCACGTCGCCGGCAGCGAGCCCCCAGCTCACCACGGTGTTCGCCGCGTTGGCGGTGATGGAGCCATGGGTGAGCACGGCGGCCTTGGGAACCCCGGTGCTGCCGCCCGTGTAGCAGAGCACCCACGGTGCATCCGCCTCCAGCTCCAGCGGCGGGAGCGGCGCGGAGGACGCGGCATCCCGCTCGGAGAAGGCGCGCTCTCCGGGGCCGGGCTCCGCGAGGCACAGCCAGTGCCGCACGAAGGAGGCGCCGACGCGGACGGTGTCCACCTGCGAGCGGAACTCGGAGCCGAAGACGAGGACGGACGGCTCGGCGTCCGCGAGGAGCGCGCCCAGCTCCGCGGGGCTGAGGCGCCAGTTGAGCGGCTGGAGGATGGCGCCCAGCTTCCCGCAGGCGAAGAGGAGGTCGAGGAACTCGACGCAGTTGTACGCGAGCACGGCGACGCGGTCTCCGCGACGCACGCCGAGCGAGTGGTGCAGGAAGGCGGCGGTGCGCGACGCGGCGGCATCCCACTCGCGGTAGGAGATGCGGCGCTCGCCATGGTTGGCGTCGATGAGGGCGGTGCGGTCGGGGTCCAGCGCGGCGCGGCGGGCCAGCCAGTCATGGACGATGGGCATGGCCCGCACGCTAGCCGACCCGCCAGGGCTTGTGCCCGGCCTCTGCACGGTGGGGCCGGGCACACCCCGCCGGCTGGCTACAGCTCCGGGAAGATGAGCAGGCCGCGCGACGTGTCGACGACGTAGACGTAGCCATCCCCGGACACGTGAATGCCGATGGCGCCATCCTGGAAGCGGAGCCCCCCGGGCACATGCACTACGCTGCCGGGCCGCGGCCCCACGAGCGGGCCCGGAGGAGTCAGCGCATGTGGGACGTGGCACGGAGCCTCATCGGAATCCTCCTCGCGGTGTCCATGCTCCAGGGCACGGAGGCCGGGGCCGCGCCACGGGAGTCACGAAGTGAGAAGGTGCGGCGTGCCAGGGCCTCCGCCTCGCTGGAGCGGGAGCTCCTCCGCGCGGTGAGGGAGGCGGGCTTCGACGGCGTGCTCGACTTCAAGCGCAACGGCGAGCGCATCGCCCATCCGCCGAACGTGGACGTGGCGGTCATCGAGCTGGACCCGGAGGGCCGGCCCGTCGCGGCGGCCAACGTGCTGCTGTCGCGCGACTATCCGAAGGGGGTGGCCGTCCCCATCGACGTGACGACGTGGGGCACGACGGCGGTGCGCTACACGCGGTGGGATTTGGAGCGGTGGGACGGCGGCAAGGGCTGGTCCGACGCGACCGCCGAGGAGGACCTCGTGCCGGGACGGGCGAAGGCGAAGCTGCGCTTCATGGCGCCCTACCCCGCCTCGCTGTTCAAGCTGATGATTGCCTTCCGGGTGATGCGGCTGGTGGACCGGGGCGAGGTGACGCTCGCGCAGCCGTGGCGCTTCATCCGGGACACCGAGGACAAGGGCGAGCGGCCGGTGTGGCGGTGGATGGAGCCGATGGTGACGGAGTCGGACAACGGCTCCACCGAGGCGCTGGTGAAGCTGCTGCACGAGAAGGGCGGGCTGGCGGGGCTGAACACGGAGCTGGCGGAGCTGGGGCTGGGGACGTTGCAAGTGAACGGGACGTCACCGGTGACGGGGCGGAGCTGGAACCCGGGCAGCATCCACATGACGGCGCTGGACACGGCGCGGCTGCTGTTGCTCATCGAAGGAGGGCCGGGAGTGCTGTGGCGCACGCCGACGGGCCGCGAGGTGACGGCGGCGGAGCTGTCGCCCGCGTCGCGGGTGCACCTCCAGTCCCTGCTGGCGGACCAGGCGCTGCACGAGGCGCTGTCCTCCACGCTGCTGTGTGGCGACCCCAAGGCGGAGCGAGGTCTTCCGGCGGCGGTGCCGGCGCGGTGGGTGAATCCGAAGGACGGCACGGTGACGGCGGCGGAGACGGCATTCGGCAGGGACACGCGCCCGTGCAACGCGGCGGCGGAGGTGGCGTTCCTGCACAAGACGGGGCTGACGGAGAACTACGGGAGTGACGGTGGAATCGTGAGGGCGATGCAGGGCGAGCCGCAGCGCCACTACGTCGTCGTGTTCCTGTCCAACCTCGGGTACCGCTACTACGACGCGGCGGTGGCGAGCGCCGCGGACCCGGCGAAGGGCGAGGACGGCTTCCCCTACGTGAGCACGAAAATCAGCTACACCCAGCGCATCCCCGCGCTGGGCCGCCGCATCGACACGCTGATGAAGGAGCGCCAGCGCGGCAAGGCCCGCCCGAGTCGCTGAGCCCGCTCACGGCACCAGCACCAGCTTCCCCACCGTGGTCCCCGACTCCAGCGCCTTGTGCGCGTCCGCCACCGCGTCCAGCGGGAAGCGCGTCACCTGTGGCGACACCAGCCTCCCCTCCTCTACCCAGCCCAGCAGCCGCGCCATGGACTCCTCCAGCACGGCGCGCTGCTCGAACAGATAGGACAGGTTGAACGCGAGCACGCTGGTGTTGTCATTCGTCAGCGTGAGCGGGTCGAAGCGCGGCGTGCGCAGCCAGTCCCACGCCAGCTTCGCGTAGTTCGGCTTCCCGCCCGTGCGCGGCAGCATGGAGTGGAACCCGTAGATGACCAGCTTCCCCGGCGACGCCAGGTGCTTGTAGCTGTCGCGCAGCGTGGACGGCCCGTTCGCATCCAGCACCACGTCATAGCCCTTCGGCGCCGCCCGCTCCGCCGCCGCCCACAGGTCCTCGCGGCTCTTGTCGATGACCACGTCCGCCCCCATCTCACGCGCCGCTTCCACCTTGTGCGCCCCACCCACCACGCCCACCATCCGGCACCCGGCGATGCGCCCCAACTGCAACAGCGCGCTCCCCACCCCACCCGCCGCCGAGTGCACCAGCACCGTGGAACCGGGACGCGGGTGCGCCAATTCGAACAGCGCGTAGTACGCGGTGAGAAACACCGTGGGAAACCCCGCCGCCTGCTCCATCGTCAGCCGCGAGGGCAGCGCGAACACCTGGTGCCGGGGCACGACGACGTGCGTCGAATACCCGCCGAACCGCGTGACACCGAACACCCGCGCCCCCGGTGCCAAATCCGTGACGCCCGGGTCCACGGAGACCACCGTGCCGGCGAACTCGAAGCCCGGGGTGATGGGCCACCCCACATACTCCTTCGCCGACGCATACAGCCCCATGCGAATGACGCAGTCCGCATAGTTCACGCCGATGGCCTCGGTGGCGACCACCACCTCCCCGGGCCCAGGTGAAACCTGATTCAGGTTTTCAAGAATTTGGAGCTGCTCGTACCCACCCGCTTTGGGAATCACGACCTTGCGTGCGCGCATACACCCGTGAGTATCACGCGACGCAGCGCGACAACGTCCGCACTCGTCCACTCGCCCGAGGACGCGTGCATGAACAGTCATTACACTGTGTATCGCGCTCGAGGACTCTTCCCGTTCCGCGCGCACCCCCCAACAATCGAAGGAGAAGTCCATGCGACTGCGGCATTCGCTCTACCTCGCGGGCTCGCTGCTGCTCGGCCTCACCACTGGCTGCGGTGAGGGCCTCGACGAAGCACCCACGAGCGGAGAGCTCGGCATCGTGGAGTCGGCCGCGAGCACCAGCGGCGTCACCGCGCATTTCCGCCAGTGGCTCAGCGACAACGGCTACAGCAGCTACGACTTCGTCCGCGCGGACGTGACGGGTGGCAGCTACGGCGGCAAGGCCAGTGCCACCGATACCGTGGTGAACCAGCCCGTCATCTTCATCCACGGCAACTCGGACAAGGCCATCGGCACCGGCACCTTCGGCCAGACGGGCTGGACGAACTCCGTCGATTACTTCCTGGCCAATGGCTACAAGACGAGCGAGCTGTACGCGACGACGTGGGGCCCGGCCAACGCGGCGATGTCCGCGTACCAGTACCACTCGAAGGCGAACGTCATGAAGGTGCGCAAGTTCATCGAGGCGGTGAAGGCGTACACCGGCGCTTCGAAGGTGGACATCGTCACGCACTCCATGGGCGTGACGCTGGCGCGCAAGGCCCTCAAGGGCGGCTGGGCGAATGACTCGGCCAATGGCGGTGACTACTACGTGGGCGCCGCGCTCTCTGGCTCGGTGGACACGTTCGTCGGCATCGCCGGCGCCAACCTGGGCCTCACCTCGTGCTACCAGACGGGCCCGGGCACGCCCACGTGCGGCTCCACCAACGGCCTGTACCCGGGCTACCTCTACTTCGGCCTCGTGACGGGCCGCTCGGCGTACCTCAATGACCTGGCCGCCACGAGCGGCTACGAGGGCTCCTACCGCTACACCATCTACTCCACCGCGGACGAGGTCATCGGCTACAACGGCGTCGTCTACGGCAGCTACACCTCCCGCATCCCCGGGCAGACGGGGGAGAAGGTGTACTCGGCCTATCCCTACGGGCACTTCAACTCGAAGGACCTGACGGCGGCCGTGCAGTACAGCATGGTGCGCAGCCACACCATTCCGTAGCCAGCGTCCGGAGCGGCTCCACCCTCGCGCAAGACGAAGGTGGAGCCCTCACCGCCTCACGGACGAGGAGCGTCGGCGGGCGCCGGAGCGCCCTCCTGGCCCGGCGTCGACGGCGGCACGCTCTGCGGCATGTACGGAGTGGAGGTCGGCGCGGGGGAGGTCCCCGGCTTCGGAGCCTCCTCCTTCGGCGGCGTGCCCTCCGGCACCGCGATGCGCCCCTGGGCCGCGGCGCGCAGGAACGGCAGCACCGCCTCGTTGAAGCGGGCGGGGCAGTCGAGCTGAATCGTGTGGCCGCAGCCCTGGAGCGGCACCAGCTTCGCGCCGGGGATGCGCGACGCGCCGTACTCCATGATTTCGCGCGCCTCGCCGCCGTGGAGGAACGGGTTGGGGATGAGCCGGTCATCCGTGCCGTAGATGATGAGCGTGGGCACGGAGACGTGGTGCAGATTGTCGCGCACGAAGTCGTTGCGCGCCAGGCCCTTCACCGTGCGGACGTTGGCGTAGGCGTACGCGTCGAACTCGGGGGACTTCGCCACCCGCACGCGCTCCTCAATCAGCCACTCCAGCTCCGGCCGCCAGTTCATGAAGTTGCCCTGGCGCACGCTGCCCCAGATGGCGGCCTCCGGCGCGCCCTTGATGAACTCCGTGCTCATGACGCGCTCGAACCAGGCCTTCTCCTTCCAGGAGAACCTCTCGAAGCCCGCGGGCGACACCAGCACCAGCGCGCTCAGCGCGTCCGGGTAGCGGATGGCATAGGACAGCGACGTCTGCCCGCCCATGGAGTGCCCGGCGAGGATGGGCTTCTCCACGCGCAGCCCCTCCACCAATTCGCGCACAGCGTCGGCCATGGCCTCCATGGTGTACGGGAAGGTGCCCGGCTTGTCGGACTTGCCGTAGCCCGGCAGGTCCACCGCGATGACGTGGTAGCCCTGCTGGTGGAAGGCGTCGAGCTGCGAGCGCCAGAACTTCAAGTACGAGCCGAGGCCGTGGATGAAGACCACCGTCTTCGCGTCCGGCGCGGCGCCGGGCAGCTCCACGAAGGCGACCTCGGGGACGACGGCCATGCCGTACTGCGCGGCGGTGCGCGGCAGCGGCATCCGCTTCACGGGCCACGGCTGCTTCGTACCCTCGGAGGTGTAGTCCAGGTCCTGGAAGGAGATGGCGGACTGGCCGGCGTACGAGCGCACGCAGCCGGCGGAGGACAGCCCCGCCGCGAGGAGCAGGGCGGTGAAGGCGCGGGAGGTGCTCATGGTCAGAACGCGTACCAGGTGAAGGTGGTGAAGGCCGCCCAGGGGTTGGAGCGGACGGTGGTCGAGCCGTCGTAGAAGCTGCCGCGGAACATGTAGCCGGCGTGCAGCCCCGCCGTCATGAGGTAGCGGATGTGGTAGCGCAGCTCCGCGTTCACCTCGGTGCCGATGTACCGGCCGCGCCGCACGTCCGGGTTCCACCGGGCCGGCGTGGCCCCGGAGTTGGCCGTGCCCACGGCCAGCTTGAGGTTCAGCTTGTTGGGGACGACGTCCCACGCCGCGGAGGCGATGCCGGCGCGCAGGCCATAGCCCTGGTTGGAGATGTCCGTCACCGCGCCCGTGTAGTTGTTCACGGTGCTGGTGAACGGGAACAGGATGAGCATCTTGTGGTTGAACCACACCGCGCCCGGCAGGCCGTACTGGTTGAGGGTGAAGGCGCCGCTGTAGTCCTCGTCGGCCAGGTTGTCGTCGCCGGTGGAGTAAATGCCCTCCAGCGTGACGACGTCCGCGGGACCGCGGCCCCACTGGTACATGAGCTCCAGGTTGGCGGCGAGGCCGGAGATGTTCAGCTCGTCCAGCGCGGAGCGCTCCGGGTCGTCACTGGTGTACTTGCCGCCGTTGTACATGACGAAGCCGGACGCGCCGAGCCGGCCCATGCGGAAGTCGATGTTGTGGTTGAAGTTGGCGCCCACCCAGAAGACGCTGCCCGTGGGCCGGTCGATTTCGAAGCGCGCCGTGCCCGTGAAGCTGTTGAGGCCCGTGGACGACGGGCCGCTCTTCACGAGGCCGTCGAAGGCGTAGGCGTCACCCTTGGTGGCGTCGTTGAGGTACCAGAGCGACACACCCACGTTGGTGTTGGGCCGCACGGGGTACGCGTAGTCGCCGGTGATGAGCCAGATGTATTTGAGGCGCGGGTCGTCCCGGGTGGCCTTGTCGGCCTGGGCGGTGCCCAGCGGCAGCAGGCTCAGCTTCGCCAGGCCCTTGTAGCTGCTGAAGACGGACAGGCCCGTCGCGTCGCTGCCCAGGTAGGCCAGCTTGTAGCCGGTGCGGGTGATGTCGGCCAGCGGCGTGCGGGTGGGGTCGTAGATGGAGTCGTAGACGGGCTGGGTGCCGATGAGCAGCGTGAGCTGGCTCGGCTTGCGCGTGGGGTAGAGCGCGACGTTGACGTTCTTCGTCTGGATGTTGACCTGGTCCGCGTTGAAGCCGCCGCCCTCGTTCTGCTGGACGGCGTTGGCCGAGCGGCCCCACAAGAAGTCCACCTCGAACTGAGCGCGGAACGACGCCAGCCCGTCGACGAAGTGGGGGCTGTACTCGAGGACGGGAATCCAGCGCTGCTCGACGAAGTACGCCGCGCGCCCCGGCTCCACGCGCACGGCGCTGCCGGCGAGCATGCCAATGGGCCCCAGCGCCACGCCGCGAAGGCCGGCCGGGTCTCCCACCTCGTTCGTCAGCGACAAGCGGGTGAAGAAGTAGTTGATGAGGATGAACTCACGAGGCTTCGCGTCCTCGTCCCGGTTGGCCTCGTCGTACCACTCGCCGTAATAGAGGCCCGGGACGGGCGTACTCTGCGCCGCCGCGGGGAGCGAGGCGCCCACGAGCGCCAGGGCGAGCAGCCCCGCGGCCCGCCGCGCCGTCCTGCGTGTCTCAGCCAGCCACCACCCTGCCATACGCACCTCGGCCCCTTTCGAGAGGGGCGCTCCCGACGCACAGGCCGGGCTCCAGATGTCACGTTCGCGTTGCCATGTGCCGCGGGCCCTCCGCGCCTCCTGAAGGAGGGGGACGGGCCCTCACTGCCGCCATTTCCTCCACGGGAGGCGGGGCCTTGCCACCCGTTCGCCTTCCGGAAGGAGGGAGGGAGCGCGCCCTCCTCCCGGAACGGCGGGACCTCCGGTTACGGGAGGGTGTACTTCTGCACCGCGTCGCCGGTGAACGGCACGCTCTGGCCCTGGACGACGAGGTTGACCGTCTTGGAGCCCACCGGGCCGGCCTCGCAGTTGGCGCCCGTCGCCGCGTTCTCGAAGAACAGCTCCAGGTTCAGCGTCTTGCGGTCGGAGGAGAAGCTGCCGCGGCCCACCTGCTTGAAGCTCGGGTAGGTGAAGACGACGTCGAAGCAGGCGCCCTCCGGCGCGATGTTCTCCATGAGCACGTTGTTGGAGGTGAAGCTCAGGGCGTTCTTCGGGAGGTTGGGGTTGCACGTCCCCGTCTGGCCCGTGTTCGGCGCGCCCTCGATGGTGCCGGGGATGCTGTCGACCTTGAAGTTGCCACCCATCACCGACATGGTGACCTTCTGGTAGCACTGGGAGCTGGCGCCGAAGTTGGTGCCCTCGTTGATGCCATTCGGGTGGCTGGGGATGCTCTCCCCCTCCATGACCACCGACTTGCCCTCCAGGTAGGTCAGGATGCCCGACTGGGTGCCCAGGTTGGGCGTGGTGTTGATGGGGTCCGTGTCGTCACCACAGCCCACCAGGCCTACCGTGCACAGCACCACCGCCGACAGAAGTTGCTTCTTCATGGGGTTGCTCCTCTTCCTCCGGCGGGGCTCGCCGGGATGACGTGACAGGTGATGAAGGAGGGTGCCCGCGCGGGCGCTCTCCCGTTCCAGGAAGGCGCGCTCAGCCCGGCGCGGTTCCGGAGTCCACGGCGATGGCCGCCTCGCGCAGCTCGCGCTTGAGAATCTTCCCCGCCGCGGAAATCGGCAGGCGCTCCACCAATTCCACCCGCTTGGGCACCTTGAAGCGGGCCACCCGGCCGCGCAGGTGCTCCAACAGCGCGTCGGAGGAGGCCTGCTCCCCCGGCTTCAGCACCACGAAGGCCCGGCCGACCTCGCCCCACTTCGCGTCGGGCACGCCAATCACCGCGCACTGGTGCACGGCGGGGTGCTCGTAGAGGGCGGACTCCAGCTCCAGCGGGTAGACGTTCTCCCCGCCGGAGATGAACATGTCCTTCTTGCGGCCGGCGATGAAGTAGAAGCCGTCCGCGTCCCTGCGCGCCAGGTCGCCCGTGTGGAGCCAGCCGTCCGCGTCGATGGCCTCGCGCGTGGCGGCCTCGTCCTCGAAGTAGCCGGAGCACATGGACGGGCCCTTGAGGATGAGCTCGCCCACCTCACCCGCGGGCACCTCGCGGCCGTCGTCGTCCACCAGCTTCGCGGCGATGAAGTAGTTGGGCCGACCGATGGAGCCCGCCTTCGACACGGCGAACTCCGGGCCCATGCTGAAGAGGCCGGGGCCGAACTCCGTCATGCCGAAGCCCTGCTTGAAGGGCACCGGGTGCACCGCCTGCCACGCCTGGATGAGCGTCACCGGCAGGGCCGCGCCGCCGCTCGTCATGAAGCGCACGGAGGAGAAGTCCGTGGACTTGAAGCGCGGCGACTCCTGGAGCTGCTGGTACTGCGTGGGCACCGCGAAGAAGAGCGTCACCTTCTCGCGGGAGACGACGTCCAGCAACTCCTCCGCGTCCCACCGCCGCATGAGGACGACGGTGCCACCCACGGTGAGCAACGGCACCGTGTACACGAGCAGCCCGCCCGTGTGGAACATGGGCGTGTGCGTCACCGTGACGTCGCCCGGGAGCACCTCGTGCACCAGCGTGTTGAGCGTGTTCCACGCCACCATGCGGTAGCTGATGCGCGCGCCCTTGGAGCGGCCGGTGGTGCCGCCGGTGAAGAGCAGGCAGAGGATGTCCTCCTCCGCCACCGCGTCGTTCGTCACCGGCGCGGCGGGGACGTGCGCCAGCGCCGTCGCGTACGCCACCGCGCCGGGCAGCCCCTGGGACTCCAGGGCCACGAGGAGCAGGGAGTCGCCGACCCGCTCACGCACCTGGGCGACGGCGTCGCGGAAGTCGTCGCCGAAGAGGAGCACGCTGGGGCGGATGGCGCGGACCAGGTCCGTCAGCTCGGAGGCGTGCAGGCGCCAGTTGTAGGGGACGAAGATGGCGCCGAGCTTCCCGCAGGCGAACAGCGCGTCGAGGTACTCCACGCCGTTGTGGGCCACGAGCGCCACGCGGTCACCGCGCTTCACGCCGGCCACGTCGCGCAGCCAGCCGCCGAGCGCCTCGGCGCGGGCGTTGAGGGCGCGGTAGGTGAAGCGGCCGGCCGCACCCTTCGCGGTGTCCACCACCGCCACGTGCTCGGGCCAGTACTGGGCGCCCCGGCCCATCCAGTCTCCGATGAACATGCGCGTCCCCTCGCCTGCCATGTGGCTCAGGCCGTCCAGCGGTAGAGGGCGGAGGCCATGGCGAGGCCGCCGCCGCTGGCACAGAAGGCCACCAGGTCGCCGCGCCGCACCTTGCCCTGCACCACCGCGTCGTCGAGCGTCATGGGGATGCAGGCCGAGCCGGTGTAGCCCCACTTGTCCATGGTGTAGTGGGCCTTCTCCATGGGCTGGTTGAGGACCTTCATGGTGGCCTCAATCGTCCGCAGGTTGAGCTGGGTGAAGACGAAGAGCTTCACGTCGTCCAGCGTCTGATTCTGCCGCTTGAGGAGCTGGTCCAGGAGGATGGGCCAGCGCTCGGTGTTGAAGGTGGAGGGGAACTTGCGGACGAACTGCACCGAGGGCTTGCCGTTGGTGAGCTGCAGGGACTCGGCGGTGGCCGGGCGGTTCGTCCCGCCGGTGTAGATGCCGAGAGCGTCGTGGTACTCGCCGTTGGCCAGCAGCTTCGCGCCCATGAAGCCGGGCTTCTCGCCCGCGCCCAGCACCACCGCGCCCGCGCCATCCGCGAACAGGGTGCAGGTCTTCTTGTCCTTCCAATTCACGTAGCGCGTCATGCCGTACGCGCCGACGACGAGGATGCGGCGGTAGCTGTCATCCGCGGCAATCGTCTTCGAGGCCACGTCCAGCGCCGTCACCCACCCGGCGCACGCGCAGTTGAGGTCATACGTGCCGGCGTTGGGCGCGTTCAGCTTGGCCTGCACCACGGACGCGGTGGCCGGGCTGAGGTAGTCCGGCGTGTCGGTGGCGATGATGATGAGGTCCAGCTCCTCGGGCTTCGTGCCGGAGCGCTCCAGGGCCTGGCGGGCGGCGGCGACGCAGAGGTCGCTGGTGGCCTGGTCATCCGCCATGACGTGGCGCTGCTTGATGCCCACGTTCTGCTGGAGCCACTCGTCCACCTTCTCGCCGAGGATGTTCTCGATGTCGGCGTTGGTGAGGACCTTCTCGGGGACGTAGCGGCCTGTGGACAGAATCTGCGCGTATCGCATGGCGTGTGTCTTCAGCTCCGGGCGCCGCGCGCGGGACGTCGCGCGGGGCGCAGGATGTTCTTCTTCGGTTTCTTGGTGACGGCCGAGGCCTTGAGGGTGTTGCGAGCTGCGGGAGCACGGGTGTCGATGCCGTGCTGGATGAGGCTCATCGCCGTATCGAGCACGCGCTCCAGGCCCGGGTCCTCTTCCCAGAGCACCCAGCGCATGCCGAGGAAGTCGCCGATGCCCATGAGGCAGTAGGCGAGCGCCTCCGGGTCCATGCGGCGCACCTCGCCCTCGTCCATGGCGCGGGACAGGCCGCTGACATAGCCCTTGGCGAAGCGGTCGTAGTAGCGGCGGTAGCAGGCGGCGTCGACGAACTCGGCCTGGCGCACGACGCGGTAGAGGTTGGGGTGCTGGCGCACGAACTGGAAGAAGGTGCGCAGGCCCTCGCGCTCCACCTCGACGCGGGTGGTGCAGGCGGAGGTGGACTCGCCGATGAGGCGGCGCAGGCGCGTGCCGAGCTCGTCCACCACTTCCACGAAGATGGACTGCTTGTCGGGGAAGTAGACGTAGAAGGTGCCCAGCGCGACGCCGCCCTTGCGGGTGATGTCGGCGATGGAGGCGCGCTCATAGCCCTTCTCCCCGAAGACCGACTCAGCGGCCTTCAGCAGCTTCGCGCGCGTCCGTTGCCCCCTGGGCGTCACCGGCCCGGCGCGATCTGGAGAAGTTGAAGGGCGATTCATGTTTCACCTAGCGGTAGCACCCGGTTGATGGGCTTGTCAAAGCGCGGGCCATGGCTCCGCGCGTCATGGTTGAGGCGCGACGCGGAGCGTCAGCACTGGCCTCGCGCCGTGTGGGTCAGCCTACCGCGAAACCCGTGACAGCGTGCTCCCTCAGAGGGGAGAAGGACTGGAGCGCGTCGGGACGCCAGGCGCTCAGCGTCCTCGGGAGGCGCTTGAGGCGCTCACGCTCCGTGCGGTCCTTCGTCGCGCGGAGGGTGACGTCGAGCACGGACTCCAGGGCCTGCTGGGGCGCGAGGCGCGGGGCTCGCTCGAGCTCCTCTCCGGTGAGCGCGAGGAGCCACTGCTCGTGGGCGTAGGCGGCGTGCCGGAGCCAGGCCTGCTGCCGCACGGGGAGGAGGCGGGGCACCTCCGTGGCGATGGAGCCCGGCGCGGCGCGGATGAAGCGCGTGTCCGCCAGGAGCCGCTCGCCCACCACGCGCGCCACGTGCATGGGTGGCGTGCCCTCGGTGAGGAAGCGCGGGTCCGCGGGTCCGTCCTGACAGCACACCAGCGCGTCCGCGAGGCTGGGGAAGGCCCACAGCACGCGCCCTCCAGCCTTCCGCCGCTCCTCGGCCACTCGCACGCCGCGCGCCTCGTAGACGGAGAGCCTTCCCGCACGCTCCAGCTCGCGCCGCAAGTCCGCGAGGGCAGGGGCCTGCAGCCCGGCCACGGCCGCGGAAGGGAGCGTCTCGGGGAGCAGCAGGAAGTGTTCCTCCATGGGCCCATGCTGCGCGGACGGGCGGACGGGACGCCAGCGCTGTTGCACGGCCCTCAGGACTTCGCGGGCCCGTCCACCCCGAGCGCAATGTGAGCCCACACCGCCCGACACTTCACCCCAACTACCCCTGGTTGTTGGCGGCGGGAGCCGGGCTTCACCCCGATGCGCGTTCCGTGATAGCCCCTCAGGTTTATAAACCCATGAGGTTAAGCCACATGATGAACCCGATGAAGCGGAGAGCGGTGTTCGCGGGCCGGCAGGGTCTGGGCAGGGAGCTGTCGTGGCGGCTCCCGCTCCTGCTCTGGGTGCTGGCAACGGGCTGCGCGGGGAAGCAGGACGGCCTCTACGGAGCGACCCGCTCCCTCCTGGCGAGCACCGACGACTTCGGAATGCTGCTGCTCAATGCGGGACTCCGTGCCGAGGCCCTGCCCGTCGCCGACCCGATGACACCCGAGGAGGCGCGTCGCCTGTGGCTGCTGCTGTCCTTCGACAGCACGGACGGCGGCCTTCAACGCACGGGGCACAGGGCCGCAGCGACCTACCTGCTCGCGGAGGCCACCCTGGGTGGAGCGCCGGTGCCCCGGCACGTCCTCAACGAGCGGCTGCTGCGCTTCGAGAAGCTCGCGGTGCTCAGGCCCGACGGGTGCCTCGTCATGGTGCTCTCGGGCACTCCCGTCCAGTGCGTGGGCCCCGTTCAGGTCCAGGACGGTGCGCTCAAGGCGGGTGACTACACCGTCGGCCGCTTCTACGCGTCCCAGGAGGGCAGCTTCCGCGAGGACACCAGCGTGCCCCCACTTCCCAACAGCACCTTCCACCACGGCGTGGTCGTCACCGTGGAGCCGAAGTAGCCCGCTCACCACGGGCGACCGCCCCAGGGAGAACCGACATGACGCACGAGAAGGACCGCCCGACCGCACCGGACCCGGAGTCCGTGGCCTCCGCTGAGCACTCGGGTTCGGGTGACAGCACGGCCACGTGGCCCCACCGAGTGCGCAGGAAGAGCGCGCTCGCCCGGGGGCTGGAACAATTGGGCCGCGAGCTGACGCGAACGGGCTTCTCGGCGGGCCCCGTGGAGTTCCGGCTCGTGCGTCCGCTGGAGGAGCGCGACAACGGTGAGCAGGTACTCCTCTTCGAGCGGCGGCTTCGCCATGGCCTCCCGGGTCTCGTCGTCGTCAAGCGACTCCAGACCCCCGCGTCCTTCCGGAGGCGGGAGCGCCTGAAGGAGCAGGTGACGCTGGCCTTCCGGCTGCGTCATCCCGCCATCGCCCAGGTCCACCACTTCCGCGTCATCGACGGGGCGCCTCACGCCATCCTGGAGTACGTGGAGGGGCCCTCGCTCGATGCGCTCATCACGGTGGCGGCGATGCGGGAAAGGCCCCTGCCCCCTGCCCTCGCCGTGTACGCCGCCGCCGAGGTCGCGGACGCGCTCCACCATGCCCACACGCTCACGGACCCGGATGACGGCGGCAGGCCCCTGGGAGTCATCCACCGCGACGTGAGCCCCCGGAACATCCGGGTGGAGCGCGGGACGGGGCAGGTGAAGCTGACGGACTTCGGAGCGGCGTTCTCGAAGCGGGTGGGCCGGGAGGAGACGCCAGAGCGTCTCTTGAAGGGGGACCTCATGTACGCCTCGCCCGAGTATCTGCGCGGTGCCCGCGTGGATGCCCGCTCGGACATCTTCTCCCTCGGAATGGTGCTGCTGGAGGCCCTGACGAACCGGCACCTCCTCGGCTCCTGGCTGCTCGATGAAGACCCGCCAAGAGAAGTGGCCGTGACGGACATGACGGCGGACGAGGAGCCCGACCTTCCCCTCGGCCAGGTGCTCGCCCTCATGAAGCGTCTGAGCCATGTGGACGTGGAACGCGCGACGGCGAGGCTCCCGGAAGGACTCAGGGACATCCTTCGCCGCGCGCTCCAGAAGGAGCCCTCCGGGCGGTACGCCACGGCGGAGGAGCTGTGCCGCGAGCTGCGAGCCTGGCTCCAGGCACTCCTGCCCGGGTACGGACGCCGGGAGGCCGCCGAGGACATGGCCCACGTCATCGCCGACGCAAGCGCCATGCGGGAGCTCGGAGAGCCCCTCGAAGGAGGCCTCTACCCGGCCGGGCTGGACGAGCACGAGCTGATGCCGGACGTGGAGGAGCGCTCGGAGTAGGCGGCCGGCCCTCTTGCTTCAGCGCAGGAGGACCTTCGCCATGTGGATGAGCGCCTGACGCTGGGGCTCATCCATCTTCCGCGCGAGGACCGTCAGGTGGTGCAGCGACGGCGGGTCGTCCGCGAAGGACTTGTCCCCGCCCTTCCCCTTCGCCGTGGGGCGGCTGAACCCGAGCAAGACCTCCGGAGAGACCTTGAGCGTCTCGCAGAGCCGGAACAGCGTGGAGACGCTGGGGAGCATCCTCCCGCGCTCCAGCCGGTTGTAGACGATGGGAGAGAGGTCCATCAGCCTGGCCACCTCGACCTGGGTGAGGCCCAGGTGTTCCCGGGCGGCACGGGCGGCCTTTCCAATCACTGCTGCCAGCTTCTCGTTCATGGGCGGGGGAGCGGGGCTGGAGGAGCCTCCGCTGCGCTGGCGTCATACCATCAGGTTGCCTCCACGGCGTAACCTCTCGGGTCAACTCCCTTCGTGCGCACTGCTGGCCTTCCCTGACAATCCCATGCACCCACGCGACAGAGCCCCGCCGCCCGAGCCCGCACCCGGCGACGACGTAGGCGGGTATGTCCTGGAGGCGCTGCTCGGACAGGGCGGCTTCGGAACCGTGTACCTCGCCGAGCGGGGCGGGCAGCACTACGCGTTGAAGCTGCTTCCCCTGGCGGGCCTGGGAGACTGGGGCGAGCGGGAGCTGCTCATGCTGGCGCGGGTGAAGCACCCCAACGTCGTGCGCCTGCTGGGGTACTGGCATTGGCCGGACAAGGCGCCCCGCTTCCTCGTCGTCATCATGGAGTACGTCGAGGGACGCCGGCTGGACGTCTGGGCGGAGCTGGAGAACCCGTCCGCGCATGCGGTGCTGCTCCGGGTGCTCGGCGTGGCGCGAGCGCTGCGGGCCCTCCATGAAGGCCGGGCGCTCCACCGCGACGTGAAGGAAGCCAACGTCCTCGTGCGCGAGACGGACGGTGAGGCCGTGCTCGTGGACCTGGGCGTGGGCAGCCACGAGGACACGTCCCGAATCACGGGTGGCTCGCTGCCTCCGGGTACGCGTGCGTACCTGAGCCCGGAGGCGTGGCGCTTCCACCGGGAGCACCAGGGGAGTCCCGACGCGCACTACCGCTCCGCGCCCGCGGATGACGTCTACGCCCTGGGGGTGGTGCTCTACTGGCTGCTGACGGGCAGGAAGCCCTTTCACGTGGGCGAGGATGACGATGAGGCGGCGGTCGACTCCCGGCCTCTCGTGGCACCCCATGCCCGCGATGGCCGCGTGCCCGAGGAGTTGAGCGCGCTGTGCCTGCGACTCCTGGAGGTACGGCCGGAGCACCGGCCGGACTCGGAGACGCTGGTCGCAGAGGTGGAGGACTTGCTGACACGGGACACGCCGGACTGGCATGTGCCCCTGTGCGACGTCCATGACGCGCACAACGTCACCACGCGCCCTGGGCCGGACGCGGACGAGGAGGTGGGCTGGTTCAATGAAGTCAGGGAGGAGCTTCGGCCGCGACGAGGGAAGCGCTGGCCTCGACCCGGCGCGGCCCTGTCGCCTGCTTCTGATGCTTCTCCGGCGCCGGCTGTTCCGTCACCAGCTCCAGCTGTGTCTCCCGCGTCACCTGCCGAAGAAGCAACGTCCACAGCTCCCTTCTCCGGCACGGAGACGGCGACGCAGCTCCCGGCGGGCGTCGTGGCCCCAGAGCCGCGTGTGCCCGGACCGGGCCACTTCCCGCGGGCCGTGGCGTTGGTGGGTCTGCTCGCGGTGCTGGGTGCGGTCCTGATGGCCGCGTACCTCAGCGGAGCGCGATCCTTGTCTTTCACCGGAGGAGGAGTCGGTCTGGGTACAGGCGGGAAAGTGGCGCCGTCAGAGCAGCCGCCGGAGAGTACCGGAGCCGCAGTCGCATCCGGAGAAGCCCCCACCCCTGCGGCCGTCACCCACCCGGCGATGACTCCGAAGGAACCGGCCCCCGTGAAGACGCAGAACCCCGCTGGGACGACCCAGCAACCCACGCCGCCAACCCGAGGACGGAGCAGCGCGGGCAAGACGTTCAAGGTGGCGACGGCAGCGTGCACGTTGCTCGGCTGCCCGGGAGCCCAGGTACGCGAGAGGCCTCCCTCCGAGCCCTGTCCGCCCGGCGCCATCGAGACCATGAAGCAGCTCGATATCGCCGTGGGGGACAAATTGGACTGGAGCTTCGGAGGCTCGGGGAACCGCTACCTCACAGTGCGCGAGGGCTGGACCTCGGTCTTCCTCGTTGGACGTGACTTTGGAGACATCCCGAATGGCTCCCTGGCCTCCGGTCGGCTCGTCTTCGGAGACCGCGTCTACGGCAGGATTACCCAGGTAAAGCTCAGGGACACGGACCGCACCGTCCCCGTCTGCCTGGAGATGCTGGATATCGGCAGCCAACGGGGGCTCGAGTTCGAGCCCGGCGGCAACCCGACCGAAGCCAGGGTCTTCTCCGTTGGCCGCATCAGGGCGGTGAACCGCTTCGAGTAGGGCCCTCCCGGCCCGGGCTGACGCAAGGCCCACGCCGGGCATGATAGAGGCGACGTGTCAGGTACTGCTCCTGCGCTCCATCCCTGAAGGTCTTGCTTCATGCTCGCCTCGCCTCTTGCCCTGCTGCTGCCGGTCCTGCTGACCGGGCCTGCCTCCGTGGAGCCGGCGTCCTCGCCCTGTCAGACAGGTGTTCATCACGTGGAGCTTCCCGCGACGGCCACGGCGGAGACCGCCCGGGTCTGCATCAGCCCGGGCCAGACCACCCTCATCAACTTCGACGGGGCGCTCGTTCCAGGTTCCCTGGCGCTCGACAGCGCGGATCGCTTCACGCAAGCGGAGCCCGGGCCGAGCAGCCTCAAGCTGGTGCCCTCCGAGAAGCTGGCAACAGGCGAGCGGTTGCGGCTGACCGTGCGCTTCCAGGGCGCCGCCGCTCCAACGAGCGCGGCCTTGCTGCTGGTCGTGCACCCCGCCCAGGCTACGCCGCTGGTGGACGTGCACCGACTGACCCGCACAGTGGAATCCTTTCGCCAGGAGCTGGAGGTCAGGGACGAGCAGGTCCGCCAGCTTCAACAGGAGAACGCCCGGCTCCGCGCCGAGAACGCCGGCCCCGGGGGGCTCGCGGGGCTTCACGCATTGGGCCTCCTCGAAGAGGAAGCGTTCAGGGTCTGGAGCAAGAACCCGAGCGCGAGGGCGTCCCCTACGAGTTCCATGCTGCTGGACGGAGCCGTAGCGAGCTTCCGTGCCGCCGGGCGCGTGGCCGTGACGATGCTCTTGAAGAACCCCGAGGGCGCGGCTCCCTGGACGGCACAGGACGCGAAGGTGGTGATGGAGGACAGGAAGGGCATGGAGCTGAGGGTGCTGGCAGTGTGGCCCAAGGAGCCCATCCTCGCGGGCCGTACGCTCAAGCTGGTCGTGGAGGCGGAAGTCGCAGATGAGAAGGCCCAGGGCCCCTTCACCCTCAGGGTGTGGGAGGCGGAGGGCGGCAGGACGGCCATCGTCCAGGGAGTGATGCTTCCGTGAAGCGCAATGGGTGTCAGGACAGGGTTGGAAGGCAGCCGAGGGGTTCCATGATGTTCCGTCAGGTGGGCGCCGCCCTGTTGATGCTGGTGACCGCCTGTGGCGGTGCGCCCCGTGTCGCGCGTGCTTCGTGGGATGCGGAGGAGCGCGAGGTGGGGCCTGGTGCGGCCCGGTACCGGGTGCATGTCGTCTCGCCGCGCACGGTGTCGGTGGAACCGGTGGAGGTGGATGAGGACGACTTCACCGAGGCGGTGACTCGGCTGGCTCGCGAAGCCCGGCCCGGGGCGCGGCCTCAGGAAGAAGCTCGGAGACTCTTCGCACCGGCGCACGAAGCCGTGGCGGGTGTGACACGCGAACGCGTCGTCCGTGTGGCGGCCGTGAATGTGAGCGCCTCCGCGCCCCCAGCCGAAGCGGAGCTGACGCGCGAGTACCTGCGCTGGTGCGAGCGTACCCAGGGTGGTGGTGACTGCCTGCGCCTGCTGGTGGATGGGCCCACCGTGCGCGGTGAGGACAGGTACACCCTCGCCCTGGCCATTTCCTTCGGCTCGGTGCTGGAGGAGACGCGCCACGCGCTCAAGGGCATGGTGCAGCCGTCCGCCGTGCTCTCCATGCTGGTGTGGACGGCCAGCCTATATCTAATGCTGTGGGCGATACCCGAACCGGCCTCGAAAGCGGTGGCGGCTGGACTGACAGTCGTCCTGCTGGCCTGGCTGGGCGTGGACACCGTGTGGAGCCTCATGCGCGGCTGGGTGCGGCTGGTGGAGGACGCCAACCGCGCCACTTCCTTCGAGGAACTGAGCGACGCGGGAGAGAAGTTCGGCCGGGTGATGGGGGAGAACACCGCGCGCGTACTGGTGATGGTTGCCACTGCGGCCCTGGGCGGCACGACGGCGAAGCTGGCGCAGAAGGTGCCCAAGCTGCCGGGATACACCCAGGCGGCGGTCCAGGCCGAGGCTCAGGGCGGGCTGAGGCTGGCGACGCTGGCCGAGGTGGAGACGGTGGCTGCCTCGTCCGAGGGCACCTTCGCCGTGACGACGCGGCGACCGGCGAGCGCGGCAGCCGTTGAAGCAGAGGTCGCGGCCACCTCTGTCATCCGGCACCAGGGTGGAAACAGGCAAGTGGTCTTCAATGGCCAGCGCTGGCACGTCCCCGCGAACAAACCACTGAAGGACATCCCGACAGCCGACCCCACGGGGGACAAGCTTCAGGCGGCGGCGACCCGCGTAGCCGAGCAATGGGGCCCCCACCGACTCACGCAGGTAGAGCGCGATGCCATCACAAAGGCTGCGGGTCGGGGAGAGCACTGGTTGGCGCGCCTGCTCGAACGCGAGGCCCGAGGACGCTTCGTGGAGAAGCAGATGATAGCGGAGTTTCCGCAGCTTCGATGGAGCAGGACCGGGGTCGATGCAGTTGATCCGAGAACGGGCTACCACTACGAGGTTCTCTCAGGGACAGCATCGAACCTCGCCCTGCATGGCCAGCGGATGGCAGGCCTTCTCTTCCGGATGATCACCTTCTGACTTCAGCGAGCGATGGACCGCCATGATTCAATTCAGCGATCGGGAAATCACGGGTGAGCGGCTGGAACTCGACAGCAAGACGGAGCTCTATTACCTGGGTCACCACCTGACCCTGAGACGATGCAGTCTCATCATCAAGGTCCCAACAAGGGCGCTAGTAATTACCAGGACGCAGCTCATCGACTGCGCCGTAGACGTCAAGCGGGAGCTAAAGAACTTTCTTTGGGAGGGCGTCATCCTGAAGGGGTGTCGCTTCACCGGCACAATGACGGGCAATGACTTCGGCCGCTGGCCCTATGCGGACCATCCTGAACTCGGCAGCGTCGAGGATTGCGACTTCACCGAGGCACGTCTGGACGGATGCCGCTTCATCGACTGTGACCTCAGCACCCTGAAGCTCCCCACCTGGCCCTGCTTCTCCATCCTCGACCCGGGGTCCCGCAAGAGCGAGCTACTCGCCCTCCAGTGGCCCGGCATCATGCGCATCACCGTCGACTCCTTCACGGACGCTCCACCAGGAACCAAGGCCGTGACGTATCTCGCTCCAGCAGTGGCGAAGCGCAACGACACCACGGCGGAAGCCCTTCGCGCCGTCCTCGACACCCTGCCCGGCGTGATTCTCTGACGCCCCACTCGCACCCCGGGCATCTCGACGCGGCCCTCGCGCCGGTGTTTCGATAGCCTCCGTCACCCACGGGGGAACCGCACGCCATGAAGCGCCTGTCCCTGCTGTCGTCCCTGCTCCTCACCGCGCTGCTCGGTGTGGGCTGTGCCTCAACGCCCGCGGCGAAGCCGTACTCCCCCGTCGACACCGGGCACGCCTTCCTCTGGGAGGTGAAGGACGGACGCGGACGCGGCGGCACTGCCTACCTCGTCGGCTCCATCCACATGGGCAGGGAGGGCGAGCTGCCCCTTCCCCCGTCCATGGAGACCGCCTTCGCCAAATCCGACGCCCTCGTCGTCGAGGTCGACGTCAACAAGGTGGACCCGGCCTCCATGCAGAAGCTCGTCATGGAGCTCGGCCGGCTCCCCGACGGCCAGCGCCTCTCCCAGCGCCTGGACCCCGTCACCCTGACGCTCCTGGACCGCGCCGCCCAGCGCATGGGACTCGCGCTCGCCAACCTGGAGCCCCTGCGCCCGTGGCTCGTGGGCATGGTCCTCAGCGTCACCGAGCTGCAGAAGGCCGGCTACCAGCAGGGCCACGGCGTGGACCGCGCCTTCCTCACCCGCGCCCGTGACGCCGGCAAGGACGTCCTCGAGCTGGAGACCGCCGAGGGCCAGCTGCGCATGCTCGCCGGTACCCCGGACGCCCTCCAGGACCTCATGCTCCGCGACCAGCTCCGCCGCACCCGCGAGGCCGGCGCCGTGCTCGACCAGCTCATCTCTGCCTGGAAGGCCGGTGACGCGGACGGCCTGGCCGCCCTCATCCTCGAAGGCGCCAACGACGCCACCTACCGCCCCGTCTACGAGCGCATCTTCTTCGAGCGCAACGCCCAGATGGCCACCGGCGTGGACGCCCTCCTCGCCCAGCCCCGCACCCACTTCATCGTCGTCGGCGCCGGCCATGTCGTGGGCCCCCAGGGCCTCGTCGCCCTCCTCCAGCAACAGGGCCACACCGTGCGCCAGCTGACGCGCACCGAGTAGCGCCGCCCGACTCCGGCACCCTCGCCCGCATCCACCCATGACGCGGCCTCGCGCCGATTAGCGCCGCCCCACGCCGGAGCCCTCTCCTACCTCTACCCGTTACGCGCCCCCGGGATCACCGGCGCAGCCGCGCACCGAGTCACCCGCCGGTGGGCCCGCCCCACGCGCCGCCTGTCCGCTCGCGCACACCGCGAGGAGACGACTTCGCCCCACAGGGCAAGCCGGAGTCCTCCGTGGCGCATTCCCTTCCTACTTCTCCCCGGAAAGGCCCGCCGGACTGCTGCTCCCGCCGTGTCAGCGGGCGGCACCGTCCGTGCAATCGCCCTCCGGGGGTGCCTGGGAGCCATGCAATAGAGGCAGAAACCTCCAGTTGCATCCTTGGAACATCAAATATAAATTAACCGCCGAACCCACGAACCACCTATAAAAATAAGGTCTACCCAGCCCATGCCCCTGGACGAGCTCGACATCCGCATCGTCGACCTGCTGCAGCGCGACGGTCGCGCCACGCAGCTGGAGCTGTCGCGCGCGGTGGGGCTGTCGCAGCCGGCGGTGGCCGAGCGCATCCGCAAGCTGGAGGACCGGGGCGTCATCACCGGCTACACGGCGCGGGTGGACGCGTCGAAGCTCGGCAAGGACATCACCGCCTTCATCGGGGTGAACATCGAACACCCCAAGTACTTCGAGGGCTTCGCGAAGAAGGTGCTCGCGCTGCCCGACATCCTGGAGTGCCACCGCGTGGCCGGCCAGGACTCGTACATCCTCAAGGTCAAGACGGCGAACACGAAGACGCTCGACTCGCTCCTCGTGGAGACGCTGCGCACCATCGCCGGCGTCACCCGCACGCAGACGACCATCGTCCTGTCATCCATCAAGGAGGACACGCACGTGCGTGTGCCTCCCGAGCAGCTGAAAGGAGAGTGAATCATGAGCGCCGACGCAATGAGCGCACCCCTACCCCCGCCGCCCGTCTGGCGGCTGGCCCAGCGGATGGCTCGCACCAAGACGTCCGCGGTGCGCGAAATCCTCAAAATCGCCGAGCGGCCCGACATCCTCTCCTTCGCGGGCGGCCTGCCCGCGCCCGAGCTCTTCCCGCTCGAGGCCATCGCCGAGGCCCACGCCGAGGTGCTCGCCACCGAGGGGCGCGCCGCGCTCCAGTACAGCACCACCGAGGGCTTCGGCCCCCTGCGCGAGTGGATTTGCGGCCACCTCCAGAAGCGCGGCCGCGTGGCCACCACGGACCAGGTGCTCATCACCAGCGGCTCGCAGCAGGGCATCGACCTCGTCGCCAAGGTGCTGCTGGACCCGGGTGACCTCGTCATCGTGGAGAGCCCCAGCTACCTGGCGGCCCTGCAGACGTTCGGCTCGTACGAGGCGAAGTTCGCCACCGTGGGCAGCGACGACCAGGGCATGCGCACCGATGACCTGGAGCGCATGCTGGCCACGCACCGCCCGAAGATGGTGTACGTGGTCTCCAACTTCCAGAACCCCAAGGGCACCACCCTCTCGCTGGAGCGTCGGCGCGAGCTGGTGCGGCTGGCCCAGAAGTACCGCTTCCTCATCCTCGAGGACGACCCGTACGGCGAGCTGCGCTTCACCGGCGACCACCTGCCGTCCATGGCGTCGTTCGACGACGAGGGCGTCGTGGTGTCCCTGGGCACCTTCTCCAAGACGCTCGCCCCGGGCCTGCGCATCGGCTGGGTGGCGGGGCCGCGCGACTTCGTGCGCAGCCTCACCATCGCCAAGCAGGCCACCGATTTGCACACCGCCACGCTCGCCCAGCGTGCGGTGGCGAAGCTGCTCACCCGCTTCGACTACGGCGCCCACCTGGAGGCCCTGTGCCCCGTCTACGGCCAGCGCGCCAACGCCATGCTGGACGCCCTGAAGGTCCACATGCCCGCCGGCACGAGCTGGACGACGCCCGAGGGCGGCATGTTCCTGTGGGTGGAACTGCCCGAGGGCCTCAGCGGCGACGCGCTGCTGCCCAAGGCGATTGAGCAGAAGGTGGCCTTCGTGCCCGGCAGCCCCTTCTTCGCCAACAACCCGCGCCCGGAGTTCATGCGCCTCAACTACTCCAACCGTCCGCCCGAGCTGATTACCGAGGGCATGCGCCGGCTGGGCGCCGTGATTTCCGCGGCGATGTAGGCTGGGGGCGTACCGCGCCGCGCCGTGAGTCCTCCGGCGCGGTGCGTTCCTTCTCCGAAGTTGAAGACCGATTCAGGTTTCAGTTCTCTCCCCGCTGGCCAGCGCGGCCCCGGTTGCGTACCCTGCGCCCACTTTTTCCGGTGGCGCGGGTCCCCGGGGCTTCGCGCCGCCCCTACTCCGGAGAGACAGCATGCAGCTCAAGGACCTGAAAATCATCGTCACGGGCGGCGCCCAGGGCATGGGCGCGCACTTCGCGCAGCGGCTGACGGAGGCCGGTGCCCAGGTGGCCGTGGGCGACGTGAATGAGGAGCGGCTCGCCGCCCTGCCCGCCGGCATCCACCGCCGCAAGCTGGATGTGTCCTCCGAGGAGGACATCGTCTCCTTCGTCAGCTGGGCGCACGGGGCGATGGGCGGGCTCAACGGCCTCATCAACAACGCGGGCATCCTCCGCGACGCGCTGCTGGTGAAGAAGGACCGCACCACCGGCCAGGTGAAGAAGCTGTCCACCGCGGACTGGAACGCCGTCATCGGCGTCAACCTCACCGGCGCCACGCTCATGGTGCGCGAGGTGGTGGGGAAGATGGCGGAGACGGACACCAAGGGTGGCGTCGTCGTCAACATGTCGTCCATCGCCCGGCACGGCAACCGCGGCCAGTCCAACTACGTGTCCGCGAAGGCCGCGCTGGCCGCCAACACCGTCACCTGGTCGCGCGAGTTCGGCCCCTTCGGCGTCCGCGTGGGCGCGGTGGCTCCGGGCATGATTGAGACGCCGATGACGCAGGGCATGAACCAGAAGGCCCGCGACGCGCTGGTGTCCGCGATTCCGGTGGGCCGCATCGGCCTGCCCGAGGACATCTGGCTGGCGGTGAAGTTCATCATCGAGTGCGACTACTTCAACGGCCGCACCATCGACGTGGACGGCGGCCTCAACTTCTGAGGTCTCTCCTCGCGGGGCCTGCCCGGGACAGTGGCGCGGGCCCCGTGCGTCGCACGCGGCGTCAGGTGCGCGGTATCCTCCCCGCCGGCACTCGCGCCGCTTCAGGCAGGGCACATTGTCACAGGACATCTACGTCTCACCGCAAGAACGGCTCGAGCAGGAGGTCCGGGCCGCCGTGGCCCAGACTCGCGGCATGCTGGGGTTGTTCTACGCGGTGCGGGATAACTTCGACCTCGTCGCGCGCCTGAGCGCGGAGCAGCGCCTGAGGCTCCTGAATCGCTTCGGCGACAGCGAGGCTCCGTGGAACATGAAGGGCGTCTGGGCCTGGGACGACACCGAGGTCCTCGTCCTCACGGGCCAGGGCCGTGACTCGCTGGAGCTCATCCGCCGCCAGCACTGGGAGAGCTGACGGCCCGGCGCCGGCCTTCACCTCACGCTGACGTCGTCCACGCGGAGGTTGCGCAGCACCGCGGGCTCCTTGCCGTAGAGCAGCTTGTAGGCGCTGTAGCTGCTCAGCACCTTCTTGACGTAGCCGCGCGTCTCCTCGAAGGCGATGTGCTCCACCCACTCGTCCAGCTCCGCGCGGGGCAGCGCGTGGCGCCAGCGCTCCACCGCTCCGGGGCCGGCGTTGTAGGCGGCCACCGCGTAGGCCACGTTGCCCCCGAAGTGCTTGGTGAGCTGGCCGAGGTAGGCCGCGCCCAGGCGGATGTTGTCCGCCGGCTGGAGCAGCGCCGCCTCGCCCACCGGGGGCAGGTCCAGCGACTCCGCCACCTGCCTCGCGGTGGCCGGCATGAGCTGGGCCAGGCCCAGTGCTCCCGTGGCGGAGCGCGCGCGCGGGTTGAAGCGGCTCTCCTCGCGGATGAGGCCCTGCAGGAGGTCCGGGTCCACGCGGTAGGAGCGCGCATAGCGCTCGATGAGCGCGCGGTAGGCCTTGGGCCAGGTGGCCTCCCAGACGGGGCGGGACTCGGCGCTCAGCGGGCCCTGGATGTCCTGGTGCAGCGCCGAGCGGGCCACCTGCCTCGCGGCCTTGCGGCGCCCCGTGCGCAGCACCGTCTGGTACAGCAGCCGCGCCGGGGCCTCGGGCAGCGCCCGGGCGTCCACCGCGAGGAACTCCTCCACCGCGCCGGGCAGCCCCAGCCGCAGCAACTCCACTCCCGCCGCGAAGCGCGCGTCGTTCCGGAGCGGGCCAGGGGAGAGTGGCCAGACCTCGGCCGGCTCTCCGAGCTCGCCGGGCTCCGTGTCCGCGCCGGGCTTGCTGGCTCGGGCTGACGCGCCTGAACCGCTCGCACCGACACCGACGGCCGCGCCAGTCGCGAGGGTCACGGCGGAACCGACGGCCATGCCCGGCTTGCTGCCTCCGGCGGTGGCTCCGAAGGTGCCGCCAGGATTGCTGGCCGCGACGATGACACCCGTGGAGAGAACGGGCTTACCGGCCGCATCAAGGGCCCCACCGGACGTGAGGACTCCAGCGGACAGCACGGGCTTGCCGGCCTCGGCGGCGGCTCGGGTGAGCACGTCGATGGAGACACCGGGGTTGCTGGCCGCGACGATGGCTCCAGCGGACGCGCCGGGCTTGCCGGAGGTCGAGCCCAGGGACCTGCCCGCCACCTCGGTGGCCCCGGAGAGCGCGCCCGCTCCGGCATGGCTGGTGGTCCCCTGCGCGACTTCGACGGCCCCACCCGCGCTGCCGGACCCGCCGGTCCCCGCGAGGGACGGCTTCGGGCTCGCCAGTCGCTCGGGAGCGAGCAGCGCCAGCCGCGAGCGGGACAGCAGCCCGTACCAGGCCGCGGGACGCTCGGCGGCGATGTGCTCGTAGCGGTCCAGCGCGTCCTGCCTCGCGGCGCCGGACTCCAGCATGCGCGCGTGCCAGTACCGCGCGCGCCAGAGCGCCTCGTCCGTGCGCGCCGCCTCGGGCAGCTTCTCCACCGCCGTCAGCGCGGCCAGCGCGGCCTCGGGCTCCTGGCGGCGGGTGTGGAGCCAGAACGCGCGGAAGAGCGCCTCGGAGGCGAAGTTGCCGGACGGGTAGCGCCGGGCCGTCTCCTCGTACCGCGCCATCGCCGCGTCCGTGTCCCCCGTGCGCTGGAGGAACCACGCCGAGAAGAAGAGCCCGTCATCCGCGTAGCCGTGCTCCGGGTAGTCCCGCGCGAGCGTCGCGTAGGTGGTGATGGCCGACTTCGGGTCCACCACCGACTGCGAGTAGCCCAGCACGTACAGCGCCTGCGGCCGCTGCTCCGGCGAGGTGCACTGCTCCACCATCGGCGAGAGCACCTGGATGGCCCGGCGGTGCTGCCGCTCCTTGCGCAGCGCCCGGCCGTAGGTGAGGTGCGAGCGGCACGCCAGCTCGTCCGGGAGCTGCACGTGGGGCAGCACGCCGTTCAGCAGCTCCATGCCCGCGTGGTTGCGGTGCAGCTCCACGAGCGCCTCGGCCCGGCGCACCCTCCACTTGATGGGCAGCGGCAGCCCCTTCAGCCGCTGCGCGGCCCGCTGCGCCTCGCGCGACAGCGGACTCGTGGCCCACACCTCCAGCAGCGCGCGGTGCTCGACGTTGTACTTCCCCTGCGCTCGCGCCAGGTCGCAGATGGCCAGCAGCGCCTTCATCCGGAGCGCGTCCGGCCCGCGCGACTGGCGGCTGTCGATGAGCTCCTGCAGCGCCGCCAGCGCACCGCTGACGTCGCCCCGGCGCTGGAGCACACGCGACAGGCTGAAGCGCGCCTCCGGGTAGAGCGGCGAGCCGGAACTCACCTCCCGGTACTGCCCCGCGGCCAGCTCCCACCGGCGCAGCTTCTCGTTGGCCTGGGCCGCGCGGACGAGGCAGTGGTCTCTCAGCGGGATGTAGTCGTTGGCCAGCGACGCGAACTCGTCGGCGGCGACGGCGAAGTCCCTGGCGAGCAGGGCGCTCTGCGCCTGGAGGAAGCGGACCGGCAGCGTGGGCGGCTCCTGCGACAGCAGCGCCCGCGCGCGCTTGTAGCGGCCCCGGTTGAACTCCGCGCGGGCCTTCGCCAGCGTCCCTTCCGCGAAGTACGGCGTGAGCTGCTCCGGACCGAAGGACGGCGCCGACGGCTCCTCGCTGTCGGGCTGCGCGGTGGGCGTGTCGAGCAGCGCCTCCAGTTGCTCCTCCGAGAGCACCTCGCCCGGGCCGGCCTCGCCGCCCTCCTGTGCCCACGTGGGGCCTGCGCCCAGCACGCTCGCGCATGCCAGGACCACCACCGCTCCCGCTCGAAGCCCGTCCATCGCAGCCCTCTTGTGAAAACCTGGGGCGCCAATGGATTGTCACGCTCGGTGCGGATGGGACTGGGTCAACTCACGACGCCTGCTCGCACGTCGTCCAGGCGATACCGGCGACCGCGAGGCCCTCGACTATTTGCACGAAACCTGACGGCTCGCGGGACGCGCGCGTAGGCGTTCCTGCGAAGGGGTAGCGTGTGGAACCACCTGGGCCTCCCCTCGCACGCCACGCCCGATCGCGCACTGTCCTGCCGGGTACCGGACGCGGCGCGGCGCCTACACCGCACTCCGGCAATTCTTGCAACACACCTGCATAAGCAGGGACGGAGCTCCCGGAGACACCTCCGCTGTCGGCGAAGCCTTGGAGCGCCGTGCGTTCTTTCCAAGTCGCTGCGCCTCGCCCCTGGGGACACACCATGAAAATCAGAACGCTGTTGGCCACGCTGGGATGCATCGCCGTGAGCACGGGAGGGTGTGGTTCGGAGGAGGCCTCCGGGCAGTCCTGGGAGGTCGGGACAGGACTGGAGCTCGAGGAGAACGCCGTCAGCGTCCGGTATGGAAATGGGCCCGCCACCTCCGTGGAAGGCAACGACCCGCGCCTCGCCGATGCGCGCCCGCCCCTGCCAGGCAACGGCGGCTACATCCAGAATGGGACGGCGCTCCAGGAGGGCTCGTTCACGCTCTCGGGAACGGGGAGCACGGACGGCAGGCTGACCACTAAGGCCGGGCTGCGCGTCGAAGCAACGGCCCCCGTCCAGGACCCGACGCCCCTGCTTCGCGTCGAGAACACCTCGGCAGCCACCCCTGTCTGGAGCAACTACCCGCTCTTCACCGTGGACTCGGCGGGTGGACTGCTCGCGCGCGGAGACCTCGGCAACGGCGCCGTGCCCATGACGGGCACGGGGCTGCGGCTCATGTGGCACCCGTCCAAGGGCGCGTTTCGCGCCGGCAATGCCGTGGACCAGTGGAATGACGCCAGCATCGGCTTCTACTCCTGGGCGGGCGGCAACCTGACCACGGCGAGCGGGTTCGCCTCCTTCGCCTTCGGGGACCAGTGCGCCGCGAGCGGCACGGACGCCGCGTGCTTCGGCAGCAGCAACGAGGCCTCGGGGACGGTGAGCTTCGCTGCTGGCGCCTCCTCCGTCGCAAGCGGGTTCGGCTCCACCGCCATGGGCTACACCAACGTCGCCTCGGGCCAGGGCGCGGTCGCCATCGGCTACCGGGTGTCGGCGGATGCGAACTACTCGATGGCGCTGGGGCACCGGGTGACGACGGGTGGGCATACCGGCGCGTTCATCTGGGGTGACCAGTCGATCACCGCCGTGGCTTCCAGCACCGCGAACAACCAGTTCATGGTGCGCGCCGCGGGTGGGGTGCGGCTGAGGACCAACTCCGCGCTCTCCACGGGGTGCGACCTGCCGGCCGGCTCGGGGGTGTTCAGCTGCACCTCCGACCGCGACACCAAGGAGGACTTCCGCCACATCGACGGAGAGGAGGTCCTCGCGAAGGTGGCGCGGATGCCCGTCGAGAGCTGGCGCTACAAGGACGAAGGCCCCGGGGTCCGCCACCTGGGCCCCGTCGCCCAGGACTTCCGCGCGGCCTTCGGCCTGGGAACCGATGACAAGAGCATCGGCCTGCTCGACATCGACGGGGTGAACATGGCCGCCATCCAGGCGCTGGAGCGACGCACGCAGGAGCTCCGCGCGAAGAGCGCCGAGGTCGATGCCCTGAAGGCTGAGATGGAGGAGCTCAGGCGGGGACTGTCCAGGCTGGAGGCCGCCGTCCACGCACGGCGCTCCAGTCCGTGACGGCCCCGTAACGGACGGGTGCACGTCCCCCCGGGCGAGCAGTCCCCGACGCCCGGGCCACGGTCGTCGCACGCGACAGTGCTTTCGTGACTTGCATCATTTGCTGAAAATATGTGAATCCAGGGCTCCCCCCGTTGGAATGGAGTCCCCCATGAGAGTCCCTGTCGCGGCGTCCCTGCTGGTGCTGGCCTCGCTGTTCACGCTGGCCTGTGGCGGCGCTGAAGTCGTTACCGAGCCCACCCTCTCCGAGCAGGAGCAGGCGCTGAAGGCGATTGGCGCGTCCTGTTCGAGCGACTCGCAGTGCTCCAGCGGCCTGTGCTGGAACACGGCCGACTCGTACCCCACCTACAACCCGTCCTGGGAGAGCGGGAACGCGTGCACGGTGGAGTGCACCGCTGGCACCGCCGGTGACACGTACTGCAAGCAGCTCGCCGCGCAGTATGGCGCGCCCCGCCCCAACAGCGCGCGCTGCCTCCACTCGCGCGGCGTCTATGACGATGGGGATGACGCCATCATCTACATCTGCGACCTCGTGCGCGCCGGCCTGGGCTCGTACTGGTCGGAGTAGTCTGCTCCTTCGCGCCGCCCGTTCAGGTGCACGGGCGGCGTGGTGGCCTCGGAGGCTCAGGCCGCACGGGCCTGTGCGACACCGTGCTCGGCCCCTGCTTCCCAGTGCGGCGCGGTGGGCCTCGGAGGCTCAGGCCGCGCGAGCCCGCGGGACGGCGTGCTCGGGCTCTGCTTCCCACCCCAGGTGGATGCGCAGGTCCCCGTGCCCACAGCACGTGCAGCGGTTCCGCGCATGCAGACCCAGCCGGTGCAGCAGCGCGCGGGCATTCTCGCGCCACAGCCTCGGACCCGCGAACAGCCCCGGCGTCACCCACCACGCGTTGAGCGACAGCGAGTCCTCCAGCGACAGCACGTCGTGCCACCAGCCGGGCGGGAGCAGCAGCACCTCCCCCGGGCCGATGACGGCTTCGTGGCCCTGGGCCCGCGCAGCGTCCGGGTGCCTCGCGAGGTCCGGCCGGGCGACGCGCACCTCGCTGAAGACGGTGGTCCACTCGAAGACGTCCGACGGGTAGAGCCGGGCGGAGTCCTCGGGCGGGAAGAGGATGAAGCGCTTGCGGCCTCGCAGCACCGCGTGGAGGTTGAGCGCGTCGATGTCGTAGTGCAGCGGCGTATGCGCGCCCCGACGCCCCATCCACAGCCCCGTCTTCGGCAGGCCCATGCCCGAGGGGAACAGCGGACGGAAGTCGAAGTCGTCGCGCAGCCGCGTGGCGCCTCCAAGCACGGAGGCGTCGTAGGCGAAGTACAGCTCGGACCCGCCATCCGCGAGCGGGCCCCTGCCCTCCAGCCCGTCCACGTACGTTCCCAGCGTGGCCTTCAGCGCATTGCGCCGGGTGAAGCGGTGCAGCCACACCTCCTGTGCGCCACAGGCATCGCGGAAGTACGCGGGTGTCCACTTCTCCAGCGCGGGCCAGTCCTGGATGGCGCTGGTGAGGATGACTGGCGTGGTTCGCGCGGCGAGTGCTTCGGGTGAGAGTCGCGCGATGCGCTCCACGGGCATCCAGGGCTTCATGCCGCCACCTCGCTCGCAACCACCGGCGCCGCGAGCCGGCGCTTCGCCCACGCGGTGAGCCCCACGGCGCTCACCACCGTCAGCGCCACCGTCGCCCACAGTCCGAGCGAGCCGCCTCCACCCTCGACCATTCCCGCCGCTCCGTGTCCCAGTACGAGGAAGAGGACCGTCGCCGGCAGGCTTCCCACCGCGGTGCCCGCGAGGAACGCGGCCGGACTCACCCGCGTGAGCCCCAGCGCGTAGTTGAGCACTCCGTAGGGCGCCAGCGGTGACAGGCGCAGGAGGCACACCGCGCCGAAGCCGCCCTTCCCCAGCGCCTCGTCGAGCCGTGCCAGCCCCGGGAAGCGGTCGCGCATGCGCTCGAAGGGACCTCTCGCGAAGCGGGCGCCAAAGAAGGCCACCAGGTCCACGCCGAGGCTGAGCAGCAACAGCAGTGCGCCTCCGCCCCATGGGCCATACAGCGCCCCCGCAACCACCGTGAATGGCGTGGTGGGCAGCAGCAACAGCGTGGCCACGCTGTATGTGAGACAGAAGAGCACCGTGCCCTGCACGCCCGAGGCGCGCACCGTGTCGAGCGCCGGCAACGCTCCCGTGGCGAGCGGACGCAGCATGAGCAGCGTCGCCGCCAGTCCCAGCACCATCAGCAGTCCGGGCAGGTGGCGCTTCAAGCCCGCTCCCGAGAAGAGTGGCGGGCTCTTCACTTCGGCTGGCCGAGCGACAGCAGGCGCTTCGCCATCAGTCAACAGTCCGGACGGGTGGCGCTTCATGCGTGCTCCTTGAAGGGATGGCGGGCCGTCCACTTCGGCTGCACGAGCGACAGCAGGCTCCTCGCCATCGGGTACAGCAGCGGCTCGCGGTGGCGCGTGAAGAGGTTCAGGTCCACCGGCTCGGCGCCGAGCGCGCTCTTGCGCTCCAGCGACGTGCGCCCGAGCTGAATCCGGTGGGCCCCCGTGAGGATGCCGTGCTCCACGTCGTCCAGCATCGCGTTGAAGTACAGCGCCAGCCGCTCGTTGTGCGCGTAGTCCAGGCCCAGGTAGTAGCTCTCCAGCTCGTCGCCCGCGCGAAGGCGCGTGTTGAAGGCGCGCAGCTCCTCCCCCTCGAAGTAGCCGACGAAGTCGAAGTCCTCTCCCAGCGCCTCTTTCAAGTGAACGAAGTACGAGGCACTCACGCGCGAGGGCCGCAGCCGCGAGCGCTGGTGGACCGCGCCGTACAGCTCCTCCACCCGGGGCGCGAGCGCGGCGATGTCCGCGGCTCCGAGGCTCCTGCGCTCCACGCCCTCGAACTGGCGCCGCGCCCGGCGGGCCTGGGCGCGGTACTTCGTCGTGAGGTCCCCGAGGTAGTCCTCGAAGCGCTTCCACGTCGGACGCACCGTGAGCACCATCGTCGGCTCCACCCGCACCTTGTCCAATCCCGCCCGCTCCAGCGCTCGCGTGGCCCCATGCGCCTCCGGCGACAGGTCCTTCACCAGCACGAAGGTCAGGTTGCGCTCCTGCGCCTGGAGCGCGTCCACCGCTTCAGCCAGCGCGGACCACGCTCGCTCCGCGTCCAGCTCCGGCCGGTGCGCGAAGCCATGCGGCCCGCAGACGAAGAGGTTGCCGCACACCAGGACGCGCACCCGCATGCGCCCCAGCACCCGCTTGAGCTGCGCGCGGACGAAGAAGGAGGTGCCCGCCGCTTCCTCCGGCGCCATGCCCTCCGGCAGCAGGTTGGGACCGAAGCCGTCCATGCCGAAGTCCACGCACTGGAAGCTCGCCACCGCCACCGGACGGCCCTGCTCGCGGAAGAGCGCGTAGAAGAACGTCATGCGCTCGGGACGGCTGCGCTCCAGGGCTCGCAGGTACGTGGGCTGGAGGAAGACGTGCCCCGCATCCACCACCGCGCTCCAGTCCTTGTCGGGCAGCGCCTCCGCGGTGGAGTACAGGTCGAAGTGCAGGCCACTCGCCCCCGGGGTGCTGCCGGGGGTCCGCGAATACCTCGCTACCGGGGAGGACTTCCTCGCCACTTGCATGGATGGGCTCCGTAAGGGTGCTCGTCCGACGGGGAGGCTCCAACGCAACCTCCGTGCCTCTCCCACGCGAGGCGCCAGGTGCGCGGTTTTGCTGGGGACGCTGGCTCCGTGAGGACTCGGCGCGTGTGCAGCGGCTGGCACACTGCGCGACGGCGGTGGCACCAAAGGGGTGGTGCGTGTCGCACCTGGATGCGACTCGGGGACTCGCGGCTGTCAGCCCCGACGGGACTGCTTCGTGGGTGCGCGGGTACCCAAGAGCCCGAAGGGAGGCCCGCAGCGACGTACACAGCTCAGCAGGAGCAGGGGGGTTGGATGTTCTCGGTGGATGGCAGGCAACTGCCGCTCACCGCCGTGGCACTGAAAGCGGAGGCGCAGGGGGGCATTGCCCGCGTCACGCTCACGCAGCACTTCTTGAATCCGTACGAAGAGCCGCTCCAGGTGAGCTACCAGGTACCCCTGCCGGAAGACGGCGCGGTGGCCGGGTACGCGTTCCGCATCGGCGAGCGCCGCACCGTGGGCGTGGTGGACAGGCTCCATGTCGCCCGCGAGCGCTTCGAGCAGGCCGTGGCCTCCGGCAGGACGGCGGCGCTGCTCACCCAGCAGCGCACCAGCGTCTTCTCGCAGGAGCTGGGCAACGTGCCTCCCGGTCAGCACGTCACCGTGGAGCTGACCGTGGACCAGCCACTGCGCTGGCTCTCCGAGGGCCTGTGGGAGTGGCGCTTTCCCACCGTCGTCGCGCCCCGCTACCCGGGCACGCAGGCCGTGGACCGCATCGACGTGAGCGTGGCTCACCGGCCCACGAGCATCCGCGCCACACTCGAGCTGGTCATCGGTGACGTGCTCGCGGAGGGACGCAGGCCCGAGTCTCCCAGCCACCCGGTGCGCTTCGAGCCTGGCGGAGCGAGGACCTTGGCCCGGCTGGAAGAGGGTGTGCCACTGGACCGGGATGTCGTGGTGCGTTGGCCCGTCGCCACTCCGGAGCCGGGCATCCACCTGCATCGTGCCCGGTTGAAGGGACGGCTGGAGGAAGCCGCGTTCGGGCTGCTCACGCTGGTGCCTCCCTCGGTGGAGACGGCGCGGCTGCCTCGGGACCTCGTCTTCCTCCTGGACGTGAGCGGCTCCATGCGCGGGCCGCCGATGGAGCACGCCCGGCGGGTCGTCGCGGCGCTCATCGACACGCTGGAGGAGCGCGACTCGCTGGAGTTGCTGGCGTTCAACGACAGGCCCCTGCGCTGGCGGGACAGGCCCGCGTCCGCGAATGTGGCCGCCCGTCACGAGGCGGTGGCCTGGGTGATGGGACTGGCCGCGAACGGTGGTACCGAGATGCGCTCCGGCATCCGCGAGGCCCTCCGTCCGCTGCGCCCTGACAGTCAGCGCCAGGTGGTGCTCGTCACCGACGGGCACATCGGCGCCGAGGGGGACATCGTCCGGGAGCTCATCGAGCGCCTCCCGCGTGGGACTCGCCTGCACACGGTGGGTGTGGGGGCGGCGGTGAATCGCTCCCTCACCCACTCCGCCGCGCGCGCCGGTCGGGGAGTGGAAGTCCTCACCGGCCCGGGTGAAGACGTCGAGCGGAGCGCCGCCCGGCTCATCGCCGCGACCCGGGCACCGGTGCTGGTGGACGTGACGGTGGAAGGCGACGCCGTCGAGGACTTCGCGCCCGCGTCGGTGACGGACCTGATGGCCGGCGCTCCGGTCCTCCTGTCCCTGAAGCTCCGGCCGGACGGCGGACGACTTGTCGTGAAGGGCGTCACTCCGGACGGAGCCTGGGAGCGGAGTCTCCTCGTCCCTCCGATGCGTGCGGGAGAGGGGAACCCCGCCCTCGCGACGCTCTACGCACGGGAGAAGGTGGAGGACCTCGCCATGCAGCGCTCGGGTGGAGCGCCACTCCATGAGTTGAGCCCCCGAATGGAGCAGCTCGGCCTGGAGTATCAAATCGCCACGCCGCTGACGGCCTGGGTCGCCGTGAGCGATGAGCCGACCGTAAACCCCTCGGTGCCCTTCCGGTACGAGACGGTGCCCCAGGCGCTCCCACAGGGCATGTCCGCGCACAGCCTGGGGAGCGCCTTTGCTCCAGGTGCGTGGCTTGCCGGGGCGGTGCCACGGCCCACCATCATGGTGCGGCGGATGACCCCTCCCGTCCCAGGGAGCGAGTCTCCCTCCAGCCCTCCTCCGGGACAGGGACCGGAGATAGGAACGCTCAGGTCATGCAGCAGCGTGCCCGTGACACCGGGTGGACTGCCGACAGGGGGACGCGCTCCGGCGAAGCGCGGGCAGTCCTGGTCCCGAGGAGGCGAGAAGGAGCAGGGGCCCGTGCCGCTGCGCGGACGTCGGCTGGCCTCCGCAGATGGGCTCGCCGCCGTGGAGATTCAGTGCGACACCCAGCTCTGGAATCCCGAGGCCTCCTTCGAGGCGGAGCTCGTCGACGGCACCCGCGTCAGGCTGCGCGTGGACACGGCGGCGAGCACGCACAGGGCTCGCGTCACGCGGGGCACCTGGGTGCGGCTCCGCTTCCAGCCGCTCCCCCGTGACGTGGTCCGCGTGCGCTGGTGCTTCGACGGCGTGGAGTACGTCGTGACGCTGTAGGTCTCCAGGCGCGGTCCCGGCGAAGACGCTCCCAGGTTGGAGAGTCCGCCGGGGCCGCACCCACGGCCCCGAGGGTGCACCCCGCCGCCGCATTCGCTATGCCTGGGGCTCCCTTCGCAAGGAGAAGCCCGTGACGTCAGCGAAGCACCAGCCCATCGTCTCGCCCAACCTGCCCAAGCCCGCGGGCCCGTACTCGCCCGGCATGCAGTTGGAGCGGCTGCTCTTCATCTCCGGACAGGGCGCCACGGACCCGACCACCGGCACGCAGGCCGAGGGCATTGAAGCGCAGACGGAGCAGGTGCTGCGCAACCTGGAGCGCATCCTCGTGGCCGGCGGCTCCAGCCTCCAGCACGTCCTGCGCTGCGGCGTCTTCGTCGTGGACATGAAGGAGTTCCCCCGGATGAACGCCGTCTACGAGCGAGTCTTCGCCGGCCACCGCCCCGCACGCACCACCGTGCAGGTGTCCGCGCTGCCAGAGCCGGGTCTGCGCGTGGAGATTGACTGCATCGCCTACGTGCCTTGAGTCGTGTGCTGAACGCACGTCCACGACTATTGGCCCTCTGGCCAGTTGGCAGGACAATCCCGAGTTTCTAAGTTAATCAGGAAGAAGCGGCCCTGACGTCGGTTCACCGTGGCGGGAACGACGGACCGGGGCCCTTCTCCAGGCGGTGCGCAGGTGCGCCGCCGCAGGTGGCCCTCCAGGGCCACCCGGGCAGCCCTCCTTACGCTCGGAGGGAGACCCAGACCAGGGGCGCACGGCGAGGGGCGCCCACCGCTAGATGAGGTCGAGGGGCAGCATCGTGCCCGCTTCGAACTCCGGCTCGCGACGCAGCTGGTCCAGCACGCGTGGCGCGCAGCGCAGGTGGAGCATGGGCAACGAGCCCGGCTCGCTCACCGAGCGCACGGAGCCCAGGAGATGCCGCTCCTCGAGCCATTGCATGAAGCTCTGGTGGAAGCGCGCGCTTTCGGCCAGGCCGGACTGGTGCACCTCCGCACGTGAGCGGGGGGGCGGCGGCCGTGCGGGCGCGCGCGCGCGTGGCGCGGCGGGTGCCTCCCTGGGCATCACCGTCACGTCAATCCACTCGGGCTGGCGCTCCGTTCCCACCGTCGAGCTGGCTGCGCCCGGTAGCGGACGCACGTTCGACGACAGCGGCGGCGAACCTCTGGCGTACATGTCCCCAGGCTCGCCAATCTTCCTGCTCATGGCCTCATCCTCCCCCAGGTCCGGCGCTCAGCTGGCGCCGACCCTGGTATCAACCCACCGCCGTCACCTGAACACGGCCAGGCCCTTGCCCGTCCGGTGCGTGCCCGAGCGTGCAAGCTTGACCGCATTGGCCAGGATCAAATCCCTCACTTCGACCGCCGTCAAGTCAGGTGCGCGGCAACGATACAGTGCTGCAATACCCGCTACATAAGGCGCAGCCATGCTCGTGCCACTCATTCGCTCGTAGAACGCCTGGTTGTTGCAGCGACGCTCTGTGGACGAATACACGTTTACACCGTAACCCATGACGTCGGGGACAACACGCCTACCCACCGCTCCGCTGGCGGAGAAAGTGGCCACGTTGCGCTCGAAGTCGACTGCGCCAACCGCCAGGGACTCCGGAAAGGCGGCTGGATAACCAACCGTGTCGGGTCCACTGTTGCCTGCCGCGACAACAGGCAGGACGTTGCTGTCGAGCAGGCGACGAATCATCGTCTGCAGCGCGCGCAGGTTGAGGTTGTAGTCGGCCTCCGAGATTCCAGGCGGAGGAGCAAGCGGGAAGCCGAGCGACAGATTCACGACGGCCGGACGCATGGAGTTTTCCGGGCGGCTGAACTGGTGCAGCAGCCACTCCATGCCGGCGGCCACGCGGCCGAGGCTGGTGCGGATGGTCTCCGATTCGATGACGGATGCGACGTAGAGGTCCACCTCCGGGGCGACACCGTGGTGGATGCCGGCGGCGATGCCGCACACGTGCGTGCCGTGGCCATCCGGGTCGAAGCCGCGGATGTCTCGGGCCGGGTTGTGCGGCGAGTTGGGGAACAGCGACACGTAGCGGAACTGGATGACGCGGTTGAAGTGCTCGGGGTGGTCGGCGTCCACGCCGGTGTCGAGGATGCCGAGCATGACGCCGGCGCCGCGGATGCCCTGGGCGTGGGCCAGGGGCACGCCGCACTCCTCCGGCCACTCGCGCTCGGCGAGCGAGGACATGCCGCGGTTGCGCGGGCCCGTCTGGCCCGCGGACACGGGGCCGGGGAAGGACAGGGGCACGACGTCGGGGATGAACTCGAAGTCCTGCTCCAGCTCGCCGCGGGCCGCCTTCTCGGTGCCCTCCTCGTAGAAGTGGGCCATGGTGGCGCCGATGAGCGGCATGAAGCGGTAGCTGCCCGCCTCGGCGCCCGTCTGCTCCGTCACGCCCGAGCCCGGAATGGGCACGGTGGACGAGTCTCCGCCGCGCGTGCCGGGCTGCTTCTTCGCGCCCTTCTTCGTGCGCTTGAGGGACTGCTGCCCGCTCACCTGCGGACGCACGCCGGGCAGCGTGGCCGAGCGCAGGCCGAGCGAGGTGAGCGTGTCGGGCGCCTTGTTCGCCACGGCGAAGCGCAGCGCCGTGGTGCGAGGCAGGACGCGCTCGCCCTGCTCCGTGCCGCGCGGCCCCACGCGCGCCTGAGACTCGATGGACTCCTTTGGAACCAACAGGTAGGACTTCATGGTTGGTGTACTCCTTGAACGACCTCGCAAGGCCGGCCGCGTGAGGCAAGGGCCGCCGGCACCAGTTCAGCGCCCGTCGCGCGTGGAGCCTCTCGCGAGCGACGGTGGCAATGGGGGCGCGCTCGTGGCGACGTGCCCCCGACAGGGGTGGCCCGCGCCCGTGGCGGCGCGTCCACCGTGGTGGGTGATTCTGACATCCGCGCGGGGACACACGCCGGCCCCGCGCACCAGGGCGCGTCCGGCATGTGGTGGCTTTCCTTCCGCTGCGTCATGTCGTCACCGCGTGCTTCGAAGCCTGGGCCCACGGTGCGATTGGACCGGATGGGCCTGACAAAAAACCAAGGATTTCCTGTAGTAGACGCGTGAGACCCCCTGATTCGGTCCTAGCGGGTCTTCCCCGAACGTCTGGAAGTGGGAGTGATTCCCTCCTGGGTACGAGGGGAGTGCCAGGAGGCACACAGGGAGTATGTCGTCCAGCGGACCCGCCAGGGGGTGGGCTCGCGGCGCGGACGGGAAAGTCCGCGTTCCCACAATTGTTCGCCTCCGTCCCTCCGCCCGGATAAAGGGAGGGGCGTTCGCCCGTACTGGAGCCTTTCGACGTGATTCCCTACTGGAAGCCACCCTCCATCCACCTGGGCCCGCTCACCATCGAGCCCTTCGGCATCTTCGTGGCGCTGGGCATCCTGCTGGCCGCTCGCCTGCTCGTCCGCAATGCGGAGCGCCAGAAGCTGGACCCGACGCCGCTGGCCGACTACGCGATGTGGGGCGTGCTCGGTGGCGTCGTCGTGGGCCACCTGGTGCACCTGCTCTTCTACCACCCGGAGGAGCTGTCCAAGAGCCCGTTCCAGATTTTGAAGGTGTGGGACGGGCTGTCGTCCTTCGGCGGGCTGCTCGGCGGAATCCTGGCGGCGGTGGTGTTCTTCCGGGTGCGCAAGCTGCGCTTCAACGACTACGCGGACTCGTTCGCGCTGGGCGTGGCGCCGGGCTGGGCGGTGGCCCGCCTGGGCTGCTTCGCGGTGCATGACCACCCGGGCGTGCCGACGGACTTCTTCCTCGCCGTGAATTTCCCCGGCGGCCCGCGGCACGATTTGGGCATGTACGACGCCATCGCCCTCTTCGCCATCAGCGGGCTGCTGTACGCGCTGCGCGACTCGGAGAAGATGAAGGGCCGGCTGCTGCCGCTGCTCGCGCTGCTGTACGCCATCTGCCGCTTCTTCTTCGACACGCTGCGCGCCACGGACATGTCCTACGTGGACGCGCGCTACTTCGGGCTCACGCCCGCGCAGTACGGCTGCATGGCGCTGGTGGCGTATGGCCTGTGGGGCCTGCTGCGGCGCCGCGCGCCCGGTGCCTCGCCGGTGCCTCCCGCGTCCTCGGGGAAGACGGTGGGCGCGGCCCGCTAGAAGCGTCCGGGAGGGCACTGACGCTCCCGGGCTTCCAGCGGCACGACATGCGGTGGCGGTAGCATCGGCCCGGTGGCCCTGGCTTCTTGCCTGGGACTCCGGGCCGAGTCGTTTTCCGGCCCGTGGGCTCCGGGTGGAGCCTGTTGCCAGGGGCGCGGGGTGGAGTGGGGTGTGCGCTTCGCCGGGGGCCTCGGGTGGTCTCCGGTTCGCCGCTTCCGGTTCGGGTTGAAAGAGGGTTGGGGATGAAGGCGCTCGCTTATGACGCGGTGATGGCTCCGCTCGGGTGGCTGGGACTCACGGCCGCCCGGAGGAAGCTTGTACGGGGGCTGACGGGACGCGTGCTGGAGGTGGGCACCGGCACCGGGCTCGCGCTGCCGGGCTACCCGGAGACAGTGACGTCCGTCACCGCCATCGACGTGGATGCCGAGGCGCTCGAGCGGGCCCGCAAGCGGCGCCCCGACGCGGAGGTGGTGCACGCCAGCGTGGAGGACCTGCCGTTTCCCGATGCGTCCTTCGACGTGGTGGTGTCCAGCCTCGTGTTCTGCAGTGTGGACGCTCCGGCGCGCGCGCTGACGGAGGTGTTCCGCGTGCTGCGTCCCGGAGGGGAGCTGCGCATGCTGGAGCACGTGCGCGCGCCGTCCGCCGGACTGGCCACCACGCAGGACCTGCTCACCCCCGCGTGGAAGCGGATGACCGGCGGGTGCCGCCTCAACCGGGACACGCACCGCCTGGTGCAACAGGCCGGCTTCGACGTGGTCCGCCGCATCCAGCGGCTCCAGGGCATGAGCGAGCTCATCATCGCCCGCCGGCCTCGGCGCTGACGCCGAGGCCCTTGCTGGCGCCTCGGGGTGTTACCGCGTGGCGGGGGCTTCGTGCCTCCCCTGCGCTCACGCGGGCGACGGGAGGCGCAGGCGCGAGAGCTTCCGGTCCGGGAGCACCGAGTGGACGTGGGCAATGCGCCCGTCCTCGCCCAGCTCCACCCGCACCACCGCACGCGAGGCCAGCATCGGGTCCTCCGCAGCCGCGAACACGGCCACCAGCGCTGGCAGGCCGTTGAGCATCTGCACCTCCACCGCCTCTGGCGCGCCTCGCAGCTCCACGAGTCTCTGGAGGAACGTGAGCACCCGCTTCACCCCCACCAACGGCACCTGCGCCGCCCGCACCTGGCCGCCACCGTCCGACACCGCGCGCACGTCGGAAGACAGCAGCGCCTCCGCCGCCGCCACGTCGCCCGTCAGCAGCGCGGACATGAAGCCCTCCAGCGCCACGCGGGTGCGCTCCTGCAGCTCCTTCGTGGGGATGCAGCGCGCGCGGTCGTACTCCGCCATCGCGGAGCGGGCTCGGTGGTGCACCACCTTCACATTCACTTCGCTCATGTTCAGCGCCTCGGCCACCTCGCGCACCGAGTAGTCGAACACGTCGCGCAGCAGCAGCACCGCGCGCTGCTTCGGCGCCAGCACCTCCAGCGCCAGGAGGAAGGCGTAGGAGACGCTCTCCAGCAATTCGTACCGGCCCTCCGTCGAGCCGCCTCCTGGCAGCCTCGCCTCCACTCCCGGGGGCATGTCCAGGCCCGGTGACGCCTCCGTCGACGCGTCCCCCGTCTCGAGCGGGGACGGCAACCAGGGCCCCACGTAGCCCTCGCGACGGCGGCGGCGCAGGTGGTCCCTCGCCAGGTTCACCGCCACCCGGGTCAGCCAGGGACGCAGCGACTCCTTCCGCTCCGGTGGCGTGGCCAGGGCTCGCGCGTACGTCTCCTGCACCAGGTCGTCGGCGTCCGCCGCCACGCCCGTCATCCGGTAGCAGAGGCCCCAGAGGAAGCGCTCGTGCTCTCGCGCCGCTTCCGCCACCGCGCTGTGTCCCGGGCTCTCCATGCGCTACGCCCCCACCGCCCGGCGGGGCTCCACCTGCTCGGACACGAGGAGGGCCCGCGCCACGGACTCCGCGCTCGCGAAGGATGCGTCCGCGAGCATCCCCTCCGGCCCCACCCAGTCCCCCACCCGGTACAGGCCCTCCACGTGCGGCACCCGCGCCGTGGGACGCCCGGAGAGGCCGCCCGACTTCGCGCTCGGCAGCAGGTGATTGACTCGCAGCGTGGGCCGGAAGCGCTTTGCCACCACGTGCGCGCGCCAGCCCGGCTGGAGCACGTCCATCACCGCCTCCAGCTCGGCCTCGCTGGCCCCGGTGTCCGTGCCGCCCAGGTACTTCATCACGTGCACCATCGCGCCTCCCTCCGGCGCCAGCCGCGCGGACGCCGAGTGCACCGACGCGTACCACGGACCGTCCACCCCGAGCGCGAACAGTGCCTCCGGCCTCGGCAGGCGCGACATGCCCAGCTCCAGGGACGCGGCCATGACGGGCACCGCCTCCGACGCCTCTTTTGCAAGCACCGCGTCCCCGGGCACCAGCGCCGCCACGTCGTCCGGCCCCCCCGCCAGCACCACCACGTCCGCCTCGTGCACCGTGCCGTCCGCGAGGCGGAGGCCACGCACCCGGGCTCCGGGAGCGGGCTCATGGAAGACCACGGACTCCACTCGCATGGAGGTCTCCAGCTTCGCACCCGCCTCGCGCGCCCGGGCCTCCAGCGCGTCCACCAGCGTGCTCCAGCCGCCGTCCACATAGAGCACGTTCGCCGCGAGCGCATACTGGAGCTGTGACACCGCCACCTCCGCGCTCATCGCATCATGGTCCGCGCAGTAGGACGACACCCGCGTCAGCGCGCCGACGAACGCCCGGGTGTCCTCGCGCGACAGCCGCGTGTCCAGCCACTCGCGCGTCGACGTGCGCGCCAGGGCTCCCGCGTCGAGGCGGGGCAGCCCCGCCAGCAGCCGCGCCAGCTCCAGCTTGCCGGCGAGGGTGAGGACGTCCGTCGTCATCAGCGACACGGGCCCCCGTGGCAGCGTGTGCAGCCGGCCCGCGCGCAGCGCGTAGGTGCCCGTCCCGCCCGGAATGCCTCCCTTCGGCTTCACACCCAGGCCGCCGAGCACCCGCATCGCCGCCCCACCCCGGTACAGCGCGTGAGGCCCCAGGTTGAAGCGGAAGCCCTCCACGTCCGCCGTCTGCGCCCGGCCGCCGAAGTGCTTCGCGCGCTCGTACAGCGTCACCTCGCAGCCACCGCGCGCCAGCAGCGCCGCCGCCGTGAGCCCGCCCAGTCCTCCGCCCACCACCGCCACTCGGGTCGCCTGCATGTCCGTCCTCCGTCTACGCACCCGGGAAATTCCGGGCATCCAACGGCTCCACGACGGAGACGGCCAGAAGGTTACAGGTGCGCGGAGGAAATCCGGGCTCCGGGGGCCGGACTCCCCGGGCCCGGGCGGGGGTGGGGGCGGAAGGAACGTTCGTTCCACTTGTGCCTCTCGCCCCGCGCCCGCGCGGCGGGGCTACCGGCGCCTCGAAGAAATCCGGGCACGGCGGTGCCGAACGCCCCGGACCCGGGAGGGGCGGGCGCGGAAGGAACGTTCGTTCCACGCGTGCTCGCGGAAGGAACGTTCGTTCTACGTGTGCCTCGCTCGTATCGGCATGGCGGGGCGAGACCTACCGGCGTCTCAAGGTCGCGCTCCTCGGGACGTGTCCGCCAGGGACCTGCATGGCGCTCATGGGCATCTACAGAAATGACATCCACCCGAACCGAGACACGTGCGTCACACATCATCAATCTCGCGGGAACCTTCTGCTGTCAGTGCCGCCATTCCTGGGTCACGCAAGCCTCATGCGTTTGGCCCCTCTCACTCCGAGGCTGTGAATCCCTGACAACTCCGCGAGTTACTCAGCGTCAGGCAATGTCAGAGGTAGTCGTATGATGATTCCTGCAACGACGGCGGACTCTCCCGCCGCGCATGACCGAGGCCTCCACGCATGAGAAAGCTCCTCGCAGCCCTGCTTGCCCTGCCCATCCTCGCCGCCTGTGGTCCCGCTCCGGAGCCCGACGCCGCCTCGATGCCCGGGCAGTCGCAGGAAGTCGCCGCCCAGACGGAGACGCAGGAGCTGTCCGCCGCGCCTCGGGAGCGCTCGGTCACGCTGAGCACCGGGGTGACGCTGCGCTACGTGGAGCAGGGCTCGAAGAATGGCCCCGTCGTCGTCTTCCTGCATGGCTACACGGACTCGCACAACACGTGGGATTTGAACCTGCCCATCTTCCCGCGCAACTTCCATGTCTACGCGCTGGACCAGCGGGGCCACGGTGACTCGTCCCGTCCCCTCTGCTGTTACACCCAACAGGACTTCGCCGCGGACGTAGTCGCCTTCCTGGATGCCATCGGCGAGGAGCAGGCCATCCTCGTCGGCCACTCCATGGGCAGCTTCATCGCGCAGCAGGTCGCGCTGGACTACCCCGACCGCGTGCAGGCGCTGGTGCTGGTCGGCTCCGCGCCCACCGTCGCGGGCAACGAGGTGGCGCTGTTCCTGAAGTCCATCGTCGACACGCAGGTGGGCACCGTGGACCCGGACTTCGTCCGCGAGTTCCAGACGAGCACCTTCGTGCGCCCCGTGCCTCAGTCGTACATCGACACGCTCGTGTCGGAGAGCCTCAAGGTCCCCGCCCGGGTGTGGCAGGCGACGCTGGACGGGCTCATCGCGGAGGACCACTCGGCGCGGCTGGGTGAGATTGACGTGCCCGTGCTCGTGGTGGGCGGCGACCAGGACGGCTTCTTCCCCGTCGACCAGCAGCAGGCGCTGGTGGACGCGCTCCCCAACGCCACCTACGTCCTCTACCCGGATACCGGCCACGCGCCGCACGCGGAGCTGGCGCACCGCTTCGTGCACGACGTGAAGCGCTTCCTCAAGTCCGTGACGAAGTAACGCGGGCCCTCGGGCCCGGTGAGGAGGCTCTCCGGGGAGTCGCCGTCCGGGCCTGTGGAGGTAGCGGCGTGGCTCTACCCGAGGCGAGGTGATTCCGGCTTGGCTCTACGCGAGTCCGGCCCCTTTCTGCCCGGGCCGTGGCGAGTCCGGCCCGTCTCTACCCGGGCCCTGCTGTCCCCGTTGTTCCCGATGCGCCGGAACCCTCCGGCGGCCCCCGCGAGGGGTCCGGCGCATCGGACCGCGCCAGCATCACCGCCGCGGTGAGGATGAGCAGGCCTCCCACCAACTGCCGCGCGCTGAGCCGCTCGTCCATGAGGAGCGCGCCAATCACCACTGCCGTCAGCGGCTCCATGGTGGACACCAGCGACGTGTTCACCGGGCCGATGCGCGCCATGCCCACGAAGAAGAGGAGCACCGCGGCCACCGTGGACACCAGCGCCAACGCCACCACGGCCGCCCAGCCCGTGGCGGTGGTGGGAAAGGCCGGGCCGCGTGCCAGCACCACCAGCCCCAGCGAGGCGCCCGCGGAGCAGAGGATGACGGTGCTGGAGGTCAGCGGCCCCGCCTGGCTCGCCACGCGCGCGCTGATGACGACATAGACGGCGTAGAGGAGCGCGGACAGCAGCCCCAGCATGACGCCCAGCGGCTTCACACCACCCTGGTCCAGGTCCGCCGTCAGCGCCGTGCCTCCCAGCGCCAGCGCCACGGCCAGCCACTTCACCCGGCCAAGGCGCTCGCCGAAGACGAAGCGCTGGAGCAGCGCCACCAGCGCCGGGAAGGAGTACAGCAGCAGCGCCACCAGGCCCGCGGGCGCGTGCTGGAGGGCAGCGAAGTAGGCGCCCGCCTCGCTCACGTAGCCCACCGCGCCCAGCAGCATCAGCGCCAGCATCACCCGGCGGCCCGGCAGCTGCTGGCGGCGCACCACCATGACGCCGGCCAGTACCGCCCCGGCGAGGGAGAAGCGCAGGAAGAGCAGCGACGCGACATCCGCGCCCGCCGCGTAGGCAGTGCGCCCGAAGAAGCCGAGTGCGCCGAAGCACACCCCGGACAGGGCCACGATGAGGAAGCCAGCGGTGCGGTTCATGGCAGAGCGCGCGCACCCTGCTCCAAGCGCGCGCCCGTGTCACGCATCCCGCGGAGGCTCTGGCATCCGCCCCGTGTCACGTGGGCTCTGGCACCGGAGCCGCGTCACATGAGGACGATGGCACCGGCACCATGTCACATGGGGGGCTCTGGCACCGGCACCGTGTCACGCGGGGCTCTGGCACCGGAGGGGCGCCACGGACGGCACTACCAGTAGTTGACCGACTTGAGGTCGAAGACGTCCGTGTAACCGCCGGCGCGCAGCAACTGCACGGCCTGGGCGCTGCGGGCCCCAGCGGCGCAGTACACCACCACGCGCGTGCCGGGCGGGCCCACCTCGGAGAGCCGCCGGGGCAGCTCCTGCACGGGGATGTTGCGGGCGACCTCGGGGTGACCCTGCTGGAATTCCTGCGGGGTGCGCACATCCAGCAACACCGCGCCTTCCGCGACGAGCTGCCGGGCCTTCTGGGAGAGCTCCTGGGGCGTCATGCCCTCATTGTAGGTCCACCCGAGCCGCCGCGCGTGGCCGAAAACTGGAGGTGTCGGTGGCCGACGCTACAGTCCTGTACCGACACGATGCGACTCGACAAGCATGCCCTCCTGAACCAGCTGGCCGAGCGGCTCCAGCAGTCCGACAGGCTGGCCCACCGCGCCGAGGCCGAGGCCCGCGAGGCGGCTCGCAGCCTGGCCACGGAGTCCGAGAAGAAGGAGGACGGCCGCGCGGCGATTGAGTTCGGCAGCCTCGCCACCGGACAGGCCGCCCGCGCCCGCCGCGTGCAGGAGGAACTGCACGCGCTCTCCCACTTCGGCCAGGGGGAGCTGCCCCGCTTCCCGCGCCAGGGGCCCGTGGCCCTGGGCGCCATCGTCGACATGAGCACCGAGGACGAGGACGGCTTCGCCGAGCGCACCTTCTTCGTGCTCCCCGTGGGCGCCGGCACCGAGCTGACGGGCCCCGGCGGCGACGGCTTCCTGTCCGTCATCACCCCCGCGTCCCCCGTGGGCCGTGCCCTCATGGGCCGCAAGGCAGGGGACGTGGTGGAGGTGACACTGGCGGGTGAGGTACGCGAATGGACGGTGCTCGAGGTGGCGTGAGGTGAGGTGTCCCTCGCAGTGCGCCAGGGATGTCCGGCCCCGGACGTAAGCCCTTGGGGCAGTAGAACCCCTGGCCCCCGCCGCGCGTGAATCAGGGAAGATGTTTTCCTCCCTTTCTCCGCCAACCGAGGCGCCGGCCCCACCCTCGCCCCTGCCGCTGACGTGGCCCGCCGCGCTGGTGGGCCTGCTGTTCGGCGTGCTGATGTCGTATGTGCCGTACGAGTTCCGGATGGCGCCCTTCCGGCCGCTCTATCCGTACGTGCGCGTCCTGGGCCTCACGTACCTGGCCGGCAGCATCTCCCTCATGTGCGCGCTGCTGTACCCGCGTGCGCCGCGCTGGCTGGGGCTGGCGGGGCGGCTGACGCTGGGCGCGGCCATGGCGCTGTACTGGTGGGTGCTCAATGTCCTGCCGGGCAGCTTCACCGGCATCGTCCTCTACCCGCTGCTCTTCGGCGGCCTGGTGCTGGAGGCGTGGCCCGCCATGCGCCAGCGGCCCGTGCTGCGCGCCTTCGTGGCCCTCACCGGCGCGGCCTTCGGCGTGGCGATGCTCGCGGCGCCGGAGCGCTTCCCCATCTCCGTGTACGCGCACCTGGCCCCGCTGCGGCCCCTGGTGGGCGCGCTCTTCATCCTCTCGGGCGTGGGGCTGCTGTTGCCCTCGGGCCGGCTGCACGCGCGGCTGCCGCATGTGCTGATGGGCGTGCTGGCCGTGCCCTTCGCCCTGCTGGCGTACGCGCTGGGGCGCGGCTCGTCGTGGCTGGGCGCCAGCGTCTACGCGGTGCTCACCCTGGCGTGCATGGCGCAGGCGGTGGACTGGCGCCCGCGCGCGCCGCGCACCGTGGGGTGGAAGCTCTTGCGCGGGCTGGCCTTCGCGGGGCTGGTGCCGCTGCTGGCGCTGGGGGGCCTCGCCGCCTTCCTCGCCCAGCGCGCAATCGAGCAGCAGGTGCGCGACGACACGCAGCGCGCCGCCGCGGGCGAGGCGGACTTCCTGCGCCGCTACCTGGATGACTCGCGCGAGTCGCTGGACTTGATGCTGGAGTCCCCCGGCTTCCGCGCCGCCTTCGTCACCGGCGAGCGCGCCCTGCTGGAGCCGTACCTGCGCAACCTGGCCGCCCAGGCGCGCGCCTTCGACGCGGCCATCGCCGTGGATGCGTCCGGCACGGTGCTGGCCACCTCGCCGGGCGTGGAGGACTGGCAGCTGTCCAGTCACACCTTCCTCTCCGAGGCGATTGCCCACGGCGGCACCGAGGTGTCCACCGCCTTCATCCGCCCGCCGGACCGGCCGCTGGTGGCGGTGACGCGCCCCTTCGAGCACGACGGCGAGCTGCGCGGCATGCTGGTGGGGCTCCTGTCCCTGGAGCGGCTGAGCGACGCCACCACGCCCGCGTCGCGGCGCTTCCGCGTGCAGGTGCTGGACAGGCGCGGCCTCAAGGTGCTGCGCGACACGGCGCCCGGCGCCCTGCTGCTCGGCGAGGCCCACCTGCCGGGCGCGCTGCACGAGGAGCTGGCCCGCCCCGGCAGCGGCGTCATGGAGGCCTTCGACGTGGCGGACCGCCGCATCCTCGCCGCCGAGGCCCCCGTCGAGGACACCGAGTGGAGCGTGCTGGTGACGCAGGAGCTGGTGGTGGCCTACGCGGCGATTACGCGCATGAGCGCCGCGGTGGTGGGCCTCGTGTTCCTGGGCGTGCTGCTGGCGCTGGGCCTGTCGCAGCTCGTCGCCCAGGACGTCATCCGCCGCCTGGACGAGCTGCGCGAGGCCACCTCCGCGCTGGCCGCCGGGGATTTGGAGCGGCGCGTGGAGGTGGAGGAGGACGACGAGCTGGGCGAGCTGGCGCGCAGCTTCAACGAGATGGCGGCCCGCACCGGCGCCGCGCAGGCGGAGCTGAAGGAGGCGGTGCGCGCGCGCGAGGAGTTCATCAGCGTGGCCAGCCACGAGCTGCGCACGCCCCTCACACCCCTCAAGGGCTTCGCCGCCCTCACCCTCCAGTGGCTGGAGAAGAACGGCGACTTCCCGGAGCGCGAGCGGCTGCTCAAGGCGCTGCGCTCCATGGCCCGGCAGACGGAGCGGCTGGCGCGGCTGGTGGATGATTTGCTCGACACCGCCCGCATGCAGGGCGGCCGCTTCGAGCTGGAGCGGCAGCGCGCGGACCTGGTGCCGCTGCTGCACGAGGTGCTGGAGCGCTTCGAGCTGCGCGGCGAGAGCAACCTCGCCTTCGAGCTGCACACCCCCGGCCACGCGGTGGAGGGAGACTGGGACGCGCCCCGGCTGGACCAGGTGCTCACCAACCTGGTGAGCAACGCCGTGCGCTACTCACCGCAGGGCGGCACCGTGCGCCTCTCCCTGGAGGAGGAGGCCCACCACGTGGTGGTGCACGTGAGGGACGAGGGCATCGGCATCCCCCCGGAGAGCCTGCCCAGCCTGTTCCGCCCCTTCGCCCGCGCCTCCAACGCCCAGGCACGCCACTACGGCGGGCTGGGGCTGGGGCTCTTCATCTGCCGCGAAATCGTGGAGCGCCACGGCGGCACCATCTGGGCGGAGAGCCCGGGCCCCCAGCGCGGCAGCTGCTTCCACGTGCGGCTGCCCCGCGAGGCCACCCAGCCCGTGCCCGCGTCCGAGAGCGCCCCGCCCTCCCGCGCGGAGTCCTCGTCCGCGCACGCGGCGTGAGCGCTACTTGAACTCGGTGCGCGGCACGGCCACCCACTCCTCGGGGATGTCGCCGCGCGGCAGCTCCAGCACGAAGGTGGAGCCCTGGCCCGGCGTGCTGGTGGCCTTCACGGTGCCGCCGAAGGCCTCCACAATCTGCCGGGTGATGTAGAGCCCCAGCCCCAGGCCGCCGTAGTGCCTGTCGCTCACCGCGCGCTCGAAGCGCTCGAAGATGCGCGGCAGGTCCTCCGCGGAGATGCCGATGCCGCAGTCCGACACCGTGAGGCGCGCCAGGCGGCCGTCCGCCTCCACGCGCACGCACACGGGGTGGCCGGCGCCGTACTTCAGCGCGTTGGACAGGAGGTTCGTCACCACCTGCTCCAGCCGCAGCCTGTCCCACAGGCCCACCACCGTCATGGGCGCGTCCAGCTCCAGCGAGCAGTTGAGCTGCGTGGCGGACGGGGCGAAGCGGTAGAGGATTTCCGCCACCACGCTCGCCAGGTCCATCTCCTCCAGCTCCAGCTTCAGCCGGCCCGCAGTGATTCGCGACACGTCCAGCAGGTTGTCCACCAGGCTCGTCAGCTTGCGCACCTGGCGCTGCACCACGTCCAGCGTCTCCGACACGCGCTCGGCGGACACCGGCAGGCCCTTGGCGGCGAGCGCCTCCATCTGCCTGTGCAGCAGCTGCACCTTGAGGTGCAGGGGTGTCAGCGGCGTCTTCAGCTCGTGGCTGGCGATGCCCAGGAACTCGTCGCGCAGGCGCACCGCCTCGCGCGCCTCGCGCAACAGCCGCGCGCTGTCCACGGAGAGCGCCGTGCGGCGGGCCAGCTCCTCCGCCAGCCGCTCCTCGTCGTCGGTGAAGTCGCGCGCCTCGTCCGAGCGGAAGAGGGCCAGCGCGCCGATGACGCGCCCGCGCGCCACCAGCGGCACGCCCAGGTAGCAACGCAGCCCCAGCGCACGGGGCACCGCCGCGTCCTCCGCGCCCTCCGGCGTGTCCGACAGGCGCCGCCGCTCCGTCCGGCCCGTGTCGAACATGGGCAGCACGCTGCCCGGCACCAGCGGGTCCGGCGGCTGCCGGCGCAGCAATTCCACCAGCAGCACGTGCCGCTCCGGCTCCGCGTGTACCGCGGCCACCGCGCGCAGCGGCTCGGCGGGAGCGACCAGGTAGAGGACGCCCGCGTCCGCCAGTGCGGGGACGAGCAGGCGCAGCAAGGGCTCGACGCGCCCCTCGGCATCCAGCGCGGCGCCGAGCAGCGCGCCCGCCTCCGCGAGCAGCCGGGCGGCGCTCGCCGCGTTCAGCCCCAGCCGGGGCTCCTCGCGCGTGCGCATCAGCGCCCCGGCCGCGTGCCCGTCCCGGACACACAGGGGCACCACGGAGCCCTTCAGCACCACCAGCGTCCCGTCCGGCCGGCGCAAGCCCCAGCGCCCCTCCTTCACCCATTCACCCGCCAGCGCGCGCATCAGCGGCGACACCTCCAGCGCTCGTGTCGTATCCTCGGGACGGACCCAGGCACACCCGGGGAGACGGCCCTCCTCCAAATGCTCGGGCGGGGAGATCCGAAATTGCCGGCCCGCCTCACCATTGAATGCGAGCACCCGGCCCTTCAGGTCCACCAGGACAAGAGCGTCCCCGGCCTGCTCGAGGAGCAGGCGCAACACCGCATCATTCAGGAGGGCCTCTGCGCCTTCCTCGGGGTCCAGATGGGTCATCGAGAGCCAGGCGTTTCCAGAAGACATGAGAGACGTCCTCGCACGACAGCCATGGTGGCATCCCCGCCCATCCGGAAGGAAGACGACGGCCGTCGTGTCACGCTCAACAACGGAAGGGGTGCCGCCGAAGTCCCGGGGTCATTCCTGGCCCTCTTGCTTGCAGGGCAGAAAATCCAGAATCGTTGCGAAATTATAGAACGCCCGGACGCCCCCCGTCCGAGCGGCGCGGTGCTCATCCTCGAGTCTCATCATGCAGAAGCCGCACTCCAGTCCTGACTGGAGCTCCAGCGAGAGTCGCTACCGGCTGGTCATCGACAACCTCAAGGAGGTGGTGTTCCAGACGGACATGAAGGGCGCCTGGACGTTCCTCAACCCCGCCTGGACGGAGATGACGGGCTTCACGGTGGAGGAGGTGCTGGGGACGCCCTTCCTGGAGTTCCTCCATCCGGACGACCGGGAGCGCGCCACGAGGCTGTTCGCGCCGATGGTGGCGCAGCAGGTGGAGTCCGTCCGCACGGAGGTGCGCTACCTCACGCGCACGGGCGGCACCGTGTGGGTGGAGGCGTTCGGCCGGCTGATACAGGGGGACGACGGCGAGCTGCTCGGCGTGGCCGGGACGCTCAACGACATCACCGAGCGAAAGGCGGCGGACAGCGCGCTGGCGCGGCGCGAGCGCTACCTCACCGCGCTGGTGGAGATGCAGCAGCGGCTGCTGACGACGCCGGACGGGGGAGACCTCTACGGGCCGGCGCTGGCGCCACTGGGCCAGGCGGCGGGCGCCGGCCGCGTGTACGTGTTCGAGACGCACCACGGGGAGGACGGGGGGCTCCTGTGCAGCCAGCGCGCGGAGTGGTGCGCGCCCGGGGTGAAGCCGGAAATCGACAACCCCGACCTCCAGAGCCTGCCCATGGACCTGGTCCTCTCGCGCTGGGTGGAGACGCTGGGGCGCGGGGAGGTCGTCGAGGGGCTGGTCGCGGGCTTCCCGGAGAGCGAGCGGGCGCTGCTGGACCCGCAGGGCATCCTGTCCATCGTCGTGCTGCCCATGCGCGTGCAGGGCGTGCTGGTGGGGTTCATCGGCTTCGACAACGTGGCCGAGGCGCGGGCGTGGGACCGGCTGGAGGTGGACCTGCTGTCGGCGGCGGCGGGCGCCATCTCCGTGACGCTGGAGCGGCGCGAGTCGGAGCGGGCGCTGCGCGAGCGGGAGCGGCGCTTCCGGCAGCTCGCGGAGAACGCGTCCGACGTGCTGTACCTGTACCGGCGCGAGGCCCCGCGCGGCTTCGCGTACGTGAGCCGGGTGGCCCACGCCAAGCTGGGCTATGACCCGGTGGCCCACTACGCGGACCCGGAGCTCTGGTACCAGCGCGTGCACTCCGAGGACCGGGCGCTGCTGGAGCAGTTGCTGGAGGCGCCGCAGCCCTTCCATGGCGCGCCGGTGGTGGTGCGCTTCCTCCACCCGGACGGGCGCACGCTGTGGCTGGAGCACGTGGTGGCGCCGGTGTTGGACGCCTCCGGACGCGTCGTGGCGGTGGAGGGGCTCGCGCGCGACATCACCGAGCGCCGCGAGGCGGAGGAGGCGCTCAAGCTGTCCGAGGCCAGCTTCCGCGCGCTGCTGGAGGGCGTGCCGGACGCGGCGGCGATTGAGCGCGACGGGCGCATCGTCTACGCCAACGCGGCGCTCGTCACCACGCTGGGCTTCGAGCGCGCGGAGCAGCTCACCGGGCGCCAGTTCACCGAGTTCGTCAAGGACATGCGCGGGCCGGGCGGCACGCGGGCCGGGGCGCTCACCGGGGAGCGGCGGATGGTGCGGCGCGACGGGCGCACGCGGGTGGCGGAGGTGGTGTCGCTGCCGCTGCGCTTCGACGGGCAGCCGGCGGTGGTGTCCATTGCCCGCGACGTGACGGAGCAGCGCCAGCTCCAGGCGCGGCTGACGCTGGCGGACCGGCTGGCCTCGGTGGGCACGCTGGCGGCGGGCATCGCCCACGAAATCAACAACCCGCTGGCCTTCGTGCTGTCCAACCTGGGCTTCATGGCCGAGGAGTTCCGGCAGAACCTGCCCCCGGGCGACGGCGCGGTGGCGCTCCAGGCGCGGCTGAAGGGCGAGCCGGATTTGGGCGAGTGGCAGGAGGTGCTCAGCGAGGCGTGCGAGGGCGCCGAGCGCGTGCGGCAGATTGTCCGCCAGCTCAAGACCTTCTCGCGGCCGGACGAGGAGCGCGTGTCGCCGCTGGACATGCACGCGGTGCTGGATTCGGTGGCGATGATGGCGGCGAACGAAATCCGCCACCGCGCGCAGCTCAAGCGGGACTACGGCGACATCCCCCCCGTCATGGCGAACGAGGGGAAGCTGAGCCAGGTGTTCCTCAACCTCGTGGTGAATGCGGCGCAGGCCATCCCCGAGGGCGCGGCGCACCGGCACGAAATCCGGCTGGCCACGCGGCGAGACGGGCACGGGCGCGTGGTGGTGGAGGTGCAGGACACCGGCGTGGGGATTCCTCGCGAAGTCATCGACCGCATCTTCGACCCGTTCTTCACCACCAAGCCGGTGGGCGTGGGCACGGGGCTGGGCCTGTCCATCTGCCACAGCATCATCAGCGGGCTGGGCGGCGACATCACCGTGGAGAGCGAGCTGGGCCGGGGCACCGTCTTCAAGGTGGTGCTGCCCACCACGGAGCCGGAAGCCCGGCCGAAGCCCGCGGCGGCGGAGCCCCGGACGCCCCGCGCCGCGCCGCGCGGCCGGGTGCTGGTGGTGGACGACGAGCCGGCGGTGGGGCGCGTGCTGCAGCGCATCCTCCGCGAGCACCAGGTGGACGTGGCCAACAGCGGGCGGCAGGCGCTGGAGCTGCTCGAGCGGGGGCCGGAGCCGGACGCGGTGCTGTGCGACGTCATGATGCCGGACCTCACGGGCCGCGACGTGTACGAGGCAGTGCGACGCGGGCGCTCGGGGCTGGAGGGCCGCTTCATCTTCGTGTCGGGTGGCGCCTTCACCACCGGCGCGCGCGAGTTCCTGGCCAGCATCCCCAACCTCCTCCTGGAGAAGCCCTTCGACGAGGGCCGGGTGCGACACGTGGTGGACGAGCTGGTCCGGCGGCGCCAACCGGCCCCGGAGGCCTGAGAAGGCCTGAGCCGTCGCGGGCGCAGGGCATCGGTCATCAGGAGGACCCTCCTCCCGCTGACCGATGCGCGCGGGGCGGCAACCAGGGGAACGTGAGCCCACTCGCTTCCCCTCACACCCGAGGTCCTGAATGAACCGCACCCTGCTGCTGCTGGCCGTCGGAGGGCTGCTCGCCGTGGGCGCGCTGGTGGTGGGCAAGCCGCCCCCGCCGCCGCTCCCGCCCGTCACCGACACCAGCCACACGGTGGCGCAGCCGAACGAGCCGGAGGCCACGGTGACGCTGCCGCTCGCCACCTCCACGCCCAAGGACGGCGCGCTCACCCTGTCCGGCAAGCTGTCCGGCGCGTACGTGCAGTCGGGCCCCAGCGAGGTCTTCGCGTGGCTGGAGCTGAAGGCCCGCCCCGCCGAGGCCGGGCGCCGCGTCCCCGTCAACCTCGCGCTGGTGATTGACCGCTCCGGCTCCATGTCCGGGCAGAAGCTGGCCGACGCGAAGCGCGCCGCCACGGAGCTGGTGAGCCGCCTCTCGGCCGAGGACCGGCTGGCCTTCATCGACTACGGCACCGACGTGAAGGTGCTCCCCAGCCGCCTGGCGACGGAGGAAGTGCGCCGCGAGCTGATGCTGGCCATCTCCCAGCTGCACGACGACGGCTCCACCAACATCAGCGGCGGCCTCACCGAGGCGGCGCGCGCCCTGCGCCCGCACCTGCGCGAGTACCGCGTCAGCCGCGCCATCCTCCTGAGCGACGGCCAGCCCACCGCGGGCCTGGTGCGGGAGGAGGACCTGTACGGGCTGGTGCGCTCCATGCGCGACGAGGGCATCACCGTGAGCGCGCTGGGCGTGGGCGGGGACTTCCAGGAGGGGCTGATGCGCGGCATGGCCGAGCGGGGCGGCGGCTTCTCCGGCTTCATCGACGACTCGGCGCGGCTGGCGGAGGTGTTCTCCCGCGAGCTGGACCAGGCCACCAGCACCGTGGCCCGGGGCGTGGAGCTGGAGCTGGTGCTGCCCCCGGAAGTCACCACCGCGGCGGTGCTGGGCGTGCCCTCCACCCGCCAGGGCAACGTGCTGAAGGTGCCGCTGTACGACTTGTCGGGGGACCAGTCCGTACAGATGGTGGTGAAGCTGACGCTCCAGACGTCCGGCGTCGGCGGGGCCCTGGACGTGGTGAGCGCCCGCGCCCGCTACATGGACGTGGCCAGGGACGTGGCGGCCGACACGGGGCTGAAGCTGAGCGCCCAGCTGACGACGGACGCCGCCCTGGTGCGGGCCAACCTGGACCGGGACGTGCGCGTCCATGCGACACGGGCGTTGGGCACCCAGCACATGGTGGCCGCCGCGGAGGAGATGAAGCGCGGCAACCGGCAGGCGGCGCGTGGGCTGCTGGACAACGCCCGGAAGATTTTCGGCACGTCCGCGTCGGCGCTCTCGGGGGAGCTTGCGGACCTCGACCAGACGGAGGCAGCCTATGGGAATGCGTCCGATGAGGAGGAGATCCGCCGCGAGTCGCGGAACCTCTACAAGAAGACGATGAAGAACTTCGGCCAGAACAACTCGTACTAGTCAGGACGGTGCACCCATGGCCCTCTCCATGCAGTTCCTCCACCGTGAGGAGTTCGAGTCGCGCACGCTCCGGGCACTGGGGGGCGCGGCCTGCATGGGCGTCCTCGGGGCCGTGGCCCAGCGGCTGAACTTCCCCCTGGAGCCGGGCTACTTCGCGGTGGTGGCCGCCGCGCTCGCGGGCGCGAAGGTGGCGCCCCAGCACGCGGTGGCACTGAGGCTCGCGCTGGTGGTGCTGCCGGCCGTGCCCTTCTTCTTCGACACGGTGGAGCCCATTCCCCAGAGCCTCGCGGGTGCGACCGCCGCGGCGCTGGTGGCGTGGCTGGGCAGCGGCAGCGACAAGCCGGGCAAGCCCTTCCCGGTGGCCGCGAGCGCCGCCGCCGCGGGCGTGCTCGTCCCGCTGGCGCTGTTCGTCCAGCAGGTGCTGGAGGCGCGCTTCGTCGGCACCCGGGGGCTCTTGCCGGTGCTGGTGGGCTTCCTCACCGTGGCCCTCTTCTGGGGCATCGGCACGCTGCCGGCCAACGTGGTGATGGAGCTGGACGCCGTGGAGGCCCGGGGCCGGCTGCTGGCGGACTCCCTCAAGGGCGAGGCCCGCGAGCTGGCCGCGCGCGCGCTGGGCCTGTACCGCCAGTGCAAGGCCGTGGTGCTGCGCATGCCGGCCAGCGCCGGGCGCCTGGAGCTGCTGGGCGTGGTGGAGAAGATGGCGTCGGAGAGCTTCTCCATCGCCGAGGCCCACGCGGGGCTGGAGGCGCAGCTCGGCTCGGTGGTGGCCAACGACGTGGACGCGCAGGTGCGGGAGCTGCGCTCGCGCGCCGCCGCCACGCAGGACTCGGTGGCCCGGCGCCAGCTGGAGCTGGCCGCGTCGTCGCTGGGTGAGGAGCTGAACCACCTGGACGCGCTGACCCGCCGGCGCGAGCGGCTGCTGGCCCAGCTCCACGCCCAGGTGGCGCTGCTGGAGCGGGCCCGCGTGTCCTTCGTCGGCGTGCAGGGCAGTGAGATGGGCGCCAAGGGCGCGCAGGCGGCCCAGCTGGCGCGCCGGCTGAAGAGCCTGGGTGAGGACTCCACCGCTCCGGCGTCCGAGGACGCCGCGCCGGTGGCGCCGCCCCAGGGCACGCGCGTCGCGCCCTGAGTCGTCTCAGGAGACGCGGCGCGCGCGGGCTTCCCCTCGCTTCGTGAGGGGTGGCCTCGGGCTACTTCTTGGAGGCGCGGCCACCGCTCCGCTTGCGCGAGGGGCTCGCCTTGTGGACGACGCGCGGCGTGTGGAGCTGATTGGCGATGCGCTGCTCAATCGCCTCGCGCGTGCTCCGGGCCACGACGAGCGCGGCCTCGATTTCCTCGCGCACCCGCGAGGCCTGCTCCTCGGCGGCGGCGCGGTACTCCGACGTCGTCCGGCGCAGGGCAATGCTGCCCCGGTCCGCCGCCGTGTTGGTGTTGGCGTTGGTGCTGCCCCCGCCCCTGCCCACGCGTGGAGCCGTGCGCCGCGAGCGCGTCTTCCGGCCCGTCGTCCCCTGTTGTGCCTTCTCCGCCATCGGCGTCTCCTGGAAAGTCGTTTCGGCTTCCCGGAAGGTGGGACGCACTCGGGCACCAGGGAAGCCCGTCCCTGGGTCGCACGCTCCGCGAGCAGGCAGACACACGCCTACCCTTCCTCCCCTCACGGACTGGACCTACGAAGACCTTCGTTGACATCTACGAATGCGTTCGTAATATAGGCGTCGAGAGGGTGCCTGATGAGCGAGACGAAGCTGCCGCGTCCGACGGATGGAGAGCTGGCCATCCTCCGGGTGCTGTGGGAGCGCGGAGACAGCACGGTGCGCGAGGTGCACGACGCGCTCACCCGGCACGAGCCGGAGGGCACCGGGTACACCACGGTGCTCAAGCTGATGCAAATCATGACCGAGAAGGGACTCGTGGAGCGCGACGAGTCCCAGCGGGCGCACGTTTACAGGCCGAGGGCCACGGAGCAGCGGACGCAGCGGCAGCTGGTGACGGACCTGGTGGACCGCGCGTTCGGCGGCTCACCGGCCCGGCTGGCGATGCAGGCGCTCTCCTCGAAGAAGACGAGTCCCGGGGAGCTGGCGGAGCTGCGCCGGCTGCTCGACACGCTGGAAGGAGCGGAAGAATGAGCAGCCTCCTGTTGGAGTCCCTGGGCTGGGCCCTGCTGCACTCACTCTGGCAGGGCGCGGTGGTGGCGCTGCTGCTCGCGGTGGCGCTCGCCACGGTGGGCCGGCGCGCGGCCCATGCGCGCTACGGGCTGGCCTGTGGAGCGCTCGTGCTGACGCTCGCGCTGCCGGTGTTCTCCGGCTGGCGGCACCACTCGGAGGCCTCCGTCACACCCGCGCCCACGGTGGCGCGCGTGCCCCGGAGCGCCGCGTGGGCCGCGCCTCGGCTGGGCGTGACGGCGCCGGGGGTGGCGGTGCGCGGCGTATATAATGATACGGGGCCGCGCGCGGAGGCGCCGGTGGCCGTGCCGCTGCTGGAGCGGGTGCGCTCGGCGGTGGCGGACCACCTCCGCTGGCTGGTGCTGGCGTGGGTGGCGGGCGTGGGGCTGTGCTCGGGGCGGATGACGGCGGAGTGGGTGAAGCTGCGCCGGCTGGCGCGCTCGGCCCGGCCGGCGCCCGTGGAGTGGCAGGAGCGGCTGGACGCGCTGGCGCGGCGGCTGGGCCTGGAGCGCGCGGTGCGGCTGCTGCAGTCGGCCTCCGTGGATGTGCCCGCGGCGGTGGGCTGGCTGTCTCCGGTGGTGCTGCTGCCGGTGTCCGCGCTGTCCGGCCTGTCCACGCGCCAGCTGGAGATGGTGCTGGCGCACGAGCTGGCCCACATCCGGCGCCATGACTTCGCGGTGAATCTGGCGCAGGTGCTGGTGGAGACGCTCCTCTTCTTCCACCCCGCGGTGCACTGGGTGTCCCAGGTCATCCGCGTGGAGCGCGAGCACTGCTGTGACGATGTCGCCGTGGCCGCCAGCGGCGGGGCCGTGTCCTACGCCCGGGCGCTGACGGCGCTGGAGGAGCTGCGCGTGCTGCCTCCGGCGAACAGCCCCGCGATGTCCGCGCTGGGGGGCTCGCTGCCGGAGCGCGTGCGCCGACTCATCACCACGCCCGCCACGCGCTGCTCGTCGCGCTGGGTAGCCGGAGCGTCGGTGCTCACCCTGGCCAGCAGCCTCGCGGTGGCCGCGCCCCTCACGTCGCTGGTGCTGGGCCGCGCGGAGCCGGTGGAGACGTCCGTGAGCGCCACGGCGTCCCAGGATGATGTCGATGATGTCCTGGGGCCGACCGCTCCGAGCGCACTGGGACTGGGACGCGTGGGCGTGATGCCCCCGGTGGGCGGCCCGGCCATGTCCCCGAGCTCACTGGGACGCGCGGGTGTGATGCCGCCGGTGGCGCCCGTCGCTGGCACCCCGCTCCCCCCGGCGCCGCCTTCCGCGCCCGGTGCGCCGTCGAGCCTCGCACCTCCCGCGCCTCCCGCCCCGGCGGGTGTCGCCTTCAGCGCGGCGCCGAACGCGCTGCCTCTTCCACCCGCGCTCCCCCTGGCCCTGGCCGCGCCGGCTCCGGTGCCTGCCCCTGCCCCCGCTCCCGCGCCAAGGCCGGGCGGGCGTGACTCCGACGACGAGGACGAGCGCACGCGGGTGGGCTCGGGCCAGCCGCTCTCCGTGGACCAGCTGGTCGCGCTGAAGGTGGCGGGCGTCACGCCGGCCCGGGTGCGGGAGCTGGAGTCCATGGGCTACGCGCCCACGGTGGCCAACCTGGTGGCCATGGGCCACGCCGGCGTCACCCCCGAGTACGCCAAGGAGATGAGCACCCGGTTCGGCAAGAAGCTGGACGCGGAGGACCTGGTGGAGATGAAGCACCTGGGCGTCACCCCGGCGTACATCGAGACGCTCAAGGCCGCGGGCTTCACCACGAGCGACCCGGACGACCTGGTGCAGGCGCGCGCGGTGGGCGTGGACGAGGGTTACATCCGCGAGCTGAAGAACGCCGGCTACACGGGGATGCCGCTGGAGGACATCGCCGAGCTGCGCGCGGTGGGCGTGGACGCGGCCTACATCCAGGCCCTGGGCCAGCGCGGCCTGTCGAAGCTGGCGGCGGAGGACCTGACGCAGCTGCGCGCGGTGGGCGTCACGCCCGAGTGGCTGGACCGCATGCGCGAGGCCGGTGTGCAGACGAAGGACGCCGAGGAGCTCACCGAGCTGCGCGCCATGGGCGTGAGCCCCGAGTTCCTCCGCGAGCTGCGCGATGCCGGCCTGAAGGACCTGTCCGTCGACGAGCTGGTCCGCCTGCGCGCGGGCGGCGTCGACTCCGAGTTCATCCGGCGGATGCGCGACTCGCGCTCGAAGTGAGCCCGCGCTCCGCCCTGTAGCCCCACCGCTGTCTTCCATTTCCCCCTGCCCTCACGGCCGCGTCCCACCGGACGCGCGCCGGACGGGCGGGGTCTGCCCGAAGGAGCCCACCATGCGTCGCCTGTCGTCCCTTCCCCTCGTGGCCGTGCTGCTCGCGACCTTCTCCGCCAGCGCGGCGTCGGAGGTGCGCGGCACCTGGACCGCCTCGCCCGCCCGGAAAGACACCCAGGAAATCCAGCTCCAGCTCCACCACCAGAACGAGCGCGGCAACATGGGCTTCAGCGAGCCCCGGTCCGCCTTCCAGGGCCTGTCCACGAATGACGGCGCCGCCTCCTTCACCCTGCCGCGCGAGGCCGGCACCCTCAGCTTCGAGGGCCAGTTCAAGGGCGGCGAGGGCGCGGGCCACTACCGCTTCACCCCGAGCGAGGCCTACGCGAAGGCCATGGCGGGCCTGGGCTACCCGAGCCTGTCGCCGGATGACCACTTCAAGCTGGCCGCCACCGACGTCACCACCACGCGCATCAAGGACCTGGCGGCGATTGGCTACAAGAACCTGTCCATGGACGAGCTGATGCAGGTGGGCATCTTCGACGTGACGCCCGCCTACGTGAGCGAGCTGGCGAAGGCCGGCTACGAGAAGCTGACGCTGGAGCAGCTCGTCGCGGGCCGCATCCACGGCGTCACCCTGGCGCGCGTGCAGGGGCTGGCCGGGGCGGGCTTCGCGAAGCTGGCGTGGGACGACGTGCTGGCCATGAACATCCACGGCGTCACGCCCGAGTACATCCGCGAGGTGCGCGCCCTGGGCTTCAAGGACCTGGACGGGGACGAGATTGTCGCCTTCCGCATCCACGGCGTCACCCCGGCCTTCGTGAAGGAGATGCGGGACGCGGGCTTCAAGGACGTGGACGCGGACGGCTTCGTCGGCTTCCGCATCCACGGCGTCACTCCGGCCTTCGTGAAGGAGATGCGCGAGCAGGGCTTCCCCGACATCACCGATGAGCAGCTCGTCGCCTTCCGCATCCACGGCGTCACCCCGGACTTCGTGAAGCGGATGCGGGCGGCGGGCTACACCCGCATCACCCCGGACGAGCTGGTGTCCCTGCGCATCCACGGCATCGACGAGACGTTCATGCGCGCCATGTCGGGCGGCGACGGTGGGGCGAACCGGAAGAAGTAGCCGCGGGAGTAGCGCCCGCTTCCGGACTCAGCGGGCGCCGCAGGCCTCGGAGATGGCCTTCCGTGCGCCGTTCACCACGGTGGCGCGAGTGGACATCACCGTGGTGAGTCCCTCCAGCCTGTCGGCCGGGCTGCCCGCGTCGATGCCTGCGTCCGTGAGCTCCCGGCGCCGCGCTTCGGCGACCTGGGCCCAGGCCTCCGCGAGCTCGTCGATGCTCGTGTGGTAGCGCGCCACGGCGAGTCGGAGGCTGGCGTCCTGGATGTCCAAGGCGCGCAGCTCCGCGCTGACCTCTCGCAACCGCCGGGTGTGGCTGACGATGGACTCCGCGTCCTGGAAGTGGTCGTGGAAGCCATCCACGACGCGAACCTCCGCCAGCACACGGGACTGCACCGTGGCGCACTCGTGGTCCTTGCGAGGTAAGCAGGCAGAGCCCGTCCCGAGCCACAGGGCCAGTCCCCAGACTCCGAGTCGCCCCGCATCGCGAGGACGGGCGCACCGGCGCACGCGGGGAGCCGACTGCCATTGATTGACGAGTTCCACCAGCACGGGCCAACGCTCGCCGTGAGTCCTTCCCCTGTCAAATCCAGACATGCGTGCGAGGGCCATTCCGTTTGGAATCGTCCTGAACCCTGACCTGGGCTCGCACTGAAAGCGCAGGCGCCCGGGAGCATCCCAGCGCTGGCTGGACCGCAAGGATTTGGCGAGCACCAGCGCTGGAGCAGGCGCGGAGGCGGGCTCGGAGGCGGGGGGGCAATCGGAGCCGCGGGCACGGGAAGCCGAGCGAGGTGGGCCGCGAGCCCACCGTGGAGTCCCTCGCGGAGGCGGGCGGCAGGCACCGGGGCGCTCAGTCAGGTCGGGTGTCCGCTCCGCCACGGAGCCCGGCGCTGGCGGGCTGACGGGCGCGGCGACTGCTCGCCAGCGGGCATCCCGAGCGTCCTCCGGAGAACGGCGAAGGTGGGGCGGCGTGCGCGGAGCTGTGCGCGGCAACAGCTTGGACGCAGGTCGATGGTGGGGGTGGGAGGGGTCGAATGTTCACGCTTCGTATTGCCTGCGCCGGGCTGCTGTTCCTGACGGCGTGTGCCTCATCCAACAAGTCCGTGGCTCCGGCCCGCGAGTCACGCGCGTCGGCGCCCCGCCCGCCGGAGCGCGCGCCGTCGAGCTCCTACGGCTTCGGCCCGGAGGACCCGGTGCGCGTGGGCTGGGGGAACGAGGGGTTGATGGCCTACCTCCAGCTGCTGCGCGGGCCCGAGGGCCAGCGCATCGCCTGGCGGCGCATGGGCCCGAGCGGCGGGCTGGAGGTGTTCGAGGTGACGTATGAAGGGCTCGCCGCCCCCGTCCAGCTCTACCTGGACCCGCGCAACGGCGATGCCATCCGCGCGCCCTCGGGCTTCACCATCGAGGGCCTCACGTCCCGCGAGCCGATGGTCCCCGAGAAGAAACCCGGGGTCATCGAGCTGTAGCCACTCACTCCAGCGAGGGCGCGGTGTCGCCCGGAAGCAGCACCCCGCGCGCGAGCGACACGGGAAGGCCGAGCCGCAGGAAGCGGTCGTGGAAGTCCTTCAGCACGAAGGTCTCCCCGCGCGCTTCCAGGTGGCGGCGGTAGTCCTCGCGCAGCTTCAGTATCTGCATGCGCCCGAGCGCGTAATAGAGGTACGTCGGATTGGACGTGCCCCGCTCCACTTCGCGCAGCGCGGGGAAGGGCTCGAAGTACGCAATCTCTGCGTAGCGCTTCGCCACGTCCTCCAGCGGCTCGCCGTACACGTGCAGCGCGAGAGCCGCGTACCAGCGGGCGTGGCGCTGGAGCGCGCGGCGGAGCTGTCCCAGGCGGATGTTCGGGTCGCCGTTGCCCAGGCCCTCGTCCACCATCATCTGCTCGGTGTAGTGGGCCCAGCCCTCGACGACGGACGCGGGCGAGAAGACCTTGCGCACGTCCGTGGGAATCTTCGACTCGTAGAGCAGCTGCACGAAGTGGCCCGGAATGGCCTCGTGCACGGAGATGCCGAGCAGGCCCGCGCGGTTGAAGTACGTCAGGTGCTGCGCCTGCTGCTCCGGCGTCCAGCCCGGCTCCACGTTGGTGATGTTGTAGAAGGCCTCCGTCGCCTGCTTCTCGAAGGGGCCGGGCGAGTCCATGGACGCGAAGCCCATGCGTGCATACGGCGGCGTCTCGCGCACGGTGGGCAGCTGGTCCGACGGCAGCGTCAGGATGTTCCGCTCGCGCACGAAGCGCTGCAGCTCCACCAGCTGCGCGCGGGCCGTGGGGATGAGCTGCTCCGCGGAGGGGTGGTCCTTCACCAGGGCGGCCATCACCTGCTCGGGCGTCTTCTTCGGGTCCACCCTGGCGGCCTCGCGGGCGACCCAGGCCTTGTACTCGCGGATGGCGCGCTCGTTGATGTCGCGGAGCTGGTCCGCGCTCAGCGTCACGTGCTCCTCCAGCGCCAGCTTCTTCTCGAAGCGCTCGCGGCCCAGCTTGTAGTCCCCGTCCGCCTTCGGCAGCAGGTCCTGCTCCAGCCACGTCACGTAGCCTTCCAGGTGGCGGGCCGCCTCCTCGCGCGCGGTGGTGAAGGCTTCGCGCTCGGCGGGGGCGAGCTGGGAGAAGCCCTGGGCCTCCAGCGCCTTCGGCAGGTCCGCGCGCAGGAACGTCACGGTGCCGCGAGCGTCACGGAGGGCGAGCTGGGCCCACAGCTTCGGCACGCCTTTGAGGTTGGCCTTCGCCGCGCCGAGCACCGCGGGGATGTGCGCCATGCGTGAGCGCAGGGAGCGCAGCCGCTCGGCGACGGGAGCGAACTCGCGCGAGGACAGGCTGGACAGGCCACCGGAGATGAGCCCCACGTAGAAGCCAGGGTCTCTCTGCCAGGGGCGCTCGTCCTCCAGCTCCGCGAGGTCCGCGCGGATGGCATTCTCCAGCACGCGCACGTCCACGGCGGAGTCACCGGTGAGCGTGGCGTGGTCCACCTGCTCCAGGCGCACCCGCCAGGCGCGGAGGGCCGTGGCCTTCCGGCCCAGCGCCTCGGCGGAGACGTCCGGCAGGTGGGCGTCGTGCATGTGGAAGCCGAGCCGCGTGGCGCGGGTGGGGTTCGCCGCGGCGTACCAGTCGAGGTACTCGCGGGCGACGCGGGCATACGCGGCCTCGGCCGCGGAGGAGGCCGTCGGCATGGCGGAGGACTCCGGCCCGGTCCGCGAGCGCGGGGCGCAGGCGGAGACACAGGCCAGCAGGACGAGGGCGGTATGGAGGCGCACGGGGACTCGGGTCATGGGAGGCCCACAGTGTCGGCGCTCGGGCGCGCCAACGTCCACCACCCTTCAGCCTGGGTGCGTGACTCACCTCACGGGGAGTGGGAGCCCCGTGCGGCGGGAGTCGCACACAGCACGGCCACCAGCGTCTCCCCGTCGTACTGCAGGCCCACGTAGCCCGGCTGGCGAAGGGGGTGCACCCACGGGTGCGAGCCCGTCTCCAGTGAGTCAGGCACGTCGTCCCGCCTGAAGCCCGCCCGCGCCAGCCGCCGCCACCAGCCGCTCACCTGCTCGTGGTGCAGCGAAGAGAGGTCCGCGCAGTCGCACAGCAAATCCCTGAGGTCCCTGGCGAGGAAGGCCTTGAGGGTTTCCGTGTGCTCCTGGGGCAGCGCGAGCCGGTCCACCAACTGGGACAGCCGGCCGTAGTGACGCCAGCCATTGTGGAAGCGCTGGTCCGCGTCGGCCACGGAGTGGTCCGAGCTGGGCTCGACGAGCACGAGGGCTTTGGGCTCCAGCATCCGCAGCCTGCGCAGCACGGCGTCCCGCGCCTCCTCGCCCGAGGACTTCCCTCGGACGAGGTGCAGGGCGAAGGCCGAGTGCACGAGGAGCGTCCCCCGCAGTGACGCGACGAGGGCCCAGAAGGAGGGGTCCAGCTCCTCCACCAGCGCGTGGAAGGCCATGACGTGGACCTCGAGGCCGTACACCTGCGCGGCCTCGAGCAGGTTGTGCTCGGCGCTCCGGAGGCACACGGCGTCCGGCTCCACGGCCACCACGGTGAGGCGGCGGGGCCGGTCCTCACGGGCGCCGAGCCGGCGCACCAGGTCCACCGCCTGCCGGCCAGTGCCGGGGCCGATGTCGAGGAGGACGACTTCGTCGAGGCCGGCCATGTGGTGGCACAGCCACGCGTTGGCGATGGCGCCCGCCATGGACACGGTGGGCAGCGTCTCGGCGACCCACTCGTGCAGCGCCTGCCGCGAGCTCGGCTCAGTCCACATCGCCGTTCCCGTGAGGAAGGACGTGAGACGTTGAAGATTGTGGCTCATGAACGTGGTCCCCCCGGTGACGCACGGAGAGCGTACGCACAGCGGGGATACGAACACACGTTCATTTCCTGGTTGGACGAAGTGAACCCCGCCATGCGTGCCACCTCCACTGTGTCCGGGGCGGGGCCCATCCCGGCCCCCCCTCCGCGGGATGCCAGCCGCCTGGACGGGTTCGGGAGCCTTCGCGGATGAAGATAGACACCCGGCCAAAGTCAATTCACATCTTCAGGCGGCGGAAATGACTATCGAGCGGAAATTCAATGACATAGGCCACCCGGCCAATCACTACAGGTCATGCAGGTGGAGCCTGCTGGAAGCCGTGGTGTAGCCTGCCCGCATGACTCCACTCTCCGAGCGCCTGGCGCAGCTCCGGAACCGACTCGGGACACTTCGGGAGTTCGCCCGCCGGGACCCCGCTGCCGTTCCGCACGTCAGGGTCGTCCAGGAGAAGGGCTTCGCATACGAGGAGCCGTTCGACCCCTACAGCTTGAATCCCTCCGTCCCGATCGAGGCCTTGGAGTCAGTCGAGCGCGAGCTGGGCACACGCCTGCCAGAGAGCTTCCGGCAGTTCCTGCTAGAGCTAGGCGACGGTGGCCACGCGGGCCCATTTCCCGAGTGGAACCTCGCCAGCGTGGCCGCATCAGGACTCCACGAGAGCCACATCGAGGACAGGCTGGGGCCTGCGGTCATTCCAGCTGGCGGTACGCCCCCTGCGCTCGATGACCTCCTCGATGAGGAGCAGGCCTCCTCTGTCAAAGCCCGCTCACGCATGCTGCTGATGCCCTGCTACGACCTGAGTGAGTATGGTCTCATCGTTGATGGACCGCTCGGAGGCCAGCTGTACCTGCTGAACTCGACCGAGCCCGTGTGCGGCTCTGGCGCGGACATCATCGACCTCTTCAGCCATTGGGTTGACAGGAAGCAGCAGTCCCTGCGCGAGCGAGAGCAACGTCGCCGCGAACGGCGCGAGCCAGCTCCCACGGACGCCTCCGCCCTGTGTGAGGCCGCGTTCAGGCTCTACTCCGAGTCCGACAACTTCGAAGGAGGTCCCAGCGCCGCGCGCCAGCAGGCCGAGAGCTACCTCCGGCAGATGCTCGCGTTGAAGGCCATGCCACTCGACGTGCTGGCAAGGAACTGCGAGCGGCTGTGGAGTCACTGGGCACACGCGATGCTCGTAGAGGTGGGGCAGGCAGCCCTTGAGCAGTCCCGATGCGAGCCCACAACCCGGGCGCAGCGCTGTACGGTTCACCGGTATATGGGGCTTGCGTTCGTGCGCCTGGGGCAGCCCGCGGCTGCGGTCCCCCACTTCGAGAATGCACTGCGATTACTGAACGAGCAGCAGCGCTTCCCGGCGGATGCGCGGGAGCTCATCCAGGCCGGGCTCGGGGAAGCGCATCTCGCTCTGAACCAACCCGAAGGTGCCATCGCAGCTCTCGACCCACAGCCCCATGGATTCTGGCCGCTCAGAGTCCTGGGGGACGCCTACCGCATGGCGGGCAAGCCGCAGCAGGCCCGCGACACCTACCAGCGCAGCATCCAGTGCTACGGAGGTGACCCGCATTCACACCTTGGGCTCGCGGAGCTGGACCTGTCAGAGGGGAATTTCAGCGCCGCTGAGCAGCGCTGCCGCCGGGCCATGAAGTGCATGGAGCGCCCTCTCCGAACCTACCTTTGCCTGGCGCGCATCTTCGTGAGACAGGGGCGCCTTCTCGAGCTGTCGCACATGCTTGGGAAGCTCCGGAAGTCCAGGCTGGACCTGGAGTTGATGCGGAAGGACCCCGAGCTGGCCCCTCATTTCATCGAGGCCCTCCGCTGACGAGTCCAGCCCCACCACGCGGGGCGCAGTGCACTTCTCTGGCCGAGCGCGGCTCCATCAGCCCGTGCACAGGCCACGAGGATGTCTCCCAGGAAACCTCACGCGAAGTGAACGGCGCAGGAGACCCGGGGCTGGCTACACTGATTCGAGCGATGGAGTGTGCCAGCCCGGGTCCAAAGCCTCCGGATGCTTCGAAGCGAAGGAGAGGGCAGCGACGCGCTGCTCCGGTTGCAGGAGGTTCCACGATGCGGTGCTTCCGGCCACTCGCTGTGTTCTCACTCTCATGGCGGTCGGTTCATCGCAGCTGGGGTCTCTCCGCATGCTGCTTGTTCCTGGCATGCTCGACAGCGTCTCCCAGCCGAGAACGCGTCTTTCGGGATGGCCATCCGCGCGGGCCAGGAAGCTTCTGCGCACTGAACCCTGAAGGGTGCCCTCCCGCGGAAGATCCACCCCAGCACGAGCCCGAGCAGGACACCGAATCGCCAGCGAACAAGCAGACCTGTCTGGCAGCTTGTGAGGCTGGCGGCGAAGTGCTCGCGGCCTTCTGCAGGCGTCTCAGGGATCCCAGGAGGAAGGCCCTGTGCTGGGGGGCGACAAGGGGCTCCAAGGCCGCATGCCAGAGCATGTGTCGCGCCATCTACGAATGCGACGATTCCAACGACTGCGGTCAGGAGGATGAACCATGAAGGACTGGCGCCCCAGGCTCTCCTCCATCGAGGACCCTATCGCTGAAGACTACTGGCACTACATGATCGAGGACGGGACCCGACGGACCTCCCGCATCATCATTGGCCGACCCGCTCTCGCACCCGACGGGGAGACCTGGTACTGCCCGCTCTCCTTCGAGCACGTCACCAAAGGCATCGACTACAGTTTCGGCGTCGGGCCCGTGGACGCGCTGATGAACGCGATGTACTTCGTCCGCAGGCGCTTCTACGAGTTCGATGAAGTGGAACCCGGAGCGAAGCCTCCGCGGGCAAAGACCCCTACCGCGACCTCCAGCGGACGCGTGAAGAAGCAGGCAAGACCCTCCGCTACGTCGAAGCCACGTGCGAAGAAGCGGGTGGCCTCGCCGAAGTCCCCGCGTAAGCGTCCCTGATGCAGTCCCCGGAGTAGCTGCGATACGCTCAAGCCCCCCAGAGAGCCAGCGTCTACCGGAAGGAGTTCACGACGAACACCGAGGCGCCGGAGAAGTCGAGGACCACGTAGCCAGGATGGACCTCGGCCTTCTTCCGCGCATCCCGGACGACCGCGCAGATGGGCACGGCATCACCATCCACCGGATGCGCCTCGTAGTACCGGACGACAATCTGCCGCCCGCCCGTCCAGACCTGACCATACAGCCGCGTTCCGCTTTCGAGCATTCCCAGCGGCCCGTCCAGGTAGCTCTCCACGGGCCCGTCATGCAGTGTGATGGTCCGCTGGTCTATCTGGTTGGCATCGAGCTCGACGTCCGCCGCATCCCCCACCTTCATCCGGAGGATGCGCATCGTCCTGAGCGCCTCTTTCGAGCACTCCTCTGGTGCGGGAGTCCCGTCCGCACGCAGCGACACGGAGCCGAGGGCAGCCGTACAGCCAGAGGACGCGCAGAGCAGGACGATGCAGGAGACACGGAGCACTCGGGACGGGTCCATTTCGGTGGATCTACTCGCGCGCGTACCGCTGATCCAGGACGACCTGGAACTGCCCCACCCCGTCGGGCCGGAAGAACTCCAGGACGAGCTGCTGGATGCCCTGCTTCGACTCGAAGGCGCGCTTGTCCGCGACAATCGCGAAGGCTCCCGAAGCGCCCGGCGCAATCTCCTCCTGGTCCATGCGCAGCGCGAAGGGCCTGGCCTCCCGCGTCTCCGCCGTCGACAACCGGGCCGTCCCCAACCTCCACGGCTTCCGCGAGTCCCGGTTGCGGACGTTGAACACCACGGCAGCCTTCCCCTTCCCCTCGAACCACCCCACCTCCACCTCCGCCCCATCACAATCGAGCCGTTGCTTCTGCCTCCGTCTGAAGGGTGTCTGTCCCGAGGCCCCGCTGACCAGGAGCGCGGCGAGGGAGTGGTCCACCGAGTTCTTCTCCTGGCGGTAACGCTCGGCATCCAGCTTGTGGTGTTGCTCCCTCAAGAGCGCATCGGAGAGTTGGGCCCGCACGGACGCGAGGGCACCATCGTCGGGGGCCACGTTCACCTGGTGGTCCACCTGCTTGGCCAGTGCCGTCACCGTGAATGGCAACTGCGTGCCGTCCTTCAGCGTCACCAGCAGCAGGAAACGGTCCTCCGCCGTGAGGTCATGGAGCGGGACCAGCAGCACGGACCTGCCCTGGGCCACTAGCGGCTCGAAGCGGCCTTCCCACCCCAGGAGCCGCGTCTTCTCCGGGTCGACCGGCTGCTCGAACCGCAGGACGGAAGCGATGCCGCCTGCAACGTGCACGGGGTTCGCAACCTCCTCCGGCGCATCCGGCAGGAGGACATTGCGGATGATGGACTTGCGGTCCTGCGCCTGCGCCGAGGACGCCAGGAGGACCAGGAGCAGGAGGGACCAGCCAGCTAGAGATTGCAGCATGACGCGGGTAACCTACCAGGGTGTGCCCGTGCGTCCATACCTGGGAGCTCCCGTCATCAAATCCTCTACGAGAGGACCTACCGGCTTGATGCGCCCTGAAACGAGCTCCCCCAGGAATCCGTTACGAGGTCGCTTCAGCGCGCCAGGGAAGCGGGCGCTGGCGCTCGCCTTGTTTCTCTCGGGCTGCGCGCGACGTCCGGAGCCGCTCTCGTCCCCGGTGGTGAACGACAGGTCCGTCACCTTTCCGCTGACCGCCGCGGGTGAACCCCTCAAGGTGGGAAGCCCCGGGCAGGCCTTTGACCTGGATGGAGAAGTCCTGCGCGCCCTGACGATTGCGGCCGATGACCTCTTCCCACCGGGACTTCCCGCCACCACGTGCAGGAACAGGCGGGAGGCACATACCTACCGCTTCATCCGCCAGGCAGACGTCGTTTTCGTCTATATCGAGGAAGACCCTGCGTACTGCGGCCAAGGGTTTCCGGCGATGGACTCGGGTGCGAAGTACGCCATCGGCAAGGACGGCCGCATCCTCCGGCGTGTCGTGGATGGCATCGACGAGGACGATGCCATCTGGCGCCTGAAGACACCGGATGGTGGGGTGGTGACCGTCATCGCGGAGCCGGGCGTCGTTCCCGAGGTGACGACCTTGGACGCGCCAGACAGCGGCATCCTCAAGGTCATCCAGGAACCCGCCGAGCCGCCTGGACAGTAGGCCCCACCCACACCGTCCCCCTTCCCAACCGCCCCCTCCGTGTACAAATCCGGAAACTGTCGGGTGGCAGGGGGCGCCATGAGGGCCGGCTGGCGCCCCCGTTTTCCCCGCTTCCGGGGCAGCCGTGCGTCCTCCGGATGTACGCCGCCGTGCATTTCGCCGGGCCAGCGCCGTCCTACCCCGTGAAAGTGTCTCTCTGCTGTCCCCAGGAAGGCCCCATGCGTCTGGGACGTGCGGGCGGACCGAGGCTGGGCTAAGCGTTCGCCTGCTCCCCGGGCCCCGCGCCGAGCCAACGCCCGTGGCCTGCTCGCTGGAGGAGGTACCAAGCGATGTCCAACACCGTCGTGAAGAAGAAGCGCCGCTGGCCCTACGTACTCGGTGGCGTCCTCGCGCTCCTCGTCATCATCGTCGCCGTCGTGCTCTGGCGGCTCGACGCCATCCTGCTGAAGACGGCCCAGGACCAGGCGGCCACGTACTCGCAGAAGCTCGGCCGCCCCATCCAGATTGGCGACATCTCCACCCGGCTCTTCCCCACCATCGGCGCCGAGGTGGAGAACGTCACCGTCGGCCCCGCCGAGGGCGAGGAGCTCCCCCTCGCGCAGCTGGCCTCGCTCGACGTCCGCGTCGCCGCCGGCCCCCTGCTGTCCTCACGCGGCAAGGACATCCAGGTGAAGAACGCCGAGGTGTCCGGCCTCACCGTCAACGTCGTCCGCTTCCCCGACGGCACCACCAACGTCCAGCGCCTCATGAAGCGCCTGGAGGAGCAGGCCCCCAAGGAAGAGGAGCAGCCCGAGGAGGAGCAGCCCCCCACGGACCTCTCCGGCGTCCACGTCGAGCGCGCCGCCCTCACCGACGGCACCATCCGCTTCGTGGACCGCTCCGCTGGCACCCAGGCCCGCGAGCTGGCCGTGAAGGACCTGGACATCGAGGTGAAGGACTTGCGCGTCGGCAAGCCGCTCGTCGTCGACCTGGCCGCCGCCGTGCTCGCCGACAAGCAGAACCTCAAAATCACTCTCAACGCCGCGCCCCTGCCTCCCACCCTGGTGCCCAGGCCCGAGCGCGTGACGCTCAAGGCCGAGCGCATCGACCTCGCCCCCCTGGGCCCCTTCCTCCCTCCGGACGTGGGCCTCCAGGCCGGCACGGTGGACGCGGACTGGCAGGCGGACCTCGGCGGCGCGGTGCCCGGCGGCTCGGGCCCCACGCGACTGGTCGGCACCATCAAGGCGCTCGGCCTGCGCTTCGCCGGCGCCGAGGGCGGCAAGGCGCTCGACGTGGTGCTCGACACGGACGTGACGGGCGACGTGGCCGTCGGTGACCTCGCGCTCGACAAGCTCAACCTGGACCTCGGCCCGGCGAGCATCTCCGGCAAGGGCCGCGTGAAGGGCCTGCTCACCGAGAAGCCCTCGGTGGAGGGCTTCGAGCTGCTGGGGAAGAACCTCGACCCGGCCGCCATCGCCGAGTACTACCCGCCGCTGCGCAAGCAACTCAAGGGCATGATTGCCGGCCCCATCGGCCTCGCGGTGCGCGGCAGCGGCACGCAGGACGCCCAGGCCATCAACATCGACGTGGACCTGACGCCCGTGCGGCTGCGCGTGCCGGACCAGCTCGCCAAGGACGCGGGCTCGCCCATGAAGCTCACCGCGCGGCTCACCGGCGCGGCGGCCAGCGGCGGCGCGCTGCGCTTCAGCGCCGATGCCAACCTGGACGGCGTGGACCTGCGCCCCGGCCTGCTCGTGGCCAAGGCCCCCGGTCAGCGCATGCAGGTGAGCGCCGCCGGCACGTACGCGCCCGACAAGAGCGGCACCGGCATGAAGGTGGACGTCCCAAAGCTCTCCGCGGCCCTGCTGGAGGACACGGTGTCGGGCAGCGCCTCCTTCGCGCTGGCCGGCCAGGGCAAGAAGCAGACGACCACCTTCGCCGTGGACCTGAAGAGCCAGCGGCTCAACGCCGACGCGCTGCTGATGAGCGAGGAGGAGGTGACGGCTCGCACGGGCGGCGCGCCGGTGCCTCCGCCGCCGGATGACCCGACGCGCTTCAACGGCTTCCGCGGCGACATCCGCTTCGCGATTGCGGCCCTGCGCTACACCCAGATGGATTTGAGCAACGTGACGGGCGTGGTGAAGATGACGGACGACCTCATCACCGTGGAGAAGTTCTCCTCCGGCCTCTACGGCGGCAAGGTGTCCGCGGACGGCACCACGGTGCGCCTGGGCCCGCTGCCGGAGAAGCGCCCCTTCGACGCGAAGGTGAAGGTGGAAGGCGTGGAGATGGCGCAGGCGCTGACCAAGTTCACGCCGCAGAAGGTGATGACGGGCACGTTCAACGGAAACGTGGACGTCAAGGGCGTGGGCTACACGCCGGACCAGCTCCAGCAGACGCTGCTCGGCGCCATCAACGGCAACATCCTGGGCGGCACGCTGCTGGGCACGGACCTGGTGGCGTCCGTGTCCGAGCCGCTCGCCAAGGCGCTGCCCTTCGCGGCCAAGGGCCTCAAGAGCGGGACGGGGACGTCGCTCGGCGAGAACCTGCCCTTCGGCGTGGAAATCAAGAATGGCGTGGCGCAGCTCAAGCGGCCCATCTCCTGGACCCGGCCCGAGGCGGCGCTGAGCTTCGACGGCGGCATCCGCCTGGACGGCACGCTGGACCTGACGGGCGGAGTGTCCCTGACGCCGTCCACGGTGAAGACGCTGACGCTCGGGAAGGTGACGCCGCCCGAGGCCATCCCCGTGGGCATGAAGCTGACGGGCAAGGCGTGGAAGCCCGAGGTGACGGGCGTGGACGTGAAGCCGGCCGTGACGACGATTGCGAAGCTGGCGGCCTCGTCGCTGGCGGGCAGCCTGATTGGCGGCAAGCAGGTGCAGTCCGTCATCGAGGGCGGGGAGGAGAAGGCCCGCGCCGAGGCCGAGGCGAAGCGCAAGGAGCTGGAGGCCAAGGCCGCCGCGGAGAAGGCCCGCCTGGAGGCCGAGGCGAAGAAGAAGGCCGAGGACGAGGCCAAGAAGCGCCTGCGCGGCATCTTCGGGCAGTAGTCCGCAACCCCTTCGCGTCGGAGCGCGCCGCATCCTTGCGGCCGCCCCGGCGCGGAGTGCGAGGCACGGTGAAGGAGGCTGCGCTCCCCTGCGCGGCAGCGGCCCGCATCCTGGCGGCCGTCCCGGGTTGGGAGCGTGCTGTTCGGAAATGTCGGGACATTTGCGGACACAAAACCCCCGACATTTCCGAACAGGGAGCCCTACGCCCCCGCCCCTGCCGCGTAGCGACGCTTGCGCGCGGTCGCTACGCCACCCGCCCACGCCTGCTTCCGCCGCGAAGCACCCGGGCGTTGCTGAAACACCGTGAAACGCCGCTGAAACACCCTGTCCGCCCGTCCACTCGGAGCCAGCCCCACGGGACGAGTGTGGCACGCACCCTGCTTGGGGCCTCCTCTCATGTCTCACGATTCACGAGGGAGCCACCCCACATGAACACGAGCGAGGCTTGCGGCAGCAAGGACCCGGTGACCACGCCCGGGCCGGTGGTGGTGCCCCTCCAGGAGCGGCATCGCGTCCTCATCATCGGCGGAGGGACGGCGGGCATCTGCGTGGCCGCCCGGCTGGCCCGCTCGGGGCAGAAGGACGTCGCAATCATTGAGCCTTCGCGGCACCACTACTACCAGCCGCTCTGGACGCTGGTGGGCGCGGGCGAGGCCGACATCGAGGACACCGTGCGCGACGAGGCCAGCCTCATCCCCCGAGGCGTGAAGTGGCTCCACGACGCCGCCGAGGAGGTGGACCCCGTCCGCAAGGAGGTGCGGACCCGGGGCGGCCTGCGCCTCGGCTACGACTTCCTCGTCGTCGCGCCCGGCATCCAGCTCGACTGGGACAAAGTCACGGGCCTGCGTGAGGCGCTGAAGACGGAGCACGTCAGCAGCAACTACGACGTGCAGCTCGCCCCGAAGACGTGGCAGCTCCTCCAGCGCTTCCAGGGAGGCACCGCCCTCTTCACCCACCCGTCCACGCCCGTGAAGTGCGCCGGGGCGCCGCAGAAAATCATGTACCTGGCCGCGGACCACTTCCGCCGCACCGGCCTCTCCGAGCGCTCGAAGGTCATCTTCGGCTCGGGGGCCAAGGTCATCTTCGGCGTGAAGCCCTTCGCCGCCGTGCTGGAGGGCGTGGTGGAGCGCTACGGCATCGACACGCGCTTCGAGCACAACCTCGTCGCCGTGGACGGAGCGAAGCGCGAGGCCATCTTCGAGACCACTCGCGAGGGGCAGAAGGAGCGCGTCACCCTCGAGTACGATTTGCTCCACGTCACCCCGCCGCAGAGCGCGCCGGACTTCATCAAGCGCAGCCCGCTGGCCTGGCGCGAGGGCGCGTGCGCCGGCTGGGTGAAGGCGGACAAGTACACGCTCCAGCACCCGGACTTCCCCGACGTCTTCGCGCTCGGCGACGCGTCGGACCTGCCCACCAGTCGCACCGGGGCCGCCGTGCGCAAGCAGGCCCCCGTGCTGGTGGACAACCTCCTGGCCGTCATGGCCGGGCGCCCCCTGCCCTCCCGCTATGACGGCTATGCGTCCTGCCCCCTCACCACCGGCTACGGGAAGCTGCTGCTCGCCGAGTTCGACTACGACGGCAAGCCCACGCCGAGCTTCCCGCTCATCGACACGCTTCAGGAGCGGCGCGACATGTGGCTGATGAAGAAGTACGGCCTGCCACGCCTGTACTGGTCGCTGATGATGCGCGGGCTCGCCTGAGCGCATGTCACTCGGCGCGCGGCCGGGCTATGCATGTCCCGACCGCGCCGATGCCCCACTCCCGAACTCCCTCCCCGTCCCGACTCGTGCTGCCCGCCCTGGACGCCCTCGCGGGCCCCGTGCTTCTCGTCGACGGCGCAAGGCAGGTGGCCTCACTCACCCCCGCGCTGGAGGCGCAGCTCGGAGGCACCGTCCGCGCGGGCACGCCCCTGGCGGAGGTGCTCGCCCCGCACGGCGGCGCCGAGCGCCTGGAGTCCCTGCTGACGGAGGGCCGTGAGACGTCCGCCCGGCTGCGCGCGGGAGGACGACAGCACGCGGTGCGGGTGCGCGCGGTGGCGCTCGTGGAGGGCAAGAAGGCGCTCGGCTGGGCGCTGCTCGTCAGCCCGGATGCCACCCGCGAGACGGACGGCGACGCCGAGCTGTTCCACGGCGTGTGGACGCGAGACGTCGAGCTCCAGCGCATCTTCCGCATCGTCGAGAAGGTGGCCCGCACCGAGTCCAGCGTCCTGGTGCGAGGCGAGTCCGGCACGGGCAAGGAGCTCATCGCCCACGCGCTGCACACGCTGTCGTCGCGCGGCAAGGGTCCCTTCCGGGCCATCAACTGCGCGGCGCTGCCTCCCACGCTGCTGGAGACCGAGCTTTTCGGCCACGTGCGCGGCGCCTTCACCGGCGCGGTGCGAGACAGCCCGGGACACTTCCGGCTGGCGAACCGGGGCTCGCTCTTCCTGGACGAGGTGGCGGAGATGCCGCTGGACCTCCAGGCGAAGATGCTGCGCGTGCTGGAGACGCGCACCGTCATCCCCGTGGGCGGCCGCGAGCCTGTGCCCGTGGACGTGCGCATCATCGCCGCCACCCACCGGGCCCTGCGGCGCGAGGTGGAGGCGGGCCGCTTCCGCGCCGACCTGATGTACCGGCTGCGCGTGGTACCCATCTTCCTGCCCTCGCTGCGCGAGCGCCCCGGAGACATCCTCCCGCTGGCCATGCGCTTCCTGGACGACCTGCAGCAGCGAGGCCCCCGCCGCGTGGAGCGCTTCTCGCCCGGCGCCCGCCGCCTGCTGGAAGGGCACACCTGGCCGGGCAACGTGCGCGAGCTGCGCAACGTCATGGAATACACCTACGTCATCGGCGAGGGCCCGGTGGTGCGCGAGGGAGACCTGCCGCCCGAGTTCTCCGAGGCGCGACACGCCGCGCCCGTGACCTCCGCCAGTATGGACGCCTCACTGGACCCGGAGCGGATGCGCGCCGCGCTCGCCCAGGCGGGAGGCAACCGCTCCGAGGCCGCGCGCCTGCTCGGCATCAGCCGCGTCACGCTGTGGCGCCGCCTGCGAGACCTCGGGGACACCGGCAACGGCTGAGCCGTGCCGCCCCCCGGCCCCGCGAGGCGACACACACGTCTCCCTGAGCACCGCACCGCGAAGCACGCTCATCGGCTCGCGCTCCCCGGCCCGCGGCATCGACCCACAGCGCCTCCCTGCTGAGCACCCACACCGTGACGCTCGCTCACCGGTGCACTCCGCCCCCTGTGAAGCACGTTGCCTCAAGACTCCTCGCCTTGTTTCACGCGGGTGTTTCACCTGTTGCAGCGAAAGGTGCCCGAACACACGGAGGCGTGGGTCCACGGGGCAGCTCGGCGGTGGAGCACCGCGTCCTCGCAAGGCGGCACCTCCCCCTGAGCCGAGCGGACGTACGGCGGGCGACGGAACCCGGCCCTCGCGGCCGAAGAGTGCGCCACTTCGACGGCTGGCATGCGGATGGCAATGCCTCGGCGGCAATCAACCTGCTCCTGAGGTGGACCATGCTGTTCCGGCAGCTCTTCGACGCGGAGACCTCGACGTACACGTACCTGCTGGCGGATGAGGCCTCGCGCGCGGCGGCGCTCATCGACCCGGTGCTGGAGCAGGTGGAGCGAGACCTGAAGCTCGTCGAGGAGCTCGGCCTGAAGCTGGTGCTGGTGCTGGAGACGCACGTGCACGCCGACCACGTCACCGGCGCGGGTGCGCTGCGGGAGAAGACGGGCGCCACGGTGGCGGCCTCGGCCCGGGGAGCGCCGTGTGTTAATCGGCAGGTGGCCCATGGCGACGTGGTGCGCCTGGGCAACCTGGAGGTGAAGGTGCTGGAGACGCCGGGCCACACCGACGACAGCCTCAGCTTCCTGTGCGAGGGGCGCCTCTTCACCGGCGATGCGCTGCTCGTCCGCGCCACCGGGCGCACCGACTTCCAGAATGGCGACGCGGGTCAGCTCTACGACGCCATCACCAGCCGCCTCTTCACCCTGCCCGAGGACACGGTGGTCTACCCGGGCCACGACTACGCCGGCCACGCCCTGTCCACCATCGGCGAGGAGAAGCGCCACAACCCGCGCCTGGCCGGCAAGACGCGGGAGTCCTTCATCTCCTTCATGGAGAGCCGCCAGCTCCCGCCGCCGAAGAAGCTGGACGTGGCCGTGCCCGCCAACCGGGCCTGCGGCAGGACCGAGCCCCGGAGCCAGGCTTGAAGCCCGAGGCTCCCGGAAGGGGCCGTGAATCCCCATCACCTGCGCGCCCTCACGAAGGCCGCGAGAGGAGCCTGGTCATGACGTCCCTCTTCGACAGCGCCATCCCCCACCCTCACGGCTACCGCGACGTGGACGTGCACCAGCTCGCGGCCGTGCCCACCACGCACGCGTCCCTGGTGGACGTGCGCGAGCCCTCCGAGTTCGACGGTCTCCTCGGCCACCTCGACGGCGCCCGGCTCGTGCCACTGGCCACGGTGCTGGACGTGGCCGCCTCCTGGCCGCGCAACGCGGACGTGCTGCTGGTGTGCCGCTCCGGAGGACGCTCGGCGAAGGCGGCGGCGCAGCTCGTGGCGCGGGGCTTCACGCGGGTGATGAACCTGCGCGGCGGCATGCTCGCGTGGAACACCGCGGAGCTGCCCGTGGTGCGCCCGCCCCTGGGGCCTCCACCCACGCTGGCCCGGGTCCTCGACGAGCTGCTCGCGGGCCTGCACCGCACCGTCGCGCCGGAGTCCCCCGCCCCCATCTACGGCCAGGGTCCTTCGCGCGAGGCGCTGACCGCCCTGCTGGACGCGCTGCAAGCCACGCCTCCCACGACGGCCCGCGACGCTCCCGGCTTCGAGCGCCTGCTGCGCGAGTGCCGCGACCTCCTCTCCGTCGCCAGGCCGGGAGAGTCCCGATGATGCTCTACGTGGGCATCGCCGCGTCGCTGGTGGTGGGCGTGCTGCTGGGGCTGCTCGGGGGCGGCGGGTCCATCCTCACGGTGCCGCTGCTGGTGTACGTGCTCGGCGTGGAGCCCCGCACGGCCATCGTCATGTCCCTGGTGGTGGTGGGCCTCACCAGCGCCAGCGGGGCCCTCCTCCACGCGCGGGCGGGGCGGGTGCGCTGGCGCACCGCGCTCGTCTTCGGAAGCGGCGGTATGACGGGCGCATTCATCGGCGGGCGCATCAACCCGCTCATCCCCTCCACCACGCTGCTGCTGCTCTTCGCCGGAGTCATGGTGGCCGCCGCCGTGGCCATGCTGCGGCGCAAGGAAGCGCCTCCAGCCTCCGCGAGCACGCCCGCGCCCGCGGCGATTCCGGTGGCGCGGGTGCTGGCCCAGGGAATGGCGGTGGGCCTGCTGTCGGGGCTGGTGGGCGCGGGCGGAGGCTTCCTCATCGTCCCCGCGCTCGCGCTGGTGGGACTGCCCATGCCGGTGGCCGCCGCCACGTCGCTGGTGGTCATCTCGCTCCAGAGCGCCGCGGGCTTCGTGGGGCACCTGGGCCACGTGCAGCTCCCGTGGGCCCTCACCGGCGCGGTGCTGACGGCGGCGATGCTGGGCAGCCTCGTGGGGGGAAGGCTCGCGAGCCATATCGCCCCGGCCACGCTGCGCAGGGGCTTCGCCGTCTTCGTGCTCGCCACCGCCACCTTCCTGCTGGTGGCGGAGGCTCCGGCCCCGGTGCACACCCTGCTCGCGCAGGCGGGCGCGTGGCCCTGGCTGGTGGCCGGCACCGGCGTGGCCCTGCCACTGACGCTGTGGAGCCTGCGCGGGGCCCGGCAGCGCTGAGCCCGCCGCGTCCCCGCTACTTCGTCTCGGCCAGCCAGCGGCGCACCTCGTCGAGGTACTCGCGCGGCAGGGCGTGTCCGCTGTCGAAGGCCCGGCGTGTCTTGCGCTTGCCGGGCGCGGCCTCGAACAGGGCCTGGTTCTGCTCCGCCGTGGAGAACGTGTCACGCGTCGCGGTCAGCAGCAGCCAGTCCTGCCGAATCCCGCTCATCCGGTTCACCGGCGCGGCGTCCCCCAGCACGGGGTCGACGTGAGGGGGCACCATGGTCACCAGGTGCGTGACCCGGGGCTCGCGAGACGCCAGCAGCAGCGCCACCTGCGCGCCCATGCTGTAGCCCGCCACGAGCACTCGCGGAGGCTTCCCCGTGGCGAGCACCCGCGCGAGGAGCGCCTGCGCATCCTTCACGGTGTCCACAATCATCGCCTGATAGGGCGCGGTGTCTCCGGCATGCGCCCGCTTCGCGAGTGCGCCGGGCTTCGCATCGGGCGTCAACCGGGCCCCGTGCCGCCTCGCGTCCATGAGATAGACACGGTAGCCGGAGCGCAGCAGGTGCTCCGTCAGGGCTCCGCCATACGTGGGGGCCGCGTCGGCCAGCCAGTCCTCCTTGCTCCGGGTGAGGCCGTGCAGGAGGACGGCCACGGGCGGATTCGCCGCGGCCCCTTCCGGCTCCAGCACCAGCGCGGGAATCCCCTCCCCGTCGGCCGCCCGGACCTCCAGCGGCACCGAGGGGTGGGCGGCCCGAGCCACGGAGGCGGCCAGGAAACAGAGCGTCAGCAGCAGCGCGCGCATTGCGGTACTCCTCTTGAAGTGAGGGCACCACCCTGCCGGTGCCCACGTCAGCCACACGTCAGCCACCGGTTGACGTGCGTTTGACACAGGCCCAAGTAGCCTCTCCCACCACCCACCCCTTCCATGCGCGTGCTCATCGTCGAGGACAATCGTGACCTCCAGGCCAACATCGCGAGGTTCCTGGAGCCGGACTTCCTCCTGGACTTCGCGGCGACCGGCCCCGAGGGACTCGCGCTCGCGCTGGCCAACACCTACGACGTCCTCGTGCTGGATGTGATGCTGCCCGGCATGAGCGGCCTCCAACTGTGCGAGCGCTACCGCCAGCTCGCGCCCCGCCTCGTCCCCATCCTGATGCTGACCGCCCGGGACACGCTGGAGGACAAGCAGGAGGGCTTCCAGGCCGGCGCGGATGACTACCTCGTCAAGCCCTTCTCACTCCGGGAGCTGCGCTGGCGGCTGGAAGCCCTGGCCCGCCGGCCCGTGCCTCCGAGCGGGCGGCGACTCACCCTGGGAGACCTGTCGCTGGAGCCGGAGAGCGGACAGGTGCGCTGGGGCGGGCGCACCGCGCGGCTCCATCGCACCGAGGCCCTCATCCTGCGGCTGCTGCTGGAGGCCGCGCCCGCCACCGTCTCCGCGGCGCTGCTGGCCGAGCGTCTCTGGGGTGACGACGCGCCGGAGTCGAGCGCGCTGCGCACCCACGTCTACGCCCTGCGCAAGGCGCTCGCCGAGCTGGGAATCGAAAATGCCATCACCACCCGACGGAGCGAGGGGTACAGCCTGGATGCGCAAAGGTGCAAGGCCAGTCCATGAAATCCTGCTGCGCGCCATGTGGCTGTCCGCGACGCTCGCGCTGGTGCTGATGGGCGGGTTCTTCACGCTCTTCAGCTACGACCTCGAGGACACCCTCTTCAACCGGCTCGTCGCCGCCGAGGCGGACCAACCCCGGCCGGGGCAGCTCCCGGGCCTCACCGCGTATACCGGCCATGCCTCCCTGCCGCCCTGGCTGCGGGCGCGGCTGGCGGCGGATGAGCCCCGGGGCGAATACGAGGTGCCCACCGACGGCCACGGCCACTTCCACGTCGCGGTGCGCCCCGGCGCCGAGCGCGGGAGCACCCGGTACGTCGCGCTTGAAGTGTCCTCGCTGACGAGCACCACGGCCCGGCTGGGGCGGAACTCCGGCCTGCTCCTCTCCAGTGCGGTGCTGGCGCTGCTGGCCGCCGCGCTGCTCGGCCGGCTCGTGGCCCGCCGCATCGGCCAGCCACTGGAGCAGCTCGTGGAGCGGCTGGGGGAGGCAGGCGGAGTCCTGCCCGGAGATGACGGCGGAGTGAGCGAGGTGCGCGCGCTGCTCGAGGCGCTGCGAGCCCGGGATGCGCGCATCCAGGAGCTGCTGGAGCGGGAGCGGCAATTCAACCGCGACGCCAGCCACGAGCTGCGCACCCCGCTGGCCGTGGCCCAGGGCGCGGTGGAGATTCTGGAGCGGGACCCGCCACGCGACGCGGAGACCTTCGGCCGCCTGCGCCACGCGGTGAGCCAGATGGGCCTGCTGACAGAGGGCCTGCTCTGGCTGGCGCGGGAGCGGCGCTCCGAGGAGCACTGTGAGCTGCTGCGCGTCTCGCGGGAGCTGGTCGCGCTGTACGGACACCTGCGGCGCGGCGAGCGCGTCGAGCTCGCAATCGAAGCCGAGGGGGAAGTCCAGGCCCCCATCCCCGCCGCGGTGGCGCGGGTGATGCTGGGCAACCTCCTCAAGAACGCCCTCGCGTACACGAGCGAGGGGCGCATCGTCATCCGCCTCGAGCCCACGGCGTGGACCCTCTCCGACACCGGCGTCGGCTTCGGCCAGGTCCAGCCCGGGCAGGAGGGCTTTGGCATCGGCCTGTCCCTGGTGGAGCGGCTCGCCCGGCGGTTCTCCTGGGGCTTCTCCATCGACGCCCTGGAGCCCCATGGCACACGCGCGCGGCTGACCTGGACATCCTCCCACCACGCGTGAAGAGTCGTGGCATGACGCTGAGACCCATCGCCGAAGTGGGCGCCGAGCTGGGCCTGTCCTCCGACCACGTGCTCCCCTGGGGCACCCACCGCGCCAAGGTGTCGCTGGACGCGCTCGAGAAGCCGGGCGGGAAGCAGGGCCGCCTGGTGCTCGTGTCCGCCATCAACCCCACGCCTCCGGGCGAGGGGAAGACCACCATGTCCGTGGCCCTGGCCATGGGCCTGCGCAAGCGCGGGCGCCGCGCGGTGGCCGCCCTGCGCGAGCCGTCGCTCGGCCCCGTCTTCGGCGTGAAGGGCGGAGGCACTGGCGGCGGTCAGGCCAGCCTGGAGCCCGCGGCCGACATCAACCTGCACTTCACCGGCGACCTGCACGCGATTACCAGCGCCAACAACCTGCTCGCCGCGCTGGTGGACAACGCCGTGTACTACGGCCAGCCGGTGGCCATCGAGTCCACGCGCGTGCGCTGGCGGCGCGCCATGGACATGAACGACCGCTTCCTGCGCAACGTCATCATCGGCCTGGGTGGCAAGGCGCACGGCGTGCCGCGCGAGGCCGCGTTCGACATCACCGCCGCCAGCGAGGTCATGGCCATCCTCGCCCTGGCCGACGGGCTCAAGGACCTGGAGACGCGGCTGGGCCGCATCGTCGTGGGCCACTCGCCGGACGGAAAGCCGGTGCGCGCGCGGGACGTGGACGCCGCCGCGGCCATGGTGGCGGTGCTCAAGGACGCGCTGATGCCCAACCTCGTACAGACGCGCGAGGGCGGCCCGGCGCTCGTCCACGCGGGGCCGTTCGGCAACATCGCGCACGGGTGCAGCTCCGTGCTGGGCACGCGGATGGGGCTGGCCCATGCGGACGAGGTGGTGACGGAGGCCGGCTTCGGCTTCGACCTGGGCGCGGAGAAGTTCCTCGACATCAAGTGCCGCAACGCCGGGGTGTGGCCCCGGGGCGTGGTGCTGGTGGTGACGCTGCGCGCGCTGAAGCACCACGGCGGCGCGCCAGCCGCGCGCGTGGCCGAGCCGGACCGCGAGGCGCTCGTGCGCGGCTTCGCTCACGTGGAGAAGCACCTGGAGTCGATTGCGGCCTTCGGCCTGCCGGCCGTCATCTGCGTCAACCGCTTCCCGCAGGACACGGAGGCGGAGCTGGAGGAGCTGCGCGCCTTCGGGCGGCAGCGCGGGGTGGAGATGGCCGTGTGCGAGGGCTTCGCGCGTGGAGGAGACGGCTCGCTGGAGCTGGCGGACCGGGTGCTGGAGATGTTGGACCGGACCGACGCGGCCCCGCCCCGCCCGCGCTTCCTCTACGAGCTGACGCAGTCTCCCGAGGAGAAGGTGCGCGCCATTGCCCGCACCGTGTACGGCGCGGACGACGTGGCCTTCACGGCGGGGGCGCAGAAGGACTTGCAGATGGTGCGCGAGCTGGGCGGCGCGGAGCTGCCGGTGTGCATGGCGAAGACGCACCTGTCGCTCTCGGATGACCCGACGAAGCTGGGGCGGCCTCGCGGCTTCACGCTCACCGTGCGCGAGGTGCGGCTGTCCGCGGGCGCGGGCTTCATGGTGGCGCTCACCGGCGAAATCCTCACCATGCCCGGCCTGCCTCGCGAGCCGGCCGCCCGCCGCATCACCGTCCACGACGACGGCCGAATCACGGGGCTGATGCAGGGAGAGTGACGGCCAACACCGCCGGGCTCCGAGCTTCGAGCTTCGGGTTCGTGGGAAGCGGACGCGGAGCCGGGAAGGCCGGGGTGCCACCTCGCACGGTGGCACCCTCACGGCCCGTCACCAGAGCCCAGCGAGGCTCAGACGCGGAACGCGGTGGACAGGTCCTTCAGCTGCCCCAGCGACGTGTTGATTTGCGCGACGGCGGCCTCGGCCGTCATCGTCGCCGTCACCACGTCGGCCATCATCGACGACAGCTGCGTCACCACATCCGTCATCTGCGCGATGCCGGCGTTCTGCTGGGTGACGGAGGCGACAATCTGCCGCGCGGCCTGACTGCTCTCCTGCACCACCGTGGTGATTTCCTTCAGCGTGTTCGCCGAGGCGAGCACCTGCTCGATGCCCTCCTCCATCTTCTCGCTGTCACCCTCGGCGATGGAGACCGTCCCGCGGATGGCCTGGTTGATCTCCAGGAGAATCTTGCCGATGCGCTGGGTGCTCTGCAGCGACTGGCCGCTGAGCGAGCGCATCTCGCGCGCCACCACCGCGAAGCCCCGGCCCTCCTCGCCCGCGCGCGCCGCTTCAATCGCCGCGTTCAGCGCGAGCACGTTGGACTGGTCCGCCAGGTCCTTCACGCTGCTGATGATTTCACCCGCGTGCACGGCCTGGTCGCTCAGGTGCGCGATGCTGCCCACCAGCGCGCCCACCCGCTGGCGAATCTGGGTGAGCCCCTCGGCGCTCTTCTCAATCGACTCCTGGCCCGACGAGCTGAACGCGTCCGCCTGCGCCGCCACCTTGAGCACCATCTCCGCGCGGCTGGCCGCCATGCTGGAGGTCTGCGCGATTTCGGCAATCGTGGTGCTCGCCTCGGTGAGGCTGCGGGACTGGTTGGTGAGGAAGTCCACCTGCTCCTGGCTGGCCTGCGTCAGCCGCCCGGCCGCCGCCGTCAGGTCCGTCACCACGGTGGCGATGGTGCTCGGCACGTTGCGCAGCCGCGTCACCATCGTCTGGTAGCCACGCGCCAGCTCGCCCACCTCGTCCTGCGCGCTGGTGTCGATGGCCTGCGTCAGGTCGCCGTCCTGCGCAATCTTCGTCGCCGAGGCGGTCAGCTTCTCGAGGGGCACCGTCACCTGCTGGTGCAGCCAGTACGCCAGGAACCCCGTCAGCGCGAGGCCCAGCAGCCCCAGCACGACCACCCACCCCTGCAGCGTGCCGCGCTGCCCATTCCACGCGTCGTGGGCCGCGCGAAGGGCCTGGGCATCCGCCTCCGCCGCCTGCTGGAAGGCGCCGCGCAGCGCCTGGTACGAGGCCTCGTGCCGGGCCCGCGCGGCCTCCGCCTGCGCGTCACCCTTCACCGTGAGCGCCAGGGCCTGCTCGGCGCTGCTCCAGTACGCGGCGAGGTCGCGCTTGAGCGCGTCGGCCTGCTCCACGTTCGCGCCCGGCAGGGCCCGCGCGAGGTCGAGCTTCGCCTCCAGCTCCTTCACCTCCGCGCGCAGCGACTCCAGCCCACCCTCTGACTTGCGGTTCATCTCGGCCAGGACACCCCGGTGCAGGCCGGGATACCGCAGGGAGACCTCGCGGCTCAGCTCACTGGCCGGAGCAAGGGAGGTGTGGATGCGCTCGTACGTGGACCCCTGGCTGGAGCCCAGCGTCACGCACGCCAGGAGGATGGCCACGAGGAACACGCCGGCCGCCGCGGGCACCGCCGTCATCTTCTGCATCAACTTCAGCTTCAGACGCACCGGGCGCCCTCCCTACCGTGAGCGGTCCCCGTCTCCACCGAGCGCCCGACGGTCATCTCAGCCGGGGTTCGGCAATTGAAACGGGGCCCCGAGCAGGGCCAGCTGCGCCAACACATGTCGCCTTCCTTCCGCGGGCCCCAGAGAGGGCCCCCCAATGCTCGGGCGGACCGCTGATCCGCCGCGCGCCGTAGGATACCGGACTGAGCCCCTACTGCTAAGCCCCTACAGCCCCTACCAACCCGACGGCCGCGATAGACTGAAGGGTCATGGGTACATTTCGACCCCGGGGATGGAGGGCGATCAGCCGAGGGGAGCGGGCCCTCGCCCAGAGGGCGTCAGGCCCGGACGTGATGTAGGTCTCCAGGGCGCACGGGGCGAGCGGTGGGCTGGCGGCCCGCCCGGCTTCCGGGTGGGGGAGGGCGCTCGGGCTAGCGCCCCGTGTCCTGTACGAAGGGGGCGATTTCCCGCCGGCAGGCCTCGTCGCACTCAGAGAAGCGGGTGAGGAAGTCGGCCTGCTGCCGGCAGCGCTTCTCCAGGCGGCCGCCGCTCTTCACGCCCGCATCGGTGAGGCAGATGCGCCGGATGTCGTCGCGCGTCTCCTGGAACAGGGCCGCGCGCTGCACGGGGGCCAGGGCGTTCAGGGCGCGGTTCTCTCCACCCTGCACATAGAGCCACACCACGCCGAGGACGAGCAGCACCCCACCCAGCAGCAGAGCCTGGCGGAGCCGCTTCTCCCCGCCCGAGGGCGGACGGTCCCTGGAGAAGATGTTGTCCTCGCCACCATCCCCCGGCGGAGGGCCGCCGGCCATCATCCCATTCAGGCGCATACCCCCCCGTTTCACTGCAACGCGGGCACCAACGCCAGCACCACTTTCAGCGGTGTGCAGGAAGCGTCACGAGCGAGGCGGGTTGCGGACTGCAAGGGACGGGGGCTCCGTGGGTTGCGAAACACGGGGCGGGCGGCGCGGGCTGACGAGGGAACCCCTCGGGAAGCCTCGCGCCGGGCACACCGCACGGCGAGGCGCGAGGGATGCACCTAGGATTGACTCATGGATGCACGGCCGGAAGCGACGCCTGTCGCGGGTGAGCGCCCCATGCGGGTGCTGGTGGTGGACGACGAGCGCAACATCCGCCACACCCTGCGGGTGTGCCTGGAGGGGCTCGGCTGCGAGGTGCGCGAGGCGGCCACACCCGAGGCGGCCCTGGCGGCGCTCGCCCAGGGGCCCGCTGACCTGGCGTTCGTGGACCTGCGGCTGGGGACGTCCAGCGGGCTGGAGCTGCTGCCCAAGCTGCTGGCCGAGTCCCCCAACCTGGACGTCGTGCTCATCACCGCGTACGCGACGTTCGACACGGCGGTGGAGGCGGTGAGGCGCGGCGCGCGCGACTACCTGCCCAAGCCCTTCACGCCGGCGCAGATACGACACGTGCTGGACCGGTCGCGGGCTCACCGCGAGCTGTCGTCGCAGCTGGAGAGCCTGGAAGGGCAGCTCGCGCAGGCGGTGCCGGAGGCCACGCTGGAGACGGCCTCGCCGGTGATGCACGCGGCGATAGGGCTGATGACGCGCGCGGCGGCATCCGACGCGGCGGTGCTGCTGCGGGGCGAGAGCGGCACGGGCAAGGGCGTGCTGGCGCGGGCGCTGCACTCGATGAGCGCGCGGCGGCGCCGGCCCTTCGTCACGGTGAACTGTCCCACGCTGTCCGAGCAGCTCCTGGCCAGCGAGCTGTTCGGCCACGTGCGCGGCGCCTTCACGGGCGCGGTGAAGGACCAGCCGGGGCGCGTGGAGCAGGCGGAAGGGGGCACGCTCTTCCTGGACGAAATCGCGGAGATGAGCCCCGCGCTCCAGGCGCAGCTGCTGCGCTTCCTCCAGGAGAAGCAGTTCGAGCGGCTGGGCGAGGGGCGCACGCGCAAGGCGGACGTGCGGGTGGTGGCGGCCACGAACCGGGACTTGGAGAAGGACGTGGCCTCGGGACACTTCCGCGAGGACCTGCTGTACCGGCTGAACGTCATCGAAGTGAAGCTGCCGTCGCTGCGGGAGCGGCCGGAAGATTTGCTGCCGTTGGCGCGCCGCTTCGTCGCGTTCTTCGCGCGAGCGGCGCAGCGGCCTCCGCCGGAGCTGTCTCCCGCGACGGAGAAGATGCTGCTGGCGTACGGCTGGCCGGGCAACGTGCGCGAGTTGCGCAATGCGATGGAGCGCGCGCTCATCGTCTGGCCGGCGGAGGTGCTGGAGCCACAAGCCTTCCCGGAGCGCATCGCCGCGGCGGCGGGTCCGGGCGTGGCGCTGGGCGGGCCGCACACGCTGGAGGAGGTGGAGCGCGAGCACATCCTGCGCGTCATGGCCTCGGCGCCCACGCTGGACGAGGCCGCGCGAGTCCTCGGAATCGACGCGTCCACGCTGTGGCGCAAGAGGAAGAAGTACGAGGCGGGCACGCCCGGCGAGGGGTGAGGTTCCGCGTGGTTCGCGAGCAGGCAGACGCGGCGGAAGCGACCCGGCCTCGCGGGCCGAGGGCAGCCCTGCCTGCGGGCGGATGGCTACCGTTCCGGTGAGGAGGTCTGCCTGGCCCGCTGGGGCTGTGGCTGCAGGCAGCTCGCGCGGCCACCGGCCACCGTGAACCAGGCGGAGCTCCGCCACCGGGAGGAGCCGGGCGGGGGCTCTCTCCGACGACCGGGCACGTCGAGACAGTGGGGCTGGCGAGAGACTCCAGCGCTTCGGGGTGGGGAGCGTGCGAGGCCCCGCGCGGCCGTGCCGGTGATTGCGACGCCCGGCGGTCGTGCGGACCCTTGGATTGCACAGGACCCGAGACAAGGAGTGCATCCGTGGACGTCATTGACCTGTTGATTCAGCAGCACCGTGAGGTTGACGCGCTGTTCGAGGCCTTCCGGAACGCACCGGACGACGCGACGAAGAAGGAGTTGTGCATCCAGCTCGCGGAGGCGCTCACGCTGCATGCCACCATCGAGGAGCGGTGGATCTACCCCGTCGCGCGCCGGGTCATCGGCGAGGACAAGATTCAGCACTCGGTGGACGAGCACGGCGAGATGAAGCGGCTCATCGCCGACATCCTCCGCTCGCGGAACGATGTGAATGGGCTGGCGGGCAAGGTGAACTCGCTGGAGCAGGTGGTGAAGAGCCACATCGCGGACGAGGAGAAGAACGTGCTGCCGCAGTTCGGGCAGAAGGTCACCGAGAAGGAAATCGGCATGTCCTGCAACGACATCGTCCGCACCGCCTCCGCCGTTCGCCGCGAGGAGATGAGCAAGCTGGAGAGCGGGGCCAACATCTGAGGACCGGGAACCTCCGCGGCACCTACCAGGGCACCCATCGGAAGCGCGGCCAGGCACCGCATCCGGGGTGCCCTTTCAGCAGAACGCCGGCCCACCAGGGCTGCCCCATCCCAGAGCCCGTCAGGTTGCATTTGGGACGGCTGATATCCTTCCAGGAGGGCCCTCACCGAGCCGGACGAACCACGATCCACATATAAAGATCAGTAATTTCAGATCTTTATGGTCGAATTCAGCACCCATGCGGAACCAAGCGGTGGGTCACTTGCGATTGCGTCGTTTGTGGGCATTATAGATTCGCGTAACAACCGGGATTCGTTCGTTACGCCATCGCGCCTTGTGCCCCATGGAGTGGAGCACGCCCATGACCCTGTCCCCAATCGACGCAGCCACCACTTCCACACGAGCCTCTGAGCCGGTCACCGCCAACGAGGCGAGCCTGGGACAGGTGCAGCAACTCGCGAAGCTCATCACCGAGACGCTTCAGGGGCAGGGAACCCAGCCACGCTTTTCACTCCTTGGACCCAACCACGAGACGCTTCCGGTACCCAGGGACGTGCTGACGCTGCTCCAGCAACTTCTGGCCGTCCTGGCCTCGGGCGATGCGGTCTCCATCGTCCCCGTCCAGAAGGAGCTCACGACCCAGCAGGCCGCCAACCTGCTCAACGTCTCGCGCCAATACCTCGTACAGCTCCTCGACGAAGGGAAAATCCCCTATCGCCGCACTGGCACTCACCGGCGTGTCTCTACCCACGATGTGCTCGAATACCGGGTGAAGCGTGACGCCGAACGCGATGCCAAGCTTGCCGCGATGATGCAGGAAACACAGCAAGAGGGGGGCTACCCGGAATTTGACTAGCACCCGGGGTACTGGGCCCGCTTGACAACGGTGGGGACCGCGCGCGACGACTGCACCGTGCTCCACGCCGTCTTTCCGGTCATCCTCGACGCGAACGTCCTCATCCCGGTTTCGCTTTGTGACGTGCTGCTCAGGGCGGCCAGGAAGAACCTCATCCAGGTCTACTGGACCGAGGAAATCCTCGAGGAGATGCGCCGCAATCTCGTGGCGGAGTACAGGCGTTCGGAAAGCCAGGCAGCGCGTCGTGTCGCCGCCATGAAGGACGCCTTTCCTGAAGCACTGGTCACCGGCTACGAGCAGCTCACCCCTGCGATGAAGAATCATCCGAAGGACCGGCACGTGTTGGCGGCAGCGGTTCATATCGGTGCGCAGACCATCGTCACCAACAACCTGCGTGACTTCAGAGCAGAGCATCTGCCGAGGAACATGCAGGCCCAGGATCCGGACACCTTTCTTCAGAACCTGCTGAGCCAGGCTCCAGATGCCATCCTTGAGGTTCTGCATCTACAGGCCGCGAACCTGAAGAACCCGCCCATCCCTTTTGAGAAGATGCTGGAAGGCATGGCGCGCACGGTGCCTGGATTCATCCAGGAGGTTCGCGGCCTGCTCCCTCCTTCTCCCATCACGGAGCCGTGAGGCGAACCACTTCACTCACCCCTGCCCCACCGCCTCCGGCTGAGGCAGGGTGAACCAGAACGTGCTGCCCTGTCCCGGCGCGCTCACCACGCCGATGTCCCCGCCGTGCGCCTGGACGATGTCCTTCGCAATCGACAGCCCCAGCCCGGCCCCGCCCGCCGGCGCGCCCGGGGCTCGGTAGAACTTCTCGAAGATGCGCGCCTGCTGCTCCGGCGCAATCCCCTCGCCCGTGTCCCGCACCTCGAAGCACACCCGCGCGCCCTCGCGCGACACGCGCACCTCCACCTCGCCTCCCCCGGGCGTGTGCTTCACCCCGTTGCCCACCAGATTCCCCAGCACCAGGCCCAGACGCTCCGGGTCCACCTCCACCGCCTCCACGTCCAGCGACACCTGCCGCGACAGACGCACCCCGCGCTCCTCCGCCGCCGCCCGCTGCGCCTCCAGCGCCGCGTCCACCAACTCCTCCGCTGGCAACCGGCGCACCTCCAGTTGGAGCTGTCCCGCCTGGATGCGCGACAAGTCCAGCAGGTCGTCCACGATGCCCTGCAACCGCTCGCAGTCCTCGCGCGCCGCGTGGAGCAGGTCCGCCTGCTTCTCCGTCACCGGCCCCACCACGCCCTCCGCCACCAGATGCACCGCCATGCGCAGGGACGTGAGCGGCGTGCGGAACTCGTGTGCCACCGTGGCCACCAGGTCGTTCTTCAGCTCGTCGAAGCGCCGCAGCCGCGTCACGTCCTGGAGGATGACGGTGGCCCCCACCACCTCGCCCGTCTCTCCGTACACCGGGCTGGCCCGAGGCAGCAGCCAGCGGTCCCCTTCCGGCAGCTCCACCCGCACCGCCTCCTCGTAGCCACGCGGCTGGTACGCGCCCCGGCCTCCGAGCACATGGCCGCGCACCCGCTCCAGCACCTCGCGCGCCTCGGGGGCCACGCGCCCCAGCACGTCCCCGCCTCCCTCCACCGACAGCCGCAGCACGCCCTCCGCCGAGCGATTCACATTGAGCAGCCCGCCCCCCGCGCCGAACACCACCACCGGGTCCGGCAGGCTGTCGATGGCCGCCTGGGACGCGGCCTGCGCCTGGAGCAGCTCGCCCAGGCTGCTCTGCCGGTACTGCTGGAGCGCCTCCGCCATGGCGTTGAAGTCCTGGCCGAGCTGCGCGATTTCATCCCGCCCCTCCACCACCGCTCGCGTCGCGTAGTCGCCCCGCCCCAGCCGCCGCACCGCCTGCGACAGCACCGACACCGGCCGCAGCGCCCGGTGCGTCAGCGACGTGGACGCGAACAGCCCCGTCACGAAGGCCGCCAGCACCACCGTCACCATCAACGTGTTCACCCGCGTGCTCTGCCGCCGCTGCGCCTCGCTCTTGCGCACCATGGCGTCCTGGTTCAGCGCGAGCACCCCCGCCGCCGCCGCTTTCACCTCCTGGAACGCCGGCCCGAGCGCACGGAAGTACGCCCCACGCGCGGCTTCCGTCGAGGGCAGCGCGAGCAGGGCGTCGTACTCCGCCACGTAACGCCGCCACGCCTCGCGCAACCCACGGGTGGCGTCGGCCTCGCCCGACTCGGTGACGTTGCCCTCCTGGAGCTTCAGCGCCTCCTCCAGCGAGGGGCGCTGCGCTGCCTGCTGTGCCACACCCCGCTCGCGCTCGCCCGCGACGATGAAGAGTGCGGCGCTGTCCATGCGCTCCAGTTGCTCAGTCATCCGCTGCATGGCCAGCACGCTGCGGTAGTTGTCCTGGAGGATTTCCTGCCCCGCCCGCCCCAGCCGCGACAGCGTGAGCACGGCCACCACACCCACCAGCGCCAGGGCGAGCGCCAGCGGTGCCTGTGCCAGCAACAACCGACCCCGCAGCGTCATGGGCGGCGCTCCTCGTGGACGTTCTCGAAGGCCACCACGTGGATGTCGACGCCCTCACCCTCGCGCAGCAGCCGCACGTCCGCCGCGCGCCCCAGCAGCCGCTTCCACCACGGCTGGTGCGAGCGGCCGACGATGAGGTGCCCCACCCCGTGCGAGCGCGCGAAGTCGAGGATGGCCTCCACCGGGTCCTTCGAGCGCAGCCGCACCACCTCCGCGCCCAGCTCCTTCGCCTTCTCGATGTTCGCCAGCAGGTGCCGCTGCGCCTCCGAGTCGATGAGGTGTGGCGCCTCGCGCGGCGTCTCCACGTAGACGACGAACCAGTCCGTGTTGAGCCGGCCCGCCATCCGCGAGCCCCGGCGCAGCAGCGTGGCCGCGCGCGGTGGATGGCTGGACAGCGCCACCAGCACCCGGCCCCAGGCCGCGCCCTTCTGCGAGGACTCCTCTCCCGCGCGCGGAGGCTGCCCCGCGGTGGCCCGGTCCAGGCTCTCCGCCACCTCGCGCAGCGCCAGCTCGCGCAGGGTGGACAGGTTCTCCTCCTTGAAGAAGCGCTCCAGCGCGTGGGGCACCTTGTCCTCGGCGTAGATCTTCCCCGCCTTCAGCCGCTCGTGCAGGTCCTCCACCGCGAGGTCCAGGTTCACCACCTGGTCGGCCCCCTTGAGGAAGCTGTCCGGGAGCGTCTCGCGCACGGTGACGCCGGTGGTGCGCTCCACCAAATCGTTCAGGCTCTCCAGGTGCTGCACGTTGAAGGCGCCAATGACGTTGATGCCCGCGTCCAGCAATTCCTGCACGTCCTGGTAGCGCTTGCGGTGGCGGCACACGGGGAGGTTGGTGTGGGCCAGCTCGTCCACCACCGCCACCTGGGGCTTGCGTGCGAGCACCGCGTCCAGGTCCATCTCCTCCACGGTGACGTCGCGGTAGGTGTACGGCTTGCGCGGCACCGACTCCAGGCCGTCCACCAGCGCCTGTGTCTCCTTGCGGCCGTGCGTCTCCACGAAGCCGAGCACCACGTCCACCCCGCGCCGCTTCAGCGCGTGCGCCTCCTCCAGCATCCGGTACGTCTTGCCCACGCCGGCCGCGAAGCCGATGTACAGCTTGAGCCGGCCGCGCCGGCCCCGCTCCACCAGCTCCAGGAAGTCCTCCGCGCGCGTGCGCCGCGTCATCGTCATCCTCGGGCCCCTCGGGAGCGGGCCACACGGAGAATGCCCCCGGGCCGCGCGGAATGCATGGGCTGAGTGCCGCGCCTCACCGGCCCCCCGGGCCCACGGGCGCCGCCTCGCCTCCGAGGCCCGCACCCGTGCCTCTTGCAGGCTCTGCCGGGAGCTGGCCGAACTGCCGGTCCATCGCCAGGTTCAACAGCAGCACATTGACACGAGGCTCGCCCAGCACGCCGAGGGTGCGCCCCTCCACGTGCGAGTCCAGCAACGCCAGCAACCGCTCCGGCGCCACCCCGCGCGCCCGGGCCACGCGCGGCGCCTGCCAGCGCGCAGCCTCCGGCGACAAGTGCGGGTCCAGGCCAGAAGCCGAGGCCGTGACGAGCTCCGCCGGCACCGGGCCCGGAGCGTCCGGATTCTCGCGGAGCAGGCGCTCCGCCTCGGCGGCCACCCGCTCCTTCAGCTTCAGGGACGTGGGGCCCAGGTTGCTGCCCGACGACGCCGCGCCGTCATACCCGGCGCCCGCGGCGGAGGGACGTGGCTGGAAGTAGCCCGGGCGGGTGAAGCCCTGTCCGATGAGGGCGCTGCCCACCACGCGGCCCTGCTCGTCCTTCACCCACGAGCCATTGGCCTCGCCGGGAAAGAGGAGCTGCGCCACTCCGGTGACGGCCAGCGGGTACAGCAGGCCCGTGAGCACCAGGGTGACGACACAGGTGCGCAGGGCGGTGACGAGGTTGGAGACCATGACAGGTGCGTCCTTTCAGACCAGGCCCACGGCGCCGAGCAGCACGTCGATGACCTTGATGCCCACGAAGGGAACGATGACGCCGCCCACTCCGTAGAGCAGGAGGCTGCGCCGCAGCAGCGCCGCCGCGCCGAGCGGCCGGTACCTCACGCCCCGCAGCGCCAGGGGAATCAGCGCGATGATGATGAGCGCGTTGAAGATGACCGCGGAGAGGATGGCGCTGAACGGCGAGCCCAGCCCCATGACGTTGAGGGGCGCGATTTGCGGGAACACGCCCATGAAGAGCGCGGGGAGGATGGCGAAGTACTTCGCCACGTCGTTGGCGATGGAGAACGTGGTGAGCGTCCCGCGCGTCATCAGCAGTTGCTTGCCCACCTCCACCACCTCCAGCAGCTTGGTGGGGTTGGAGTCGAGGTCCACCATGTTCCCCGCCTCCTTCGCCGCCTGGGTGCCGGTGTTCATCGCCACGCCCACGTCGGCCTGGGCGAGCGCGGGCGCGTCGTTGGTGCCGTCGCCCGTCATCGCCACCAGCTTGCCCTTGCCCTGCTCGGTGCGGATGAGGGCCAGCTTTGCCTCGGGCGTGGCCTCCGCGAGGAAGTCGTCCACGCCGGCCTCGCGCGCAATCGCCGCCGCGGTGCGCGGGTTGTCGCCCGTAATCATCACCGTGCGGATGCCCATGGCGCGGAAGCGGTCGAACCGCTCCTTGATGCCGCCCTTCACCACGTCTTTCAGGTGGACGATGCCCAGCAGTCGCGCGCCCTCCGCCACCGCCAGCGGCGTGCCGCCCGAGTCGCCGATGCGGCCCGCCACCGCGTCCAGCTCCGCCGGCACCGCGCCACCCCGCGTCTGGACATGCCGGACCACCGCATCCACCGCGCCCTTGCGGATGCTTCGCGGGTGCGGGTCAACCAAATCACAGCCGCTGATGCGCGTCTGCGCGGTGAAGGGCACGAAGGTGGCGTGGTGCGCCTGCAGCTCGCGCGGGCGCAGCTTGTAGGTGTCCTTCACCAGCGTGACGATGGAGCGGCCCTCGGGCGTCTCGTCCGCGAGGCTCGCGAGCTGTGCCGCCTCCGCCAGCTCCTCGATGCGGATGCCCGGCATGGGCAGCAGCTCCGTGGCCATGCGGTTGCCCAGCGTAATCGTGCCCGTCTTGTCCAGGAGCAGCGTGTCCACGTCGCCCGCCGCCTCCACCGCGCGGCCGCTCATGGCCAACACATTCTTGCGCAGCAGCCGGTCCATGCCGGCGATGCCGATGGCGCTCAGCAGGCCGCCAATCGTCGTGGGGATGAGGCACACCAGCAGCGCCACCACCGCCGTGCCCGACAGCGGCACGCCCGAGTAGAGCGCCAGCGGCACCAGCGTCACACACGCCAGCAGGAATACCACCGTCAGCCCCACCAGCAGGATGTGGAGGGCCAGCTCGTTCGGCGTCTTCTGCCGCGCCGCGCCCTCCACCAGTCCAATCATCCGGTCGAGGAAGGACTCCCCCGGGTTCGCGGAGATTCGCACCACGATGCGGTCCGACAGCACCTTGGTGCCGCCCGTCACCGCCGAGCGGTCACCGCCGGACTCGCGGATGACGGGCGCGGACTCGCCCGTCACGGCGGACTCGTCCACGCTGGCGATGCCCTCCACCACCTCGCCGTCGCCGGGGATGGGGTCGCCCGCCTCGCACACCACGAGGTCCCCCTTGCGCAGGTCCTGAGCGGGCACGCGTTCCTCGCGCCCGTCCACCTGGCGGCGCGCGGTGGTGTCCTTGCGCAGCTTCCGCAGGGCGCCGGCCTGGGCCTTGCCGCGCCCCTCCGCCACGGCCTCCGCCAAGTTGGCGAACAGCACGGTGAACCACAGCCACAGCGTCACCGACACTGTGAACCACAGCGGCGCGGCCTCAGGGCGCGGAGCCACGAGGTCCTTCACCAGCAGCACCGTGGTGAGCAGGCTGCCGGCCCACACCACGAACATGACGGGGTTGCGGGCCACGTCGCGCGGGTGGAGCTTCTTCAGGCTGTCCACCAGCGCGGGCTTGAGGAGCGAGGCGTCGAGGAGTGACGCCGGCTTGGAAGCAGCGGAGCTCATGGTCAGTAGACCTTTCCGGCCCCGGCGAGGAAGTGCTCGACGAGGGGACCGAGGGAGAGTGCGGGGAAGAACGTGAGCGCGCCGACGATGAGCACCACGCTCACCAGCAGGCCGGTGAAGAGGGCGCCATTGGTGGGGAAGGTGCCCGGACCCACCGGCACCCCCTTCTTGCCCACCATGGAGCCGGCAATGGCCAGCGCGGGAATCATCATCAGGAAGCGCCCGCCGAGCATCGCCACGCCCAGCGTGAGGTTCCAGAAGGGCGTGTTGGCGTTGAGGCCCGCGAAGGCGCTGCCGTTGTTCGCCGCGCCGCTGGTGTACGCGTAGAGGATTTCCGACAGGCCGTGCGGCCCCGCGTTGTTGAGCGAGGAGACGCCCTGGGGAAGCACCACCGCCGCCGCCGCCAGCCCGAGGATGAACAGCGGGAAGACGAGCACGTACAGCATGGCGAGCTTCAGCTCCTTCGCCTCCACCTTCTTGCCCAGGTACTCGGGCGTGCGGCCCACCATGAGGCCGGCGATGAAGACGGCGAGCACCACCATGATGAGGATGCCGTAGAGGCCGGCGCCCACTCCGCCGAAGACCACCTCACCGAGCTGCATGTTGACGAGCGGCACCAGCCCGCCCAGCGGGTTGAAGCTGTCGTGCATGGCGTTCACCGCGCCGCACGAGGCCGCCGTCGTCACCGTGGCGAACAGCGCGGAGGCGGCGATGCCGTGGCGCACCTCCTTGCCCTCCAGGTTGCCGGCCTGTGCCACGTGCGCGGAGGCCACCGCGGCATTCGGCTGGAACTCGGCGGCATGGGTGGCGACCGCGCCCGCGAGGAAGAGGACGGACATGGCGGCGAAGAGGGCCCAGCCCTGCCGCGTGTCCCCGGCCATCTTCCCGTACGTGTACGTGAGCGCGGCGGGGATGGCGAAGATGGAGACGAGCTGCACCAGGTTGGTGAGCGGCGTGGGGCTCTCGAAGGGGTGCGCGCTGTTGGCGTTGAAGAAGCCACCACCGTTGGTGCCCAGCATCTTGATGGCCTCCTGCGAGGCCACCGGGCCCATGGCCAGCGTCTGCCGGCCGCCCTCCAGCGTCATGAGCTCCGGGTATGCGGAGAAGTTCTGCAGCACGCCCTGCGACACCAGGAAGAGCGCGTAGACGAAGCACAGGGGCAGCAGCACGTAGAGGGTGCCTCGGACCAGGTCCACCCAGAAGTTGCCCAGCGTCTTCTGCCCCTCGGGGCCAGGCCGGCGCGTGAAGCCGCGAGCGAGCGCCAGCGCCACGCCGAGCCCCGCCGCCGCGGAGACGAAGTTCTGCCACCCCAGCCCCGTCATCTGCGTCAGGTAGCCGAGGGTGGACTCGCCCGCGTAGGACTGCCAGTTGGTGTTCGTCGTGAAGCTGACCGCCGTGTTGAAGGCCAGCTCCGGCCCCACCGCGCCCAGCCCCTGGGGGTTGAGCGGGAGCACGTGCTGGAAGCGCTGGAGCAGGTACACGATGAGGACGCTGAAGAGACTGAAGGCCAGCAGCGCCAGGGCGTACTGCCCCCAGGTCTGCTCGCGCTTCTCCGCCGCGCCGCACAGGCGCAGCAGCACGCGCTCCACCGGGCCCAGCACGCGCGGCAGCGGACGCGTCTCCCCTTCGAAGACGCGGAAGAGGTACGCGCCCAGCGGCTTCGTCACCGCGAGCACCAGCACGGAGAACAACCCCAGCTGCAACCATCCGATGAGTGTCATTGCGGAGTCCCTAGAACCGCTCCGGACGGAGCAGGGCATAGACGAGGTACACGGTGAGCAGCACGGCCAGCAGGGCGCCTGCGGCGTATTCGAAAGTCATGGCGGGTGCCTCACAGGCGCTCGCAGCCGTGGACGTAGGCCCACGTGAGCGCGAAGAAACCGAGGGTGACGAGTACGAGGACGAGGTCCATTCAAAGGCTCCGTTGAGCACGGTGGCCGCGTGGAGCACCGCTCCCACCCGGGAGTCGGCGCACCGCGCGGGAAGGGTCAGAAGTACGCGACGGCTCCCAGCACCAGGAGCGTCTGTCCGGGCACCCGCTCGGGAGTGCCGTCGGTGGTGGTGTCGTGGCCGGAGAAGACGTCCGCCGTCGAGCGGTCATGCCGGGCCTCCAGCTTGAGGGTGAGGTGCTCCTCGGGCCGCACCTCCAGGGTGACGGTGCCCCCGGTGAGCGTCTGCGCCGTGCCGGTGATGAGGCCGTCCTCGTCGCGATACACCTCCACACGCGCGGCCACGGCCACGGGCTCGGACAGCCGCACGCGGGCGTTGAGGCCGGCGGCGTACCACCAGGCCGCGTCCTGAGCGGGGCGTGACTGACGGCCCGCATCCACGGTGGCGGCGAGGCTCAGCGACTCCGTGACGCGGTACGTGGCCACGCCATCCACGAAGAGGCGCGTGCCGTCGCTGCCCTCCTCGCCGAGGAAGGTGTTGAAGGCCGCGGACAGCCGCTCGCCCGCGTACGCCACCTGCGTGCCCAGCGCCTTGCCGGGGTTGTTCTCGGCGATGGTCTGCCAGCCGTTGATGAGGTGGAGCTGCGCGCTCCAGTTGTCATCGAACGTCCAGGTGCCCTTGAGGCCCGCCTGGTAGTACGGCGACAGCTCGCCCATCCACGAGCGCGTGTACGTCCAGTTGAGCTGCGACTGGAAGGACTCCAGGCCGATGTGGCTGGGGTAGATGCCGGCCTCCAGCGCCAGCGGGCCGGTGGCGAAGGACAGCGAGGCCTGCTGCACGTGGCGCCAGACGTCGGGGCCCGTGGAGTCGCCCTCGGGCTCGGCGAGGTGCACCACGTCCATGGCGGTGCCGAAGCCGAGCAGCACCTTCAGGCCCACCGGCTCCGGGGCCACGCTCACGCCGAGCGAAGCCAGGTTGATGGACACCTCGTTGTGCCGCTTCGCGGTGGTGCCGGTGCCAGGGATGAAGGTGGCCGAGTCCGCGGGCCGGTTGAAGTCGTAGCCGAAGTACGCGTCGACGCCGCCTTCGAGCTTCAGGCGGGAGAGGAAGCCCGGCGCCTCCGACGCGGCGGCGAGCGGAGCGGCCTCGGGCACCTGCTCCGCTAGCGGAGGAGCAGGCTGACGGAGCGCGGGCTCCGACTGAGCGAGCAGCACGGAGCAAAGGAAGGATGACGGTCCAGAGAGGAGCATGACGCCCCTCTCATGAGCACCCTCCGTACCAACCCGAGCCTCGGACAGAGCCGGGAGTTTCAGGGGGTTGCGAACCCCCGCCGTGAGCGCGGGTTGCAATCCGCACGACGGCCTCGCGGGGCCCGTGCAGGTTGAAGGCCCGTCCCTTCCGATTCAGTCCCGCGATGGGCCGGCGCCCGCCAGGAGACTGGCGGGCGCCCGCTGCCGTCGCCACCACGAGCGGCCCAACCGGGCCAGCTACAGCCGGCTCGCCCGGAGCTTCACGACGACGCGCCCTTCCGTCTCCAGCGAGCTGTCATCCGACAGCGTGACGGACAGGTCCCTCGTCACCGCCGCGGGCCATCGAAGCGTTCGCGGACAGCGTAGGGACCCGCCCGGCGCGAACGCCGGGCGGGGTGCGGCAAGAGGCGAGGCCCGTCCGCTACGGCAAGGGGCGGGAGCCGGCCGAAGGCGCCGAGGGCACCGCCGGCCAGCCGTTGGGCCAGGTGATGGCATCCACGAGCATCACCCGCGCCGTGTGGGCGCTGTTCCACGCATGGTAGACCATGTACGTGTCGCCGCGCGGCCCGGTGACGACGGAGTTGTGGCCCGGGCCCACCCAGCCGCCGCCCGTCTTGAGGATGGGCGCGCCCAGCTTCGTGTACGGGCCCAGCGGGCTGGTGGCGCGCGCGACGCCCACCGCGTACGTGCTGTTGTAGTACGCGTTACCACTGTAGAAGAGGTAGTAGTAGCCGCCCCGCGCGACGACCCAGGGCGCCTCGACGACGCCTCCCTCCCACGCGAGGTTGTTGCTCATCAGCGTGCGGCGAGTGCCCACCAGCGACAGGCCATCCGCCGACAGCTGCTGCCCGTAGATGGGCGTCGGCTGGCCCACCGCATTCCCATCCGCCTTCCACACGAGGTACGGCGTCCCGGCGGTGTCCTTGAAGAAGGTGGCGTCAATCATCCCCATGCCCGTGTCATGCACGAGCGGACGGCCCAGGTCCGTGAAGGGCCCGAGCGCGCTGTTCGAGGTGGCCGCGCCGATGGACAGCTTTCCGTTGGTATGGCGCGCGGTGTAGTACGCGATGAAGCGCGTGCCGACCTTGTGGATTTCCGGCGCCCAGTAGTCGCCCGTCGCCCACGTCGGCTTGCTCGCGGACGGGAAGATGACGCCAGCGCTGGTCCACGTCACCAGGTCCGTCGAGGTGCGCAGGGGGAAGGCGTTGGCCGCTCCCCCCGACGTGCAGGCGGCGACGTACCGCGTCCCATCATGGATGACGCCCGGGTCCGCGCAGTCCGTGGGGACCACCGGGTTCTGATACAGCCCGCCGCAGCCCGTGTAGCGGAAGGAGACTCCGCACGCATTCGAGCCGCTGAAGTACGGCGCCCAGCCATTCGACAGCACCGCGTAGGAGTTGGGGGACTGATTCACACAGGCCCTGTCCCAGAACACGCGCCCGCCCGCATCGTCGTACTGCGCCGGGTGGTTCGCCGGGTGCAGCCACGCCGGGCCGTAGGTCAGCCGCGTCGCGCACGCGGTGGCGCCGGCACAGTCCGTGTCGAGCGCCAGCACGCAGGCGTTGTTGCCGGTGAAGTACGGCTTCCAGCCGTTCGACAGCACCGCGTAGGAGTTGGTGCCCTCGTTGACGCAGCTGCCGTCCCACGTCACCAGGTCGGCCGCGGTGTCGTGCTGCGCCGGGTGGTTCGCGGGGCGAATCCAGCGGTCGCCGTAGGTGATGCGCGTGCTGCACGCGAGCGCCTCACTGACGGCGCCGACGGGGGCCTCTTCCACGAGCGCCGCGTCGGAGTGCTCTGCGCCACAGCCGGACGCGAACATCGAGACGGCACCCGCGAACGCGAGCGCCGAGAGGAATGGGGATTTCTTCACGAGACGACCTCCGAGCGCCCGGACACCGTCTCGGCTCCGTGCGCGGGAATGCACCGCAGTGGAGGTCCCAGTTATCACGCGTTCCTAGTTAAAACAGCAAAACGAGTCTTTCTGGTGCGGTTATCAACGCGCGCGCCGACGGCTCCGCGCGCGAGGGCCCGGAGCCGCCGGCTTCTGATGGAGCAGGCTGCGCCCACCTACTGCGGGCGAAGGATGGCCCCTTCCACCGCAACCCAGGGGAAACCCTTCTCGTCCACCCGGAACCCATACAACTCCGTCCCGGCGATGAGTTGCTCGGGCTCCCAGCTCGAGTCGCGGTGCCGGCGGAAGTAGCTGGCATACCCAGTGCCCCCCGCCCGGCGCTGCCAGGACACCCACGGCTCATCGTCATGGATGACGATGAACGGAGGTTCCAGGCCGGCAGACCGTGTCATCCCCTGGAGCAGCAGCTCTGGCGGAGCCCAACCTTCGCCCGCGGAGGTCAACTTCCATTGAGAGACGAAGACGAAGCCGTCGTCGTAGTTTGCGTCCCATTCGGTCCAGGCGACGACTGGATCCCCATTTCTCCGCAGCGCAATAGCGACTCTATCCGTGCCTCCGCCCGCCGTGCCACGGAGCAGCCCTCCCAAGCGAGACCAGCGCCCATCCTTGAACCGCATCACGAAGACGTGGTCCCGGGTTGCCTCTGGAGGGACCTCCGACCACGCCAGCACCACCTCGGACGAGTCCACGGCGATGGCCGGGTAACTGGCGAAGGTTGGAATCTGCGGATTGCCACTGATAGGACCTCCCAGGGCCTCCCAGGCCGTGCCGGTCCACCGAACGACCCGGAGGTCGAGGTTGCGCTCCTCATAGACGAGAACGGGGTGCCCGTCCGAGTCCAGCGCCATCTGTGAGTAGGTGATCCGGGACTGGGTGTCGCGCGGCGCCCCCAGGAGGGTCCAGGACGTGCCATCGTACCGCATCACGTGGATCCAGTCCGTGTCAGTGTCGTCGTTGGTCTGGGCCCAGGCGATCACCACCGCACCAGCCTTGGACACCTGGATCATCCGGTTGCTGGGATAGGGTGACCGCGCAGCGAATTCAAGAGGTGGGGGAAGGCGCTCCCACGCGTCGCCGCGCCACCGCGCGACAGCCAACTTGCCCGGGCTATCTTGCGTCTCCTGCTCGACGTAAAGGGCGACCGGCCGCTCCTGCGGGAACGTCTCCAGTGCGAAAGAAATCGGGCCCGTAACGCTCTTGCTCAACCTGGGTCCCACCTGGGCGAAGGGCCAGTAGCTGAACTCCCGCTCGGAGCCAGTGGAACCCGTTCCCACTTGGAACGGGTTGCCGGCCCGGTCGGTCATGCTCCGTTGCAACAGCTCGGCATGCAGGGTGACCGGCGGGCGAAGTGGCAACGTCGGCACCAGCCGGAGGACCCTCCCGTCCTCGCTGAGCACCGTCTGGTGCACGACCGAGAAGCCGTTGCCGTCGCGTAGCAGGGTGGGCGCGGCCTGGAGCGATTCGGGCTGGAGCGGCTCGGAGAAGACAATCTCCACCTGCGTGTCCACGGAAGGATAGTACGTGTCCGGGCGCCAGGACTCGACCCTGGGAGACCCGCGGTCCACCACGACCAAAGTGCTCGGGCTGTCGAAGCTCAGACCCTCGGCCACTGCCCGGGCGACGAAGGAAAAGCTGCCCTCGTCATGGGTGGCACAGTCGACGGTGTGGCGGTACGGACTGACGAGGCTCGTGACATTCCGCCCGTTCCTGATGAGCTCCACCCGCTCCGGCATCCCCCCCGTGACGGAGACAGAGAGCGTCCACGTGCCCTGCCTGCAGAACTCCGGCCCTGCTGTCTCCACGGTGACGGTGAGTTCGGGAGGAGGAGGCGGCGGCTCCTCCTTTACGGGTTTCGGTATGGGGTCGGACTCCAATGAATCACAGGCGGCGAGCCCCAGGGCCGCGCACAACAGCAGACACGTCCAGCGGTGCGTCGGAAGACGGGATTGCATGCGGAGACCTCTTGGATGGAGTTGCGTGAGCCTCTCCTTGGACACGCAAGCCCACCAGGATGGGACATCACCGCACCCAGCCGAAGCCGAGACTGCCCCCCAGCGACAGCGCGGACGGGTTTCCCACGTCCGTGCGCATCCAGGTGTGCCCCGCGTTCCCCAGCAGCGACACCCGCAGCGGGCCCGCCACGGGCAGCCACACTCCCGCCGCCACACCGGCGTAGGGCTGCAGGGCGAGTGCTGACTCGCGCGTGCTGAGCTGCTGCTGCCGGGACAGGGTTCCGCCGGCCTCCAGGGTGAGCTGGAGCTGCAGCCCATGCCAGTCGCGTACAAGGTGGCCCAGGCCCAGCCGCAGCGACTGGTCGTACTGCTCGAAGTCACCCGAGGGGTGCCGTCCGTGCCGGACCTCCACCACCGCCGTCGCCAGGTTCACCCCTGACTCCGTCCAGGCGTGCTGGAGCGCGGCGGTGCCGCCCAGCATCCTCCCGAAGGTGCTGACAAGGGGGAGGCCCAGGCTGGGGCCCACGTGGACCATCCACCGCACGGGCGACGGCCCCTTGAGTGCGTTCACCTCCAGCTTCTGGGGGCGAAGCTGGTCGCGGGTCAGCTCCGCGCGCCCGGCGTCGGGGACCTGCACGCGGGCCACCAGCGCGTGCTCCCCGTTCCGGGTGGTGAGGATGTAGCCGCCCGCGGGCAGCGCGAGCGTGGCCGCTCCCGTCCCCTTGCGCACGTGTCCCAGGATGGGCTCCCCCGCGAGCGTGGACACCGTCCAGTCCCCGGGCTCGTCAATGGCCAGTGTCAGCAGAGACGTGGCGCGAGCGGGCGAGGAGAGGACGAGGTCTCCCTTGCCCTGGAGGTCGAAGTGGAAGGTGGGGTGCTGCGTGCCCGCGCGGGACAGGAGCGAGGACTCCACCGTGCGCGCGTAGGAGTAGGTATAGGCCTCGGCGAGCGTGACGCGGCCGTCTCCGGACACGTCCGCCGCTCCGCGCAGCGCGGCCACGAGGTGGTGCGTGAAGACGGAGCCCGCGAGCGCGTCCGACTCCTGCGCGGACTCGTCCGCGGCGGACGCGGTGATGATGACGCGCCCGGCGAGTTCCTGCCGCTCCACGCTCACCAGCACGCCGGGAATGGGCTTCAGCCCCTTGAGGCGCGCGGCCTCACCCGACTGGCACGAGTCCACCACCAGAAGGGCCACACTCACGGGGGCGCTGTCGATGAAGCGCACCACCTCGCGCAGCGGCAGGCGCGTGCCGGACAGGTGCAGCTCGCCCGAGTCCGCGTGGCTGGAGACGTAGACGAAGAGCTGGTCTCCCGGCCTGGCCTGGGCCTTGAGGTGACGCTCGAAGCGGGCCAGCGCGTCGCGCGCCGCGTCCGCGTCGGTGCCGAGCACGAGCAGCGCGTCCTCGCGCCGCAGCCCGCCCACCTCCATCAGCACGCCCAGCACCGAACGGGCGTCGCGCTCCGCGTACCGGAGCGGCGCGTCGGCCCCGGTACCCCGGTTGTTGCCCACCGCGAGGGCGAAGCGGCGCGGGGCCCCTTCCACCTCTCCGGCCACGGGCTGCGACGCCATGACGGCCGCGAGGAGCAGGGCGAGCGTCATCGCGACGCCTCGACCCCGAGCGACACCGCCGCGTGCGCGGACCCCGCGGGAAGCCCGGTGGGCTCCTGGCAGGCCGACGTCCCCGTGGCTCCGGAGCAGTCCGGCCCGTGCGTGGCCAGCCAGTCACGGAGGTCGTCGAGCCGCAGCGGCGTCTCCGAATAGAGTGCATGCACCACGAAGCCCCCCCGGGTGACCTGGAACAGGGGCGCGGGCTGCTCGACGTCCAACTCGCCGCTCTCCTGCGCACCCAGGGGCCAGAGTGCCTCCACCTGCCCTCCCGTGTCCACGGAGACGACCAGCGCGTAGCGGCGGCCGCCACTCCGGAGCCGGAGCGCCACCTCGTCCCCTTCATGCAGGACGGGGTTCACCTGGCCGTCCTCCAGCCGAAGGAGCTCCACCGAGGGAGGCCCCTTCACCCGAATCCCCGGGCCAGGCTCCGTGGGGACCTCGCGTCCGTCCGACACCGTGGGGCCGCGCACGGTCTCCATGAGCGGCCCGCGGAAGACCCCTATGACAAGGGTGGCCAGCGCGGGGACGAGCAGCCACCCGGAGAACCACGAGGTGGCGGGCCGCGCCTGCCTGGCCGCTGCTTCCGCGAGGACCTGGGCTCGGACGCGGGAGAAGGCGGCAGCGGCACGGGTCTGTTCCGCGTGGGTTCGCAGACGGGAGAGCCGCCCCTGGCAGGCGTCACAGGTTTCAAGGTGGGGCGGTCTCGGGCCGCCGGCCATGACCTCGTCCAGGACGAGGTCGGACAGGTGTTCCCTCATGCGGCACCTCCTCGCGGCGCCACGGGCTCGCCCAGTGAGCGAGCCAGGACGCTGATGCGCTGCACCTCGCGCACGATGGTCTTCCTGGAGAGCCCCAGCACCTGGGCAATCTCCTCCTGGGACAGGCCGTCCAGGTAGTACAGCGCCGCCACTGTGAGGCCACGCTCGTCCAGCGTGCGCGCCAGCTTCACCAGGAAGTCGCGGCACTCGGTGGCGGCGAGCGTGTCCACGGCGCCTGCGGCCGTGGACTCTTCGGGAGCGACGTCCCGCAGGGCCCGTGAGCGGAGCATGTTGAGGCAGACGTTGGTGATAACCCGGTAGACGAACGTCATCGGCCGGGACTCCCGCCGGAAGTCGGCGGCGGACTGGATGAGGCGGATGTACGCCTCCTGCACCGCGTCCCAGGCATCCGCCTCCCGCTGAAGCAAGGCGAAGGCCCTCCGGTACATGCCAGGGGCATACCGGTCATACAGGTCTTGTATCTCCGTGGGGCTCAGCCCTTGGCGCATCGTCACCAGCTTGGACACGCGAGCCGCGGAAGTTGGGACATTTCCGTGCCCTCTTCACGAGCACGCCCGAGAGCCTTCCCTGAGGCACAGGCGCCGGGCCGGACAGCCCCGCGCCTCGCGGCTCACTCCACCGTCTGCGCCTGCTCCGCACCCACGCCGTCACCCGCTACCGACAGCGTCACGGTGCCCGCCGTCGTGGCGCGGAAGTAGAACACCGCTTCCTGGTGCGGTGCCTCCAGCCGCAGCTCCGAGCCCTCGCCCGATGCCGGCAGTGCCCGCGTGCACGCCGCGTCCTCGTAGAACGTCACCCCCGCCGTGCCCTCCGCCTGGAGCACCAGCGCGGGCGCCGCCAGCGCCGACAGGTTGCCCACCGTGTCCTGGCTCTGCACCACCAGCGCTCCCGAACACACCCCCGCGTCCACCCGCTGCGCCGCCGTCACGAAGACCACCCGCGCCGCCGTGTCCGCCACCACGTCCACGTCGAACGTGGCGCCCGGCGACGTCGCCCGGTCATACCCCGCGCCGCTGATGCGATTGCGGCTGATGAGGTTGCCGCCACCGTAGTCCGAGATGGCCGCCTGGTACGGAAAGGTGTTCGTCAGCGCCGCGCTGCTCAGCGTGTTCTCCACCACCTGGAGATTCGTCGACTCCGCCAAGGGCCCGCCGTCCGCCTCCGCCTGGGACACGTTGATGCCCACGTCGTTGTCCACCAGCGTGTTGTTCCGGATGACGATGTCCCGGCTCAGCGGCAGGCTGAAGAGCGGACCGCCCACCACCAGGATGCCGGAGGCCACATAGCCCGACCCCGTGTACGCGTTGCCCGTCACCGTGTTGCCGCTGATTCGCCCCGTGGCTCCGGCCCCCACCTGGATGCCGTTGCGAGCAATGCCCACCACCGGCCCGCCGCCCTCCACCGTGTTGTCCTCCACCCGCAGCTCCACGCGGCCCATGCCCACGATGCCCGCCTTCTGGTAGCCCTCCACCCGGTTGCGCAGCACGTCCACGTGCACCTGCGCCGCCGCATCCGTCGCGTTGCGCACCTCGATGGCCGTGCCCTCCTGGCATCCGCCCGCGCCCGCCTTCTGGTGCAGGTCCACCACCTCGCTGTCGACGATGGAGCCGCTCGCCCCCTCCAGCCGGATGCCGCTCAGCGCGTCGGCGCCCGCGTCACACCGCGCCTCCGACAGCCCGCGCCCCTCCACCCTCACGTCGCGCACGTCCGCCGTCGTGCCCCGGTTGCGCAGCACCGCGCCCAGGAAGCGGCCTCCTTCCGGGTCCACCGCCGTGAGCAGGCGCCCCGCTCCGTCGAACGTGTACCCGTCCGGGATGAACACCGTGCCCTCCGTGGTGCAGTCCGCCTGGAGCGTCACCGTCGTGCCCTCCAGCGAGAGCGAGCACGGCGGGTGCAGCCCGCACCGCCCGCCGCTCCACTCCACCGTGAAGGTGTGCGAGTCACTCAGCCCCGACGTGTTGGTGACGGTGAGCTGCACCGTGGGCACCACGTCCGTGGGAAGGCACGACAGCGAAACCCAGTCCACTTCACCCGTGCCACCGGACTTCTCCGGCGCGCCGAGCAGCCCCGTGTTCGTCGTCCACGTGAAGGTGAGCGGCTCCTGCTGCGGGTCCTCCGCCGTGGCCACCAGCCGCACCAGGTCTCCCGCCAGGGCCCCGGGCGAGGACTGCGACGTGGACACGATGACCGGCGGCAGCTTGCGCACCACGCACAGCTCCACCACGCCCTCGCGCTCGCCGCCGAAGTCGTCCCGCACCTTCAGGGCCAACCGGCAGTTGTTGCACGCCGCCTCGGGAAGCGCGGTGGGCGTGAAGCTCGCCTGGGGCGCTGTCGCATCGTCGAAGGTGCCCTCGCACGTGGCCGTCCACGCATACACCAGCGAGTCCCCGTCCTCGTCCACGGCCGCCGCCTGGAGCGCCACCGGGCTGCCCTCGCTCACCTCCGTCGAGGGCTGCGCCGCAAGCTCCGCCAGCGCGGGCCACCGGTTGAACGACGCCGGCCCGTCCACCGACTCCGCGGAGAGCGTGCCCACCCCCACCGCGAAGTCCAGCGTGGCCGCCGCGCCGCGCGAGTCCGTCACCTGGAGCGTCATCAGGACCTCGCCCGGCTCCTCCGGCGCCGTCCACACCGGCGAGGGAGACGTGGCGTTGGAGAAGCTGCCACCCGTGGAACGCCACTCGTACGTCAGCACGTCGGCCGGGTTCGCGTCGTGCGCGACGGCGCGCAGCTCCATCGACGCTCTCGGCCGCGCGCTCGGCGCCGGGGCCATCACCGCGTCGATGTGCGGCGCCACGTTGCCCAGGGGCACACCCGGCAACGGCACCTGGGGCACCAGGACGAGCAGCCCCGCGCGGTGCCGCGTCAGCGCCACACCCGACACCTGGGCCTGCGCCACGACGGCGCCCTGGGCATCGAACGCCGTCGCCTCCACCGTCGCGCCCGAGCCCGCGGAGAGCCCGCGCACCAGGCCCCGCCACCGCGTGCCCTCACCGGCCAGTTCCTGGCTGACGCCGCCGCCACCGGAGGGCGTGGCCGTCGCCACCACGCGCGTCACCGTCGCGGGCAGCGAGCGAGGCAGCGCCACCATCACCCGCGCCGAAGTGGAGGGCTCCAGGTTGACGCCCGGCGCTTCCTCCAGGCTGCAGCCCGTCGTCGTGGCCAGCACCAGCGCTCCTACCAGCAGGGCCAGGCGCGTCGTGTCCGCTCGATGCATGTCCAAAAATCCTCCAGGCGGGGCCGAGTCCCGACACGATACCGGCAAGGTCGCACCCTCCCAAGGAACCGCCCTCCTTCCAGGGTGCGCCAGCTTGCCCTCCGCGTGCCGCCCTCCGGGGCAGTGCTCCGTCGAGTGCACGACGCTCGCGGCCTCGCGACGTCCGCTAGCGGGCGAGGCCCTCCCCCACCGAGGTCCAGCCGCGATGCGCTGACGTCTCCGGTGCTCTCGTGTGCGGCCGTGCGCGCCCTCGAACATCGTCGGCCCCAGCCGTGGCCCATCCGCGTGGCCCACTGGCTCAACGTGCCGCTGCTGGTCATCATGGCGGCCAGCGGCCTGCAGATTCTCGCCGCGTATCCCAAGCTCGGCAGCCAGGGCCGGCCGTATGGCTGGTATCCCTTCCAGGGCGCGCCTCCGCCCGACTGGACGCGGCTGGGAGACTGGCTCGCCGGTGCCCGCCACTGGCACTTCGCCTTCGCCTGGTTCCTCACCCTCAACGGCGTGGCGTACCTGCTCTACCTCGCCTTCAGCGGAGAGTGGCGCCGCCGCCTCTTCCTCCCCCGCCGCGACACGCGCAACGCGCTGGACACGCTCGCCTGGTACGTCCGCCTGCGGAAGCACGCGCCCGAGCAGGGCCTCTACAACGGCCTGCAGCGGCTCGCGTACACGGGCTCGCTCGCGCTGGGCATCCTCTCCGTCCTCTCCGGGCTCGCGCTCTACAAGCCCGTGCAGCTCCAGGTGCTCGCCGGGCTGCTCGGTGGCTACGACGCCGCGCGCGCCCTCCACCTCCTCGTGCTGGCGGCCTTCACCCTCTTCACCGTCGGCCACCTCGCCCTCGTCCTCCTCCACCCGCGCACGCTGGGGGAGATGGTGACGGGCGGGAGGAAGCCGGATGCCTAGACTCCTCCGCCCCTCGGGCCGGCTCCTCACCCGCCGCACCGCCCTGCTCGGCGCCGCCGCGCTCACCACCAGCGCGTGCGACAGCAGCCGCCCCCGCACCGGCTTCCTCGGCGGCATGGAGCGCTTCAACGCGCGCTTCCAGTCCGCCCTCTTCGACGCGGATCAGCTCGCACCGGAGCTGCCCCCCTCGGAGGACACCCCGGCCGGACACTTCCCGAGGTACTTCATCTCCGACGCCATGCCGCTCGCGCCCGAGGGTTGGGCGCTGAAAGTCGGCGGTCTGGTGCAGCGCCCTGGCCTGCTGTCACTGGAGGAGCTCCAGCGGCTGCCTCGCACGGAGTACCGCATCCGCCACCACTGCGTGGAGGGCTGGAGCGCGGTGGCGTCCTGGCACGGCGTGCGGCTGCGTGACGTGGCCGAGCACGTGGGCGCGGACCCTCGCGCCGGCTACGTGGAGTTCCGCTCGTTCGACTCGGACTACTTCTCGTCCTGGGACAGGCCGAGCGCCTTCCACGCGCAGACGATTCTGGCCTACGGGATGAACGGGCAGCCGCTGTCACCCGGGCACGGCGCGCCGCTGCGCCTCTACTCGGGGGTGAAGCTCGGCTACAAGATGGTGAAGTACCTCACCGAGGTCAGCTTCCTGCCCGAGCCCACCGGCGGCTACTGGGAGGACCGCGGCTACGAGTGGTACGCGGGCGTCTAGCGCCCGCTCACGCCTTGCTGCCGGCGAAGCTGCCACCGAAGGGCGAAAAGCCCCGCTTGCGCAGCGCCTCGCGCTCGGACTTGAGCGCGGCCAGGGCCTCGTCGCGCGTGGAGTAGTGGTTCACCGCCGCGCCGTTGATGGCCCCGCTGGTGAGGACGAACATGCGCGTCATCTCGTCCCCGCCGAAGCGGTACGAGCGGTGCGTGTAGCGCTCCAGCACCTCGCGGCGCTCCTTGCCGAAGATGCGGCCGGCGGTGAACTTCACCACCAGCCCGTCCAGGTTGATGAGGAGGTCCACCTTCCCAGGGTACTTGGAGAGGTGCTCCTCCACCTCGCGCCGCCAGCGCATGACGTCCGCCTCATTCGTGAGCAGGCAGTCGGTGAAGTTGGCGGTGACGACGTCGTTCGGCACGTCGTAGTCGAAGCTCATGCTCCAGGCCATGGGTACTGCCTCCCTGGGTGCCGTGGATGTCGCTACGCCGGCGCGGAGCCGGAGAGGAAGGCGGTCAATACCGCCGCCAGCTCCACCGGGCGCTCGACCTGCGGGTAGTGCCCCGGGCCTGGCAGGTACGCCAGGCGCGCGCGGCGGATGGGGTTCACCACGGCGTCACGCAGGAACGCGGGCGGCAGGAAGGCGTCATCCGTCGCCAGCACCAGCGTGGGCGCCGTAATCGCGGAGAGCTTGTCGGCGAAGCCGCCCTTGGTCCACGCGTCGAAGATGTTCTCAATCGCCGGAGCGGAGGTGTTCGCCGTGTCCTTCAGCAGCGTCTCCAGCACGTCGGTGCCGAGCAGCTTGCAGGACAGGTTCATGATGGTGGACTGCTTCTCGCGGCTGCCCGCCGAGGTGCGGAACAGCCCCGCCGCGTCCGGAGGCAGCGGCAGGCCCGCCGCAGGCACCGGATTCACGAGCATCACCGCGTCCACGCGCGAGGGCACCTGCGCCGCCACCCACTGCGCCAGCTGGCCGCCCATGCTGTGGCCCACGATCGTGAAGCGCTGCGCCCCGGCCGCGTCCGCCACCGCGAGCACGTCCTGCGCGAGCCCCTCCAGCGTGTAGCCCCCGGTCGGCTTCCCCGACTGGCCCGTGCCACGGCCGTCCGGGACAATCAGCCGAAGCCCCGTCAGGTCCATCCGCTCCAGCATCCAGTTCCATACCGCTCCGGACACCATCCACCCGTGCACCAGCACCACGGTGCGCGGCCCATCACCAAGAACGCGGTAGTGAAGCGAAGTCCCGTCAGACGCGGAAGTCGTGGGCATGCAGCCTCCTCTGAGCAAAATGATAAAGCAGGACTGGAGAAATGTGCAGGACTGAAAGCAAGCCACGAGTGCGGGACATGCGCCATGGAGGGGCATGTGGGAGCGCGCGCGGTGTGAAGGGACCCTCACCCGGCAGCCGGGAGAGAGGCGCAGAGGCGGGGCTCTGGCAGACTCCGCGTCCTCATGGTGGATGAACGGGACGGGACGGGCGGGCTCACGCCAACGGAGCCGCGGCGCACAGTGTACTGCGAGGACGCACTGGCCTGGCTGGAAGCGCGGCCGGTGCTGGAGGGGTGCTCGGCCATCGCCTCGCTGCCCGACATGTCCGAGTTCCCCTCGCTGACGCTCGCGGAGTGGAAGGCGTGGTTCGTCCGCGCGGCGGGGCTCGTGCTCTCGCGCGTGCCGGCGGAGGGCGTGGGCCTCTTCTACCAGACGGACGTGAAGCAGGACGGTATCTGGGTGGACAAGGGCTACCTCGTGGCACGCGCGGCGGAGGAGGCCGGGTGCGAGCTGCTCTTCCACAAGGTGGTGTGCCGCCGCGCGCCGGGGACGGTGACGTATGGGCGGCCCGCGTACTCGCACCTGCTGGCCTTCTCGCGGGGCGTGCGCGCGAACATGGCGAAGTCCACCGCCGACGTGCTGCCCGAGGCGGGCGAGGTGACGTGGACGCGCGGCATGGGCGTGGAGGCGTGCCTCGTCGCGTGCCGCTTCATCCAGGAGCACACCGCCACGCGCACGGTGGTGGACCCGTTCTGCGGCCACGGCACCGTGCTGGCCGTGGCCAACGCGCTCGGCCTGGACGCGGTGGGCGTGGAGCTCAGCCGCAAGCGGGCGCGCAAGGCGCGCAACCTGCGCGGCGAGTGGAAGGACGGGACGCTCGTGCTCACCGGCATGGGGGGCACGGAGGCCCCGGAGTGAAGCCGCTCCGGCGGACCTCGGCGTCCCCCGCCTGACTCGCTGTGAGCAGGGCGCGTCCCGTGGCTACTGGAGTGTCCGGCGGACGGGCTCGGTGGCCGTCAGGGCGGGAGGGAGCTGCGCCTCCTCCGACTCGCGCGCGACGGCCGCCTCCAGCTCGGTGATGAAGGCCGCGAAGAGGCGCTCCTCCAGCGCGAGCGCGGCATCCAGCGAGGCGCCCACGGCGGTGAGGCGCGCGACACAGGCGTCTTCAATGGTGCGCCGGTGGCTCTGCTCCTCGGTGACGACGCGGCCCAGTTCCTCGCGCACGGCGGCGTGGCGCGAGGCCGCCTTGTAGAGCGGGTAGAGCACCATGGCCCGCCGCTCAATCGCCGTCGTGGTGAGCAGGTAGTGGAGGTACATGTCCGGCGCGCCCGTGTAGGACGTCGCCCAGGTGGCCAGCTCATGGTCCAGCGCCTGGAAGTAGCGGCCCGCGGCCTCCGGGCAGAGGAGGCCCGTGATTTCGGCGCCGGCCACCTCCGCCGACAGCCGCTTGAAGGCGAAGGCGTGGCGCGTCTCGTCGGTCAGGTGGCCCAGCACCTCCAGCGAGGGATGCCGGTCCGCCACCGTGCGCGAAATCTTCCGCGCTCCGATGAACTCCATGAGGGACAGGGTGTGCAGCCAGCGCGCCTCCAGCGCGGGCGTCTGGGAGAGCTGGCGGAGCACGGTCTGGATTCGGTCTCGCATGGCGCCGCCGTGTAGCGCGCCCCTCGGCTCCAGGCGAGCACGAAGACGCTCGGCCGGTGGCCCGGTTCCGGGGCGCCCGGACGGAGCTGTCCCCCGGCCTCGCGGGCCCGGAGCGAGGCACGCCCCCTTCCTTGTTGAGGTGCTAGACAGAAGCCGCTCGCCACGCGGTGCCGCGGTGGACCCGGTGTCCCTCGCGTGACCGCCGTCCTCCGGGGGAACGTCGCCATGCTCACGCTGCCCGCCATGCTGCTGCTGCTCTCCGCCGCGCCCGCTTCGCCGCCACCCACTGGCTCGCTCGTGCTCCACGAGGGCGTGCCCTCGGGCTTCAAGGCCGATGGGAAGCTCGACGAGTGGACGCAGCCGCCCTCGCTGACGCTGGGCGCGGCGAATCAGGTGGCGGGGAGCCTGAAGGTGGCCTCGCCCGCGGACCTGTCCGCGAAGGTGTGGCTGGCCCTGGGCACCGAGGGACTCGCCATCGCCGGCGAGGTGCTCGACGACAAGGTGCAGCTCACGGGCAAGAAGGACATCAACGCGGACCATGCCGAGGTGTGGCTCGCGCTGCCGCAGCCGAAGATGCCGCCGCTGGCCTTCATCAGCCACCTGAGTGACAACCTCGTCCCCCGGGAGTCCGACTGCGCCAGGGTCGACCAGGAGAACCCCGAGGCGTGCAAGGCGTGGTGGAAGCAGCAGACCGCGCGGCGCAAGCAGCTCCAGTCCGACCTGGTGGCGCAGTACGGGCTGATGCCCGCGGGCGGCGCGGTGCGCTTCGGGCTGAATGGCCCGGTGGGCCCGGCGCGCTACGAGCCCTTCCCGGGCGGCTACCGCTTCGAGGCCTTCATCCCCGTGGGCGCCTTTCCTCGCACCGCGCAGGCTCCGCTGCGCGACGTGCGCGTGCTGGTGGACCTGGTGGACAGCGACGAGGGCGGCGCGAAGCAGGAGACGTTCCTGTCCTCTTCGCCGAAGCGGAAGTTCGGTGACGCGTCCACCTTCCACGCGGTGGCGCTGAAGGCTCCGCTGCGCTTCGGGAAGTGGCCGGAGTTGCTGGAACGGGCGCTGAAGGAGCAGCCGGGCGCCTCGTACGTGCCGGGCCCGGACGCGGATGCGCTCCAGGTCTGGGTGAATCGCCCGGAGGCGTACCAGTACACGCCGACGGTGCCGAGCCCCGACGTGGTGCAGATTGATTTGGCGTCGGTGAAGAGCCTGGGAAAGGTGGGGGACGTGGAGGTCGTCTCCGTGCCGGCGGTGACGAATGAGTATGGCGGGGTGAGTCGGTGGGTGGTGTCTCGCAGGGGGACGAAGCTTCTGCACACGCAGAGCGTGGGTGCTGACGAGGTGAAGGTGGCGCAGCGGGCGCCGGGCCTGCACCTCGTGCAGGTCTACGACGGCCCCAACAACCCGATGGGCGCTGGCGCGTGCGGCGCGTGCCCGGTGGTGTTCTTCCAGCACTTCACCGTGGACGCGCAGGGGAGGTTCTCCAAGGCGGAAAACCTGGATGGCGCGGGCGGCCTGAGCGGCCACCCCGTGGAGTACACGGTGAGCGCGGACCTGACGCGCCTGGAGGCGTTCGAGGTGCCGGAGACCGCGGACGGCAAGCGCGGAGAGAAGCGGCTCGCCGCGCGCCACACGTTCGACGCGAAGACGGGCAAGTACACGTCGGAGACGTTCGCCGCGCCCGAGGAGCCGGGCGTGGCGGAAGACACGAAGTAAGGGCTGGCTTGCCGCCAGCTCCCGCTCACCGGTGACGTTCGAAGCGCCCGAGGAGCCGGACGCGGCGGGCAAGGGCCAGCTTGCCGCCGGCTTCCGTTCGTGGGGAAAGTCGGCTCGCGCGAGCGGGCCGGGCCTCGCGGGTGGAGTGTGCCGTGCGTGTTTCGCTGGGGCTGCTGCTCATCTGTGCCTGTGGCGGCGCGGGCTCGCCGGAGGAGGAACCCACGCCGCCGCCTAACCCGGGCCCGTGCGCAATCGACGCGCGCCTCTCTTCGGAGCAGTGCCAGCGGGCCCGCGCCATGCGCCTTCCCGACTCGCTTCCTCCGGCACGCGGCAACGCGGTGGCGGACTCCGAAGCGGCCGCCCGGCTGGGACAGCGGCTGTTCTTCGCCACCTCCATCTCCAGCAGCTTCACGGTGGCCTGCTTCGGCTGCCACCTGCCCGAAGAGGAGTTCGATGACGGGCGCGCGCATCCGGAGACTCCACCCGGCTCGGCCACGGATTCGCTCGGGCGCAACTCCCCTTCCCTGCTCAACGCCGCGTGGATGCGCACCCAACTGTGGGACGGGCGCGCGGACACGCTGTGGTCGCAGCCGCTGTTCGCCATCGAGAACCCGGCGGAGATGGCCACCACCCGCCTGGAGCTCTCGCACCGGGTGGTGAATGGGATGGGGCAGGACTACGCCGCCGTCTTCGGTGAGCGGCCCTCGCTGCCCTTCGAACGCTTTCCTCCCGTTGGCGGGCCCGGTGACGCCACATTCGACGGAATGCGTCCCGAGGACCGGGCCACCGTCAACCGCCTCGCCGCCAACGTGGGCAAGGCCATCGAGGCCTACCTGCGCAGGCTGGCGGCGGGGCCCTCTCCTTTCGACCGCTTCCTCGGAGGTGAGGAGACGGCGCTGTCCTCCGAGGCTCGCGAGGGGCTGTATGTCTTCTTCCGCGCCGGGTGCGACGGGTGCCACTCCGGGCCGATGCTCAGCGACGAGGGCTTCCACAACCTCGGTGTGCCGTCCGCGGAGGACAAGGAGCTCGACCCGGGACGTGAGCGGGGGTGGAGCATCCTCGTGGCCAATCCCTTCAACACGCAGGGGCCCTACTTCGACGGCCTGCGTCCCCTGCCTGGATGGGAAGTGGGGCCGGGACTTCAAGGTGCCTTCCGCACGCCGCCGCTGCGCAACCTCCTCGCGTCCGCGCCCTATGGGCACAACGGCCGCTTCGCCACGCTGGAGGAGGTGGTGGACTTCCATCTCATCGCGGCGCGGGCTCCGGGGCGCTATCTCGGTGAGGTGTCTCCGCTGCTGCGTCCGGTGACGCTGGAGCCGGCGGAGCGGTCGGCCCTGCACGCCTTCCTGCGCTCGCTGGAAGGCGTGCGCGCAGGACCACCGTGGAATGGCTTCCCCTGAGGATGAAGTCCGTTGGCTCGTGCGTATCCCGCCATGGCCTGACTCATGACGTGAGAAGTGATGGCACAGGGCACCGCATCCGTGCTCGGCCCCAGCCAGTTCGCGACACGGCCTCACTGCACATGCCGCCGCCTGCTCTTCGCCTGACCGAGGCGGCACATGCCCGGAATGACCGTTCCTTCCACGTCCGCCACACGCGGGAGGCTCCCGTCCCAGGCGGGGCACGCTCAGAATGACCGCTCCTTCCACTCCCGGAACATGCGGGAGCCCTCGGCGCGGCCGGCACACGTCCGGAATGACCGTTCCTTCCGCGCCCGCCCGCACAGGCTGAGCCCCTCGCCCCAGGTGGAAGACCTCCGGAAGGAACGTTCGTTCCACGTCCGCTCGCACAGGCGGAGCCCCCGCTTCAGGTGGAAGACCTCCGGAAGGAACGTTCGTTCCACGTCCGCCCGCACAGGCGGAGCCCCCGCTTCAGGTGGAAGACCTCCGGAAGGAACGTTCGTTCCACGTCCGCCCGCACAGGCGAAGCCCCGCTCCAGGCGGCGGACCTCCGGAAGGAACGTTCGTTCCACGTCCGCCCGCACAGGGGAGTCACCTGTCTCTGGGCGACCGACCCGCGGAATGACGGTTCCTTCCGCTCCCGTCCCCACCCGGGCTGGGCTGGTGGGTGCTCCACGGTTGAGACGGAGTGCATGATGGCGGCGGAAACCGCGCCAGGGCCTGGTTCGCGCAGCCCCTCCAGGCCCGGCAGGACTCATCCGCGTTCTGAATGAGTAGGCTCCACGGTCATGACGCAGCCGAAGCACGAGCACATCCGTTGGGACGAGCCGTTCCTCGACGTCACGGCCGTACTCCGGCGGTGGGGCTTCAGTCACGACACGGACCGCTACTTCCGCGCCAGCTGGGAGGCCCGCCACCCGTGGGGCATCCCCGGTCCCATCTATGTCGGTGACGATGACGTCTGCGGGATGGGGCCCGAGCTTGCTCCGAACAACGTGTGCCTCTTCGATAGCACAGGCGAGTTCCTCTATCGTCAGGCCACCTCGGAGTACGAACTGTGGCAACTCCTCGACGCCGCCTGGTGCAACCCGGTGTCCGCGTATGCCATGGACGGGGACTCGCACTGGACGCCAGCTTCAATCGCCGCGTGGTGGGAGTCCATCCAACCCGTCCGCTAGCGGCTCCGTGCGAGCATCGCCGAGCACGATGAGGGAAGGCAGCGGCTCGTGGCGCTGCCGCGCTCGGACCGGTCAAAGCCTGAGCACCGAGCCGAATGGAAGGGCCTGGAAGCACTGCGCCCCAGGTGGGCGGTCCGCCGGTGGCTGGACTACCTGGACAACGGCGCCCTGCGGTACCTGCGCCGCTACAGCGCCTTCCTGTCCACCGGACGTGTGCCCGCGTCGGACGCCGGGACTTGAGTCGCTCTTCACATCCTCCCCGCGCCGCCCCTCACGACACCGCGTCCGGCGCCGGCACGGACTTGCGTGCCGTCGCCGCGCTGCCCGCGGACGCGAGGATGACGCAGCCAATCGCCACCCACTGCACCAGCGCGAGCTGCTCCCCCAGAATCACCAGCCCCGACACCGCAGCGATTGCCGGCTCCAGGCTCATCAGGATTCCGAACGTCCGCGTCGGCAGCTCCTTCAGCGCAATCATCTCCAGCGAGTAGGGCAGCGCGCTCGAAAGCACCGCCACGCCCAGCGCCGCCGGCCACAGCGACACGTTCAGCAGCCCCTCCCCCGCGTGCGCCACGCCGAACGGCATCACCAGCAGCGCCGCCGTCGCCATGCCCAGTGACGTGGCCGTACCTCCGTGCACCGCCGCTCCGGCCCGCTGCCCGAAGAGGATGTACAGCGCCCAGCACGCCCCGGCCGCCAGCGCCCAGACGACACCCACCGGGTCCAGCGGCTGCGAGGCCTCCGACAGCGGCAGAATCAGCAGGATGCCCGCCACCGCGAGCAACGCCCACACGAAGTCGATGGGCCTGCGCGTCGACAGCAGCGCCACCGCCAGCGGCCCGGTGAACTCGATGGCCACCGCAATCCCCAGCGGAATCCGCTCCAGCGCCAGGTAGAACGTCAGGTTCATCCCCCCGAGCGCCGCGCCATACACCCCCACCGCGAGCACGTCGCGGCGGGTGAGCTTCCTGCGCCACGGCCGCCAGAAGGCCAGCAGTATCAGCGTGGCGAAGCCCAGCCGGAGCGCCGTGGTGCCCTGCGCGCCCAGCACCGGGAACAACCCCTTGGCCAGCGACGCTCCAAACTGGATGGTGCTCATCGCGGCCAGCACCGCCAGCACCGCGACGGCCACCGGGCTCCGCATCGACTGCATTCGAGACATTGCGCCCACCTTCGCACGAGGCCGCTCCCCCTCCACGCCCATCCGTCACCCGGCCGCGCCCCGCCTCCCGGCCCCCAGCTGTCCACCGGTCATCACCTGCCGACCCTCCCGGACCGCGCGAAGATGCTGGACAACACTCCCCGGACTCATGGGTTTGACGGGACTCGTGAGGCCCCGCTTTGCTCACCGTCGAAAGAAAGTGCGGGGTCAACGAAGCACGGCCCCGCGAGGCATCCACGGCTGTGACTGGTTTCCGGGGGGACACCAGCATGAAGCCCCAAGAAGGATTGTTCCATTCACCAGGTGACTTCAGCGCCCTCGCTGTCTGGAGGCTGAGCCGCTCGAGCGCGGCGTCCCAGGTGCGCGAGGCCGCGGCGGACGCCTACGCGGAGCTGCGCCGCGCGGGCGACATCCACGCCGTGCTCGCCTTCGACGCGTCGCTCGTGTCGCCCCACGCCGACGCGGAGGCCGGCCCGCCCCTGCTTCCCCGCCGCGGCGCACACACGCACTTCCCCTCCACCCAGGCCCAGGTGCTGGTGCAGCTCGCCGCGCCCACCCGCGAGCGCCTCCTCTGGGCCCTGCGCCGCACCGCCGCCCGCGTCGCCGGCGTCCTCGTCCCCGAGGAGGAAGTCCTCGGCGGCCGCATCGGCGAGGGCCTCGAGCCGCCCGGCCTCTCCAACGCGCGCCACGCTCCGTCCCGCGAGGAGGTCCAGCGCGGCGCCATCATCCCCGCCGGCCCCCTCTCCGGCGCCGCGTGGATGCTGTACCTGCGCTTCCAGCAGGACGTGTCCCGCCCCCCGCGCGCCCGCCTGCGGGTGGTGCGGGACACTCCCGACGCCGAGCCCCAGCGCGCCAGCCTCGAGGGGCTCATCCGCCGGGGCTTTCCCTTCCGCCAGTCCGGCGAGGAGGGCCTGGCCTTCCTCGCCGCCGCCGCGGACCCGGTCCGCTTCCACCGCGCGCTGGACACGCTGCTCGGAGTCGCGGGCGCACCGCCGGACGCGGTGCTGCGTCACGCCACACCCGTGGGGGGCGGCCTGTACCTCGCGCCCTCCCGGGATTGGCTTCAAGACGTCACCGGCGACCCGCTGCGCGAGGCCGCGTCACGAGCGAATGGGAGGGGGCGTCATGGCCGGGGAGGCGACTCGGACAGGGGGAACCTTGTACAACCACGAGAAGGGCCCGGAGCACGGGCCCCAGGGGGGATATCGCCATGAGTGGTTACGCCGACATCCATGGGCCGAGCGCCGTCAACGTCACACTGGCCAGCGGACTGGGGGCCTACCTGATGCGCGTTCAGGAGCTGGGCGCGGTGGAAGGCGCGGAGGGCTCGCTCGCCGTCAACCCGGTGCTCGAGCCGGTGCTGAAGGCGCTGCACCATGTCCTCGCCGGTGGCGAGGTGGAGGTGCACCTCCTCCGGCGCGGCAACCCGGACATCGTCGCGGAGCTGGACCACCGCGCGACGCAGGCCACCCAGGAAGCCAACACCCTCAACAAGGCAGCGGGTGTTTCCCTCACCGCCACGGTATGAGCAGGCGCGGCACCCTTCGCACGGCCTTCCGCCGCTGGACGCGCGCCCAGGACGCGGTCGAGGTCCTCGCCGCCGCGGGCGTGGGCCCCTGGCTGGTGCTCACCGTCTTCGTGGTGGGCCTGCTGGCCATCGTCGCGTGGGCGCCGGGGGCGCGCCTCTTCTTCGGCATCCCCTTCGGCGTCGGGCTGCTGTGCGCGGTGCCCATGCTGGCCAACGGCCTGCTCTTCTCCGCCGTCCACCAGCGCCGCCAGCGAATCGAGCCCTGGGGCTGGCTGTGGCTCGTCTTCGGCGTGGCCGCCATGCACTTCTTCCTGGCCGCCCTCATGGCGCTGTCCTCGCTGCCGGGGGCCGCCGTCGTCGCGTCCCTCTTCCTCTTCACCACCGCCTTCCACGGCCGGCTGCACCGCGTGACGCCGCGCCAGCCCTTCCTCGCCGTGGGCACCGCGCTGGCGCTGCTCGCCGCCCTGCCCCTTCGAGAGAGCGACGAGCACCTCGCCCTCTTCGGCGTCATCGGCCCCGCGGCCCTCACCGCGCAGCTGTACCTGGGCACCTTCGCCGTGCAGCATGACAGGGCCCGCGAGGACGCGGAGCGCCTGCGCGCCGCCGTGCACGCGCAACTGCTGGAGCAGCAGGAGCGCGACGTGGGCCGGCTGTCCCAGGCGCTGGGGGAAATCCTCGGCTACCACCACGATTTGGACAACGCGCTCCTGTCCGCGGGCGGCGCGGCGGACATGCTGGCCGTCATGGGCGTGCAGCGCGGCGCCCTGGGCCGCTCGGACTACGAGGAGCTGGTGAAGACGCTCCACGACAGCCTGGCGCAGATAAAGGAGATGGTGACGGAGATACGCGCCAAGGGCCGGCGCTACGCCGGCACGGACCCGGAGCCCGTGGAGCTGCCCCCGGTGCTGAACGCCGTGCAGGCCAGCGTGGGCCTGCGCTTCCCGGACGTGGACATTCATGTGGAGGTGGAGCGCGAGCAGCCGATGCGCGCCCTCATGCGCGGCGGCGCCACCACCCTGCGCCGGGTGGTGGAGAACCTGGTGCTCAACGCCTGCGAGGGCGACGGAGAGCACGGCGCCGACGAGGTCCACATCCGCGCGCGCGTGGACCCGCTCAGCGGACGGCTGGAGGTCACCATCACCGACGACGGGCCGGGCTTCCCGGCCGCGCGTCTCACCGGCCCCGCCGAGGAGCTGTTCACCACCAAGCCCCAGGGCACGGGGCTGGGCCTCTACACCAGTGAGTGCCTGCTGCGCGCCAGCGGCGGCATCCTGCACCGACAGAACGCGCCCGGCGGCGGCGCCCTGCTTCGCGTGCTCATTCCCCGGGAGTACCGATGAGCGGTGGAGCCCTGTACCAGGAAGCGCTGCGAGTGCTCCGGCGACTGGAGCTGCCGGAGGTGTCCGAGCGGGACGTGCTCGCCGCGCTGGAGGCCGGCCAGCCCGGGCCGCTGCCCCTCTTCTACGAGGCGGGCGCCGAGGCGGGGCTGTCCCGGCCCATGCTGCTGGCGCGCGGCGCGGGCCTCTTCTTCAGCTTCTGCGCGGGCAACCTCGCGGACGACCTCATCGACGGCGACTGCACCTACCACGAGTCTCCGCAGCGGGTGGGGCCGTGCGTGCAGTTCCTCCTGCAGAACCTGGCCTTCTCCACGCTCGCCGGAGAGCAGGCGCGGGTGCCGGCGCGGGCGCTGGCGGAGGCCACGCGCACGCTGGCGATGGCGGCGGGGCCCCAGGCGCTGGAGGTGCGCGCGCGCGAGTGGTCCGCGCCGCTGTTCCGCCAGGTGGCCGAGGGCATCGCCGGCCAGCAGTGGGCGGCGTACCTGCGCGTGCTGTGGGCGGGCACGGTGCTGGAGGGGCGCGCCTCGGCGGCGGGCCGGGCGCTGGGCGTGGCCGCGCACGTGGTGGAGGACATCCGCTCGCGCGACACGCGCTTCACCAGCATGCCGCCCGAAGACCGCAACGTGGTGGTGGGCTGGGCCCGCGACGCCACGGAAGCCCTGCGACGGCAGGACCTGCGCTGCCTGGACGCGGCGCTGCGTCGCATCGAACCGATTCTCCCGGAGGTGGAGTCATGAGGGCTGAAGCCCCGAAGACCGAGGTGTGGCGTGACGAGGTGGCCGGGTACTACGACGCGAAGACGGAGCGGATTCTGCGCCGGTACGGGCCGGGCCCGCGCGTGCACTACCACTCCGGGCTGGTGGACGCGGTGCCGCCCCCGGGCTCTCCCGAGGACGCGGTGCGCGCCCAGCTCCACGCCTCGCAGGAGGCGCTGCTGGCGGAGCTGGCCCGCGCGGTGGGCCACTTCCCGGACGGCGGCGACGTGCTGGACGTGGGCTGCGGCCTGGGCGGCGGCGCGCTGTACTGGGCGGCCGAGCACCACGCCCGGGTGACGGCGGTGACGAACGTGCCCTCGCACGTGGAGCTGGCGCGGAGCTTCGCGGAGGCCGCCGGCCTGGGCGCGCGGGTGAAGCCGCTGTTGTGTGACGCGCTCGCGGTGCCGGGCCGCGCGTGCTTCGACGCGGTGGTGGCGGTGGAGAGCGCGTGCTACCTGCCTCGCGCGGACTGGTTCCGCCGCGTGCGCGCGCTGCTCAAGCCCCGGGGCGTGGTGGCCATCGCCGACTGCTTCCTCGGGCGGCCGGAGGCGGCCGGGCCCTTCGACAGGTACTGGCGCACGCGCATCGGTTCGCTCGACGAGTACCTGTCCGCCGCGCACGCCGCGGGGCTGGAGCTGGAGGTGCGCGACGACGTGTCCTCGCGCGTGGTGGGCTTCTGGTCCCTCACGCTGGAGCTGCTCGCCCATGAGCGCGCGGCCCACAGCGGCGTGCACCCGCTGCGCGCGCTGGCGCAGGCGGGACGGGGCGAGTCCAGCCGCGAGCACCTGCGGCTCCAGCAGGGACTGATGGATGGCGGGCTGGAGTACGCGCTGCTCGTGCTCCGCAGAGCGGGCTGAGGCGCCCTCGCGCGAAGCGAACCCATGGAGATGACTGGCTTGCCTGCCTGGTCGCTGACAGGACGACCAGGAGAGCTGGTGACGCCCGGTCCGATGCGGCGGGGCGACCCAGCCCCCAGCCTTGGCCCAGTCATTTCACGGAGGCGTTTCGATGAATCAGCTCAAGCGATGGATGGTGCTCGGAGCGGCGGCCGCGGCTCTGACGGTGACGGGTTGCCGGGACACGAACCGCGGGCAGGAAGGCGCGGGCGGCGCGGGCGGCGCGGGTATGGAGGAGGGGACGGGCGGCTCCGGTGACGTGGGCACCCAGGACCCGGGCACCGGCGGTAGCGGGATGATGAAGGCGGACGCCGGCACGAAGATGGACGCGGGCACGGGCGGGACGGGCGGCTCGGGCGACGTCATCGAGCAGGACACCGACGAACCGGGCACCCAGACTCCGATTCCCGAAGGCCAGGAGTAGTCACCTCCGCACTGCGTGAGGCGTGAAGGCGTCAGGGTCCGGGAAGTGCCCGGGCCCTGGCGCCTCGTGCGCGTCTCGCGTGCGTTCAGCACCCTGGCCGGCGGACTGGATAGCTGCCGCCTCACATGCACGAGCCAGACAGATGGAGCGGGTGTGCAACCCCACCGCGGGTCGGTCAGATGAGCTCGAACGCAGGCAAGGGCAGGTCGGCGGCATCCTGCTCGCACAGGGGACACTCCGCAGCGGGATGGGTAGGCCACCGTGCTTCGAGAAGCCATCCTGCTGAGAGCTCAGCCGCATGCAGGCGTGCCTTGAATTCGTCGGGCTTGAGCACGGCGAAGGTGAGGACACCCTGCACCCTGGCTTCAGCCATTTGAGCCTGCTTCAGGAAGGTCTCCAGTGAGCGGCCCTGGGTGACGACATCGTCCACCACGACGACGTCCCCTCCCGGCGTCAGTACGCCCTCTCGCAGCACCTCCGTGGGCCGCTTGCGCGCATCCATCTTCAGTACGGCAAGCTTGCTCCCCGTCCAACGCCGCGCGATGGCACTCCCCAGAAACAACCCCGCGGCTTCCGAGCAGAGAAAGGTTGGTTCGTTGACCCTGAAGGGAGGCTGCTCCAGCAGGAGTTGAGCAATGTTCGTGAGTGCCTCGGCATCCCAGCCGAGCTGACTGAACCGCAGGAAGTACTCGCTATGGTGGCCGCTCTGGAGCGCGAAGTGTCCCCGCAGCAATGCGCCGGTCCGAGCAATGTCCGCATAGAGGCTGTCCGGAAGTCGCAGGCGCCCCATGTTCGGGACCAACAAGCCCCGGACCAGGCTTTCGTCTTTGATACGCATGGGCGACTCCCTGACTGGCTCCGCTATGGCCGGCGCTCGAAGTAACTCTCGACCTCCAGAGGAGTGTATCCTTCGTCCACCTCTTCCCCTTTCATGACGAAGCAGAATCGGGCGACTGCCCGCCGCTCGAGCTCCCTGAGCAGCCCTCCCTGTGAGAGATCCAGCGTTCGCAGCGCGAGGCTCTCGTAGACGAGCACGAACCCACGCTCTGGCGGGTCGAACAAGCCATGCTGCAGGTCTACGCCCGAGAAGACACGGCTCTCCGCGGGAACCTGTGCTCCCCAGGGCTTCTGGACAAGGAGCCGCTGCCAATGTCCCGGCCGCGCGGCACGTACGAGCAGCGGAGTCTGGGGCCCGGGCAACCGCCGTAGAATGTCCTGCCAGAAAGGTGGGGGCGCCTCTTCATGCGAGGACCACCTGTTGAAGAGTCCCTCCAGGAAGATGCTGGCTCGCGGCGCTACAGCAGGCACCGCATCGCCTCCCCGGCTATAGACACCCAATCGCTGGACTTCTGTCTCCAGGAAATGCGCTGCCTTGCGGGGAACGACACGCGCTGCCTCGGGCCGCACGGCGCGACGGCAGACCGCGTCCAGCTCGCCAGTCAGGGCCCGCCCTTCCATCACACTCAATCCAATGAAGGTGACGGCAAACCGCAGCAAGGCCTCGTCCCGCTCGGACAGCTCGGAGGAGTCATGCTGTTCCAGCAGTCGCTTGCCCAGGGGCGTGAGTTGGTGCGGGCGGCTCCTGTCACCCTCGGCACAGGCAAAGACCTCCACCAGCGCCGCATCCCGCATCTCGCTGAGCGTGCGGGACATCTGCCCCTTGTCCATATTGCCCAGCGCCGCAGCGAGCTCCTTTTGCGTTAGCGGGCCATCTCGCAACGCATGCAGCACCTCACGCCAGGCACTCCGATGTCTCAAGAGGAGTTCCGCGCTTTGACGGTCCTGCCTCGCGCACACAGCCGACTCGAAGGACGCCACCATATCGAGCAGCGCAGCGCGGTACCCACTCCCCCAGGCGAAGGAAGGACCTATCGCGGCGCGGGCCAGGAGTTCCCTGAAGCCCTTGAGGGTTTCCAACCGGTGATGCGGCAGCTCATGGCCCACATCCCGCGCGAACATTCGCAGCGCTTCTTCAGTGAGCTGCCCACTGGACAGCTTCCGCGCCACTTTATCGAGCTTCATCGCGCCTCCGGGCGGCGCAGAAAACTAGGGCCGCATCACCTTTCTGTCAACTAACGCTGTCAACCGTCAGTCAACTACGAAAATAAAGTCGCTTTCCTGAATCGAAAAGGACCAGGCAGGGAGGCGATACCTTGCTCCTACGCAGGGCCTTGAAAAAGCGGGACTCCTTCCTCCGGGGTCGGCTGACCACCACCACCTGTGCATCCGGGACTTCCTCATCCGCCGCATTCGCGACGATGGTGGTCGTCTGGGCGTGCGTGGCAAAGGTGCGGGCGTTCGTATCGAAGGGCTGGGTCTTCGGGGACATGGCGGGGACCACCACGAGGCGTGGGCGCAAGGCTTCGATGAGATTCACGGTCCGAGGCGGCATCGCGTCCTTGCAGATGAGCGTCACCCAGGACCACTGGCCGGACACGAAGATTCGCAGCGTGGGTTCCCGGTGGATGTCCTCATGCCGGTACGACTCGGGCTCGGTGTTGTCATCCCTCCGGTCAGGGAAGGAGAACGGCTCGAACTTGTCGTGCAGGACGTGCCGCGCATGAGGCAACAGCAGCAGGGAGCGGTTGCGCAGCCGGGCATGTTCATCCTCGAGGTGGCAGCTTCCGGCCACGATGGCCGGGGGAACGGCCCGGGTGCCGAAGCGCTGGAGGTGCTCTTGCACAGCGTCAAGGAGGCCCGGGGTGACCGACAATTCCGGCAGAATCAACAGGTAGACGCGCTTACGGACCGCGTCGTCGAGCAGGTCCAGCAACCGGCGCCGCTGCTCCTCCTCATCGGAAGGGCGGACGTTGCGAAAGAGCGGACAATCATTCCGGGTATACCGCTCCCACTGAAGCTCTGATTTCGCCGAATCCGTCTTGATTTGCCCATTGGGTAGCCCCACGCCAATGCGCGATTGAAGGCCGAGTCCCGCCAGTGCGTCATCCAATTCGTAGCTGAAGGTGACGGCATGCTCCAGTGTCTCGGGCATCAACTGCAGATTGCGCGTTCCATCGAAGGGAATGTCGATGTTGTGCGGGTCCGAGTTCTGCTCTCCCTTGAGCTGGCCTTTGCATGGGACATCGAGGACGGGGATGAGCTCATTGGCCTGCACGGTGAAGGAGTGGCGGCCACGGAACATCCCGTGGATGCGCGCATGCAGCGCATCATCCAAGCCCAGCGCCACCGCGTGCGCCACGAGCGGGGCGGGATGCCGGGCCGACCACCGCACCATCAGCTCGACCAGCTCACCGACCTCCTCCTCGTCGAGCTCTTCGCTGTCAACGCGCTCGAAGAAGGCGCAGGCCTCCTTGCGCACATCCAGGCGGGGCTTGTAGGCCTCATCCGGGCGCAACCCATAGCGGAGGTACGTCACATGCTTCCGGCAGAAACCCAGAAGCTTCCGCGCAATTTCCAGAATACCAAGCCAGTCCTGCTGACCCAGGACAGCATTCCATTCCACGAGCATGCTCATAGGACCTGATGAGTCGAGCAGACTCGCCAAAGATTGTCATGCTCGATGCATGCTTGTGGTTGCGGGTGATGCGCGACCCACCACACCCTGACGCCTCGTGCGCGTCTACAGCAGCGGGGCCAGGGCCGCGAGCAGCCGGTCCACGTCCTCAGGGGTGTTGTAGAGGTGCGGCGCCACGCGGAGGTTGTCCCCTCGCACGCTGACGTGGATGTCCTGCTCGGCCAGGCGCTGGGCCACCGTCGGCGCGTACCCGCCCCGGCGCCGCAGGCCGATGAGGTGCCCCACACGGTGCGCCTCGGGCGCAACCTCCAGCTGCAACGCGGTGGCGCCCCGGGCAATCCGCTCCGTCAGCACACGCAGCGTGCGCTGGATGTCCTCCACGCCCCACGCCAGCAATTGCTCCAGCGCCGCCGCGGCCATGGGGACGAGCTGGAAGTTGCTGCGCTCGCCCACGTCGAAGCGCCGGGCGCCGGGCTGGTACGCGTCGCGGTAGTCCACCAGCCGCGAGAAGTCCTCGCTGCCCTGACGCAGAATCCAGCTCTGCTCCAGCGGCACGCCCTCGCGGTACCCGGGAGCCACGTAGAGGTAGCCCTGGCTGTAGGGCCCCATCAGCCACTTGTACCCGGCCGCCACCAGGAAGTCCGGCCGCACCTTGCCCACGTCCAGCGGCAGCGCGCCCACCGACTGCGTGCCGTCCACCGCCAGCGCAGCGCCCACCTGACGCGCCCGCTCACCCACGCGCTCCAGGTCCAACCACGAGCCGTCCGTCCAGTGGCAGTGCGGCACCGCCACCACCGCGCAGCGCTCGTCCACCTCGTCCAGCACCGCGCGCGTCCAGTCTCCGTCTTGCGGCCGCGCCACCGTGACGAGCTGTGCCCGCGTGCGGCGCGACAGCTCGCGCCACGGGTAGACGTTGGAGGGGAACTCGTCCGCCAGCACCACCAGCCGCTGGCCCTCGCGCGCGCGCAGGTTCGCCGCCGCCACCGCCATGCCGTAGCTCACCGAGGGCACCAGCGCCACGCCGTCCGCGTCCGCGCCCACCAGCCGGGCGAAGAGGGCGCGCAGGGCCTCGGAGTGGGTGAAGAAGTCGTCCGGCTTCAGCCGCCACGGTTGCGCCTTCACCGCCAGCGCCGCCTCGCCCGCCGCCCGCACCGAGCGGAGCTGCGGGGACATGTACGCGCAGTTGAGGTACGTGACGCTGTCGGGAAGCTCGAAGAGGTGTCGCTGGCTGGGCAGGAGCATGACGGGCGCGCAGTCTACGGCCGCACGGCATGGACGGTGGCGCTTTCAGGCGGACACCCACGCGCCCTCGGGAGCGGTCCACCTGCCGTGAAGAATTGAAGCCCCTGGCGCCGCCATGGGCAGGGCTGTCTGGGTTGTGCCCGCCACCTGCTATCCTGTTGCGACTGGAGACACTGGCGAAGGGACAGCGCGCGCATGCGTCGTTGGATGTGGGGGATGGCCATCGTCGGCGTGCTCGCACTCATCACCTGGGCGCTGCCGCTCGGGGACTGGAGCGACGGGACGTCCTCCCCGGTGCGGGCACTCCGTGACACCGGGACGCCTCGCGCGTCACGCGACACCCGCCCCACCGCTTCGCAGCACTCCGGCGCGGGGCTGCACATCCGCGGCACCGTGGTGGACGGCCAGGGCCTTCCCGTGGCCGGGGTCCGCGTCTCCGCCTCGTGGCCCGAGCCCGGACAGACTTTGTCCGAGCTGCCCTGCCCCGAGGGCTCGCTGAAGCCCTCCGAGGACCCGAGGGACCCGAGCACCCACGGCCGGACGCTTCCCGAGTGCCCGAAAGAAGCGGGCGAGCTCATCATGGAGCTCGTCGGCGCGCGCGAGGGCGAGGCCCCCATCCACGCCGAGACGACCACCGGCGCGGACGGCGCCTTCGTCCTCGAAGCCCTGCCCGAGGGGCCGATGGCGCTCTGGGCGCTCGACGCGCGCGGCGCGGGAATGCGGTCCGGCATCCCCGCCGGCTCCGCGGGCGTGGAGCTGGTGCTGGACAGGGGCATGAAGGTGGGTGGCACCGCCATGGGAGAGGGCGCTCCCGTCGCGGACGTGCGGGTGACGGTGCTGGACTTGAGCCATCCCCGCTTCTTCGACGCGACCAGCGGCCCGGATGGCCGCTTCGAGCTGGGCCCCCTGCCGGAAGGCGGGACGTACTACGGACTCGTCGCGAAGGAGGGCTGGCTCCCGCAACTCCTCCCACTCCATGCGATTCACCTGGGGATGACGCTCCACCGCCCGAGCCGCCTCGCCGGCCGCGTGCTGGCCGACGGCGTCCCGGTGCCGGGCGCCGAGGTGCGCATGGCTCCCGACGGGCACATTCCCAGCGACGGCGCGCGCGGCCTCACCACGGACGCGGCGGGACGCTTCACCTGGACGCTCCCCCCGGGCGAGTACACGCTCAGCGCCGCGCACGAAGGACGCTACGCGCTCGCCCGGGTGACGGTTGGCACCGCGTCGCCGGAAGTGGCACTGGAGCTGGGCAGCGCCCTCCACGTCGAGGGCACCGTGACGGACGAGGCGGGGCGGCCCGTGGCCGGCGCCACCGTGGACGTGGGCCAGCGGGAGGGGTCCACCACGAGCCTGCGCGCCGTCACGGACGAGAAGGGACACTACGGTGTGGGCCCCGTGGAGCCCGGCACCTGGGGCTTCACGGTGGAGGCCCCCGGGTACGTGGACCTGCCGCGGGCCAGGGAGCGCACGCTCGGCCCGACCACGGGCCCCGTGGACCTCACGCTCAAGCGCGCGGCCTCCATCACCGGGCGCGTCACCGATACCGAGGGCCGGCCCCTGCCGGGCATCCAGCTCGCCTTCGGGCACCCCCTCCCCCATGAAAGGGAGGACGGCATCAGTTACTCCATCTCCCCGGAGAGGACCTGGACGGATGCGGAGGGCCGCTTCGTCCTCGACGCGGCGAAGCCCGGGAACTACCTCCTCGAAGCCCCCGACGCGCCCTTCCTCAAAGCCTCTCTCCTCGTCCGCGCGCCCTCGCGGGACGTACACCTCACGTTGGAGCCGGGCGCCTCCGTGGAGGGGACGGTGGTGGACGCGAACGGCCTGTTGCTGGAGGGCTTCTTCGTGGACCTGCAGGACCCGGAGGGCGGAGAGGTGCTGAGCCTGCGGCGAGGTCAGCGCACGGATACGAAGGGACACTTCCTGCTCCGGGGCGTGCCGCCCGGCCGCTACGTGCTGCTGGCCACGCGGGAGCAGCCGAGCGCCACCCGCAGGGTCTGGCGCGTGGTGGAGCTGAGCGCTGGCGCGCGCATGCAGGTCGAGCTGCGCCTGGAGCCGGAGCGCACCCTGTCCGGCATCGTGGTGGATGAAGCGGGCCAGCCCGTGGCAGGTGCAATCGTCCGGGCCCGGCCACCCCAGCGGGGCGGGCCGGTCTGGAAGCGGGACGGCTTCCGCAGCTACCACGGCCCTCCCCCGGGCCTGCCGACGGGTGAGAGCGGGCGCTTCCTCCTGCACGGCCTGACGGAGGCCACCTACGACGTCAGCGCCGGGAAGGCGGGCTTGACCCTCTCCCCCGGACGCTCCACGGGCGGAGCGGCCGGGGAGGACGACATGCTCCGTGTCGGCGCGGACACGGCGGAGGTGCGGCTCGTCCTCACGCGGGACGCGCACGTCGTCGGGCGGCTCGTGGGCCCTGACGGCGCGCCCATCCCCAGCTTCCAGGTGAACTCCTTTCGCATCAACGACGAGGGCGGCGCCTTCGCGTACCCCATCGACAGCCTGCCCTCCGGGGAGCTTGTCTTCGAGGCGGAGGGCGTGGCCGTGCGGGTGCTCCGGCTGGAGCCGCACGAGGGCGATGGGGACCTGGACCTGGGCGTGGTGCGGATGAGCCGGGGCCGCGCGCTCCGGGGCCGGGTGGTGGACGCGGAGACGGGCCAGCCCCTCTCGGAGGCCAGCCTCGAGCTCTTCGCCCGGGCGAATGAGACGTCCCCCGGCGTGTACCTCCAGAGCATTGAGGAGGACGGCACCTTCGAAATGCCCCAGGTGGACCTGGAGGCCTTCCAGGTCACCGCGACGGCCGAGGGCTACCGGAGGCAGCGCCTCACGCCAGGCCCCGGCCAGGAGGAGCTGACCGTCCGCATGGACCCGGGCGCCCGGGTGGAGGTGACGGTGAAGGACCTCCAGGGCCAGCCCCTCGCCGCGACGGTGGAGTTCCACGGGCAGGACGACACCGTGCTGTCGGGCCGCGCCAACGCGGGACAGCTCGTCCAGCGCGGCCTGGAGCCGGGGCCCTACACCGTGCGGCTGTCGGACGAGGACGACGAGGACTCCCTGCGCCCCCTCTTCCAGCCGCAGCGCGTGGTGGTGCCCGCCAGCGGCCGGCTGCCCATCACCTTCCAGGCCACGGAGAGCGGCGCCACGGTGAAGCTGCGCGTGGCGGGCGGCACCGGCTCGTACGTCATGCTGTTCCCCGGCAGCGTGCCCGCGCCCGCGCGCCGCGACGACGTGGAGCGCCTTCACGTCCAGTCCTTCACCGCCGAGCAGCGGAGGGACGAGGCCACCTTCCGTCACGTGCCCCCGGGCCGGGCCACCGTCTTCTTCCTCCACCCTGACGGCGACACGCGCTTCCACCGCGAGGAGCTGGACATCCCCACCGGGGGCACGCTGTCCCGCGAGCTGTCCCCGGTGTGGCGCTCCTTCGCCGCCGATTCGGATTAGCCTGTCGCGGCGGGGGCCTCCGCGGAGGAAGGGAAGCATGCGCACCCGTCATTGGCTTTGGGGGTCCGTCGTCGTCGGGGCGCTCGTGCTCGTCACGTGGGCGCTGCCAGGCGGCGGCTGGCGCGGGGCTCCATCATCCAAGACGCAGGCGGTCCGCAACGCCGGGACACCTCACGCGTCGCGCGCCGCCGCCACCACGTCGCAGCGCCCCAGCGCCGGGCTTCGCATCTCCGGCACCGTGGTGGACACGGAGGGCGTGCCCGTGGCCGGAGTCCGCGTCTCCGCCTCGTCGCCGGAGCCCGGGCAGACGCTGTCCGAGCTGCCCTGCCCCGAGGGCTCGCAGGAACCCTACGAGGACCCGAGGGACCCGAGCACCCACGGCCGGACGCTTCCCGAGTGCGTGGAGCCGGCGCGCGCGCTCATCATGGAGCTCGTCGGCGCGCGCGAGGGCGAGGCCTCCATCCACGCCGAGACGACCACCGGCGCGGACGGCGCCTTCGTCCTCGAAGGTCTGCCCGAGGGGCCGATGGCGCTCTGGGCGCTCGACGCGCGCGGCGCGGGAATGCGGTCCGGCATCCCCGCCGGCTCCGAGGGCGTGGAGCTGGTGCTGGACAAGGGCATGACGGTGCGAGGCACCGCCACGGGAGAGGACGCCCCCATCGCGGACGTGCGGGTGACGGTGCTCGACTTGCGCCACCCCCGCTTCTTCGACGCGACCAGCGGCCCGGATGGCCGCTTCGAGCTGGGCCCCCTGCCGGAAGGCGGGACGTACTACGGGCTCGTCGCGAAGGAGGGCTGGCTCCCGCAACTCCTCCCACTCCATGCGATTCACCTGGGGATGACGCTCCACCGCCCGAGCCGCCTCGCCGGCCGCGTGCTGGCCGACGGCGTCCCGGTGCCGGGCGCCGAGGTGCGCATGGCTCCCGACGGGCACATTCCCAGCGACGGCGCGCGCGGCCTCACCACGGACGCGGCGGGACGCTTCACCTGGACGCTCCCCCCGGGCGAGTACACGCTCAGCGCCGCGCACGAAGGACGCTACGCGCTCGCCCGGGTGACGGTTGGCACCGCGTCGCCGGAAGTGGCACTGGAGCTGGGCACCGCCCTCCACGTCGAGGGCACCGTGTCGGACGAGTTGGGGCGGCCCGTGGCCGGCGCCACCGTGGACGCGGTCCATCGGGAGGCGTCCAACACGCGCCTGCGCGCCGTCACGAACGAGAGGGGACACTACGGTGTGGGCCCCGTGGAGCCCGGCACCTGGGGCTTCACGGCGGAGGCCCCCGGGCACGTGGACCTGCAGCGGGCCGAGGAGCGCACGCTCGGGCCCAACCCGCGGCCCGTGGACCTCACGCTCAAGCGCGCGGCCTCCGTCACCGGGCGCGTCACCGATACCGGGGGCCGGCCCCTGCCGGGCATCGAGCTCGCCTTCGGGCGCGTCTATCAGCGGGAGGACGTCATCGAGTACTCCTTCTCCCCGGAGAAGACCTGGACGGATGCGGAAGGCCGCTTCGTCCTCGACGCGGAGGAGCCCGGGGACTACCTCCTCGAAGCCCCCGACGCCCCCTTCCTCGAAGCGTCCTTTCCCGTCCGCGCGCCCTCGCGGGACGTGCACCTCACGCTGGAGCCGGGCGCCTCCGTGGAGGGGACGGTGGTGGACGCGCAGGGCCTGCTGCTGGAGGGCTTCTTCGTGGAGCTGCAGGACCCGAAGGGCGAGGAGGTGCTGCATGTGCGACGGGGGGTGCGCACCGACACGAAGGGACACTTCCTGCTCCGGGGCGTGCCGCCCGGCCGCTACGTGCTGCTGGCCACGCGGGAGCAGCCGAGCGCCACCCGCAGGGTCTGGCGCGTGGTGGAGCTGAGCGCTGGCGCGCGCATGCAGGTCGAGCTGCGAATGGAGCCGGAGCGCACCCTGTCCGGCCTCGTGGTGGATGAAGCGGGCCAGCCCGCGGCAGGTGCAATCGTCCGGGCCCGGCCACCCCAGCGGGGCGGGCCGGTCTGGAAGCGGGATGGCTTCCGCAGCCGCCATGGCCCCCCCCCGGGCCTGCCGACGGGCGAGGACGGGCGCTTCATCCTGCACGGCCTGACGGAGGCCACCTACGACGTCAGCGCCGGGAAGCCTGGCTACACCCTCGCTCCCGAACGCTCCACGGGCGGAACGGCCGGGGAGGGCGACATGCTCCGCGTCGGCGCGGAAACGGCCGAGGTGCGGCTCGTCCTGACGCGGGATGCCCACGTCGTCGGGCGGCTCGTGGGCCCTGACGGCGCGCCCATCCCCCGCTTCCGGGTGAGCGGCATGCCCTTCAATGACGAGCGCGGCGCCTTCGCGCTGCCAATCGACAGCCTGCCCTCCGATGAGCTGCTCTTCGAGGCCGAGGGCGTGGCCGCGCGGGTGCTCCGGTGGGAGCGTCACGCGGGCGGTGGGGACGTGGACGTGGGCGTGGTGCGGATGCGCCGGGGCCGCGACCTCCGGGGCCGGCTGGTGGACGCGGAGACGGGCAAGCCCCTCGCACATGCCAACCTCGACCTCGCCTCGCGAGCCTCCCATCCCGAGCTGGGGCCCCTCACCGTGTACAGCCAGGGCACGGGGGAGGACGGCACCTTCGAGCTGTCCGACCTGGACCTGGAGGCCTTCACCGTCACCGCGACGGCCGAGGGCTACCGGAAGCAGCGCCTCACGGTGGGACCCGAGCAGGAGGAAGTGACTGTCCGCATGGACCCGGGCGCCCGGGTGGAGGTGACGGTCAAGGACCTCGAGGGCCGCCCCCGCACCGCGAGGGTGGAGTTCCAAGGGGACAACGACGCCGTGCTGTCGGGCCTCGCCGACAAGGGCCACTTCGTCCAGCGCGGACTGAAGCCGGGGCCCTACACGGTGCGGCTGTCGGCCGAGGACTCCCTGGACCGCCGCTTCCCCGTCTTCCATCCCCAGCGCGTGGTGGTGCCACCCAGCGGCCGGCTGCCCATCACCTTCCAGGCCACCGCGGGCGGCGCCACGGTGAAGCTGCGCGTGGCGGGCGGCACCAGCGCGGTCGTCATCCTGTTCTCCGGCAGCGCGCCTCCGCCCACGCGCCTCGAGGACGTGGGGAGCCTCTTCGCCCACTCCCTCACCGTCGAGCAGCCGGAGGACGAGGCCACCTTCCGTCAGGTGCCCCCGGGCCGGGCCACCGTCTTCGTCCTCCACCCCGACAGCCCCACGCGCGTCCACCGCGAGGAGCTGGACATCCCCACCGGAGGCACGCTGTCCCGCGAGCTGTCCCCGGTGTGGCGCTCCTTCGCCGCCGATTCGGATTAGCCTGTCGCGGCGGGGCCCTCCGCGGAGGAAGGGAAGCATGCGCACGCGTCATTGGCTGTGGGGGTCCGTCGTCGTCGGGGCGCTCGTGCTCGTCACGTGGGCGCTGCCAGGCGGCGGCTGGCGCGGGGCTCCATCATCCAAGACGCAGGCGGTCCGCAACGCCGGGACACCTCACGCGTCGCGCGCCGCCGCCACCACGTCGCAGCGCCCCAGCGCCGGGCTTCGCATCTCCGGCACCGTGGTGGACACGGAGGGCGTGCCCGTGGCCGGAGTCCGCGTCTCCGCCTCGTCGCCGGAGCCCGGGCAGACGCTGTCCGAAATGCCCTGCCCCGAACGCCCGCCGTGGGCCGCCCAGTCCCATTTGCGCCAGAGCGCCCGGAGCAAGCGGCTTCCCCAGTGCATCGACGACGCGAGAGACGTCGTCATCGAGCTCGTCGGCGCGCGCGAGGGCGAGGCGCCCGTCCACGCGGAGACGACCACCGGCGCGGACGGTGCCTTCGTCCTCGAAGCCCTGCCCGAGGGGGTGATGACGCTCTGGGCGCTGGGCGAGCACGGTGCGGCGATGCGCTCCGGCATCCCCGCCGGCTCCGAGGGCGTGGCGCTGGAGCTGGAAGCGGGCATCCTGCTGCAGGGCACCGTCATGGGTGGGGGCACGCCCCTGGCCGGCGCCAACGTCACGGCGCTGGACATGTGGCGCCCCCGCTTCTTCGACGCGACCACCGGCCCGGATGGCGGCTTCCGCATGGGCCCCGTGCCGTACCGCGAGATGTACCTGGCGGTCGTCGCGAAGGAAGGCTGGCTCCCGGCGTTCGTAGGCATCGGGGACATGCACAAGCAGGTGACGCTCCTCCGTCCGAGCCGGCTCTCCGGCCGCGTGCTGTCCAACGGAGTCCCGGCGCCGGGTGCCGAGGTGCGCAGGGTCCCCGGACAGCGCATTCCCGTGGCCGGCGAAACTGCGCACGGCATCACCGCGGACGCGGAGGGCCGCTTCGAATGGGTGCTCCCCCCGGGCGAGTACACGCTCAGCGCCTCGCGGGAGGGGCGCTTTGCGCTCGCGCGGGTGACGGCGGGCCCCACGACACCGGAGGTGGTGCTGGAGCTGGGCAGCGCCCTTCACGTCGAGGGCACCGTGTCGGACGAGTCGGGACAGCCCGTGGCCGGCGCCACCGTCAGAGTGTCCAGCGCGTCCTTGATGGAGTCGACCGGCGCGAGCCTGCGGGCCCTCACGGGTCCGGAGGGGCACTACCGCCTGGGCCCCTTGGAGTCCGGCGAGTGGGACTTCGCGGTGACGGCACCCGGCCACCTCGACAGGTGGCGCTTGGAGCCGCAGACGCTCGGCCCGGCCACGGGGCCCGTGGACTTCACGCTCCACCGCGCGGCCTCCATCACCGGGCGCGTCACGGACACCGAGGGCCGGCCCCTGTCCGGCATCCGGCTCGTCCCCGTGCGCGCCGACACGGAGGCCGAGGACACCGAGGCCCATGAGGACGCCTGGACGGACGAGGAAGGCCGCTTCGTCCTGGACACGGAGGAGCCCGGGAACTACCGCATCCACGTCACCGCTACGTCCTTCCTCGGCGGGGCCTTTCGCGTCCGCGCGCCCTTGCGGAACGTGCACCTCACGCTCAAGCCGGGCGCCTCGGTGGAGGGCACGGTGGAGGACGCGCAAGGCGTGCGGCTGGAGGGCTTTCTCGTGGAGCTGCAGGACCCGGAGGGCCTGGAGGAGTGGCGCCTCGGGCGCAACGTGCGCACCGACGAGAAGGGACACTTCCTCATCCAGGGCGTGCCGCCCGGCCGATACCTGTTGCTGGCCACGCGGGAGGCGGCGAGCGCCACCCGCAGGGTCTGGCGTGTGGTGGAGCTCCAGGCCGGCACGCGAGCCCAGGTCCCGCTGCGGATGGAGCCGGAGCGCACCCTGTCCGGCCTCGTGGTGGATGTCTCGGGCCAGCCCGTGGAGGACGTCTATGTCCGGGCCCGTCCTCCCCAACGGGACGCGCCGTTCTGGAAGCAGGACGGCCGCAACAACCGCCATGGCACGCCCATGGGCGTGGCAACGGAAGCGGAGGGGCGCTTCACCCTGCGAGCCCTGACGGAAGCCGCGTACGACGTCAGCGCCTGGAGGTCCGGCTACACGCTGGACCGTGGGCTTTCGACGGGAGGCACGGAAGCAGAGGATGGCATGCTCCGCGTCGGTGCGGACACGGCGCAGGTGCGGCTCGTCCTGAGGCGGGACGCCCACATCGTCGGAAGGCTCGTGGGGCCCGACGGTGCGCCCATCCCCCGCTTCCAGGTGAACGGCGCGCTGATGGAGGACCCGGACGGCGACTTCGCCGTGCCCTTGGAGGACCTGCCCTCCGAGCCGCTCGTCTTCGAAGCCGAGGGCCTGGCCACGCGGGTGCTCCGGTGGGAGCCGGGTGCGAGCGGCGTGGACCTGGACCTGGGCGTGGTGCGGATGAGCCGGGGCCGCGGGCTCCATGGGCGGGTGGTGGACGCGGAGACGGGCGAGCCCCTCGCGGACGTGGGCTTCGAGTTCTCCACCCGGTCCATGGATGCCAGGGGGGCCCCGTTCACCCTGAGCAACGAGGACACGGAGGTCACGAAGGAGGACGGCACCTTCGACCTGCCCCACGTGGACCTGGAGGCCTTCACCCTCACCGCCACCTGCGACGGCTACCGGAAGCAGCGCCTCACGGTGGGCCCCGAGCAGGAGGAGTTGCTCCTCCGCATGGACCCGGGCGCCCGGGTGGAGGTGACGGCGAAGGGCGTCCGGGGCCGCCTTCGCGACGCGACAGTCGAGTTCCACGGGGATGGCGTCGAGGAGCTGGGCTTCATCCGGAAGGGCCAGCTCGTCCAGCGCGGCCTGGAGCCGGGGCCCTACACGGTGTGGCTGTCGACCCACGACCCCCTGGAATCCCGCCGTCCCGTCTTCCCGCCCCAGCGCGTGGTGGTGCCCGCCAGCGGCCGGGTCCAGGTCTCCTTCCAGGAGCAGGAGGGCGGCGCCACGGTGAAGCTGCGGGGGGCGGGCGGCGACGACGTGTCCGTCATGCTGCTCCCGGGCAGCGTGCCTCCGCCCTCAAGCAGCGTGGCCCTGGAGCGCCTCTCCGACTATTCCATCGGCGTCGAGCAGCGAGGGGACGAGGCCACCTTCCAACAGGTGCCCCAGGGCGTGGCCACCGTCTTCATCGTCCAGTCCGGCGACTCCCCACGGTTCCACAGCGAGGAGCTGGTCATCCCCTCCGGGGGCACGCTGTCCCGCAACCTGTCCCTGGTGTGGCGCTCCTTCGCCGCCGATTCGGATTAGCCTGTCGCGGACCGCCGCGCCCCTCAGATTCCGGAGACCCGGTGCGCCGTATAAGCCGAGTCGTTGAGGTACTTGAAGGCGTCGGAGATGATGACGCCCGTCTTGCTGCCATCGGGGTTCGTCCACTCCGGCGTCGCCTCCAGGACGGACGGAATGCCATCCCCGTCGCCGTCACCCAGGTAGACCGCGACATGGCCATTCTTCACCAGCAGGTCCCCCACCTGGAGATAGGCCTTGGAGATCTGCGGAATGCCAGACTTCATCGCGGAGGAGGACTGCCAGGGGAAGTACACGCCCGCATACTCGAACATCTTGAACACCAGCCCCGAGCAGTCGAACCCCCTGACGCCCGCGGGCTGGTAGTAGTTGCCCTGCCCACTGCCGCAGCTCGAGCCGTAGTGCCACCTGCCCGTGCTGGGAGCCGCGCCGAACCGGTAGGACCCCCCACAGGCTCCCGTGTAGACAGCGTCCAGCGCGGCGAGACCGTAGGAGATGGCCAGGCGGACCTTGACGGAAGGCGACTCCACCACCTTGCAGTGCTGCATGTAGAAGGGGATGCCGCCTGCCGGGATGCCCGCCACGAGCGCGCCGTTGAGGTAGTAATAGAACTCATCGCCGGGCACGATGGCCACGTGGGCGATTTCGCCACCCACCCACTCTCCCGGCGCCGCGGTGTAGGTATAGCTGGACTGCAGCCCGACCCCCGGACGGAAGTTCTGCACCGTGGCGGTCTGCGAGGCGCCCGTCCCATTCAGCAGGACGTTGCTGACCTGATAGACGCCGCCGTACGCGTTCACCTTGACCCAGCAGGCCCCGGTGTGCGGCCCCGTCCTGTAGAAGGTGAAGTCGGCGTGAGCAGACGGCGTGAGTGCGAAGAACGAGATGAGCGCGGAGACGGCTGCCAACGTCGCGGAGCGGCGAGACGAGCGCATTCGGAGACATCCTTTCGGGTGCTACAGGGGTATGGGACGGCAGGCGGCTATTCCCGGCTAGTTCTTAAATTCTTAGATAACTGGTTTTCTGGACTAATGGACACCCAGAGGCCCGGGGATGTCAAGGGACGGGCCACGCCCGGCGCTGGCGATGACGGTGCACCCGGCCGCTGACGCGCTGCACACGCGCGGCCTGGTGGGCGTCACAACGTGGGCGTCATCACCGGCCCGTCCAGCCTCGACTTCTGGACGCAGGTGAAGCACGTCTTCCCGCCGCCCATCGGCGGGCTCACGTTGTCTGTCTTTGGCGACATCGAGAAGCTGGCGGACCGGGACATTCACCGGGTGCCGGGGGCTTCCGGATTGCCGGGGAGGCAATCACCCGGACAGGGGAGGCGCAGCCCCGGGGTATCGCGGCACTGGATGCAATGCCACATGGTAGGGTGCGCCATGCGCTCCCTAAAGCGTGTCCTCCTTTTCGTCCTGTGCGCGCAGACCGCGCTCGCGGCAACGAAGACCGAAGTGATGGTCCCGATGCCCGATGGCACGAAGCTGATGACGGATGTGTGGAGGCCGGATCCGGCCCAATTTCCCGGGCCGCGCCCGGTCATCCTGCGTCGCACGCCCTACGGCCGCGGGTTCCCGTTCCCCCAATCCCTCCTCGTGTGGAACCTGGCGGACCTGAACGGCTACATCGTCGTCTCCCAGGACGTGCGCGGGCGGGGGGGCTCCGAGGGGACGTTCCTGCCCTTCTTTACCGACGCCGTAGATGGTCCGGCGACGATGCGCTGGATAGAGCAACAAGCCTGGTGCGACGGCAACATCGGCTCCTTCGGAGGCTCCGCCGAGGGCATCGTGCAGCTCCTGGCGCTCCCGGATGCGCCGGATTCGCTGCGCTGTGCCCACGTCCAGAACGCTTCCGACAACCTGTACGAGTCGCTCATGCCAGGCGGCGCCTGGCGAGCCGAGCTGACGACGTCTTGGCTCAACGGCTTTCCGACGCCAACGACGCTCGCCGCCTGGCGCGCCCATGAAGCCAGGAGCAGCTACTGGGACCCGGTGATTGTCGATGCGAGCGAGCGCCGCCGGATTCGCGCTCGCTTGTACATGACCTCGGGTTTCTTCGACGTCTTCGCGCTACAGCAGACGGCGGCCTTTTCGAACTACGTGAAGGACTCGGCGCCGGGTTCCGGTCACACGTTGGTGCTCGGCGCCTGGACGCACGGCGACGCGCAGACGCCGATTGGCGAGCTCTCCTACGCGAACGTGGCCGCGCCGGCGGACGACAACCTCGCCTTCTTCAACCATTGCCTCAAGAGACAGGGGACGCCCAACTGGCCGTCGCTGCGCTACTTCGTCACGCAGATTGGCGACGACGGCACGGCCGCGACCGGAGAGTGGCGACAGGGCACGCTCTGGCCGCCTCCGGAGAGCGTCCTGACGCCCTGGTATCTCACCGCCGCGCAAGCCGTCACGACGTTGCCCGTCGAGCCTTCGAACCCGGTTCCGACCGTGGGCGGGGCGAACCTCTCCGTCGCGGACGGTCCTCGAGACCAGTCGGCGATCGACGCGCGCGGTGACGTGCTGACCCTCACCACCGCGCCGGGGACCTCTGATTATGAGCTCATCGGCAACCCCAAGGCGCGGATCTACGCGGCGAGCGCCACGACGGATGTCGACGTCGTCGTGCGCCTGACGCAGGTCGCGCCGAATGGCAGGTCGATTTTGCTCACCGACGGCGTGCGCCGCGGGCGCTTCGTCGCCGACTCTTCCGTCATCACGCCGCTCACGCCGGGAGTCCCCCTCCCGTTCGAAATCGACCTGGGGCCGGTTTCCGTACGGGTGAAGGCTGGCCACAGCCTCCGCGTGGCAATCAGTGGGACGAACTCGCCGCACTACGAAGTGAACCCGAACGTCGCCGAGCCGTTGTCCTCTTCGCCGACCCCGGTGGCGACGACGCTCTCCATCTACACGGACCCGGCGCACCCCAGCACCGTCACCCTGCCCGTAGCGAGCGGAACACCGCCACTGCCACCACCCCCGCCCGGTGTGGGCGAAGGAGAGGGCGAAGGCGAAGGAGAGGGCGAAGGCGAAGGGGCTGGGGAGGGCGCAGACGGAGACGAGGTCGTCCCCGCGGGCTGGAGCTGCGAAGCGGGCCCCGGCAAGGCTGTCAGCCTGTGGGTGGCCGTCGTCGGCGTCCTTGCGCTGAGCCGTCGCCGAGACCGGGTTGCCTGAGGCGAAGTGAAGTTCTCCTTCATCCACGCGAAGAAGGCCCTTTTCCCGTCGCCGCACCCTGTCGTCACCTGGCTGTCTGTCGCAGGGGTTCGAGCACCTGGACCTCGATGCGGCGGTTCTGGAGACGGCCCTCGGCCGTGTCGTTGGAGGCGAGCGGATCCGCGTAGCCGTCAGCGGCCCTCGCCTCTCGTTCGGCTGCCGCCCGCTCCCCCTGCCAGTGCTTTCGGCGCGCTCTCCCGTACCCGCTGCACCGTCGCTTCCCACAGCAGCCCGCGGGCCTCGGCGCTGTCGTCGAGCACTCCCTGGCGGATTCGCGCCGCGAGCTCACGGTTCAGCGCCATCAGCTCACCGTCACGCTGGAGCAACGTGGACAACGCCTGCCGCTCCGCTTCTTGAGGCTCCGTGCCGTTGCGAAGCTGGCGCTCGGCGATGCCCATGGCGTTGGCAATCATCAGCGCGCCATAGGCCTTGTCCTCGGGCAGCAGGGGCAGCAACTCCTTGCGCAGCACCTCGCGGGCAATCGCCAGCAAATCGGCGCCATCGGGACGCTCACGCATTGCCCACCCCCGTCATCCGGAGGAGCTCCAGCTCCAGCTCCGGCACGATGTGCGCCGTCAGCGCCAGCTCCAGGGAGGGCTCCTGACCGGACACATGGCGCTCCCCCTGTTGGAGCGCAATCACCGCCCACCGCACGTGGGCATACACTTCCCAGTAGAACACCGCCTCGCGCTCGAGCCGGAGGCCACTCACGCGCTCATAGCCCCGGAACAGCGCCTCGCGGGAGCCGATGCCGCCCGCCTCCTTGTCGAACTGGCCGAAGCGCCAGCAGCGCGCGCAGAACCAGCCCAGGTCCTCCAGCGGGTCCGACCACGCCGCGAACTCCCAGTCCAGCACGGCCGTGAGCCCCGCCTCATCCACCATGTAATTGCCCGTGCGGAAGTCACGATGCGCCAGCACCCATTCCCGCGTCCGTGGCGCGTGCAGCTCCAACCAGCGGATGCCCCACTCCAGCGCCGGGAAGGGCGTGTGGTGTCCGTCCAGGAAGGCCCTGAACTCCTCCACGCCCTTCAGCGCGGGCGAGCGCACCGGCGGTGGCAGGAAGGACAACCGCTCCGACGGCGGACGGAGGGTGTGCAGCCGCGCCATCTCCTCACCGATACGCTCCGTCAGCCGCTCGCGGTCCCCGCCCAGCCCCGGCTCCTTCATCAGTCGGTGCGCCGCGGCCGTGCCGCGGGCCTTGCGCATCACGAAGAAGTCCCGGCCGAACACAGCGGTGTCGCCCAGCCACAGGGGCTCGGGAACCGTCACTCCCACGCGCAAGGCCTCCTGGAGCAGCGCGAACTCCCGGGCGCGGCTGTGCGACACCGAGACGCCAGAGGGCGCGTCCGCGCGCAGGACGCACTCCAGTACGCCATCATGCGCGCCGCCGGTGACGGTGGCCTTGAGCAGCCAGTTCTCCTGGATGGCGCCTCCCGAGAGCAGGCGCGCATCGTCGATTCGCACCGCGCGGGCGCCGGACCTCTCCGCCAGGAAGCGCTCCAGTGCCGTCCGCTGCGCGTCTTGCATGAGTCACACGCCCCACTTGAAGAAGCCCTGCCCCTCCGCCAGGTATGCGCGCGACAGCACCTGCTTGTGCACCTCGCTGGCGCCGTCCACCAGCCGGGCCTGCCTGGCGTAGCGGTATATCCACTCGACGCATGTGTCCTTGGAGTAGCCACGCGCTCCCAGCAACTGGATGGCCGTGTCCGCCGCCTTGTGCAGCGTGTCCGCGACGTGAATCTTCGCGATGGAGATGTCCGTACGGGCGAAGTCGCCCTGGTCCAGCTTCCACGCGGCGCTCATGGTGAGCAGCCGGCCGATGTGGATGTCCTTGGCGGCGTCGCCCAGCATCCACTGCACGCCTTCATGCTGCGCCAGCGTCGAACCGAAGCTCATGCGCTCCGACACGTACCCGCCCGCTTCTTCCAGGCACCGCTTCGCCAGTCCCAGCCAGCGCATGCAATGCGTGAGGCGCGCCGTGCCCAGGCGAATCTGCGTCACCTTGAGGCCGTCCCCCAGCTCCAGCAGCCGGTGGGCGTCCGGAATCTCCAGGCCCTCGAACACGAGTTCACAGTGCCCGCCGTGCTCCTCCGGCCCCATGATGGGAATGCGCCGCTCGATGCGCCAACCCGGCTGGCTCGCGTCGAACAGGAAGGCGCTGAGGCCCTTGCGCTCGTCGTCGGACGTGCGCGCAATCAGGATGAAGTGCTGGGCCCCTTGCGCGCCCGTGATGAACCACTTGCGCCCGGTGATGACCCACGTGTCGCCACGCCGTGTGGCCTTCGTGTACGTGAGGGACGGGTCGGAGCCACAACCCCGCGGCTCCGTCATGGCGAAGGCCGAACGGACCTTGCCGTCGATGATGGGCTGCAGCCAGCGCTGCTTCAGGTCCTCGGTCCGGAGGACCTTCTCCAGGACAATCATGTTGCCGTCATCGGGCGGCGCGGCGTTGAACATCACCGGCCCGAAGGGCGAGCGCGCCGCTTCCTCGTAGCAGGCCGCCATGCCCACCACGCCCAGGCCCTGCCCTCCGCGTGACTTCGGCATCTGGAAGGCCCACAGCCCTTCCTCGCGGGCGCGGGCGCGCACCCGGGCCACCACGTCCTCGCGGATGTTCTCGTGCGCGTCGAAAGCGTCGGGCTGCTTCTCGAGCGGCAGCACGTGCTGCTCGACGAAGGCCCTCACACGCAGGCGATAGTCCTCGACCTCGGGCGACAGGGAGAAATCCAATTCGAGCTCCAGGGAAACGGCGTGGGATTCACAGGTATCCGCCGGCACCCGTGGGTGGAGCCTGGGAGAGCCACCCCTGGCCGCCCATGACATTATTGGCACTCCGCCAATAATATTGGAAGAAGATGACGCCAGCGTCGGGAGCCACCCTCGAAGCGCTGCGTGGGGGGAAGGCAGGCGGCGGGTCTTGGCGTACGGGCCGCTCTGGAGCGCGCTCACTGGAAGCCTTGCACCGCGGTGCGCTCCAGGGTCTCAAGGCACGAAGCCGAAGGAGGCACGGTAGGGCACGTGCGGCAGCACCCGCTCCACCAGGTGCACCGCCGTCACCTGCGCCCGCTTCGCGTTGCAGGATTCGCGTCGGCGCGGACATGCTCCAGACGCGGCTCATCATGACGCGAGCCCCCACATCGTCGGGCGGCTCGTGGGGCCTGATGGCGCGCCCATCTCCCGCTTCCACTTGACGGTGCGACTGGAGCCAGCGCCCGAGGCACCGGAGCCCGGGTAGCACACGGTGCGGACGCGCGCCGTCCGCGTGCCGCACCAACCTCCCCGCCTCCACGCCAGCGGCCTCCTCGGGGTTTCCCGTGGGGCGCCCGACACCGCCTTCGTGGGTGCGCTGTCACCCCCGTTACACCTGATGTGCCAGCCAGCCGACGCCGACCTCGCACCGTGGGACGAGGGCTGTCGGCCATCCGTCGCGGGCGGGGGGCCGGAAAGTCGGGGCCACGTGTGGCATCAGGTACGGTGGAAGTCGCGCCATGCCCTTCAAGTTCGTCCACGCCGCAGACCTGCACCTGGACACGCCGTTTCGGGGGGTGGCCGCGCCGGGGCCCCTGCCGAGCCGCTTCCAGGAGTCCACCTTCCGTGCCCTCACGCGCATCGTCGACCTGTGCCTGCGCGAGCGCGTGGCCTTCCTGCTGCTCGCGGGGGACTTGTTCGACGTGAAGGACCGCTCGGTGCGCGCGCGCCTCGCCCTGCGCCGCGAGCTGGCCCGGCTGGACTCGGCGGGGATTCAGTCCTTCATCGTCCACGGCAACCATGACCCGCTGAGCGGCGACACCGGGACGCTGGCGCTGCCTGGCTCGGTGAAGGTGTTCGGCCCGGACTGGGAAGAGGTGGAGGTGCGGCGCGAGGGCCGCCACCTGTGCCGGGTGCAGGGCATCTCCTATCCGGACGTGGAGGTGAGGGACGACTTGTCCGCGCGCTTCCGCCGCACCGGCGACGGCTTCAGCGTGGGGCTGCTGCACGCCAACCTGGGCGGCGCGGAGGGCCACGCCAACTACGCGCCCTGCACGGCGGCGGGCCTGGGCTCGCGCCGGCTGGACTACTGGGCGCTGGGCCACGTGCACACGCGGGCCGAGCACGCGCTCCCGGGCGGCGGCGTGGCGGTGTACCCGGGCAACCCGCAGGGCCGGCACGCCAACGAGTCCGGCGAGCGCGGCTGCGTGCTGGTGGAGGTGGAGGACAGCGGCACGCGGCGGCGCTTCGTCCCCGTGGACGGCGTGCGCTGGCACAAGCTGGAGCTGCCGCTGTCCGGCGTGGGCACGCTGGACGCGCTGGTGGCCACGGCGCTGGAGGCGGTGCAGGCGCGGTGCGCGTCGGAATTGGACGGCCACGCGGTGCGCCTCACCCTCACCGGCCGGGGCCCGCTGCACCGGGAGCTGTCCAGGCCCGGCGCGCTGACGCAGGTGGAGACTGACTTGCGCGAGCGCCTTGCACAGGGCCACCCGCCCGTGCTGCTGGAGTCGCTGCGCGACGGCACCCGCCCGGAGCTGGACGTGGAGGCGCTGCGGGCCGCGGGCGGCTTCGCGCGCACGCTGCTGGACGAGGCGCGCTTCCTCGCGGAGAGCCCGGAGGAGCTGGCGCGGCTGTGGGAGCAGGAGGCGCTGGGCAGCCTGGGCCAGCGGCTGAAGCGGCTGGGCGTCGACGTGCTGGAGTCGCCCCGCCCGGAGTGGGTGGTGGGCGCGGGGCTGCACGGGGTGGAGTCGCTGCACGAGGAGGAGACGCCATGAAGCCGGGGCTCCGCATCGACGGGCTGCGCGTGCTGGGCTTTGGTCGCTTCTCGAACCTGACGCGAGAGCTGGGCCCGGGCATGCACCTGCTGTACGGGCCCAACGAGGCGGGGAAGAGCACGCTGCTGGCCTTCCTGCGCAGCATGCTGTTCGGCTTCGAGAAGCAGGGGCAGCCGGAGCGGTACGAGCCCGAGGGCGGAGGCCCCTTCGGCGGCGAGCTGCGGCTGTCCACCGACGCGGGGCCGCTGCTGGTGCGGCGCGTGGCGTCGGGCCGGCGCTCCAAGGGCGAGCTGCTGGTGCTGGGCCCGGACGGACAGCCGCTGCCTGCCGAGCGGCTGGAAGACGCGCTGGGACACGTCAACCGCGAGCTGTTCTTCGACGTGTTCGCCTTCCGTCTGGAGGAGCTGGCCGGCTTCGAGCGGCTCACCGAGCAGCGCGGCGCCTCGGAGGCGCTGGTCGCCGCGAGCATGCGGGGCGCACGCAAGCTGCCCGAGGTCATGCAGCGGCTGCGCAAGAGCGCGGAAGGCCTCTACAAGCCGAACGGGCAGAACCCGCTGCTGAACGAGACGCTGAAGGCGCTGGAGGACGTGCAGGCGCGGCTGCGCGCGGAGGGAGACAGGCCGGCGAAGTACTTCGCGGAGAAGGAGCGCCTGTCCGCGCTGGGCGAGGAGCAGCGGGTGCTGGAGGTGGAGCTGCGCGACGCGGGCCGCGAGCTGGAGCGCCTGTCCCGGCTGGAGGCAGCGCTGGCGGACGTGTCGGCGCTGGCGGAGGCGCGCGCGGAGCTGGCGACGCTGCTCGAGCTGGAGCACTTCCCCGAGGGCGGCGAAGCCCGGCTGGAGGACGCGCTGCACCGGCGCAGGGGCTACCGCGCGGAAGGGGCCCGGCTGGCGCAGCGGCTGTCCACCGTGGACGCGGGGCTGGAGCGGCTGTCGGCGCCGTCGTCGGTGCGCGGGCGGGAGGAGGCGCTGCACCTGGCGCTGGTGGCGTACACGGAGCGCTCGGCGTTGCTGCGGGCGCTGCCGGCCCGGCGTGCGGCGGTGGTGGAGAAGCGCCGGCAGGTGGAGCGCGAGCTGCGGGAGCTGGGGCTGCCGGTGGACGGGCCCGGGCTGCTGGCGCTGGAGCTGGGCGCGAGCGGGCGCGCGGCGCTGGAGGAGCTGGCCACGCGGCTGGGCGCGGCGGAGACGGAGCGGCGCGAGACTTCGGGCACGCGGGCGCGGGCGCGCTCGGAGCGGGAGCGGCTGGAGGGCGCGGTGGCTCGCGTCCAGGGCGAGCTGACGGGGCTGCAGGATGTGCGGCCGGCGCAGGTGCGCCAGCAGCAGGCCGGGCTGGGACGACTGCGCGGCGTGCGTAGTGAGCTGGACCGGCTGGGTGAGCAGCGCGCCGAGCTGCGGCGGCAGTTCGAGGGCGCGCGCACGCAGGGCGAGCCGCCTCCGGTGGAGGTGGTGCTGCCCGTGTGGTGGGTGCCGGCCGTCGCGGGAGTGGCGGTGGTGCTCGCGGTGGCGGCGTGGCTGCTGGCGGGGACGGTGGCGGCGGCGCTGAGCCTCGCGGGCGGGCTGCTGCTGACGGGCGTGCTGGAGCTGGCCCGGCGCCGCGTGGAGGCCGCGCGCGACGCCGCGCTGGAGGCCCATGCGGCCCGGCAGCGCGGAAGGCAGCAGGAGGAGGAGCGGCTGCGCGCGGCGCTGGCGGGGCTGGCGGCCCGGGAGGAAGGGCTGCACCGCGAGCTGCTGGCCGCGGCGGCGGAGGCAGGCCTGGGTCCGGTGGTGACACCGGCGGACCTGTCGGCGCGGGAGGCCGCGCTGGCGGAGGCGCTGGAGCAGGCCGGACGGCGCGAGGTGCTCCTGCGCGAGTGGGAGAAGCTGCGCGGCGACCATGCGGAAGCGCTGAGCGGAGAGCAGCGCGCGGAGGAGACCCTGCGCGAGGCCGAGGCCCGGCATGGGACGCTGCTTGAAGAACTGGCGGCGCACCTGGCCGCGCGGCGCTTCCCTCCGTCGCTCCCGGTGTCGGCGGCCCTGACGCTGTGGCGGGACGCGACGGGGCTCCGGCAGCGGCTGCTGGACGTGGACACGGAGGAAGCGGCGCTGGCGGTGGATGAGCAGGCATGCGCGCCCGTGGCGCAGAGGCTCTGGGAGGAAGCCGTGGCGGCGGGATTGGTGGCCTCGGAGCCGGTGTCCACCTCGAGCACGGCGGCCTGGACTGCTTTGGGTCCGATGACCGGGGCGATGGCATCCGCCTCGGGTACGTCGGCCGGGCGTGCCTCGGAGGCGGGAGTGGCCTGTCTCGCGTCGGCTCCCCCTGGCCTCAAGTCCGCGTCGGTGACGGCTGCGTCAGCGGCGGGACTCGCGCCTCGCACCGCGCGGCTGGCGGCGCCTGCCCCCGGTGCGCTGGAGACCGCCGCCGCGCGGGTCGCCTCCGCGCTGGAGACGGCGCGCGAGCAGTCCTCCGAGCGCCGCATCCTGGAAGAGAGCCGCCGCGAGCTGCTCGCGGAGAAGGCCCGGCTGGACGGGCTGTCTCACGAGGAGGAGCTGGCGCTGAACATGCTGCTGGCCGAGGGCGGTGGCGTCGACGAGGAGTCCTTCCGCCGCCGCGCCGCGCAGGCCCGCCGCCACGCGGAGCTGACCCACCGCGCCCGCGAGCTGTCGCAGCGAATCGAGGCACGCACCGGGTTGTCCGACGCGCAGGCGCGCGAGGCTCTCCGCGAGGTGGGCGGTGAGGAAGGGCTGCACTCCTCGCTGGAGTCCCGACGCGCCCGGCACACCGGGGCCCATGAGCGGCAGAAGGCGGTGCTCACCGAGCAGGGCGCTCTCCGTCACCAGTTGGAGGAGTGGGAGAACGACGACGTGCTGGCGCGGCTCCGCATCGAGGAGGAGTCGCTGCGAGCCCGGGTCGCCGAGCTGGCCACGCGCTACGCGGCGGACCGGCTCACCCTGGCGCTGCTGACGCGAGCCCGGCGCCGCTTCGAAGAGGAGCAGCAGCCCCGCGTGGTGCAGCTCGCCTCCGAGCACTTCGCCGCGCTCACCGGTGGCCGATACCGCCGCGTCTTCATTCCCACGGGCGAGGAGCGCGAGCTGCGCGTGGGCGATGGAGAGCGTGACTGGAGCGCGGCGCAGCTCTCCCGGGGCACGCGCGAGCAGCTCTACCTGGCCTTCCGTCTGGCCGTGGTCCGCGACTTCGGCGAGACGCGCGGCGCCCTGCCGCTCATCGTGGACGACGTGCTGGTGAACTTCGACCCGGAGCGGGCCCGTGGCGCCATCCGCCTGCTGGCCTCGCTCTCCACTCAGCACCAGGTGATTGCCTTCACCTGTCACCCCTGGCTGCGCGAGGCCTTCGAGTCCGAGGGCGCCCGGGTGCAGCAGCTCGACACCGACACGAACTCGCCCCGGCCAGCGCCCGCCTCCGTGCTCCAGGCCGGCTGAGCCACGACACGAGCAGCGCCTGCACCCAGGGCGACATGCACGAGGCTGGTGGCAGCATGCCGGGGTTCGCGGGTCCGCCGCGATTGCCAGGGTCATCGGCCAGGAGGCCCAGCATCCCTCGCGTGCCTCGCTCCAGGGTCAGCCCCTCGAATGAGTCGGGCCGGGAGCAGGAGTGGGGGCGTGCTGTTCACTTTTGTCGGGGGTTTTGCGGCGCAAATGTCCCGACAAAAGTGAACAGGACGCCTCCGGTTCCCTGCCCGCGAGGCACCAGCGAGCCGAACAGAAGGCTTCCGGCCATCCCTGGCCCTCTGCCTGACGGTGCTGCCAGCGCGCCGACCAGGAGACTTCCGGCCATCCCTGGCCCTCTGTCTGACGGTGCTGCCAGCGAGCCGAACAGGAGGCTTCCGGCCATCCCTGGCCCTCTGCCTGACGGCGCTGGCACCGCATGCGGGAGTCCTCCGGTCGTCTCCGGGCCGCGCACGCCAGGGCGTAATGCCCCGCCGCCACGACAATGCGCCAGCGGGCCTACCGCACGGCCAGCCGGATCCTGGCTGCCCGGTGTGCGGCGGCCAGGGCGTGATGCCCGCTACCACAACAATGCGCCAGCGGGCCTACCGCACGGCCAGCCGGGTCCTGGCTGCCCGGTGTGCGGCGGCCAGGGCATGATGCCCCGCCACGACAATGCGCCAGTGGACCTACCGCACGGCCAGCCGGGTTCTGGCTGCCCGGTGCTCGGCGGCCAGGGTGTGACGCCTCGCTGCTACACTCGCGGGCGACTCGGGAGGAAGCATGCGCAAGGGAACGGGGCTCGCGGTCGCCGCCGGGCTGGTGGCCGTGGCGGTGGGGCTGGGCATCGTCCTGAGTCGGGAGCAGGAGCCCCCGGAGCCCTCCGGCGCCGAGCGCGTGGCACGTGACGCTCGCGTGAGCACCGGCGCCCTCCTGCCCGCGCCCTCGCCGCTCCCGGGAGGCAGCCAACGAATCACGGGCGTCGTGCTCGGCGACAGCGGCCCGCTCGGCGGGGTGCGCATCTCCGCCACGCGGCCCCAGGCCGGCCAGACGCTGTCGGAGCTGTCCTGCGGGGAAGTGCTCCAGCGGCCAGACTGGAGCGTGAAGCTCCCGAAGTGCATGAACGCGGCCGCTGGCGCCGTGCTGGAGTTCGTCCTCGCGCGTGAGGGCGAAGCCCCCGTCCATGCGGAGGCCTCCACCGCGGACGACGGCACCTTCACCCTCGACGGACTGTCCTCCGGCACCTTCGCGCTCTGGGTGGCGGACGCGCGCGGCGCGGGCATGTGGCCGGACGTCGCGGCCGGAACGGAGGGCCTCGCCCTGGCACTCGGGGAGGGCGTGACGCTGGAGGGCCGCGTCTCCAGCGAGGACGGCGCGCCCCTGGCCGGTGCGCGGGTGACAGCGGTACACACGGAGCACACCCGCTTCTTCGACACGGAGACGGGAGCGGATGGCCGCTACCGCCTCGGCCCCCTGCCGCTCGCGAGCTACCGCCCCGCCGTCTCGAAGGAGGGCTGGATTCCAGAGCTCGGAGCGGGCGTCGAGCACGAGCAGGTGGTGCTGGGCCGTCCTCGCCGCCTCGCGGGCCGGGTGCTGAGCGACGGCCAGCCCGCGCTCGGCGTCCAGGTCCGGGCCGCGCGGCAGCCCGATACGGAGGACGAAGGCGACGAGCGAAGGGGAAGCCACCCGGAGCACGTGGCAACCACGGACGCGGCCGGCCGCTTCACCTTCGACGCGCTGTGGCCCGCCTCCGCGTACCTGCTCACGGCCACGGTGGGCGAGCGACATGCCCTCGCCCGGGTGGCGCGGGACGAGTCTCCAACGGAGCTCGTACTGGAGCTGGGCACGGCGCTGCGCGTGGAGGGCACGGTCCGCGACGAGGCCGGCCACCCTGTGTCAGGGGCGAGGGTGACCGGCAACCCGCACACCGCCGTCACGGATGCCGGGGGCCACTACCAGCTCGGCCCCATGGAGCCCGGCGAGTTCCAGCTCCGGGTCGCCGCGTCCGGGTACCACCGTGACTTCCAGCGCGTGAAGTCCGGGCCTGGAACCCTCCGGGTGGACTTCACGCTGACGTCCAGCGTCCCCGTCGAAGGCGTGGTGGTCGACGACGTCGGCAAGCCCGTGGCCGGGGCCAGCCTCCAGCTCAGGGGGTTGGAGGACGTGGGAGATGAAGGGGAGTTCTTCACCGTGGACGTCGGCCAGACGGACGCCGAGGGCCACTTCCACCTCGGTGCTCCCTCGCCGGGCGACTTCGAGCTCGAAGTCAGCGTCGAGGGCGAGCGCATCCGCGCGTACCACTCCCTCACGGCTCCCGCCACGGGCGTCCGCGTGGTGATGCCTCGGAAGGCTCGCGTGTCGGGGACTCTCACCGATGAGAGGGGCACGCCCTTCCCCGGTGCGAGGGTGAAGCTGTGGCAAGAGAATGGAGTCCCGGGCACGGACGAGGTACCGCGACGCGCCGAGTGCGAGACGACCACGGACGTGAAGGGACGCTTCTCCCTCTGGGGCCTGGAGCCGGGCCGCTTCGTGCTCGAGGCGACGCACGCCTCGGGCGGCGTGCAGCGCTCCACCTCCCGGCCCGTCGAGCTGCAAGCGCAAGAAGCCTTGGAGGTGGACCTGCGCCTGGAGGCGGGGTGGACGCTCACGGGGCTCGCGGTGGACGAGGCCGGCCAGCCCCTGCCCGGGGTCCAGGTCCATCCCGTGCTTCCCGAGCAGGCCGAGCCCACGTGGCGGCGCGGTCTCTACCTGGGAGGCCCTCCCCTGCACGCCGTCACCGGAGCGGACGGCCGCTTCACGCTGCGGCACCTCCAGACGGAGGAGCTCTGGCTGCATGTCCTCGCGGAAGCCCATGTCCTCGTCCCGTCCCGCTCGGAGGGAGGCCAGCCGTCGCTCCAGCGGTTCCACGTGAGCAGGGGAGCTCCGGAGGTGCGGCTCGTCCTGGAGCGCCTGGTCCGCATCCACGGGCGGCTCACCGGCCCGGACGGCGCCCCCATCACCCGCTTCACGCTGAATGGGAGGGAGCTGGCGGACCCGCGCGGCGTCTTCTCCCGCCCCATCCACACGTCGGGCACCTGGCGCATGGAGCTGTCGGCGAAGGGCATGGCCCCGGTGCTGCGAGAGGTGGAGCTGCACGAGGGCACGGACGTGGACCTGGGCGAGATTCGGATGAGCCCGGGCCGCCGGGTGTCGGGGCGGGTGGTGGACGCGGAGACGTCCCTGCCCGTGGAGTGGGCCCAGGTGCTCGCCACCCGCTCGCGACTCGCCGCCGTCCGCCTCGAGGACCACCAGGGCTCCGTGAGGACGGACGAGAACGGGGCCTTCACGTTGCCCTTCGTGGAGCCCGGGCCGCTCGTGCTCTTCGTGGAGGCCAACGACTACCGCACGGAGCGCCTCGACCTCGGAACGGGAGACACGGACGCCCTCCTGGTGCGCCTCGACAAGGGCGCCAGCGTGGAGCTCTCCATCCAGAACCCCCAGGGCAGGCCCATGGCAGCGACTGTCTACCTGGACCGGCGGGGAGAGCCCCTGCCGATGCGGCCCTTCGAAGTCTCTGGAGGCTCGGGCGTGGTGAGCGGCCTGGAGCCCGGGAGCTACCGCGTCCACGCCTTCGCGCCCGGCCGTCGGCGGGGCTCCACCGTCTTCGCGCCCCAGGATGTGCAGGTCCCCGCCAACGGCCAGGTGAAGGTCGACCTGAGGGCCCGGAGCACGGGCGCCACGCTGGTGCTGCGCGTGGAGGAGTCCGTGGGCTTCAGCGCCCTGTTCCCAGGCGTCGCGCCCCCGCCCCGCCTGTTCAGGGACTTCGTGCCGGTGGAGTCACGCGCGTTCCCCTACGAGGGAGTGCTCCCGGCCCCCGTGACGTACCGGAACCTCCCGCCGGGACGCGTCACGCTCTTCCTCGTGGAGCGCTCGCTGCAGGGCTACCACCGGGAGGAGCTGGACCTCCCCGCCGAGGGCACCGTGGTGCGCGAGGTGACGCCTGGCTGGACGCCCTTCGTGTTCGCCGGGCCCTGAAGCACCCGGCCGAGCATGCCTTGACAGGGATATGCCTCGATAGGCATATACGAGTCATGATGAGCGCGTTCGAAGTCGTGGTGGAGCCGAACCGCCGCCGCATCCTCGACCTCCTCCGGGAGAAGCGACGGCCCGTCGGCGAGCTGGCGGACCGGCTCGGGCTGACGCAGCCCACCGTGTCCAAGCACCTGCGCGTGCTGAAGGACGCCCGGCTGGTGGACGTGGAGCAGGACGCCCAGCGCCGGCTGTACCGCCTGCGTCCGGAGCCGCTCGTCGAGCTGGACACCTGGCTCCAGCCCTACCGCGCGCTCTGGTCTCAGCGGCTCGACGCGCTGGAGCACCACCTGGACACCATGACGGATGCGCCCGCCCCCACCCGGGGCCCCACTCGAAGCAGGAGGAAGCGATGAAGCAAGGCACCCTGACGACGAAAGGCAATCAAGTGGAGCTCCGCTTCGAGCGGCGGCTCGCCCACCCGCCCGAGAAGGTCTGGCGCGCGCTCACCGAGAACGCGGAGCTGTCCCACTGGTTCCCGGCGCGCATCGACGGCCCCCGCGAGTCCGGCGCGGCGCTGAGCTTCGTCTTCCCGGGAGACGAGAGCCCGCCCACCACGGGGAGAATCTCGGTGTTCGACCCGCCACGTGTCCTCGAATACACGTGGAGCGGAGACCTGCTGCGGTGGGAGCTCCGGCCCGAGGGCAAGGGCTGCCTGCTGGTCTTCACCACCATTCCCGGCGACAGGGCGAATGTCAGCCGCGACGCCACGGGCTGGCACTTCTGCCTCGACAACCTGGAGGCCTCCCTCGACGGGCGGCCTCCCGCCCCGCACGACAAGGAGTACTTCTCCAAGCTCACCGCGGAGTACGACTCGCGCTTCGGCCTGGGCGCCTTCCCCGCGTTCCTGCTGGGCCCGGCCAACCGCGTCGCGGCAGACTCGCTGAAGCTCCCCGGCGTCGAGGCGTACGTGTTCGACGGCGCGGACGGCACGCAGCTCACGCTCTGCCACGCGAAGAGCGAGGCGGCCAGCGGCGAGCAGTGGCGGGACTTCGACGAGTACCTCGTCGTCCTGGAAGGCACCTACGTGCTGACCATCAACGGCCTGGAAATCCAGCTCGGCTCCGGGCGGGAGTTCGTCATCCCCCGGGGCGCGCGAATCTCGGGGCGGTACGCCGCCGGCACGCGGACCCTCCACGCCTTCGGAGGCCGCGCCTTCCAGCGGGCCGGAGCGAAGTAGCCCCACGTCCCAGGGTAGGCCCGGGGTTCACCGCGCGACATGAGCGGTGAGCCCCGGCACACCCCGGGCCACCTCCTTTGAGCGCCAACCGGGCCTACCTCTCCCGGTGGGCGCTGCCTGCCTGCCCTGCCCGCGTCGCCCGCGCACGCGCCCGCGTTCCCTCGCGACGCGAGCCCGGCACCCCTTCCCCTCCCGGGCCTCGCGCCTCCCCTCGGAAGCCCCACGCCGGGCCTTCCGTTACAGCCTCCGCGAAGCATGGCAGCGGGCTTGCACAAGGAGACGGCAAGCAGCGCTGGAGGCCCCGCCATGCCCCGTATCGCGAACACCGAAATCATCATCCCCAAGTCCCTGTCCCTGGACGCGCGCAGGCACCTGACGGACGCGCTGTACGCGGTCCACCAGCAGATTTTCGACGGGGTGGAGCGGGAGTCGTTCGCGAAGTACGTGGTGGACTCGAAGGCGGAGCAGACCTGGATTCAGGTCCACAAGAACGAGGTGGGCGACATCGTCGGCTACTTCGCGATGCACGTCTTCGAGAAGCCGCTGAACGGGGTGACGACGGCGGTGTTCCGCGCCGAGGCGGGCTCGCTGCGGGCGTACCGGGGAGCCAACACCAACACGCGCTTCGGGCTGTCGCTGGTGCTGAAGTACCTGATGCGGCACCCGGGCCGGCCGACGTACTACATGGGCTCACTGGTGCACCCGTCCAGCTACTCGGTGTTCGCGAAGTACTGCAACGAGGTGTGGCCGCGCCGGGGACAGCCGGTGCCGCCGGAGCTGCTGGCCTTCATGGACGGGCTGGCCACGGACTTCGGCCTGGACAAGGTGGATGCGGCCAACCCGCTGCTGCGCGAGGTGGGCTGGCGCACGCGCGAGTCCGAGGTGGAGCGGGACTACTGGCGGCAGTGCGACAAGCCGGCGGCGCGCTTCTTCATGGAGTCCAACCCCGGCTACGTGGACGGGCACGGGCTGGTGACGCTGGTGCCGGCGACGGCGGGCAACATCCTGAGCGTGCTGCGCGTGCTGTGCGGGCGCTCGCTGCGCAAGCCGCTGGAGGCGCTGCGCGCGGTGGCGCGGCGGCTGCCCGGGGGCGCGCGGCTGCGTCGCTCGGAGGTGGTGCGGCAGCTGAAGGCGTCGCCGCTGTTCGCGCACTTCGACACGAAGGCGCTGGAGGCGGTGGCGGCGCGGGCGCAGGTGATGGAGCTGCAGGCGGGCCGCTACGTGTTCCGCAAGGGTGACGCGAGCGACGAGCTGTACCTGCTGGCGCGCGGCGCGGCGTACGTGCTGGCGGAGGACGCGAGGGGCGAGGATGGGGTGGTGAACCAGCTCGGCAGCGGGACGGTGTTCGGAGAGATTGGGATGCTGGCGGGGGAGCGCCGCTCGGCCTCGGTGCGCACGGCGGCGGCGTCCACGCTGGTGAGGATTCCGCGCGCGGTGCTGCTGCCGCTGCTGGACGGGGACGCGGCGCTGCGGCGGAGCGTGTGGGCCACGTTCGCCGAGCGCCGCTTCGATGATTTGGTGCGGGGCATGGACCGCTACGCGCACCTGGGCCGCAAGGAGCGGCTCGCATGGCTGCGGCGCGGCGAGCAGGTGGAGCTGGCGCCGCGCCAGGAGCGGGTGCTGGAGCCGGGCTCGCACCTGCTGGTGCTGGCGGGTGCGGTGGAGCTGACGCACGCGGCGCCGAGGATGATGGCGCGGGGCACCATGCTGCTGGAGGTGGAGCGTCCGCTGCGCGTGGTGGCGCAGGAGGGCACGCAGCTCGTCGTCCTGCCGCGCCTCGCGTCGCCCGAGCTGCTCCGCGCGGTGGAGGCGAGTGCCACGAGGGCCCTCTCGCTGTCCCTGGCCTCGCTGGAGCTGCCTCGCGCGGCGGCGTGAGCGCGAGGCACGTGCAAGGCTCTCGCTGGAGCGGTCCGGAGTCCACCGTTCAGGAGTGTCGCGTGCCAGCGAACCACTCCCAGTCCTCGGGCTCGGCCGGGAGGCGCAGGTGCTTGCGCCAGTCGAGCACCTCGCGCTTCCAGGCCGGGCCGCCCCCTGGCAGGAGCCAGGCACGGGTGACGGCCAGGCGCTGGTAGGTCTCGTGGTTGCGGAGGAGCGTCTCGTTCGCGGCGTCGACCCGCTCAGGCGTGATGCGCCCCTGGAGGCAGGCCTCGGCACCCAGCATCGCGGCCTCGCGCCTGTGGGCATCTTGTGGGAGCGGCCGTTCCAGGACGGGCCACAGCCCCAGGAGCGGAGGCGCCAGCCCTTCGAGCAGGGCCGCGTGCAGCCGGTCATGCCCGTCCACCACGAGCCACTTCCCCAAGAGCTGGAAGTAGAGCAGCAGCACGGGAGGCAGCGTCCCGTCGCGCGCGTGCTTGCGCCAGGCCTTCACCCTGCCGTCGTCCGGTGGAGAGGGTTGACGCAGGGAGAGCACGGCGCCGCTCCGCACCTGGGGTCGCTCGGGCTCCTCCCGCTCGTCCCACGGCTCGACCCAGAACGGCTCGAAGCGCAGGGCGACTTCCAGGGAGTGCGGCGGGTCCGGCGTATCGCCTGCACGAGAGGCGGGAACACTCGGGTACTCCATGGCCTTGTCCGCCGGCACCCGGAGCAGGGGCCGCAGGCACCAGCGGCCGGAGTGCAGGATGGAGGCTTCGGCGCCCTCCAGCGTCCGCGCGAAGCGATGAGCCCAGGCCGCCCACCAGTCCACCGTCGCGGGCGCGTGGGAAATCGCTCGCACCTCCGCCGCGGTGAGATGCGGGAGTTGCCAGGGCCGCTGCGCGGGCCCGCGAAGGACGCCGCAGCCTTCCCACCAATCGTCGATTCTCACCCAGAGCAGCGGCTGTCCTCCGCTCACCACTCGGAGCAGGTCGAGGAACGCGGCCTCGACATGCAGGGATGGGCGCTGCCTCCAGCGGCCCTCTTGCGGGACTTCCAGCAGCAGCCCTGGCACGGGAGGGGCCAGGCCCCAGTCCGTGTCATCGACCCTCAAGGCGATTCGTGGGGACATCCCTCCACCTCCTGCCGCGCAGCGACGGGTCCGGACTGGAGGCTCTGACGGAGACGGGCGCACGCCTCCAGCGCACCCATGGCCAGCAGTCTGGGACCTGCAGGTAGTGCCGCGGGCGTTGTCCCCGGGGCTCGGGTTCCGGGACGCGAGCCCGGGACGCTACATCTTCGGCCAGGTGTCAGGCTCGCAGAGGTAGGGGCTGCGCTTCGTCCTGCGCGTGCAGTGGTATCCCCGGGCACAGACATTGGGACCGGTGGGGTCGCAGGGGGGCTGGCACCGGGCGCGGTCGCAGATGAGGCCCTCCGGGCAGGGAGGGCGCTTCTTGCCGCACTTGTGGAGGCACTCCATCCAGATTTCGCCCGGGCGGGTGGGCTCTCGGTTATCCCTGCACTCACGCCCCTCCGGGCAAGGGGTGTGCTGGCAGTCGGGGCCGTAGACGACAGCGCAGGCCGAGATTCCCTCCTCCTGCCGGATGCAGCGCTGGCCCTGGGGACACCCACGCGTCTCACAGGTGGGCAGGCAGATGGGCTCCGGTGTCACCTCCCCGCAGAAGAAGCCCTCCGGGCAACCCGTGGCTTCACCTGGCCGGCAGGGGCGGCCACACCAGCCCGGCCGGCCTCCGCACACCAGCCCGGGGCTACAGCCTTCCCGGGGGTCCAGTGCCTGGTCCAGGCAGGGCTCACCTTCCTGACGGACGCCCACGGCCACGCACCAGCGCACCCGGCGCTCCTCGCCACGCATGGTCAAGCCGTGACAGCGCTGTCCCTCCGGGCACTGCGCGTCCGTCGTGCACTCGCTGTCGGTGCAGTAGCGCGACCTCTGATCGATGTCGCTGAAGCACGCCAGGGGCGCCTCGCAGTCCTCGGGCTTCCGGCATTCACTGTGGTACGTCAGCCGGACCATGCGCTCCTCATGCGAGAGCACGGGGACGGTGCGCACCGCCCCTGGAGGCGGGGAAATCCGCTCCCGTCGGTCCCGCAGGACGCTGCCCATGACCAGCACCAGGGGCAGCGGCAGCAGGAGCGCCACGAGGACGCCCACGGCGCCACGCCAGCTCACTCGAAGCACTCCTCGACGCACTCCTCGCTCTGTTCCCTGCCCTCGCAGAACTTGTCGTACTGGGCCCGGGTACACCTTCCCGTCTCCAGCCGCTCCTTCGTGTCCGCGCGTATGGCGCGGTCGAGCGTGCCGTCCCGCCTGTGCGCGGTGGGGCATCCCACCGCCAGAGGCAGCGTGAGCATCCAGAGACAGCAGGCCGGCCACCGCATGACGCCTCCTGGGGAACACCCAGCGTAGCACTGGCGTGCTGTCCGCCGGCAGACGGTCCCAGGAACGCAAGGAGCGCCTGGAGGCCACCGGCATCTCAGGCGCGAGGTTCGACGAGGTCTGAGTCATCTCCACAGCCGTCGCGTCACCACCTCGTCCAGGTTCCGCGAGTGGAAGAACGCCTCGAACTCACTGCCCCGCACGTCCGCCGGCAGGCACGCCGCGAGGGGAATCGCCCGCACCCGCTCCGGCGTCCCGCGCGCCTCGCGCACCGCCGCTTCCAGCGCCCGCAGGTAGTACCGCGCCGAGCTCAGCGTGCGCGGTGACACCACGCCCCCGTGCCCCTGGATGACCCGAGCGCGCCCCCGCGCCTCCGACCTCCCGAGCGCCGCGTCGATGGCCTCCGGCGCCCCGTAGGCCACGTACGCCATGTGACCCACCGCAGTGTCCGCGGAGAACAACAAGTCCAACGAAGGCACGTCGATGTTCAGCGTGCTCGCCGTGTGTCCCGTATTCGAAAACACCTCCAGCGCATACCGCCCCCACTGAAGGTGCAGCGGCCCAGCGGCCCGAAGCTCCGGCGCGCGGAAGAACCCCGACTCCTCATCCGAACGGAAGCGCTCCGCGCGGAAGGTGTCCTCGAAGCGCTCGTGCGCCAGCACCAGCGCCTCGGGGAACTCCTGGAGCGCGGCCAGGTGGTCGCTGAACCCGTGCGTGCACACCGCCAGCCGCACCCGAGCGTTCAGCTCCTCATGGACGAAGCGCCGCAGCGCCTGTGCATCCGCGCGGCTGCCGAGCGCGTCCACCATCAGCACGTCGCGGCCATCCAGGAACAGGGTGGTGTTGGAAGCATACGTCTCCCCGGTGACGACGAGGACATCGGCGGCCAGGGACACAGTCTTCAGGCTCATACAGGGCACCTCGGTTGAGCAGGCAGGCCACTTGTCCCCAAGTTGCCCACATGAATCCAGCGCATCGTCCGCATGAATCCATGAGAGAATCGAATCGATGATTCTGGACGTCAGGCACCTCAGGCTGGTGGCGGCGGTGGTGGACACGGGCTCGGTGACGGCGGCGGCGCGGGTGCTGCACCTGTCGCAGCCGGCGCTGAGCCACCAGCTCCGCGACGTGGAGGAGCGCCTGGGCGCCGAGCTCTTCCAGCGCCAGGGCCGGCGCATGGTCCTCACCGGCCCCGGCCAGCGCGTGCTGGAGGCCGCGCGCAAGGTGGTGGCCGAGGTCGACGCCGCCGAGGCCGAGGTCTCCCGCCTCGCCCAGTCCTCACAGGGCCAGCTGCGACTCGCCACCGAGTGCTACACCGCCTACCACTGGCTGCCCGGAGTCCTGCGGCGCTTCACCGCGAAGCACCCGGGCGTGGAGGTGCGCATCGCCGTGGACGCGACGCGCCGGCCGGTGGAGGCGCTGCTGTCCGGAGAGCTGGACCTGGGCATCGTCAGCGAGCCCGTCCGGCACCGCCGGCTCGCGGGCGCCCCGCTCTTCGAGGACGAGCTGCTGGCCGTCATGGCCCCCGACCACCCGCTGGCGAAGAAGAGCGTGCTGCACGCCGCGGACTTCGCCCGGGAGCACGTGCTGCTCTACAGCATCCCCCTCACCGAGAGCACCCTCTTCCAGCAGGTGCTGGTGCCCGCGGGCATCACCCCCGCTCGCGTGTCCCGCGTGGAGCTGACCGAGGCCATCGTCGAGATGACCAAGGCCGGCCTGGGCGTGGCGGTGCTCGCGCGCTGGGCGGTGGCGCCGGAGCTGGCGCGCGGCACGCTGGCCGCCGTGCGCGTGACGAAGCCGGGCCTGCGCCGTCACTGGCACGCGGCCTGGCCGCGCACCGTGCGCCCCGCGCCGTACCTCACCGCCTTCGTTGAGTTGCTGGCGAAGGCGGGCCCGCCGGGACGCTGAGCCGCGAAACTCCCCTACCCTCCCGTACGCGGGCCTGTGGCACACTGCCGCGCCATCCGACTCCTACTCTCCATCTTCTTCTGGTTGTTCTTCGTGCTCTCCAGCACGGTGCTCTTCCTCGGCGCCGTGCTCGTGTGGCTCGTCACGCTCCCGTTCGACCGGGACGGGCGGGTGTTGCACCTGTACTCGTGCTTCTGGGCGCAGCTGTACTTCTACGTCAACCCGCTGTGGCACCTGCGGGTGGACGGCCGCGAGCGCCTGCCCTGGCGCGGGCCCGCGGTGCTGGTGGCCAACCACGAGTCGCTGGGCGACATCCTCGTCCTCTTCGGCCTCTACCGCCCCTTCAAGTGGGTCTCCAAGGCGGAGAACTTCAAGCTGCCCCTCATCGGCTGGAACATGCACCTCAACCGCTACGTGCCGCTGGTGCGTGGGGACAAGGTGAGCATCGCGAAGATGATGCGGGGCTGTGAGTACTGGCTGTCGCGCGGCGTGCCCATCCTCATGTTCCCCGAGGGGACGCGCTCCTTCGACGGGCAGGTGAAGCCCTTCAAGGACGGCGCCTTCACCCTGGCAATGAAGATGAAGTGCCCCATCATCCCCGTGGTCCTCACCGGCACCGCGCGCACCCTGCCCAAGCACGGGCTGGTGCTGGAGGCCCAGTCCCACTGCCACGTGCAGGTGATGCCTCCGGTGGACCCGGCCGCCTTCCCCGACGTGCCCACCCTGCGCGAGCACGTGAGGGACCTCATCATCGCGGAGCAGGCCCGCCTCGACTCGCGGGCGTCCGCGCCTCCAGGGGCGTAGGCCCCCCCGGCGACCCGGGGACTCCGCTCCTGCTACCGTGCGTCCCCGGGAGGGCGCCATGCGGAAGCAGTGGGCGGGGCTCATCGCACTCGGCGTGCTGGTGCTGGGTGCCACCGTGGCGCTCGTCCAATTCCGGTGCGCCTCCAGCCCGGAGGCGCCGCCTCCCGCCACCGTGAGCCCGCGCGCCCGGGACGTCTCCGGCGCCACCGCCTCCACCCCACCGCCGAGCGGCTCCCGCTCCGTGCGCGGACGCGTGGTGGACCTGAGGGGACAGCCCGTCGCGGGCGTCGAGGTCTCCGCCACGCGGGCCATGCCCGGCGAGTCCCTGTCACAGCTTCCGTGTGACGTGGAGTCACCGGGCCTGCTGCTGACCCACCTCGACTGCTCCGGCGGGCCCGAGGAGCGGGTGGTGGAGCTCATCGAAGAGGAGCGCGGCGGAGCCCCGGTGCTCACCCGCGTCACCACCGCGGCGGATGGGACGTTCCAGCTCGACTCACTGCCCGAGGGCACGGTGGCCCTCTGGGCGCTCGGTGAGCGCGGCGCGGCGATGGAGCCCGAGGTGGCCACGGGCCGCGAGGACGTGGAATTGGTCCTCGAGGAGGGACTCCCGCTCTCGGGCCGCGTCCTGGACGAGGCCGGCGTGCCGCTTTCCGGCGTGCGCGTGACGCTCTTCCACCAGGAGCACTCGCGCTACTTCACCACGAGCACCGACGCGGACGGGCGCTTCTCCTTCGGCCTGCTGCCCGTGGGCGCGTATGGCCTCGTCGCGTCCAGCCCCGGGCTGCTCCCGGCACACCTGCCGGACGTGTCCGACGAGGACCTGGACGACATCGTCCTCCACCCGCCCCGGCGCATCGTCGGACAGGTGCTGCTCGCCGACGGCAGGCCCGCGCCAGGCGCCGAGGTCCAGGTGCAGTACTCGCGGCACGTCGCAGTGACGGACGGCGAGGGCCGCTTCGCCTTCGAGCCCCTCGCCCCCGGTGAGTACGAGGTGCTGGCCGAGCGCGACGGCGCGCACGGCTTCGCGAACGTGAGCCTCTCCGAGGAGGACCGGCAGGCGGAAGCCTCACTCACGCTGGGCACCCTCGCCTTCGTCGAGGGACTGGTGCGCGACGAGGCCGGACACCCCGTGGCCGGCGCCTCCGTCACCGCGTCCTCGGAGGAGGCCGGGCCCTCGTTCGACGACGGCCTCACCGGGGCGGATGGCCGGTTCCGCATGGGCCCCCTGCCCCTGGGCACGCACACCTTCAGCGTGGACGCCGAGGGCTACCATGAGGTCGAGGTGGAGAAAGTGGAGGTCTCCACCTCCGGAGCGCCCCTGACCTTCACGCTCCGCCGCGCCTTCATCCTCGCGGGCCTCGTCACCGACGCCGAGGGACGCCCGGTGCCGGACGTGTCGCTGGAAGCGGTGAGGCTCAAGCGGCGCCCGGCCTACACCCTCCCGCCGGATGCGCCCGCTCCCACGCAGGAGGAAGTCGCCGAACTCATGATGGACCTGGACTCCCCCCTGTACGAGCCGAACAGCGCGACGTCGGACGAGGAAGGCCGCTTCCTCATCGAGGTCCCCGAGGCGGGGAGGTACCTCCTCACGTCCGGCGGCGGCAGCTTCCTCCGGGAGCAGAGGGAGGTGGACGCGCCGGCCCGAGACGTCCAGGTGGTGCTGCACACCGGGGCCACGCTGGAGGGCACGGTGGTGGACGCCCGCGGCGCACCGCTCGCGTATGTGCAGCTCTTCATGGAGGCCGGCACGCCCCAGCACCCGCACCAGGTGATGACGTCGAGCGACGAGCAGGGCACCTTCGCCCTCCGCGGCCTGCCGCCCGGCACATACACGCTCAAGGCGGGGCTGGACCTGGGCGGCTTCGTCCACAGGGCGTCGCGCACCGTGTCCGTCCGGGGCACGGAGACGGTGGACGCCTCGCTCCGGATGGACACGGGGCTGTCGGTGTCGGGCCTCGTCGTGGATGGTGACGGCCGTCCCGTCCCGGAGGCGCAGGTGGAGGCGTACTCGCTGCGAGAGAAGTCCGAGGCAGGCAACAGCTTCCGGCCCTCCACGGCGACCACCGGCCCGGACGGGCGCTTCACCGTGGACCACGTCGTGGAAGGCGAGTGCGCCCTGGTGGCCTCGAAGGAGGGCCACACCTTCGAGGAGCCCGAGCGGGAGCACCCCTTGCGGTGGCCGGGAGTCGTCGCGCGCTCGGGCGCCCGCGACGTGCGGCTGGTGCTGCGCTACCAGGGCTACCTCCACGGGCGCGTGGTGAGACGGGACGGCACGCCCATTCCCCGCTTCAGCGTCAACCAGGCGCCCTTTCGCGACCCGGGGGGCGCCTTCCGCCTTCCCATGGAGCGCGCGGGCACCACGCGGCTGCTGTTCGAGGCGCCCGGCCTCACGCTCTCCGTGCGCGAGGTGGAGGTGCCACCGGGACGGGACTTGGACCTGGGAGACGTGCGGCTGGAGCCGGGACGCCAGCTGCGGGGCCGCGTGGTGGACGCGGAGACGTCCCTGCCCGTCGCCCTGGCGGAGGTCCGGGTGAACCTCGTGGGCGAGGACACGTTGACGGCCGCGCACTCCCCGCTGGCACAGGAGCGCACTGGAGCAGATGGCTCCTTCGTGCTGCCACTCCTGGAGCGGCGGCCGATGGACGTGGACGTGCTGCACGACGACTTCCCCAAGCTGCGCCAGCGGATTGGAGCGGATGACGAGCTACTGGAGCTGCGCCTGCCCCCGGGAGCAAGGCTGGAAGGCACGCTGACGGACCGCGAGGGCCAGCCCGTGCTGACGGAGGTGTACCTGGTGTCCATGAGCCCCGGGGAGGCCAGGGCGCTGACTCCCACGACGACCTCCCTGGGCACCTTCCAGGCCCGGGGGCTGACGGCTGGGGAGTACATGGTGACCGCCGAGGCGACGACGGGCCTGGACGGCCGCCGGGTCCGGTTCCGCTCCCAGCACGTGCGCCTGCCCGCCACGGGCCGGGTGACGCTGGCCCTGACGGAGTGGGTGGGGCCTGACGTGCCCAGGGAAGAGGGCGGCACCCCCGACGTGCCCGCCGTGAGGCAGCCGGAGCCCGGCTCGCGGTGAGCCCGGGTGGGAGGTTAGGCTCGGGTGTCATGAGCAACAAACCCGACCTCGCGAGCACCGGAGAGCTGGAGCTGGACTGGGGCAGCCGCGAGCAGCGCGCTCCGGCGCCCGCGGGCGAGCTCGCCGTGGCGGACCCGGCGCCCCTCCACGAGGTGCCGTCCGGCGCGGGCAAGGGGCCCCCGGGAGACCCGCGCTACATGGGCCTTGAGCTGAAGCTCCAGCTCGCGGGCCTGTTCGAGGCCCCTGAGCTGCGCATGCGGCAGCTGCGCGAGCTGGCGGAGGTACTCATCGGCTGGGAGTCGAAGAACCGCTACGAGGTCTGCGACCCGACGGGCCGGGTGGCGGTGTACGTGGGCGAGACGGGGGACGGCTGGGGCTCGGCGCTCCTGCGGAACTTCTGGCCCTTCTACAAGGCCCGGATGGAGTGCATGACGCTGGGCGGCACGGTGGCGCTCGCGGTGGAGCACCCCTGGAGCTTCCTGCTGGCGCGCGCCAATGTGGAGGCGTGGGATGGGCGCCCACTCGGGAGCATCCAGCAGCGCTTCACCTTCTTCGGCCGGCGGTTCGACGTGCTGTCGCCCACCGGCGCCGTCGTCGCCACGGTGGAGGGGCCGCTGTTCCGGCCGTGGACGTTCCGAATCCTGCAGCGCGGCGTGGAGGTGGCCGTCGTCCGCAAGCGGTGGAGCGGCCTGCTCCAGGAGACCTTCACCGACGCGGACACCTTCACCCTGGAATTCAAGCCCGGGTGCACCGACGCCCGGCTGCGGCAGATGATTCTGGCCGTGGGCCTGCTGGTGGACGTGACGTACTTCGACAACCGCAGCTCCAGCTCCAGCTTCGGCGCGGGCTTCGACATCTTCGACTTCTGGAGGTGAGGCGCGCGGCCCGGGGCCTGTGCTAAGTCCCCAGGTCCATGTCCACGAGTGATGCGCTGAGCGCAGCAGACCTCGAGCGGCTGGTCCGGGCCGAAGCGCCCGAGCTGGCCGAGGCCGTCCTCGCCTTCCTCGCGCAGCCCGAGAAGGCGCCCGAGACGCCTCTGCCGAAGGATGCCTTCACCTTCGACAAGCTGCTCCAGACGCTTGCCCAGGCCCAGGCGCGCTTCGACGCGGAGGGCCGGCGCACCGCCTCCACCGAGGCCTGGCAGCGCTTCCACGCGCAGAAGGACGTACCCCGTCCGCCCCGGCTCGCCCTCGCCGAGCTGCTCGTCGGCCTCTACGCGCGCGACACCCACGCCTCCCGCGCCGCGCTGATGGAAATCATCCGCCGCTCGGACCTGCGCTTCGGACTGTGGGGCGGCCTCAAGCGCATCTACAAGCTGACCGAGGCCCGCCACGACGCGGAGATGTTCGGCATCCTCGCCTGGCGCTTCGACGCGGAGCGCGGCCGGGGCGGCTACAACCGCGAAGTCTCGGCCGGCACCCTCACCTACCTGCGCCGCCGCGCCTGGCGCTACCTGCGCCACCTGGGCACCGCCGTGCCGGAGCTGTACCCCCAGTTCGCCGTGGAGGTGCTCCGCCACTACGAGCCGGACCCGTCCTGGTACTCCGTCTGGGTGGCCCACCACATCTGGGCCCACGGCACCGGCAACTACTCGGCGACGTCCTTCTCCATCCAGCCGCCCGCGGACATGCTGAAGCACCGCGCCTTCCCGGACGCGTGGAAGCGCTCGCCGGACCCGCTGATGCGCCTGCTGGACACCTGCCACTCGGACCCCGCCGCGCGCTTCGCGATTCAGGGCCTGCGCAAGGACTTCCCCGAGGCGCTGCGCAAGGTGACTCCCGCGTGGCTGGACAGGCTCGCGCGCCGGCCCCTCGCCAGCGCCCACGACTTCCTCGTGGAGACGCTGCAAGGCTCGCCCGAGTTCCACCAGGGCCGCCTGCGCGCGCTCGGCCTGCACGAGGCGGTGCTCGCGCTGCTGGTGTCCCCCAGCGACAAGGCCCGCGCGTATGCCATTGAGTACGCCCGCGCCCACGCGCAGGACCTGCCCGCCGAGCGGCTCGCGGAGCTGGTGGCCCAGGGCGCCAATGACGTGAAGGCCTTCGCCGCCGCCGCGCTGGAGAAGCGCAACCCGCGCGAGCTGGGCGTGGAGCTGCTGGGCCGGCTGCTGTCCTCGAAGCCGACGAATGCCTTCGCTGCGAAGTCGCTGGAGCAGTCCTTCGACCGCGCCGAGCTGCCCGCCGGCTTCCTGCGGGACATGTACCTGGGCTCGTCCGAGCAGCTCGCCTGGGTGAAGGGCTACGTCGCCTCCAAGTACCCCGGGACGGAGCTGCCCGTGGCCTTCTGGAAGGAGCTGCTGGAGGACCCGCGCCTGGAGAAGAAGCCGCACCCGGTGGCGGGGCTCGCGCTGAAGGCGCTGGGCGCGTACCCGCCCGCCGCCATCGGCCCGGAGTGGATGCTGGACAAGGTGTCTCACCCGCGCATCGGCGACACCGTCAGCACCTGGCTCACGCGCGCGGACAGCCTGCCCGGACTGGACGTGGAGCGGGTGAAGGGGCTCGTCTTCAGCCGGAAGCACCGCGACGTGGCGCTGGCGCTCCTGGGCAACCGGAAGCTGTTCACCGCGCGCCAGCTCACCGTGCCCTGGCTGCTCGCGCTGGCCCGCCGCGCGGACCCGCAGCTGCACGGCTTCGCCCACCGCTACCTGCTGGAGAACGTGGCGCCGGCGGACTTCAGCGACTCGGGCGACGCGGCCACCGGCCTGGAGCGCCTGTTCGAGCTGGCCCTGGGCGCGAAGCAGCCCGTGCAGGTGCGTGGCTTCGCGCAGACGTACCTGCGCTGCCACCACCCCGTCATCGGCCCGGAGCAGCCGGAGTCGAAGTCCTACGAGCTGAAGCCCCGCGCCCCGCGCAAGGCGTACACGCCGGAGAAGCTGTGGCCCGCGCTGTTCGACGAGCGCGACGACGTGCGCCGCTTCGCCCTGGCCATTGCCCGCGCCGAGCTGCGCGCCTGGGGCTGGCACACGCGCGTGTACGAGCTGGCCGAGGCCGAGGCGAAGGAGGTCCGCAACCTCGCCTATGACGCCCTGCTGAAGGCCGGCGAGGAGGGCGCGGACGCGCGGCACGTCCTGCACCCGGAGGAGCTGGACCCGGCGAAGGTGTTCGCGCTCTCGGAGAGCACCAAGCGCAGCACGCGCGAGGTGGCGGTGGAGCTCATCCGCCGGCACTACGCGCGGCTGGGCGGCGCGGAGCGGCTCGCGTGGCTGATGCAAAGCGCCGACCGCGAGGTGGGCCTGTTCGCCGTGCGGCTGCTCTGGGAGAAGCACCGCCCCACGCACCTGCCGGAGGGCTGGAAGCCCGCGGGCGCGAAGGAGGCTCCGGTGGCGGAGACGGAGCGCTTCGCCAACGTGGAGGCGCTGCGCACCTTCCTGCGGAAGATGCTCTTCGGCCTGCCGCCGGGCCGGGCGAAGGAGGCGCGCGAGGGCGAGGTGCAGAAGCGCCTGTCCGCCAGCGTGGCCAAGCGGCGCGTGATTGAGCTGGTGCGCGACTTGGGTCTGGATGACCAGGCCTTCGCCCGCGTGGTGGCGCCGGTGCTGGGCGAGTTCACCGGCTCGGTGGCCAAGGGCGAGTGGCAGAGCTGCCTCGCCTCGCTGGTGCAGCTGCGGGCGGCACATCCGGAAGCGCAGCTCGGGGGTCTCTGAGTAGATTCGAGACCTCATGCTGCTCGATGAACTGCTGAACGACTTCCCCCGCGAGCGCTTCTTGCGGGAGCACTACCAACGCACGCCCTTCTCCGGACGGGCCTCGGCGCAACGCCTGCTCCAGCTCGGCACCTGGAGCGTCGTCGACGAGCTGGTAGAGCAGACGGAGTGCGACCTGCTCCTCGCGCGCCAGGGCGTGCCCTACACCGGCGAGCGTCCCAGGACGGCGAAGCAGGCGCGCGAGCTGTTCTCGCAGGGCTACACGCTCGTGCTCCGCCAGCCGGACCAGCACCACGCCGGCCTGTCGGAGCTCGCGCGCACCTTCAGCGCGGAGCTGCACGGCCGCATCAACCTGCACCTGTACTGTACGCCCGCCGGCCACCACGGCTTCGGCTGGCACTGCGACCCGGAGGAGGTCTTCATCCTCCAGACGCTGGGCCGCAAGGACTACCTCCTGCGGGAGAACACGCTCCACCCCGTGCCCCTCCCGGACGCGCTGCCGAGCGGCGCGCTGGCCGCGCAGGAGACCACGCCCGTGGAGACGCGCACCCTGGGCACCGGGGACTTCATCTACATCCCCGCCGGGCACTGGCACATGGCCCAGGCCCCCGAGGAGGCACTCTCCATCTCCGTCGGCCTGCTGGCGCCCACGCTGCTGGACGTGCTGGACGCCGTGCGCGCCAACCTCGCCAGCAACCCCGTGTGGCGGCGGCGCCTGCCCGCGCTCGGGTATGCGTCCGAGCTGGATGACGTGAAGAAGCTGGAGGTCCTCCGGACGCTCTTCACCGGGCTCGGGAGCGAGCTGCAGCGCGCCCTGGCCGAGCCGGGCCTTCCGCTGCGGTTCCTCGCGCAGACGGCCCGCTTCTACCTGCGCTCCGCCGGCCTCCGCGGCAGCCGGCGCTGACGGCCCACCCGCGCACGCGGTGTGCATGGCCTGTCGCACAGTGTGTGCGAGCCTGCAATTCCTTCCGAATTTGTAGATTCCATAACGTCAGGGAATTCCCCGGAAACTTCCGGACGCCTCGTCCCAATAATCCTCCTTGGCAGAGGTGAGTGCCGCCGAGGTGTCCCGTGAAGATTGTCGGACCGCGTCAGAGCCCCGTGTCGTCCCCGGCGTCCCCCGAGTCCTCTTCCGGCGGCCCTCGCCTGTCCGACAAGTTGGCCCGTGAGATTCTCACGGGCACCGGGAAGAAGGACGGCGTGTCGGGCTCGGCGCTGAAGGTGGGCGGCGGCCACAGCGACAACCTCCAGACGGCGGCGTACGAGCCGAAGAAGGACGAGTTCGACCCGGCCGTGAAGCGTCCCGGCAAGTGGTCCCCCATCCGGATTGGTGGCGGCCACGCCGACAACATCTCCAAGGTCCCCAACGAGAGCAGCAACAAGCCTCGGGACACTGACTCCGGCGCGCCCGCCGCGCGTCCGTCCTTCCCGGGCGCCATCGGGAGGCTGCTGCAGCGGCTGTTCCCCAGGGGCCTTCCGGGTCCGCTGATGGACCGGGGTGACAGGCCGGGCGGCGCCCACGCCAACAACATCCTCATGAACGCCCCGCCCGAGAAGCGGGGCATTGAGTAGGGGCCGCCCTCGGTAGAGCACGGCTGGCGGACTCCCGGGACGCGAGGGAGACCCGCCACGGGTTCTGGGGGTAGCCTGCGGGCGCATGAGTGGCATCGAGCGCTTCGGGCCGTACCGCATCCTCCGCGAGCTCGGCGCCGGGGGCATGGGCCGCGTGTCCCTGGCGGAGCGTGAGGACCGGGAAGGCCCCGTCGTCGTCAAGCGCATGAACGCCGAGCTGGCGGCGGACCCCCGCTTCCGGCGGCGCCTGCTGCGCGAGGCCGAGGTGGCCGCGGGCCTCCAGCACCCCAACATCGTCCAGGTGCTCGACACCGGCGTCATCGACGACCAGCTCTACCTGGCCATGGAGTACGTGCCGGGCTCCAGCCTCGCGGGAGTCCTGGCCGCCAGCCGCCCCGTGCCGCTGCCCCTCGTCCCCGTGCTGCACGCGGTGGCGCAGACGTGTGACGGGCTCGCGTACGTGCACCGCTTCGCGGAGCCGCGCACCGGAAGGTGGATGGAGCTGGTCCACCGCGACGTGTCCCTGGACAACCTGCTGGTGTCGTACTCGGGCGAGGTGAAGATCGCCGACTTCGGCATCGTGAAGACGGCGGACGGCACGCAGACCACGTCCGGCGTCATCATGGGGAAGCTCGGGTACATGTCGCCGGAGCAGATTCGCGACGAGACACTCGACGCGCGCAGTGACGTGTACTCGCTGGGCGTGTGCCTCTTCGAGCTGGTGGCCGGCAAGCGCCCGCTGCCCGCGCACCGCGCGCGCTCGGTGATGGAGGCGGTGCTCTACGACGCGCCGCCGCCGCTGGAGCAATTCCGGCAGGACGTGCCGCCCGCGCTCTCCGCGCTGGTGGCGCGGATGCTGGCCAAGGACCGCAAGGCGCGGCCCGCGAACTGTGAGGAGGTCGCGAAGGAGCTGCGCGCGGTGCTCGCCGGGCGCGAGGACTCCACCCTGTTTCCCTCGCGACTGCTGGAGGCTCAGCCGCGCAACCGGTCTCGCCATGCGCCGCTCGAGGTGGCCACGGAGGTGGAGGGACGCCCCGCCACGAAGCCCCAGCGCCTGCAAGGGCCCGCGCCCGAGACGGTGGCCCAGGAGCCCCGGAACCTGGCTCCGGCCGCGCGCAAGCCGACGCCGGTGCCCGTTGCCCAAGAGCCCCGGCCCGTGGCTCCGGCCGCACGTAAGCTGACTCCCATGCCGGGGCCGGAGGAGCGCAGGCCGGAGGCACTTACGCTGGCTCCGGCGCATGTGTCGGCACCGGGCGCGGAGGCGCGCAGGCCGCCCCCTGGACACGCTCCACCCGAGGGAAAGGCCACTTCCGCACCGGGGCCGGAGGCACACCGTCCAGCTTCCGCGCCCGAGCCCGCGCGCCAGCCGACGCCAGAGCCCCGGTACGAGCACTCCCTCTCCTCGCTGCCCACGGACACACCCTCTTCCGAGCACTCGGTGCACTCCGTGCCCACGCGCGCGACCTCCGCATCGCCCGAGCACTCGGTGCACTCCGTGCACACGCGCGCGACCTCCGTGTCGCCCGAGCACTCGGTGCACTCCGTGCACACGCGAGCCACCATGCCGAAGCACGGGTCCTCCGCGCACGAGGAGGAAGACCCGTCACTGGCAGAGCAGTCCACCCGCCTGCTGGCGGCGCCCTCCCGGAAGCGGCTCCTCCGTCGGTGGGCCGCGGTGGGCCTGGGCGGGCTGGTGCTGCTCGGGGCCGCCGCTTGCTGGTGGTGGGTCTGAACGCGGGTTGTCCGGAGGCCGAGCACCGGCAGCGTCCGCTTCGACCAGGACAGCAGCCCTTTCATCCACATCCGGGCACCGACGTGTAAGCCGTGGGGAATACGCGTGGGGCCGTGGCAGTCTTGCCCGCCATGCGACTTCCCCACGCGCTGACCCTGGCCGTCGCGGCCCTCACGACGCTCGCGGCCCATGCCGCCGCGCCCGCTTCCCCCACCCTGCCCCCGGGCTACTGGCCCGAGGAGAAGGTGGCGGAGATTCTCGCCAAGACGGAGGAGGTGCGGCTCGCGCCCGAACTCTCGCGCCTCTCGCCCGACGAGCAGGCCGCGGTGAAGGACCTCCTGGAGGCGGGCCAGGTCCTCCAGGAGCTGTATGAAACGTCGCGCCACCATCAGGCGCTTACGTCGCACACGCGGCTCCGGATGCTGGACAAGAAGCTGGGCAGCCCCAAGCGCACGCAAGATTTACTCACTCTGTACCGGCTCTACCAGGGCCCCATCGCGAGCACGCTGACCAACGCCCGCGAGCCCTTCCTCCCCGTGGACCCGCAGGTGCCGGCGCGCAACGTCTACCCACCGGACGCAACGCGCGCGGAGGTGGACACATACCTCGCCGCGCACCCCGAGCAGCGCGAGTCCCTGATGGGCGAGCTCACCGTGGTCCGCCGCGCCACCGCGGACAACCTGCGCCAGGACGTGAAGGTGCTCCAGGCCCACCCCGTGCTGGACACGCTGCACCCCGGCCTGCGTGAGTCGCTCCAGGTCCGCGCGAAGCGGCCCGACGCCAAGGCGCTGTATGCGGTGCCCTACGCCGTGGCCTACGGGCCGGAGCTGGTGAAGGTGTACGGGCTGCTGATGCGCGCGGCGAGCCGGGTGCAGGCGAGCGACGAGGAGCTGGCGCGCTACTTGCGAAACCGCGCGCGCGACATGCTCAGCAACGACTACGAGAGCGGCGACGCGTCGTGGGTGACGGGGCGCTTCAAGAAGCTCAACGTGCAGCTCGGCGCGTACGAGACGTATGACGACGCGCTCTACGGGGTGAAGGCCTTCTACGGCGTGTCCGTGCTGCTGCTGAACGAGGAGGCCACGCGCGAGCTGCGCAAGCGGCTGAGCGGCCTGCAAGGGATAGAGGACGCGCTGCCGTACCCCGCGAAGCGGCGCATCCGCGAGGACATCCCCGTCGGCGTGTACGAGGTGGTGGCGGACTTCGGCCAGGCGCGCGGCACCAACACGGCGACGATTCTGCCCAATGACCCGCTGTACTCGCGCCGCTACGGCCGCACCATCCTGCTGCGCGAGAACATCATGAAGAACCCGGACCTCTTCGCCGCGGACGAGCGCATCTGGCGCGCCGCCACGGTGGACGCGCACGCGAAGGACCTCACCTCCGAGGGCAACTTCCAGCGCACGCTCTGGCACGAGGTCGGCCACTACCTGGGCCCGGACCGCGACACGAAGGGCCGCACGCTGGACGTGGCGCTGGAGGACTACGCGGACGCCATGGAGGAGATGAAGGCGGACCTCGTCAGCCTCTTCGCGCTGCACGCCTTCAACAAGAGCGGCTCGCTGGACGCCGCCAGCCTGCGCACCGTGCAGGCCTCGGGCATTCGTCGCACCCTTCAGAACGTGCGCCCGCGCGAGGACCAGCCGTACCAGCGCATGCAGCTGGTGCAGTTCAACTGGTTCCTGGACCGGGGCCTGATTCGCGCGGACCCGAAGACGGCGCGCCTCACGATTCAGTACGACAAGTACCTGGACACCGTCAGCTCGCTGCTCAAGGAGGTGATTGCCCTCCAGCACTCGGGCGACAAGGCGGCCACCGCGAAGTTCTTCGAGCGCTGGAGCACGTGGACGCCCGAGCTGCACGACGTGCTCGCCGCCCGCATCCGCGAGGCGCAGGGCGCGCGCTTCCGCGTGGTGCGCTACGGAGCGCTCGGCGAGAAGTGACGGCTGGGACGCTGCTCCCTGGCGTCCCGCCCGGCGAGAAGTGGCGGCGCTGCTCCCTCGCGTCCCCTACGGAGCGCTCGGCGAGAAGTGCCGGAGGAAGCGCTGGAACTCCGCCGACTGGAACCGCGCCTCCGGGCGTCCGGCCAGCTGGCGGAGCAGCGTGTGGACGTGCTCGATGAAGGGCTTGTCCGGATCGGACTCGACGTCCTTGAGCGACCAGCGGCGGAAGCCATAGCGGCCCCCGCGCAGGGAGATTTCGTCCGCGTACTCCCGGTTGATGTCGCGGAGGAAGAACCACACGTCCTGGCTGTGCGGAGCCAGCTCGCGCAGCGTTCCGAGCACGCCCCGGTCGTATCGGCCCAAGCGGTCCGACGGAGACACCTCGATGCGGAAGGGAGGCTCGGGCTGTCGTGCGACCCAGATGGTGAACCGGCCCACCGAGTCGTGCAGGGAGTAGAGCGGGTCGTCGTCGAACTCATACGGCTCGGGGCAGTAGGTGCCCAGCGGGATGGCGGCGCCGCCGTCACCTGGCTCGGGTGAGAGCTCGAGGATGTTCCAGAGCTGCATCCGCTCATCCAGCTCCGCCGGCAGCACCGGGAGCGTGGGGCGAGGCGGCGCCACGAAGGGCTGGAAGAGCGGGTCCAGGGTGAGGACATTCCACAGCTCCGGCCACTCGCGGGTGGCGACCCCCAGCGCGTCCTCCACGGTGTCCCTCACCGGCGTGCCACCTCGGGCCGCGAGCACCGCCGTCCACAGCGCAACCTCAGGCTCGTAGGGGAAGTAGCGCGGGCCCACGTCGACGTCCGGTATCGGCGCCTGCTTCCGGTCCTCCTCGTAGAGCCAGTTCGACTCCGCCCACCTCGCGGCACGTGCCTCATCCAGGGGCGGGGGCCGGGCGGCGAACCTCGCGTCGAGCAGCCAGCGGAAGGCGTCCCTGACTGGAAGGCCCGTCGCCCCCCAGCCTCGCAGCTCCGCCAGCCAGGACAGCTCGAAGACGAGCCTCGGGTCCTCGCTCTGGCGCCATGCCTCGAAGAGCACGAGGCGGGCTTCTTCGTCCCGTCCGAGGTGACAGAGACACACGGCCCGGCGCACCGCCACCTCACGCAGCGGAAGCTCGAGTGCCGCGCGGTCGAGGAGCGCCAGCGCGCGCTCGTACCGGCGGAACGAAAACAGCACATCGAGGAGCTCGAGGTCCTTCTCCTCCCGCACCGCCGTCAGCTCCACCACGTCCTTCATCCAGGAGCGATAGATGGACAGGGACAGTGGCCAGAGTGCACGTCGGCGCGTCCTGCGGAGCCAGGCGCGGTTGTCGAAGAGCCCCATTCCGCCGCAGCCTACCGCCTCGCCCGCTCGTGGGAGGCCATCCAGCGCCGCGCCTCCTCCAGCTCGCGCCGGCCGTACTGGCCCGCCTGCGTGAAGCCCTCGATGGCCTTCTGGGCCAGCGCCAGCGCACGGGGACGCTCCGCCGGCTTCGTCTGCCACAGCGCCCGCGCCAGCCCGAAGTGCACCCACGCGGACTCGGCCTCACTCCACCCCAGCGGAGCCAGCACGCGCGCCGCCTCCTCCAGTTCCTTCAGGGCGCGGTCGGACTTGTTCAGCGCCAGCAGGGTGAGTCCCAGGCCCGTGCGGGCATGCACAGTGCCGGCGTGCTCGGCCCCCAGCGTACGCAGCTTGCGCGAGAGCGCGGCGCTGACCAGCGGCAGCGCCTCGCGGGGCTGCTTGCGGTGCAGCAGCAGCATGCGCCCCGCGTCCTCTTCCATGGTGTGCAGCGCCAGGTCCTCCGGTGAGAGCACTTTGAGCTGGAGCGCCAGCCCTTCCTGGTAGTGCGCCAGCGCCGCGTCATCGCGCTCCAGGCGCTCCTCGGCCTGCGCGAGCGCGCGCAGCGCTTCGATGGTCTCCAGGCTCTCCGGACCGAAGGCCTTTCGCATCCCCTCCAGCGCCTGCTGGTGGAGCGCCAGGGCCTTGTCCGCCGCCTCCGCCTTCTCGTGCACGAGGGCCAGGTCGTTCAGCATCAGCAGCGTCTGCCGGTTGTCGGGGCCCAGCGTGTCCCGGCGCAGCGTGTACGCGCGCTCCGTCCACTGGAGGGCCTCGGCGTACTGGCCCTGCTCCTTCGCGGCGATGCCCAGGTTGGCGAGCGTGGAGGCCAGCAGCGGGTGCTGGGCGCCCAGCCGCTCCTCGTTGATGGCGAGCGAGCGCTGGTAGAGCGGCATCGCATCCGCGTAGCGAGCCTGGCGCATGCGCACCATGCCGAAGTTGTTGAGGACCTTGGCCGTGTCCACGTGGGTGGGGCCGAGCACGCGCTCCCGCAGCGCCAGCGCGCGGGTGTAGTGCGTCGCCGCCAGGTCGAGGTTGTCCTCGCGGAAGGCGAGGATGCCCTCGTGGTTGGCCAGCCTGCCCTCCAGCTCGGGCGAGCCGCCCATGCGCTCCAGCAGCGCGTGGGCCTGCCCGGCCCAGAGGTGGGCCTCGGAGAACCAGTCGCGCGCGTCGCTGAGGGCCACCACCAGGTCCGTGGCCACCTGCACGGCGGCCTCGTCATGGCGGCCGGCGGTGGCGGCGGCCATGGCCTCGTTCCACGCCTTCATGGACTCTTCCGACTGGCTCAGCCGCTGGTGCGCCCAGCCGAGGACATGGAAGGCCTCGGCCTGCAGCGGGCGGTAGCCCAGCGCACGCGCCGAGTCCGCGACGGCCTTCGCCGCCGGGAGCGCCTGCTGGTAGCGGCCCGAGTCCAGGAGCGCCTGGGCATGCGCCAGCTCGCCGCGCGCCGTGTCCACCTTCGCGCGCAGGGCCGGGTCCTCCGCGAGCGGCACGGGGGCGGCCAGGGCCTCCACGTTGGCGCAGCCGGACACCCCGCGCAGCGCATCCACCGCTTCCACGCTGCGCTTCACGAGGGCCGCATCCGCGCGCACCAACTCAGCGGTGAGCGCATCCACCGCGCGCAGGCGGCGGTCCAGGCAGGACATGCGCAGCGCGAGGTGTGCTTCGGGCTGGGCGCCGCTGACGCGCGTGGCCTCGCACGCCTCCTGGTGCATGGTGGTCCACTGGGTGGAGTACGCATCCAGCGCCTTCGACACCCGCGTGAAGGCCCCCGCCGCATTCGGCGCGGCGCTGTCCTGGAAGGCCTTCTCCACGGCGACCCGCTGCGAGGGTCCCCACACGCGGGCGAACACCTCGGGCGCGCCGACGCACGGCTGAGCCTGCGGCTTCGACACCGTCACCGCGACACCCGCGGCCAGCGCCACACCGCCGAGCACCGCCGCGGCGCCGCCCAGCCACTTCCGGCGCGCGGCGGACGGGTCCTTGCCGAGTGCATCCAGCAGCGCGTCCATGGAGGGAAAGCGCGCCTCGGGCGACACGGACAGGCCGCGCACCAGCAGGCGGTGCACCCAGCCGGGCACGTTGGCGTGCGGCGGAGGCGCCAGCTCGGGACGCTCCGCGACAATGGCGCCGTCCTTCGCGCGCGCCGTGTCCAGCAGCGTGACGGCCATGCGCCGCAGCGTGCCCTCCTCGAAGGGACGCTGGCCGGCGAGGGCCTCGTACACGGAGATGCAGTAGCTGAACTGGTCCGAGCGCGCGTCCGCGGGCCGCCCCGCGTACTGCTCCGGAGCCATGTACGCGGGCGTGCCCACCATGGCGCCGGTGACGGTGAGCGGTGCGTCCTCGCCGGGTGACAGGGCCTCCGGCACGGGCACCGTGGGCTCCTCGGAGGCGTCGCTCTCGCGGGCGATGCCGAAGTCCGTCACGAAGACACCGCCCTCGGTGCCGAGGAGGACGTTGTCCGGCTTGAAGTCGCGGTGGACGAGCCCGGCCGCATGCGCGGCGGCGAGCCCCCGGCCCATGGACAGACACACGGGCAGCACCTGCCGGAGGGAGCGCTTCGCCTTCCTCAGCCACTGGCGCATGTTGCCGCCGTCCACCTTCGCCATCGCGAGGAAGACGCGTCCGTCATGCGTGCCCACGTCGTGCACGGTGAGGACGTTGGGGTGGGACAGGCGGGCCATGGCCTGCGCCTCGCGCATCAGCCGCAGCGCGCGCGTGTCGCGAGACTCGCCGGGAAGCTGGCGCTCGTGGAGCACCTTGATGGCCACGGTGCGACGGAGCTCGGGGTCGAACGCCTCGAAGACCTCGCCCATGCCGCCACGGCCCAGGCGCGACAGCAGCACGTAGCGGCCCACGCGCGTGTGGTGCAGCGGCGTGCCACCCTCCGAGTGCGTGCCGTCATCCCGACCGCCCGTGCCGTAGCCCACGGCCGGAGGAGGACCGTCCGCGGAGCCGCCCGCGCCGACGGAGTCGGGACCGTTGTCCTGGCCACCGGTGTCGGGGTGGCCGGTGCCATAGCCCCCCTCGTCCGAGAGGCCCTGCTCCGTTTGCTGGTTATCCCGTGAGGTCGAGGTCATCGGGACCATCCTATCCCGAGGTTCCCGACGGCCAGGAAAGGGGGGCTCCGGCGGGTGCCTCCGGGTGGACAGCGCGCGCTCCCGGCGCCTGGCTGCCCTGGGACGGCCGACACGACTCCGAGGTGTCACCGCTACGCGCGGCGAGGCCTCAAGGAGCGAGTCCCTGAGCCTGACGGACTTCGTCCCAGAGCGCGGGGTGGCGCGCCTTGAGGTACGCGAGGATGGCGCCGATGGGCGTGCCCACGTTGACCCAGGCCGTCTTGCGCCCCTGGTACTCCACGTCGTCCACGTCCACGGAGGCGCGGTGGAGCGCGACGACGCGCCACGTGTCGTCGAGCACCGGAGAGCCCGAGGAGCCCTGCTCGGTGTCGGTGAAGTAGCGCAGCTCGGTGACGGCGACGTGGGTGACGAGGTTGTTACGGCAGGCCAGCATCTTCGGCCGGCCGCGCGGGTGCTGGATGATGTTGACCGGGGTGCGGTTCTCCACCGGCTCGGCGCGCAGGGGGAGGAACTTGCGCGCGGGCTGGAGCGCCGCGAGACGCAGCAGCGCGAAGTCGAGCGCGATGTCCACGGCCTCCAGCTTCGTCACCTTCGCCGCGTCCACGGGCGCGCTGGTGTGGTCGTAGTCGAACTCGAGCACCGTCCCGGCCTCGCTCGCCGTCCCACTCGCCTGGAGGTCCAGGTCGGAGCGCGGCGCATCCGGCTCTCCCGGCACGCGGGCGTTGAGGACATGGTGGTTGGTGAGCACCAGGTCCGGAGTCACCAGCCACGCGGTGCCCATGAACAGGTACGGCTCACCGCTGGCGAGCGCACGCTTCTTGCCCGAGTCGTAGCGGGGCACGAGGACGCGAGCGACACAGCGCCCCGCGTGCTGGCCTCCGAGGAGGAAGCCGAAGGGCAGCATGTCGTCCTCATGGACGATGCGCTCCTTCCGCATGAGCAGGCGCTGCCCAAAGGGGTCCGTCTGGACGATGTCTGCCTTCTTGCGCCGCAGCTCCGCCACTATGGCCGTGATTTCCGGATGGATGAGCAGCTCCTGCCGGTCCAGCAGCTTGAGCAGCAGCGGCACGGGTCCGCTGAGGCCGTCCTCGTCGCAGAAGCGGATGAGCTCTGAAATCTGCTGTCCCAGGGTGGGCATCAGCAGGAGCCTGTCGCGCACGCCATGGCCCATCCATGCGCTGATGGTGTTGAGCGGCTGGTCGCCAATCTGTTCCTGGATGCGCCGGTAGACGACATCCCGCTGCGTCGAGCTCAGGAGCGACATTCCGTCCCTTCCTCCCTACCTGCCGTCCGCCAGGTTCGCGGGCGCAGGCACCTGCCGCTCGAAGAGCGGCTCCAGCTTGCCATCCCTGGTCTTGAGTACAGTGAGCACCACCGGTTCCTTGCTCACGTCCACGGACTCGACCTCCAGCTTGAGCATCACCGCGCCGTCCTGCGCGGACAGCCCACGTGTCCAACCCAGCACCTGCGCGCCCTGCCGCACGTGCAGCTCCACGGGCTCGCGCGGCGGCATGGCCGAGCCCTGTGCCTCCAGCACCAGTCGCCCCTTCGGCGCGTAGGAGAAGGCGACCCCCAGCACGGGCTCCTCGCGCTTCTCGGGTGCGGTGGCGGCGACGCCGTTCAGCACCTGGGCGCCCACGCTCACCTCTGTATTGGGATTGCCCTGCTGGCTCGTGTACGTCGCCAGCTCCCACGGTCCACCGGCGGCCTCCAGCTTCGGCACCTCCAGCATGAGCTCACCGGAGCCATCCGCCTTGACGGCCTGCGCGCCCTCCACGAGCACCGTGTCAGATGCGTCCTTCTTGCGGACCCGCGCGCCGAAGACCTCCCCCGGTGTCATGTCGGTGGCCTTCATCACGACGCTGAGCTTCCCACTGGCGTCCCGCGTGTAGCTGGTCGTCAGGTGGCCCTCGGGCTTTGACGTGAACAGGGCGCCCAGCACGGGGGCCGCCCCCGCGAACGCGAGGGCCGCCGCGAAGAAACCGGAGGCGAACTTCAGCTGTGTACCGCGCTCCGTGGCTCGCTCCTCCAACGCCTTGCGCATGCTGCTCGGGCTGTCGGGGTTGAACGTCTTGAGGGCCGGCGTCTTCATGCGAGCGGCGGCGGCCATGCTGAGTCCCAGCAGGGCCAGCGCGATGGCGAAGAAGAGCTGCGACCACGCCTTCACCTCGTCGTGGACGGTGTACGCGTAGAAGCCCACCAGGGTGGTGAAGAAGGCGGTGCCTCCGAAGAGCCAGGTCCCGAAGGCCTCCAGGCGCTCGGCGGACTTCTGGGGCGCGAAGCTGGCCCGAAGCGTGTCGAGTTCCGCGGCCTCGGTGTCATGGATGGGCCGCCCTTTGACTTCCGCGTCCGCCTTCATGACGTCAAGCATCTGCCGCGTCTTGCAATGCGGGCAGAGCAGCTCGACATCGCGAACAGCGGGCTTCGCGGGCTCCGGGCTCAGCGCCTCCGCGAAGAAGCGGCTCTGATTGCCCTTCACCGCCTCGACCAGCGACGTCAGGTCCGGGCTCGGACAGGTGCTCGAGGATGCACACAGATACCTTGTCGTCATGTCAGGCCCCCCTGTTCAGCGCGACGTGCTCTCGGACAACGACGGACGCGAAGACTAGCACCCTTCCCACAGTGCCCATTCGAGCGCACGCGGGCGTGCCCTGTCAGCGAGTCCGCTCCACCTCTGCCAGCAGAGTCCAGTGTCCCGAAGGCGCCCTTGGGCTGTGTTCAGACGGGGTACATCGTTTTCTGGTTTTACAGACTGTAGGCTTCCATGACGGCGGGCGCGGGTGCTCGTCGGCGTCTCGGTCCAACAACGTCTGGAAGGAGTTCCCACATGAAGAATCGCAAGCAACTGATGACGACGGTGGTGATGGCGATGGTCGGTCTCACGGGAGGTCTGGCCCTGAGCACTGCCGGAGGCAACTCCCTCGCGGACCCCGCGTGCGTGCGCCAGTGCCGGCTGAACTGTGCCGCGCAATATGGGCAGGGCACCCCCGAGTTCCAGGAGTGTACGGCGATCTGTTTCGAGCTGTGTCAGTAGGCCGGGTGGCTTCAGCTCCCGTCTTCACCTGACACCGAGGGGGCGGCTCGACGCGGTTCGGGTCCGCCGCCCCCTCACGCCTGCGCCAGCTACGCCCACGACCGCGCATCCGCACAGAGGGCTCTCCCATGAAGGTCTGTGGAGTCGCTGCGCTGCTCATGCTCGCGACCGGCTGTGCAACGACGCGAGTCGTCAATCTCGATACCGGACAGGGGACTCCCCTCGTCTACACGCCGGTGGAGTCCGCGCCGGTCGAGCTTGACGAAGAGGCGTTCAAGAGCGCCGTCGCGCAGCTCGTGCTCGACCTGAAGTTGGAGGTCCTGCGCGAGGAGTCCTCGCGGGACGACCGGCTCTCGCTGCTCGCTTCCGCGAGTGGGCTCGTAGACGGCGCGCGGGGTCGCACGGTGCCTCCGTCGTATGCGCGGCTCTGCCAGCAGCAAGGCAATCCTGACGGGTGCATGAGCCTGCTCACAGGTGGCTTCACGCCAGGGCCGATGGAACGCCGCTTGATGGCGCTCTTCTTCGCCTTCGACACCGTCTGGGAAGGTGTTGAGGAGGCGGTACGCGACCTGACGAATCCAGCCGCCCTGCGGGCGATGATTGTCTCCATGGTCGGGACCGCGCTCATCATGCTTGTCGCGCCCGAGCCCATCACCAAGCTCATCGCGATTGGCCTCACGGCTTCACTGATTGCCTACCTCGGCACCGGCCCAGTGTGGAACCTGGGGCAGGCGTTCCTGCGGCTCATGGAGGAGACGGAGCACGCCCGCGGCATCTCCGAGCTTGAGGGCTCCGGCCGCCGTTTTGGGAGGGTGCTCGGGGACAACGGTGCTCGGGTTCTCGTCGTCGTCGCGTTGACGGCGCTGGGTGGTAGGAGCGCCATGGCCGCACAGGCGCCCAGACTGCCGGGTGCCGCGCAGGCCGCGCTGAGGGCAGGGACCGAGGGCGGCTTCACGCTATCGGCGGCCCTCTCGGGCGAGGTGCAGTCGATAGCCCTTCCCTCAGCGGCCGTGATGAACGTCGTCCTCGCGCCCACGGCCGTCGCCGCGGTGGCCATGGGCCGGGAAGCACGATTCAGGGCGACCCCGAGGGCGACATCCACCACATCTGCACGGACAAGAACGAGGTCTCTGAGCTATCGGGAGGACCTTGGACCCCACGCTTCGAGAGGATCTTCCGGCGGGCAGACATGAACCTGGGTGATGATGCGAACCTCGTGCGCATCAAGGGACACAAGGGGCCTCACTCGCGCGAGTACCACCAGGAGACTCTGGATCGAATCAATCGGGCAACGGATGGCTGCCGCGGCAAGGCAGACTGCCGAGCCGCACTGGTGAACGAACTGAATGCCATCGCGCGGGACCTGATGACGGCCGGAACCCGGCTGCGGAAGCTCGTCACCAAGAATCCCGAGGCCTGAGTCCATGAAACGCCGATACTTTCGCCTGGCCATCGATGAATACGTAAAGGGGCGGTGGTATCTCGACGAGCCGACCGACCTGGCCGGGCAGGAAATCGACGACATCTGGGCGTTCATCCAGGGCAGGCCGGTAGAGGCTCCCGGGGCGCTGCGCATTCCTCTTGCCCGACCCGGCAAGCCGCTCGCCTTCGACCTGACCACGGCTGCGATGAGCCCCGTCGTGAACACGCCGGTCGCAGCGGTGTTCCGCGAGCTGGCGCCCGAGGATGTCCAACTCTTCCCCGTCGAGGTCGAAACCCAGACCGAGCCGTACTACCTGCTGAACGTGGCCCGGACCGTGCGCTGCATCGACGAGCGTGCGTGCGCGGAGGTCCAGGTCTACACGGCGGCGGACGGGCGCCCCGACCGCATCGGGGAGTACCGCGCCGTCTCCGGCCTGCGCATCGACACGTCGAAGGTCGGTGACGAAAGGGTGTTCCGCCCGTGGGGCTGGCCCCCGCCCATCATCGTCGCAGGCGAGCTGAAGGAAGCCCTGGAACGTACCGGCATCCTGGGAGGCCGGTTCGACGAGGTCTGACGCCGCCGCCCCTGCTCACGCCCGGGCCAGCTGCTCCCGCACCAACGCCCGCAGCACATCCGCGGCCAGTGGCTTCAGCAGACACCGCCCGGGCGGCAAGCTCTCCAGGAACGCGCGGGCCTCCGGCGTGAACGCCCCGCCCGTGATGAACACCACGCGCTCCCGCTGGTCCGGAGCCACCTCGGCGAGCTGGTGGAAGAAGGCCTCGCCGCTCATCTCCGGCATCATCACATCGCACAGCATCAGGTCGAACCGCTCCCCTTGCGACAGGCGCTCCAGCGCCTCCTTCGCGCTCGACGTGCTCTCCGCCGAGTACTCCCCCGCCAGCAGCCGCGCCACGCCGCGCGCCACCAGCGGCTCGTCGTCCACCACCAGCAGCTTCGCCCGCCGCGTCGGTGGCGCCACCACCTCCACGGGACGCGCCGGCACCACCTCCAGCACCTCGGTCGCCGCCGGGAGCAGCACGCGGAAGCGCGTGCCCTTCCCCACCTGGCTCTCCACCTGGATGTCGCCCCCGAGCACGCTGACGATGCCGTGGCAGATGGACAGCCCCAGCCCCGTCCCCACCCCCACCGGCTTCGTCGTGAAGAAGGGGTCGAAGATGCGCTCCAGGTGCTCCGGCGCGATTCCGCTCCCCGTGTCCGACACCTCCACCACCGCGCGCCCGTTCGCGTCCGTGAAGGTGCGCAGGACAATCTCGTGCCGCTCCACCTGCCCGTCGGGAATCGACTGCGCGGCGTTCACCAGCAGGTTGAGGAACACCTGCCCCAGCCGCGCCTCGTTCGCCATCACCGGCGGCACCTCGCCCAGCTCCCGCCGCACCCGCGCCCGGTGGCGCACCTCGTTGAGGCAGATGGACAGCGCGCTCTCCAGCACCGGCCGCACGTCCAGCGGACGGTTGGACTCCTCGTCCCCGCGGCTGAAGGTCTTCAAGTCCCGGACGATGTGGCGCACCCGGCCCGCGCCCTCGCTCGCGTCGCGCAGCGCCTCGGCCAGCGACTCCAGCGTCGTCACCGGCACCGGCACCGTCTCGCCTCCGGACGCCTCCAGCAGCGGCTCCAGCCGCTCCAGCACGAACTGCTGGTTGCCGATGACGTAGGACAGCGGGTTGTTGATTTCGTGCGCCACGCCGGCCGCCAGCGTGCCCACACCGGACATCCGGTCCGACAGGCGCAGGCGCTCCTCCATGCGCCGCGACTCCGTCACGTCGCGCGCCAGCACCACGGACGCCATCCGGCCTCCGAAGCGCAGCATCACCCCGCTCACCTCGGCCAGCGCCACCGAGCCGTCCAGCCGCCGCACCCGCGACAGGCGCACCGGGAGCAGCTCGCCGCGCCGCAGTGCCGCCAGTCGCTCGTCCCACAGGGTGCGCTCGTCCTCCGGCACATGGACGGACATGTTCTGCCCCGCCAGGTCCTCGAAGCGCTCGTAGCCCAGCAGCTGGAGCGAGGTGTCGTTGGCGTACACGACGCGGTCGCCCTCGACGACGGTGATGGCGATGGGCAGCCGGTCGATGAGCCGCCGCAGGCTGCGCTCTCCCTCGGCGGACGTATCCAGCGCCTGCTGGAGCTCCGCGTTGGCGGTCGCCAGCTCCCGCGTGCGCTCCTCCACGCGCTGGCTCAACTCCTGCGCCCGCGCGCGCAGCCGGCCCACGCGCCAGCGGTACGTGCCCAGCCCTCCGCCCACCAGCGCCAGCCCCAGCGTGAAGTGGAAGCTCGACGCCTCGAAGAAGCGCGCGGGCCGGCGCAGCAGCACGCCCGTCTCCACCGGGCCCCAGCGCCCGTCGGCGGACTCCGCCCGGACGCGGAAGCGGTACTCCCCCGGCGGCAGGTTCGTGTAGGTCGCCTCGGGCACGCCCTCCTTCTCCCGCCACCCCTCGTCGTACCCCTCCAGCCAGTAGCGGTAGCGCACCTTCTCCGGCGCCACGAAGGTGAGCGCCACGAAGGACAGCTCCACGTCCACCACGCCCGGCGGCAGCCCATTCTCGATGGACACTGGCACATTGCGCGTCGTCACCTTCGTGATGTGCAGCGGCGGCGCGGTGCGCGAGCGCGGCTCCGCGGCGGCCGGAACCCGCACCGCGCCCATGACGGTGGCGAACCAGAGCTCCCCCATGTGGGTGCGGATGCTGGAGGCATTCGAGTAGCTGTTGCACTCGATGCTGCGCATGCCCTCCGAGCGCCCGTACAGCACCGCCGCCACCCGGGGCGACTGGCGGGAGAAGAACGCCGTCAGCTCGGACTTGGCCACGCGGTACAGGCCGCGGTTGCTGCCCATCCACAGGTGGCCCCGCCCGTCGTCCGCCACGGACAGCACGTTGTTGACGACCAGCCCGTCCCGCCCGCGCACCACCGCCACGCCCGACGCGTCCACCCGCGCCAGCCCGTCATCCGTGGCCGCCCACAGCACCTTCGGGTCCTGCGCGTCCAGCACCAGCCCGCTCACGTCCCGGCCCGCCAGCTCCTCCTCCGGGCCGCCCTGGCGCACGCCGGACTCGTCCAGGAAGTCCAACCCGGAGTTCGAGCCCAGCCACAGCCCTCCGCCGACCGCCTCGCGGATGTTGGTGATGTTGTCCCGGGACAGCCCGTCCTTCGTGGTGAAGACGCGCCACTGGCCGTCGCGCCGCCGGGCCAGTCCGGCGCGCGTGCCGAACCACAGGGAGCCCGCGCTGTCCTCATAGAGGGAGTAGACGATGTCGCTCGGCAGCCCGTCCTTCGTGGTGAGCAGCTCGAAGCGCCCCTCGTGGAAGCGCGCCGCGCCCACGCTGGTGGCCAGCCACAGCGCCCCCTCCCGGTCCTGGATGATGTCGAAGATGCGGCCCTGGGGGAGCCCCTCCGCGGCCGTATATAATGATGCGAGCTTCCCGTCCTTCCACCGGTGGAGCGCGCCGCCGGTGGTGCCAATCCACACGGCGCCCTCGCGGTCCTCGTAGACGCTCCAGATGAAGTCGTCGGTGAGGCCCTCGGGCTTGCCCACCACGTCCAGCTCGGCGCGGCGCAATTGGTGGAGGCTGGAGGAGAAGGTGCCCACCCACAGGCTGCCCTCGGTGTCCTCGAGGAAGGCCACGACGCCGGCATTGGAGGGGACGCCCTTCGCCTGCGTGTAGCGGTTGCGCTTCAGCCGCCCGAAGCCCGCCGTCTCCGTGCCCACCCACAACCCGCCGTGGCGGGCCATGCGCAGGGCGGAGATGCGGGAGGGGACGTCGGAGGGCGCCTGCTCGAAGCTCCCGGCGGGCGTGCGGTACCACAGCCCGTCCGAGTGTGTGCCCACCCACAACCCGCCGTCTCCGTCCACGGTGAGCGCCGTCACATGGTCCAGCGGGCCGGGGGGGGTGATGCGCTCGGCGTTGTCACCGCGCACGCGCCACAGCCCCGACGCGCGGGTGCCCACCCAGACGCCGCCCTCGGCGGGGGCGAGCGCGCTGACGTCCGCGGTGCCCAGCGCCGCCAGGAAGGTGAAGGTGGGGTTCGTCCCCAGGCGCGCGAGGCCGTGGTCCGTGCCCACCCACAGCGTCCCGTCCAGGGTGCGCTCCAGGACGCTGACCCGATCACCCCGCTGTCCGGGGAGGGTGGGCAGGTGGGTGATGGCGCCTTTGTGGATGCGCACCAGGCCACAGCCGGCGGTGCCCGCCCACACCGTGCCGTCCGGCGCGCTGGCCAGGGCCATGATTTCCTCGCACGGCATGCCGGCGGCCTGGTCCATCACCGTCCAGGTGCGTCCGTCGAAGAGGGCGAGGCCCTCCTGGGTGCCGACGAAGAGGTGGCCGTCGGCCCCCTGCGCGAGCGCCAGGGCGGAGCTCTGCGGCAGCCCGTCGTCCAGGCCCCACTGCCGGTGCAGCGCCCCGACAAGGGGCACGTCGGCCTCCTGGGCCCGGGACGGGAGCGCCCAGAGCGCCACGAGCATGGCGAGCGGCAGGACGTGACGGGTCGTCAGCATCGACCTGTGTTGCGCGGACAAAGAAGGGCCCTCGACGGGAGTGCGGCGGCGGAGCCTACTCCAATCGGGCGGCGCCTTCCTGCAACCGGCGGTGTTCCGGGCCGTGGCACGCCGCGCCAGGGCCCGACAACCCCGACTCCGTCTCCACCCGGGCCCCGGCGGGTGTTAAGAAGGGCCCCCCGCAAGGAGCGTCATGCCCGTCCTCGCCATCGGCAACATCGAGAAGGTCCGTGCGCTCGCGGCCAACGCCCGCCTGCTGCTGGTGGGCGGGGCGCGCGCCTCCACCGCCAGCCGCGTCACCGCGTACGAGCCGGGCTCCAGCAAGGTGCTGTGGACCACGGAATTGCCCTCCGCCGTGCTCGCCCTCTGCATCTCCGGCGAGCGCTGGGCCGCGGCCGGCGCCGACGGCACGCTGCACTTCGGCACCCTCTCCGACGGCAAGGCCGCCTTCCAGCTCCACGGCGCGCACCCCGGCGGCGTCACGGCGCTCGCCTCCAGCGCGGACGGCAAGCGGCTTTTCAGCGCGGGCGCGGATGGCATGGTGCGCGGCTGGGACTGGGAGTCCACCCGCAAGCTGCACGAGTGGAAGGCGTCGCCCCAGCCGCTGCGCGCGGTGGCGGTGGACTCCTCCGGTACGTACGTGGCCTGCGGCGGGGAGGACGGCGTGGTGCGCGCCTTCACCGTGGCCACCGGGGCCCGGCGCGACATGCCCGGCCACGAGGGCGCCGTGCGGGCGCTCACCTTCACCCCGCGTGACGGGCGCCTGGTGTCCGGCGGCGACGACGGGAAGCTGCGCATCTGGTACCTCGTCGGCGCGGTGGAGTTCGAGGTGCGCGGCGACAAGGACTCCGGCCATGCCGGCTCCGTGCTCGCCCTCCTCTTCCCGCCCACGCCCGCCACCGAGCCCGGGGGCGACGAGCCCGGCGACCGCGTCTGGTCCGCCGGCAGCGACGGCAAGGTGAAGGCGTGGCGCCTGGACGAGCGCCGCAAGCCGCGCACGCTGGACGTGGGCAGCAAGCCGGTGCATGCGCTCGCCTTCGTGCCGCCCGCCAACGCGCGGCAGGCGAAGCAGACGCTGGGCTCCGTCTTCGCGGCCGGCGAGGACCGCCGCACGCACCGCTTCGGCATCGCCCCGGACGGCAAGCCCTCGGACGACCACGACACCTTCCAGCACGGCTTCGACCTGCTGACCGAGTCCCTCAAGGCGGGCCGTCCCAAGCGCGAGTCCTCCGTGAAGGAGGCCGCCGCGCTGGAGGAGGTGGAGGCGCTGGACTTCGTCCTCCAGGTGCTGGCCTCGGACAAGGACGCAGAGGTGCGCCGGCTGGCCGCGCAGGAGCTGGCCGCGAAGGGCCGCACCGCCGCCCGTCCGAAGCTGCGCGAGCGCCTCAACGACGACCACCCCATGGTGCGCAAGGCCGCGCTGGAGGCCCTCGAGACGCTGGAGACCGAGTCGCCCCTGTCCGCGCCGCGCGCCGCGCTGGACTCGCGCTTCGCGGACATCCGCGTGGCGGGGCTGGAGCGCCTGGCGAAGCTGGGCGGCGTGTCTCCGCTGGTGCCGGGCCTCATCGCCGGGAAGCTGGCGGACACCGAGGCCGCCGTGGGGCTGGCCGCGCTGGACGCCCTCACCGAGGTGACGCCGGGCGGAAGCACCGAGCCCCTGCGCACCGCCTTCGAGCGCGGCCCCGCGCACCTCAAGGTGGAGGTGCTCATCCGCGCCGCCGGAGCCGGGCTGCTGGGCCACCCGCAGCTGCAGCCGCTGGCGGCACGCGCGCTGGACGACTCGGACGCCGACGTGCGCCGCGTGGCCTTCACCGTGCGCGTGCTGGAGCGCCGGGCCCTGGCCCACGCGCTGGAGTCGCGCGACGAGGACTTCGCCCGCGCCACCAAGGACGTGGCCCGCCGGCTGGCCCAGCGCGCGCGCCGCGCCCAGGGCGTCGCCGGCAACCCGCCCCTCACCGACGCGGAGGTGCAGGCCGCCCGCGACACGCTGCCCGCGCAGGGCGCCGTCGGGGGCGCACTGGCCGAGTCGGATTTGGAGCCCCTGCTGGCCGCCATGGCCTGCCGCACGCCGGACACGGCGGTGCGAGGCGCTCGGGGCCTGGCGCAGCTCGGAGACGGGCGTGCCCTGGGCGCGCTGCTCCAGCTCTCCCGCGAGCCGGACACCGCCATCCGCCGGCAGGCCGCCGCCTCGCTCCAGGCGCTCCAGGATGCCCGCGCCCGCGAGCGGCTGGTGTGGATGCTGGACGATGCGAACGCGGACGTGCGCGCCGCCGCGCTGGACGCAGTGGTGGCGCTGGACTCCGACGCGCCCCTCTCCGCCGCCGAGGCCGCGCTGCGCTCCGGGCACGAGGACGTGCGCGTGCGCGGCCTGGACCGGCTGGTGAAGCTGGGCACGGCGACGCAGGGCGCGGAGCCGCTGCTCGGAGACGCGCTGGAGGACGAGTCCTCCAAGGTGCGCAGCGAGGCCTTCCGCACGCTGTGGGCGTGGAACGAGAAGCAGCCCGAGAAGGCGCTGGACCGCGCGCTGTCCGGCCGCTTCCCTGACCTGCGTACCCGCGCGGTGGAGGTGCTCTCCCAGCGCGGCACCGAGGGCTGGGCGCAGGAGCGGCTGAAGAAGACGGTGGAGGACCGCGACACGGGCGTGGCCATGGCCGCGTACGAGGCGTGGGTGAAGCTGGTGGGCAAGGAGAAGCCGGAGCCGCACCTGGCGGCGCTCGCCTCCACGCACGCCGCGCTGCGAATCGCGGGGGCGGAGCGCTCCATCCACGCGCCCGTGGAGACGCTGCGCTCGCCGCTGCTGAAGCTCGTGCAGGACGAGGATATCCACGTCGCCGTCGCCGCGCTGGAGGCGCTCGACGAGCTGGTGCCGAAGGAGAATGGGCCCCTGCTGGCGGGCATCGCCTCGGCCTCGCTGCACGTGCGCGTGCGCGCCGCGGAGCTGCTGGCCCCGCGCGGCGCCGAGGACATCATCGAGCCGATGCGGCTCCTGATTACCGACAAGGACCTGGAGCGCCTCTACCCGCCCGCGTTCCTCAACCCGCTGCGCATCCGCGCCTCGCGCGCGCTGGCCTCGCTGGGCTCGCGGCGGCTGCTGAACTTCTTCGCCACCGTGCTGGTGCCGCATGAGTTGAGCGAAATCCAGGAGCAGGGCGGTCGCGGCCTCGCGACGGCCAGCCGCCGGGGTGACGAGGGCTACCTGCTGGACGCGCTGGGCCACGCCAACGTGGCGGTGCGCTCGTGGGCCGCGGACGGCCTGTCCCGCCTGGGTGACACGCGCGCGCTGCCGGTGCTCACCGGCAACCTGCGCAACGACCACCTGCCCATCCGCCTTGGCGCCATCCTCTCCTTCGCGGCCCTGGGTCCGGAGGGGGACGGCGGCCTGCTGCACGGCCTGGAGGACCGCGCCGCCGAGGTGCAGGAGATGGTGTTCGCCATCGTCCTCGCCCGTGACTTGCGCGCCAACCGCCGGGGCGAGCCGCCCGATTTGCTCACCAGCGCCCTCTCCAGCGGAAGGCCAGAGGTGCGCTACGCCGCCGCTCGCGCACTGGAGCTGCGCACGGAGCAGGACGCATCGCGCGCCCAACTGGTGGAGGGCCTGCTGCCGCCCCGCCCGGAGAAGGCCGGCGACATGAAGGAGTGGCCCTCCGAGGAGGACCGCTCGAAGCGCATGGTGGGGCTCGCCGAGGCCCTCTCCAGCGACCAGCCCGAGCAGCGCTACGCGGCGGCCCAGGTGCTGCTGCTGCGCAACAAGCCGCTCGACTACTTCCGCGAGGCCCAGAAGGTGGCCCGCCCGCGCACGCTGGAGGCCCCGTGGAAGCCGGAGACGGCGCCCACCGTGTCGCCCGTGCAGGCCACGCCCGCGAAGAGCTGGCTGCGCCGCCTCTTCTCCGCCGTGAAGCCGGGCGTACCGGAGACCTCGCCCGAGGCCGCCGCCAGCGCCGAGCGTCAGCACCTGCGCCGCCTGGCCTTCGGCGCCTACGTGGGCCTGCTGCGGCAGGTGTCCGCGGGCGACGACGAGGGCCACCGGGTGCGCCGCGACGCGGTGGACCGCGTGGTGAAGCTGACGCAGGAGGGCTACGCCGGCACGCCCGCCGCCGTGGCCGCCCTGCTGCGCGCCCTGGAGGACCCGCACCAGCTCGTCCGCAAGGCGGCGCTGGCCGGACTCAAGGAGCTGTTCCCCTCGGGCAGCGACGAGCCGCTGGCGCTCGCCCTGGCCTCGCTGGCTCCGGACGTGGCCCGCGCCGCGCTGGACGAGCTGGCCGCGCGGGGCGACGTCGCGAAGCCGCGCATCGCCGCCGCGCTCAACTCGCCGCTGGCGGACGTGCGCCGCTACGCCTTCGAGCTGCTGGAGAAGCTCAGCCCGCCCGGCAGCCTGGAGCCGCTGCTGGCCGCGCTGGGCAGCGAGCACGCCGACCTGCGCGTGGGCGTGATTGAGCGGCTGGCCGGCGCCAACGACTCGCGCGTCACCGAGGCGCTGGGCCGGGCCATGGCCAGCGAGCACGAAGATTTGCGCATGCGCGCCTCGGAGCTGCTGGCGTGGCGCGGGGATGACCGCGCGGTGGAGGTGCTCGCCGCCTTCCTGCGCTCGGAGAACGTGGCCGCCTCGAAGCGCGCGGTGGAGGCCCTGGGCCGGCTGGCCACGCCCGCCGCCGTGGGCGCGCTGGCCGCGCGGCTCCAGGCGGCGGCGGATGGCAACGAGCGGCAGCGGCTGGTGGTGGCGCTCGGCAACACGCGCCGCCCGGAGGCCCTGGACGTGCTGGCCCGCCGGTGCCTGGAGGACGAGTCCTCCGCCGTGCGCACCCTCTGCGTCACCGCCGCCATGAGCGTGGCCGGCGTGGACGTGAAGAAGCGCGACGCGGCGCTGGCCGTGCGCTTCCTGCGGCACGCGGTGAAGAGCCAGGACGTGCTGGTGCGGCAGGCCGCCGTGCGCGAGCTGGAGCACGGCGCCGAGGCCGGCCAGTCCGAGGTGCTGGTGGGCCTCTTCGCGGACCGCGACGTCACGGTGCGCGCGGACGCGGTGGAGCGCTATGCGAAGCGCGTCCTCGAGCACGGCGCCGACGTGGAGCCGCTGGAGGAGGTGCTGCGCGCTGGCGCTCGCGAGCTGATGCTCCCGGCCGCCGAGGGCGTGGCACACAAGGGCCGGGCCAGCGCGCTGCGGCCCCTGCTGCTGTACGCTCGCGCGGGCGAGGACGGGCAGCGCGAGCGCGCCCTGCTGGCCCTGGGCACCCTGGGCGACGCGCGCGCCCTGTCGGAGCTGGAGACTGTCGCCGCGGGTGGCACGCCGGAAGCTCCGACGGAGCCGTCGATGGTGGCCGCCGCCATCGAGGGCCTGGGCCGCCTCGCCGCGAAGCTGCCGGACGGAGAGGACCGTCGCCGCGTCGAGGAGAAGGTGGAGACCGCCGCGGTGGACGGCGCCAGCCTGGACCTGCAGCAGGCCGGCATGCGCGGCCTGCGCGCCATTGGCGGAGAGCGCGCCCGCGTGAAGCTGGAAGCGCTGCTCACCGACCCGGAAACGGACCTGGACGTGCGCACCACGGCGGCGCAGGAGCTGGCGAAGCTGAAGGACACCGAGGCCGAGGCCGCCCTCGCCGCCGCGCTGGACGACGAAGAGGAGGAGGTGCGCCAGGAGGCGCGCAAGGCGCTGGACGTGCTCTTCCCGAAGGAGCGCACGCGGGTGGAGTTCCTCGCGGTGGCCAGCCAGCACGAGGACATCTCCGAGCCCGCCGCCGCGTACCTCTCCGACGAGGGAGACCCCGCGCTGCTGGTGCCTCGACTGGCCACGCTGTCCAACGTGGCGCTGCGCCTGCGGCTGCGGCGGGGACTCGCGAGGCGGGGCGCCCTGCCCGTCCCCGAGGTGGTGGCGCTGCTCGGCAACGACAAGCCGGAGGCCCGCGAAGAGGCCGCGTCCCTGGTGGGCACGTGGACGGGCGAGGCGCGCGAGCCGGGCACGGTGGACGTAGCCGCGCTGTCCCGCGCGTTGGTGACGGCCGAGCGCCGCACCGCTACTGAGTGGTCCGCGACGTCCGCTCCGAAGCGCACCGCGCTGACCGCCGCGTGGGAGCGACTGCTGTGGGCCGGCTCGCGGCTCGGAGCCGCCGCCCTGTTCGACTCCGCGCGCGCCATCCTCCAAGGTGGCGAGGCCGGAGCCCCCGCCCGGGTCCGCCAGGAGGCCGCGCGCGTCCTGGGCCGGCTGGGTACGGTGGACGGCACGCTCCAACTGAAGGGCGCGAAGCAGGCCTCCGTCCTCTCCGACAAAGAGCGCACGGCGGCGGCGGAGACGCTCCGCGCGTCGCTGGCTGACCCGGATGCCCGGGTGCGCGCGGCGGCAGCGGATGCGCTGGCGAAGCTCGCCCCCGAGCGTGCTTCGGCCTGGGCACTGGAGGTGAAGCCCTTCGACCCGGTGGCCCTCGGCCCCACGGGCGGGAAGACGGCGCCGGACGCGCTCACCACCTCCGAGGGCCGCCGCCTCGCGGTCCCCACGCTGCTGGGCGCGAAGGCCGAGGAGCCGCTGCTGGCCCTGGCCCGGAGCGCGAAGCCCGACACGAAGCAGGACGCCTGGTCCGCGCTGAGCCGGCTGGGCGGAGACGCCGCGGCGAAGCTGCTGCATGACGCCGCCTTCGACAACTCGCAATCCGTGGAGCTGCGCAAAGCCGCCTGGCGTGCCCACAAACGTGCACGTCGCGCCGCCGAGCGCGCCCGGAACCGGAAGGAAGGGACCCCGTCGTGACGACCGCCACACGTCACCCCGTCGAGCTGCGCTACGCCACCGCGAGCGACGTCGAGGCCGCGCCGGACGCCTCGCGCGTGCTGCTGGCCCTGGAGGGCTCTCGCGGCACCGTGGGCGTACGCGGCCGTGTGCGCGACGCCGCGCTGTTCCGCGACGCGCTCGCCGCCACCTTCGGCATCCTCTCCTCGGACTTGCGCTACCGGGGCAAGGACCGCACCGCGTACCTCGCGTATCTGATGAAGCAGGGGAAGCGGGCCAGCGCGCTCATCTGGGAGGCGCAGAAGGCCTTCCTCGACAACGCGCTGGAGGGTGAGGAGAAGAAGGACGCGGTGCTGGACCCCGTCCTCACCGTGGACCCGGACAGCGTGTCCCTGGAGGTCTTCTCCCGCGACGAGAGCGCCTACGCGCGCCTGTCCTTCGACAACGCCCTCTTCGAGGGCCGCGAGGCCGCGCACGGCTCCACCTTCCTGGACGTGCCCCCGGATTTGCCCGCCCGAGTGGACAGGCTGCGCACCTATGTGCCGGTGTCGCTGGAGGCCCACGTGGCCCTGCCCGCGCGCCCCGCGCAGCCCGCCCGTGAGCCGCGCAACGTGGAGGTGCCCCACGCCTGGCTGCGCGGGTTCCTCCAGGTGCAGTCCGCCGCCACGCTGCCGGCGACCACCTGCCGGCTGGCGCCCATCGACCTCTACAACCTCCTCTTCGCGCTGCGCACGCGCAAGGCGAAGAAGGCCCCGCGCGCGCTGCGCTTCGAGCTGGTCCCCGGCGCCCCGCCCCGGCTGGTGCTGGAGCCCTGGGAGCTGGTGCTGGAAGCCCACGGCGGCACGTACACGGGCAGCGCCCCCGCGGTGGTGCGCACCTTCGGCCGCCAGCGCCTCGCCGCGCTCGCGCGCCTGCTGCCCCACGCGCACTCGGTGCGGGTGCAGCTGCTGGGCCCCGGCCTGCCGGTGTTCTGGGTCATCGACATGGGCGCGGCCACGCTGACCCTGGGCCTCACGGGCTGGACGGAGAGCGGCTGGTCCTCGGCCGCCGCCTTCGACGCCCTCATGCCCCGCGCGGTGCCGGACGGGCTGGCGGAGAAGCTCCGCACCCGCCTGCGCGCGGAAGGGCCCCTCCCCTTCGAGACGCTCGTCGCCAGCGCGGGGGTTCCGAAGGAGTCCGTGCGCGCGGCGCTCCAGCTGGAGTGCCTGCGCGGGCGCGTCCTCTTCGACGTGGCCCGGGGCGAGTACCGTCCCCGCGAGCTGATGGCCACGCCGGTGGACGAGGCCGTCATCCGCTACGGCAGCGAGCGCGAGGCCCGGGCCCACCGCCTGCTCGGCGACGGCAGCCCCGGCGCGGGCGAGGTGAAGCTGACCAAGGTGCACGAGGTGGTGGGCGAGGGCACCCGCATCCACGGAGAGGTGGTGGACCGCGAGGCGGTGCGCAGCTTCTTCCCCAGCTTCATGCTGGACGTGGAGGGGCGCCTGCGCGAGGCCAACTGCGGTTGCCCACACCACCGCCGCTCCGGAGTGCGCGAAGGCCCCTGCGAGCACCTGCTGGCGCTGCGCCTGGCGTACTCGCGCCGCCGCGCGGAGGAGGAAGCGCTGCGTCAGACGCCGGAAGGGCGCAAGCTCATCCGTGCCGAGACGCGCTCCTACGTGCGCCGGGACGCGGAGAGCGGCCTGGAGACAGTGTACCGCGTGTCGCTGGACGGGCAGGTGGTGGCGGTGGAGTGGGGTCCGCGCACGGGCGAGGCGCGTCACCAGCGGCTCTGGTTCGACTCGGATGCGGAGGCGCGCGGGGCATATTTCACGCGCCTGGAGAAGTTGGCGGCTGAAGGCTACATCGACGCGGCCTCGGCCTTGGTGTAAACCCCTCACTCACTGCCCGGCCGCCTCAGCGGCGGCCGGCGGGACGGGAGCGACGGAACGACGACGAGATGCGCTTCACGCGCGAGCAGCCGAGAGAGGTCTGGAGTGCATCAGCCTGAGCGCCTCGAGCGCGGGAGCGGTGTTGCGCCGCTCCGGTTGGAATGCAGGACACTCTCCGCAAGGTAGCCTGTTCTTGGCTCTCTCCCTCCTAGGCACTGCGCCCGGGGTGGGTAGCTGAGCCAACGACGCGAACGCCGTTTACCCACCCCGGGCGCAGTGCCTAGGAGGGGAGAGCCGGTGAGGCTACCGTGCCCCAGGTAAGATGGTGGTGCTTTCCCGGCCTCCCTCGACTGCTCGCGCCACGTCCCGTCCGATGCCGCCGCGCCCGCCCAAGGTGCTGACATGACCGCCAGGCTGGAGTCGTTCGTCCCCGCAGCTTCGCCGCAGGCCGTCCCCACCCCCGCCCCTTCCGCGCCCGCCGCCAACGTCGTCTCCCAGCGAGAGGCCCGGCGCGCCGCCCACGACGCGCTCCTCCTCCGCGCGAAGGCGATTGACGACGCTGGTGGCGTCGACTCCTGGGTGCAGGGGCAGCTCGTCTCCCGCGGCCTCGCCGTGGGGGACATCGACTTCTCCAAGGCCTCCGAGAAGGAGAAGACGGCCTGGAAGGAGAAGAAGAAGGCCGAGGCCACCGAGCGCCGAGCGCTGGAGCGCCAGGCCCACGAAGCCTGGAAGGCCACGCACGTGGGCCACCTGGGCGCGGGCGTCCACTGGGAGGAGGACGCGGGCGCCGACAAGTTCGACGTCGCGAACCGCGAGGAGCGCGCGAAGACGAACGGCCTGCCGGAGCTGGACTCGGCGGAGGCGCTGGCGAAGGCGCTGGGGCTGAGCGTGTCCAAGCTGCGCTGGTTCGCGTTCCACCGCGAGGTGGACACGGGCACGCACTACACCAGCTGGAAGATTCCGAAGCGCGACGGCAGCTCGCGCACGATTACGTCGCCCAAGCCCGAGCTGAAGGAAGCGCAGCGCTGGGTGCTGTCCAACGTCGTCGAGCGGCTGCCGGTGCACGGCGCGGCGCACGGCTTCGTGGCGGGGCGCTCCATCCTCACCAACGCGCTGGCCCACCAGGGCGCGGACGTGGTGGTGAAGGTGGACCTGAAGGACTTCTTCCCCTCCGTAACGTGGCGGCGGGTGAAGGGGCTGCTGCGCAAGGGCGGGCTGCCGGAGAACACCTCCACGCTGCTGTCGCTGATGGCGACGGAAGCGCCGCGCGAGGCGGTGCAGTTCCGGGGCAAGCTGCTGCACGTGGCGAAGGGCCCGCGCGCGCTGCCGCAGGGCGCGCCCACGTCGCCGGGCATCACGAATGCGCTGTGCCTGCGCCTGGACAAGCGGCTGTCGGCGCTCGCGAAGCGGCTGGGCTTCACGTACACGCGCTACGCGGACGACCTGACCTTCTCCTGGACGAAGGCGAAGCAGCCCAAGGCGAAGCGCTCGCTGCGCCCGCCGGTCTCGGTGCTGCTGTCGCGGGTGCAGGAGATTGTGGAGGGCGAGGGCTTCCGCGTGCACCCGGACAAGACGCGGGTGGCGCGCAAGGGCACGCGGCAGCGGGTGACGGGGCTGGTGGTGAACGAGGCGAAGGAAGGCCAGCCCGCGGCGCGAGTGCCGCGAGACGTGGTGCGCCGCCTGCGAGCCGCCATCCACAACCGCGAGAAGGGCAAGCCGGCCCGCGAGGGCGAGTCCCTGGAGCAGCTCAAGGGCATGGCCGCCTTCATCCACATGACGGACCCGGCGAAGGGCCGCGCCTTCCTGGCCCAGCTCGCGAAGCTGGAGGCGAAGGAGCAGTCCCCGGCGGCGTGAGCACACGCCCATGACTGGTGCTGCGCGCCTCCGCGGCCGAAGTGCACGAGGCGACGCTCAGGGCCCAGACTCTACCGGAGCCGAAGGCCGTTCCCCCGCCCCGCTCCCGGAAGGCGCCTCGCCGCTGACCGTCCCACCCCGCAGCAGCGCCCCATCCAGGAACTCGCGCAGCCGGCGCGGATACTCCTCGGGCGCCGTCGCGGCGAAGTCCCCGTGCCCCGCGCCCTGAATCCGCCACGTCTGCGCGTACTCGCGCACCTTGGCGAACAGCGCATCCGCGAGCGGCTGTCCCGACTCCTCCGTCCCCATGACGATGAGCAGCGGCCTCGGCCGGATGCGCTCCACCGCCTCAATCGTCCGCACCTCCTCAATGGCAATCCCGCGCCGCCAGAACGGCACCAGCGCCCCGGACTGCGACACGAAACCGAAGCGCCGGAAGTCATACGCCGCCGCCAGCCACAGCGTGTTGAACGGGGACAGCAGCACCACCGCGCGAACGCCGGAGTCCTTCGCCGCCACCTCCGCCACCGCCGCGGAGCCAATCGAGAAGCCGAGCGCCCCCACCCTCTCCGGGTCCACGTCCGGCTGCGCCCGCACGAAGTCCAGCGCGGCCCGCACGTCCAGCCGCTCCTTGTCCCCCCACGTGGACGTCGCACCCTCGCTCTCCCCATGCGCGCGCAAGTCGAAGAGCAGCACCCCATACCCGGCGTCCCGCAGAATCCGCGCCTCCGGCAACAGGTCCGCGCGCGTCTGGGACAGCCCATGCGCCATCACCACCGCGGCCCGGTTGCGTGACGGCACGTACCAACCGCGCAGCGCCAGCCCATCCGTGGTCAGCAGCGTCGCGTCCCGAGCCTCCGCGAAGTCCGCCGGCTTCACGGCCTCGGGCTTCGGGTAGTGGAAGTACGCCTCCGAGTGCCGCAGCGCCCGTCCGAACACGGCCAGGGCCGCGAGCAGCCCCAGCGCCAGCACGCCACCGAGCAGCCACCGCCACTTCATGTCCGCCTGTCCTCCTCGAAGCGGCGCCCGGCCGCCTGTCTGCCCTGCTCCGGCCGCTCACATCCACAGGGCGGCTCAGCTTACACTCCGCCCGAACTTTCACAGGGGCCGGAGCCAGGTGGGCACGTCCAAGACGACTTTCGATGCGGTGGTGGTGGGCTCGGGTGCGTGCGGCGGCTGGGCCGCCAAGCAACTCACGGAGGCGGGGCTGCGAGTCCTCGTCCTCGAAGCGGGCCGCACCGAGCGCGCCGACCGGATGCTCTGGCTCTGGCACCGGCTGCGCCAGAAGCTGCTCCGCTACCGCACGGAGACGGACGCGCAGCGCAAGGCCCGCCAGTCCGTGCAGTCCACCACCTTCGCGTGGCCCTTCCACCCGCACGCCTTCGTGGACGACGTGGACAACCCCTACACCACGCCGGAGGGCCAACCCTTCACCTGGATTCGCGCGCGGCAGGTGGGCGGACGCACCTCGGTGAAGGCGCATGGCCGCCAGTTCTACCGGCTGTCCGACTTCAACTTCAAAGCCGGCAGCCATGACGGGCACGGGCCGGACTGGCCGCTGTCACTCGCGGACCTCGCCCCGCACTACGAGACGGTGGAGCGGTGGATGGGCATCCGCGGCAACTCGGACGGGCTGGACACGCTGCCCGACTCCGTCTTCGCCGAGTCCATTCCCCTCACGTCCGCGGAGCAGCGGCTGAAGTCGCAGGTGGAGCGCCGCTGGCCCGAGCGCCGCGTCGTCGCCCGCCGCACCTCCACCGCCCCCGTGACGATTCCGGCCGCACTGAAGACGGGCCGCCTCACGCTGCGCGCGCACGCGGTGGTGAACCAGGTCCTCCACGACGCGAAGACGGGCCGCGTCACTGGCGTCAGCTACCTCGACGCGGAGACGGGCAAGTCATACGAGGCCCATGGCCGCATCGTCGTGCTCGCGGCGGGCACGATTGAGTCCACGCGCCTGCTGCTCAACTCACGGAGCAGCGCCTTTCCGGACGGGCTGGCGAACTCCTCGGGGCAGCTTGGCCGCAACCTGATGGACCACACGTACCTGCTGGGCATCGAGGCGAAGATGAACCTGCCCGCCGACCAGCAGCGGCAGGAGCAGAGCTGGGCGTACATCCCCCAGTTCCGCAACGTGGCCACGCGGGAGCAGGGCTTCGCGCGCGGCTACGGCGTGCAGGTCTTCACCTTCGGAGACAGCTGCCACTTCGTTCCCTTCGGGGAGATGGTGCCGCGCGCGGAGAACCGCGTGACGCTGAGCCCCACGGTGAAGGACCGTTGGGGCATCCCCGCCGCGCACATCGACTGCAAGCACTCGGCGAACGAATTGAAGATGACCGAGGACGCGGTGGCGTCGTGCCAGGAGATGATGAAGGAGGCCGGCTTCACGGTGGAGAAGGTCAACGACACGCTCTCCACGCCGGGCATGGCCATCCACGAGGTGGGCACCGCGCGCATGGGCACGGACCCGAAGACGTCCGTGCTCAACGCCCACAACCGGAGCTGGGACGTGCCCAACCTCTTCGTCACGGACGGCGCCTGCTTCCCCTCGCAGGGCCCGCAGAACCCGACGCTGACGATGATGGCCATCACCGTCCGCGCCTGCGCCTACATGGTCGACGAGCTCAAGGCCGGACGGCTGTGAGCCTCACGCCTCACGGCGTCCCGATGAGCCCGTGCTCGCGGGCCGGTCGCACCGGGCGATGAGCTTCACGGTGGCGACCAGGGCCGACGGGCTCGCATGCCGGGTCGCATCAGGCCATGAGCGTCACGGCTTCGTGAGGCCTCACTCGCAAACGTAGTCGTACTGGTACGTGGTCGCCGGAGCACTGGGCCCGGGGCCGGCGCTGTCCACCCTGGAGAGGAGACGCCCGTCCTCCGCGTACCGGTACGCGGAGAAGCGCTGCGACTCGGTCCAGGCGCCATCCTTCGGCGTCCACGTTGTCATGTCGGCGCCGAGCAGGCGGTCGTCGGGCCCGTAGGAGTACACCACCCGGCGCTTCTCCTTCACGCCGCTCGCCTCGGAGGCATCCACCTCGTAGTGCACCAGCAGTCCCCGGACGCCGTACGTCCATCGCTCCTCGAGCAGCCCACCCTGACTGACGTACCGGACGAGCCGGCCCTGAGAGAGCTCCTTCAGCCAGAGCAGCTGTCCGGCCGAGGTGCGCTTCACCTCGGTCAGCTCCCCGGCCGCGTCGTAGCGGCGCTCCTCTTCCCACGAATAGTCGCTCGTCCAGTGCCCATCCAGGTCGAAGGACGTCCCCGTCCCGCCGGTGATGCGGCCCTCGGCATCCAGGGTGTACTGGTGCGGCAGGCGCGCCAGGTCCTGCTTCCCGTACCTCGGCACCATCACCGCGCCGACCAGCAGGTCCCGCTCATCGCGCTCCAGCATCAGGGTGGAGTTGAAGAAGTTCGTCACGAAGTCCCGCTCGACGAGGCGGCCCTTCGGGTCTCGCTTCCAATCCGCGACGGCGTAGCTCGACGCCTCATGGAAGCCCCACCCACGCCGCAGAATCCGGTGGCAGGCGTCGTAGGTATACCCGTCGTACCTGCCGTGCCTTTCGGAGGCCACATCGAAGGAAGTGAGACGCCCGGACGCGTCGTGCCCGAGCACGTACGCCACCTCCTCCGGGGACGCGGTGTCCCGGACCTGACACGGGCGGGGAACCTCCCGCCGGGCATGTGCGGGACGAAAGGCATCACACCCATCCGGTGACAGCTCGCAGGCGGCGCGCGCGGGCCGTTCGTCGAAGAGGTCTTCGGTGGGCATCCGGCCCAGGTCAGGTTTCGGACAGGAGTCCTCCTCGGTGACGGGCGGCGGCTCCTCCTGGACGTCGTCAGGCTCCTCTGGCGGGGGCTCTACATCGGGCCGGGGCTCCACGTCGGGCGGAGTCTCCTCGTCAGGAGGGAGCACCACCTCCGTGCCCGTGTTCTCCACCGTCTCGGAAGAACACCCGGCTGCGCCCAGGAACACCGCCACACCGAAAGACGCCACCCACGCCCGCCGAACCATCCCAACCTCTTCCGCCGCCAACTGGGGCGAAGGTGGAGACGCCCCTCCTCTGTATCAAGTCCCTGAAGGGTCCAGCGCCTGACAGGAGCAGCCTGGAGGCACGCTCTGCCTGCCGGGAGACACGCGTCACCCGTGTCCGGCAATCACCCGGGATGCGTCATGGCCGCGCCCCTGAGAATCAAGGTCATCCGAGACGGAGCCCTCGCCAGCAGTCACCTGCGCGTCGAGAAGCCTTGCGCTGACCCGCTAACGCACTGCCCGGAGTCCGTGGAGCGACGCACCCACGAGCAGCACGAAGGCCGCCACCAGCGCCACCGGCCCGAGCCAGTCCCCCCAGGCCAGCGCGAGCGACGACAGCGGCGCCGTCACGGGCACGCGCATCACGAGCCCCGAGCGCTGGTTGTCATCCACCTCGGCCACCACCGTGCCCGTGGCGTCGATGAGCGCGGACACGCCCGAGTTCGTCACGCGCACCTGGGGCCTGCGCGTCTCGATGCTGCGGAAGGCCGCGTGCGCCAGGTGCAGCCGGGGCGCGGGCGTGCCGGAGAACCACGAGTCATTGGACAGGGTGAGCAGCAGCTCCGCGCCCTGCCGCACGCCGTCGGCGACGAACGAGGGGAAGATGGACTCGTAGCAGATGAGCGGCGCCACGGAGAGCGAGCGCCCGTCGCGCAGCCGGAAGCTCACGGCCTTGGGACCGGGGCCCCGCTTCCACCGCCCTGTCCAGGGCAGCCACTCGCGCAGCGTGGGCGAGTCGATGGCGTCTGGCACCCACTCCGTCAGCGGGAAGAGCATCGTCTTCCGGTACGCGGTGCGCTCCAGCGTGTCACCGCGAGCGGAGGGCCCCAGGAACATGGCCGCGTTGAACTCGCGCTCGCCCTCCAGGTCATACGAGCCGAAGACGAGCGGCACGCCGCGCTGGGCGACGTAGCCGGCAATCTCGGCATCCAGTTCCGCGCCCGCCTCGCTGCGGGGAGTGCCGAAGGTGGTGGGGTACACCGTCTCCGGCCACACCAGCAGGTCCACCGGGCCGCCGCGCAGCAGTCCATCCGACAGCTCGTAGTGCGTGTCGAGAATCATCCGCACCACTTCGTACGTGCCGCGCTCGGCCTTCAGCTTCTCGTAGTTGGTGATGTTGGCCTGCACCGCGCCCACCACGAGCCCGGCCTCGCTGCGCGTCGCCGCCGTCACCTGCGAGTACCGGAACGCCCCATACCCCGTCAGCGACAACACCAGCACCACGGCCAGGGCCACGGGAGCCGCCACGCGCCGCCGCGCACCCGGAAGACGCAGGGAGCGCAGCGCCGCGAGCACGCACTCGTTGACGAGCAGGAGCACCAGTGTGAGCCCGGGAGCACCCGCAACATCCGCGCCCTGCCGCGACCACTCCTGGGTGACGAGCCCCAGGCCCAGCGTGTCCGCGAAGAGCTTCGGCGCGAACCACTCCACGCCCACGTATACGAGCGCCGTCACCACGGGAGGCAGCCACGCCAGCCGCGTCCCAGCCCCCTTCCCCGCCCCGACACTCGAGCCGATGACAGCTGCACCGTCCTGCACCGCGCCCACCACCCGCCGAGCGAAGTAACGTGCCAGCGCCGCGAGCGGGAACTGGAGCTGCACCACGGGCGACATCAACAGCAGCGCGAGCCAGCACACCCACAGCGGGGCCTGCGAGTACGCCTGCACCGAGCCCGCGAACCAGCCAAACACCGCCGCGGAGAACATCGCCCCCAGCGCCAGCCCGAGCCCCAGCGCTTCACGCGCCGAGCGGGCCCGGTCCACCCCCGCCAGCCACGGTACCAGCGCCACCCACCCGAGCAGCGTCCACGGCATCCGCAGTCCGGAGAACAGCGCCAGCATCGCGGTGGTCGCCACGATGCCGAGCAGCGCCACGGCCAGCCGCCGAGAGCGGCCCGCAACCACGCCCGAATCCCTCACGGCGCGGCTCCCAGCCGCCAAGAACGGCCCGCGCTCACTGCCGAGTCCATCACTGTGCGGCTCCCAGTCGCCGCGAGCAGCCCGCTCCCGAATCCCTCACGGTGCGGCTCCCAGCCGCGAGCAGTCCGCACCCACTGCCAAATCCATCACGGTGCGGCCCCGGCCTCGGAGCCCGCGGGCAACTGGAGCATCTGGATGGGCAGCCCCGGAGGCGCCATCTCCTCGGGCACCACGCGGTTCTCCGGCAGCGGAATCGGCTCGCCCGTCTCGTCCGTCGGCGCGTAGTCGGGATGGAACATCAGGATGGCGGACACGCGCTCGCCGTCGTCGGTGGACTGGTAGTGGCGCACGAAGCCGGGCGGCAGCTCGAAGTCTTCAGGGACGACGATGCCGCGCTTCATCGGCTTGGTCCCCGGCCGGTAGAGCTGCGTCCCCGTGGGGCCGGTATACAGCTGCTCCGGCTCGGGAAGGGGCGCGGGCTCCTCCACGCCGGGGGCCACCACCGGCTGCGCGGGCCGGGCGACGGGACGCGGCCTCGGCGTCGGAGCCTGGGCCACCATCGGTGGCTCGGAAGGAGCGGGCGCCTCGACGAGCGGCGGCGCCTCCACCTCCACGTCCGAGGAGAGCAGCCAGACGCTCAGCGCGACGCACAGGACGGTGAAGACGAGCGCACCGCCCACGAGCCACAGACCCACGCCGCTGCTGGAGCGGGCGGGCGCGACATGCGTGACGCCGTCCTTGTCGACGCGTCGTTCTGGAGCTGGGTGTTGCGGCCTCATGCTCGCCCGCGGACCTCCGGGCTGCGTATGCTACGGAGCCACCCCCGCCGAGGCAATCCGGCCCCCTCCGGTCCCGCCCCTCTCGCTCGCCCCCCATGAGCTCTTCGTCCCCCCTCCCCGCCGAGCCCCTGAAGTATCCCAGTGCCGCCAGCGCTCCCGACCCCGAGCGCTTCACGGTGCACGCCTGGTCCCAGCCCCTGAGGGGACTCGCACTGGCGGCGCGTCTCGTGGCGCTGGGCTGCCTGCCCTTGTTCAGCGGCTGGCTCGTCATGGACATCCTCACGGCCGGCCTGCCGTCCGCGTTGCCGCTGCGCGGCCTGGGACTCGGAGTGGCCCTGCCGTGGGTCCTCGCCACGGTGCTGCGGTGGAGCGCCCACGCGACGGCGGAGGTGGAGGCCACCCAGCTCGTGCTCGCCCTGCGCAGCGGCGCGCGGATGGAGCTTCCCTACGACGCAATGGAGTCCGTGCGCCCCTGGAAGCTGCCGCTGCCGGGCCCCGGGCTCTCGCTGCGCATGAAGTCGGGCCGCGCCTTCGCGTACGGCCTGGAGACCGAGGACGCGGCGCCGTTGCTCGAGGCGCTCGGCCGGCACGCGACGCTGGGAGAGGCCGGTTCCCACGCGCTGGTGCGCTACGCCCAGGAGCGACATGCGCTGTGGCGCCGGCGCTGGTACCACGTGGTGGGCAAGCACCTCGTGTACCCCCTGCTGCCCACGGCCATCATCTTCCAGCTGAACCAGCGCATCACCTTCGGCAGCCCCTTCGGCGAGTACCAGTACTTCGGGCTCGCGGCGTACCTGCGCGCCTTCGGTCGCGACTTCCTCCAGGTGGCCCCCTTCTTCCTGCTGGCCGCCTGCCTCTTCCGCGTGCTGGTGGAGGCGGTGTCGCTCCTGGCGGCGTGGCTCACGCCGTCCCGGGCGCGAGGCGCGCGACGCGGCGCCGAGTGGCTCGGCCGGCTCACCTACTACGTGGGCCTGCTGGCGCTCCTCGCCGCGCGACTCCTGAGCTGACCCTGGAAACAACAAGGCCCCCGACCCGTGTGGAGGTCGGAGGCCCTGGTGTTGCGCTCACCCGCGGTGCGCGGGTGCGGGCATCACGGCGTGGCGGGATTGAACTTCGCGGACTCCCAGCCCATCTTGTCGTGGCCGTTCTTGTTCCAGTCGGGGTTCTTGCCGCCCGGCATCTGGGCGTCGGTGAACTGCGGCGCGCCCGTGCCGGAGCCCGAGCCCGAGAAGATGCTCACGCTGATGGTGCTGCCCAGGTAGGTCGGGTGCGTGTTGTCCGACTGGATGTAGTCGTAGCTGGTGCTCGCGTTGACGAAGTGCGTGTTCGCGTCGCGCAGCGTGCCGCGCAGCGTGGAGCTGATGCGGGTGACGTACGCGTCCTCGGTCTCACCGGCGCGGTAGCGCAGGGCGTCCGAGTCAACCTGGCCGTCGCCGTTGGAGTCGTACTCCGCGCCCATCATCTCCGCGAACGAGTCCGCGCACTGGAAGCCGTAGCGCGCCGCCAGGTTGCAGGTCCGCCAGTTGCTGCGCGCCAGCAGCGGCAGGAACTTGGTCTGCTTGTTGATCTTCTGCCCCGTGGCCGAGTCCGTGCAGTTGGTCAGCACGTTGTCCGCGGCAAAGCCCGGGTAGTAGATGTTGGAGACGATCTTCACCTTCGCGGTGGTGGCGTACTGGTTGATGGCCTGCATGGCCCGCTCGGTGTACGTCGTGCAGGCGGCCAGCGCGCTCTCCAGGCCGGCGTAGCTGCACGTGCCCGACTGGTCCGTGAAGGCGCTGCGGGCCTGCAGGAAGTCGTTGCCGCACATCTCGAACATCACCGCGCGCGTGGTGGCCGCCTGCATGTACGAGCGCTCGGAGACAATCTTGTTGTTGTAGATGTCGTCCGCCTTCGCGCCAGACTTGGTGCGGCGGATGACCTCGATGTCCGTGTTCCACTTCTGAGCGAGGTACTCGCCCTGCACCACCGGCGCCGCGCGACGACCCACGCTGCCAATGCCGCCGTTGTAGCCGGCATAGATGGAGTCGCCGTAGGCCACCACGCGATACTTCGTCGTGGCGGTGGACCGGTCGATGGTCCACGACGTGTTCTGGTTGATGGTGCTGGCCATCGCGCTACCGCCGACCGTGAAGGCCGCGCACATGGCAACGATGGACTGCCCGCTGAGACGGAAGGACATGCCCCGCTCCTTTTTCTACCCGTGGGGGTTGTTGGGGGAGCGGCAAGGTACACGCAGTTGATTCGCAAATCACTCCGATTCCGGAATAACGCGTCATGTCAGAAATATTGGGCAACATTACGCCCAGGCCTTGCCGCAGTGCGGTGTCGCATTTCTGACGCGGCGCAATGTTTGACGCGGTGTTTCATGGTGTCTCACGGAGCCCTGGAGTGCGCGGCGTGAAGCAATCCCAAGGAGTCCGAGCGTTGGCGCAGTGGCTGCTCCTGGGAGGGCTGGTGGGAGCGGTGTGCGGCGTGGCGTCGGCGGTGTTCCTGTACCTGCTGGACGAGGCCACGCGCTTCCGCGAGTCCCACGAGGCGCTGGTGTACGCGCTGCCGCTGGCGGGGCTGGCGCTGGGGGCGCTGTACGGGCGGTGGGGAGCCCCCATCCGCGGCGGCAACAACCTGGTCCTCGACGCGGTGCACGAGGGCGACACGCAGGTGCCGCTGCGGCTGGCGCCGATGGTGTTGGTGGGCACGGTGCTGACGCACCTGTTCGGAGGCAGCGCGGGCCGCGAGGGCACGGCGGTGCAGATGGGCGGCAGCCTCGCGGACGCGCTGGCACGGCGGTTCCGGGTGGGGCCTGAGACGCGGCGCGAATTGCTGGCGGCGGGAATCGCGGGAGGGTTCGGCTCGGTATTCGGCACGCCGGTGGCGGGGGCGGTGTTCGGGCTGGAAGTCGTCGTGGTGGGGCGGATGGGGTACGAGGCGCTGCTGCCGGCGCTGGTCTCCGCGGTGGTGGGGGACCTGGTGACGCGGGGGCTGGGAATCGGCCACACGGTGTATCCGGTGCCGGGGGCGTTGCCGCTGACGGCGTGGGTGCTGGCGAAGTGGCTGGTGTTCGCGGTGGCGGTGGCGGCGGTGGCGGTGGTGTTCGTGGAGCTCACGCACCGGCTGAAGAAGGTGTCGGAGCAGAGGGTGCCGTGGCTGCCGCTGCGGATGGCACTGGGGGGCGTGGCGGTGGTGGGGCTGTGGAAGCTGTCGGGGACGAGCGACTACCTGGGCCTCGGAGTGCCGGGGATTCTGCGAGCGTTCGAAGACCCGGCGCTGCCGGTGTCGGCCTTCGCGTGGAAGCTGGTCTTCACGGCGGTGACGCTGGGAGCGGGGTTCCTCGGTGGAGAGGTGACGCCGCTGTTCTTCATCGGTGCCGCGCTGGGGAACGTGCTAGCGAGGTTGCTGGGGTTGCCGGTGGACCTGGGCGCGGCGGTGGGCATGGCGGCGCTGTTCGCGGCGGCGGCGAACACGCCGCTGGCGTTGTCCATCATGGCGGTGGAGCTGCTGGGAGCGAGCGTGCTGCCCCACGTGGCGATTGTGTCCACGGTGGCGTACCTGCTCACGGGGCACCGGGGCATCTACCCCGCGCAGCGGATTGCGAGGCTGAAGCACGGCGGCCCGCTGCTGCGGAGACTGGTGCCACTGCGCGAACTGCCCGGGGAGGACCCCGTGGACCGCGAGCCCCCCGGACCACGAGAGCCCGGGGAGCGAAGCGGAGGCTGAGGGCTACTGCGGGTAGTGGTAGACGCGGCCGTTGTCGCCCACCATCCAGAAGTCGCTCACCGAGGTCATCGCGATGTCATACAGCGGCACGTCCACCTCGGACGGATCGCCTGAATCAATCGGCGTAATCATCGGAGCGCGGGCCCAGCCAGCCGTCGTCCTTCGACGGAGCTTGCCGGGGCTGCCCTTGTCGACGACATACACGACGTCGAGGCCCGGCGGCGTCACCACGCTGCTGAAGTCTGTCGCGGGCCCAGGTGGCACGGGCAGGCGACTCCAGGCCTGCGCTCCGTTCCACCTCCAGAGGGCGCTCCCATCTCCCGCCGCATAGGCCAGACTGGAAGACCCCATCCACAGTGCATTCACACCGCCTGCGGTTGTGGGACTGAGCGTATGCGCCACCTCCGTCGAAGGGGCTCCATTGGCATACTCGGCGATGAATTGAGTCCCAGCTCCCCCTCCGGCCTTGCCTGCAACGAGAAGAAGGTTCGGGTCCACGGCATGAATGGCGTTATAGGCACCAATAGTATCCCGTCGTTCGACGGGGGGGCTCCCGGGCACCCAGGTGAATAGACGCGCATCGGTACTGACGAGGTAGAGCGTGGTCACCCCGCCCACCTCGAAGCCCACCATGCCTGTCACATTGCCCGAGCCAGGAGCGTCCTCCGAGTTGATGCAGGCAGTCCCCGTGTGCTCGGCCACACGGCCACCTTCGCCTGCCAGGAACACGTGGCCGTCCGACGGCCTTACCCAGGCCGCATACCAATCCCAGTCACCGCAGTGAGTCGGGTTGGCCGGCACCTCACCAAAGCTATGGCTTTCGAATGCAGCGGCAGCCGTCGCCTTCCTGGCCAACTTGCCGCCCAAGCCCGCGATCCACACCGGATACCCGTCGGTGGGGTCCACCGCCACCGTCCTCCAGTCATGGCCGTCGCCGCCGGTAGCACTGTTGTAGACCCGCCCAAGGCGACCGAAGCCACCACAGGTCGTCAAGCCGTCGTCCAGCAGTCCATTGCAGTTGTTGTCGATGGCGTCACAGACCTCCGTCCCCATCGACTTCGTGCCGTTGTCCGCGTCATCGCAATCCAGGGCGTTCGCCACCTTGTCGGTGGGGATGGCATCACCAGCGCAGACCTTCTGCGCCACACCGTCCGAAGCCCCCTGCTCGTCGTCGTCCACGTCCGGGTAGTACAGCGTCGGCGGCTGCGCATTGCAGGCCGTCTGGGTGTCATTCGACGTGTCGCAGACGTAGATCCCACCGCAAGTGTCGGTAAGGCAGCTGCCACCCTTCGGCTGGGCACCCGTCAGGAAGGTTTCATCCGCACCGCCGACGCAGTTGTCATCCCGGTTGTTGCACTTCTCCACCGCGCCAGGCTTGACCTCCGCATTCCCGTCGTCACAGTCGAAGTTGTTGCCAGTCACGCGCACGTGCCCGGCGATCTGGTCAGCGCAGCTCAGCCTGAGCTTGCTCTGCGCTCCGAAAGTGTCGCCGTCCTCGTCTCCGTACCATTCCTTGTTGAAGCCCTCGTCCGTCTGACTGTTGCAGTTGTCGTCGACGTCGTTGCACGCCTCCGTCTTGTCCGGTGAGGCGTTGGCATTCCCGTCGTCGCAGTCGCCCTGACGGGCCACATGCCCCGAGGGCGCCGTGCAAGCCAGGACGGTTGGGCCCGCCCCCACACCGTCACCGTCTCCGTCACGATAGAACTCCGACCGGGGCAGCCCATTGTCGATGCCGTCCTTGCAGTCGTTGTCCAGGCCATCGCAGAGCTCGGGGCTGCCCGGATAAACCGAGGCCACCGAATCATCACAGTCGTCCTTCACGGTGGCGTAGCCGGTCGGCACCGTTCCGCAGAAGGGCCTCGCCACGGCATCCGGCGCCGCGTGTCCGTCCTGGTCTGCGTCCACGTAGCCCAACGTCGGAGCGCCTGCATCGCAGACGAACTCCTCACAGAAGCCACTGATACACGTCTGCCCCTCACCGCACGCGTGCTGCGCGTTGCAGGCGCGCGGCTGCTCCTGTTCGAGTTCCTCCAGGCTCGGCACGGTGCACGCGGCAAGCCCCAGTCCCAGCACCACGCTCCACGAACCCAGGCGCTTCATCGCGCACCTCCCTCTGCCGTGGCCGTTCCCGACTCACCCATCAGGAGCCACGTCACCACCGCTCCGGCCACCGCCGCGCCCGCCGTGCCGAAGAGGACGTTGGCCGTCTTCGCGCTGCGCTGCGCCTGACCGTGATGCACCTCCAGGTCATCGTAGAACTGCGCCCCTCGCGCGGACTCCAACTGGCTCCGGGACGACAGCCCGAACACAGTCCCCGCGCCTCCGGCGGCAACTCCGGCCCCCAGCAGCACCATGCTCACCACGGGCACCCGGCGCGTCCACGACGCCCGAGCCTCCGTCTGCGTCGCAAGCTCCTCGGGGTGGGACGGCACCAGCTCCGGCCGCGCCACCTCCCGAGGCTCCGGCGTCAACGGCTGGACCGGCGTGGGCTCCACAGCAGTCCCGGCCTCCGGTCCCGGATCCACGGGCCGCGACTCCGCGAGCCTCGGCGAGTCCTTCCGCTTCCGGGCCAGCTCCGCCTGGACCTTCGTGCGCTGGGACTCGAACTCGCGCGCCACCTTGGGAGAGACGCGGAGGGGCAGCTTCGCGTCAGGCTTGAGCACGAGCGCGGACCAGAACGCTGCGCGGGCCGCCTCGGCTCTACCCAGGTCGGCGCTGATGATGCCCTGGTAGAGAGAGCAGGTGACCTCCTCTTCCACGCCGTGTGGCACCTTGCTGGCGCGTTCGAGTTCTTCGAGCGCCAGCTCGTACTCAAGGTCCTCGTAGAGGCGCACGGCCTCGGAGATGTGACGTTCGAACCCACCTTCGGCTCGTGCCGCGCTCAGTGGAACGAACCACAGGCACACGGCGAGCGTCAGGCATTTCCCCCACAGACAGGCCTTGGACATGCCTGGATTCTAAGGCATTCCTCCAGACCGGGAAGAAACGGCTGCACGCTCCAGGTCGAGTCCGGGTGAGGAGCCCATGCCCCGGCGGAGACAGGGCTGGAAGCCTGCTGCCTGCCACTCTCCACCACCGCTCCCGTCCACCACGGCTCGGGAGCGGAGCAACGGAAGAGGCTACTGAGGGTAGTGGTAGACGCGCCCGTCGTCGCCCACCATCCAGAACTCGCCCACCGACGTCATCGCGATGTCGTACAGCGGCTTGTCCACATTGGGCGGGTCCGCCTGGTCAGCCGGCGTAATCACCGGAGCGCGGGCCCAGCCGAACTGAGTCTTTCGACGGAGTCTGCCGGGGCTGCCCTTGTCGACGACGTAGATGACGTCGAGGCCCGGCGGCGTCACCACGCTAGAGAAGCTCACCGCTGTCCCAGGTGCCGCAGGCTGGAGGTTCCAGCCCTGCGTCCCGTTCCACCTCCAGAGGGCGCCTCCATCTCCCACCGCATAGGCAAGATTGGAAGACCCCATCCACAATGCATTCACACCGCCTGACACCGTGCTGCCAAGCGTATGCGCGACATCTGTGCCCAGGACACCATTGGCATACTCGACAATGGATTGAGTCCCAGCCCCCCCTCCGACCGTGCCTGCGACGAGGAGAAGGTTCGGGTCCACGGCATGGATGGCGTAATAGGCACCACCGGCATCCCGTTGTTGAACGGGGGGGCTCCCGGGCACCCAGGTGGATAGACGCGCATCGGTATTGGCGAGATAGAGCGTGGTCACTCCATTCACCTCGAAGCCCACCATGCTCGTCACATTGCCCCCGCCAGGAGCGTCCTCCGAGTTGATGCAGGCAGTCCCCGTGTGCTCGGCCACACGGCCACCTTCGCCCCCCAGGAACACGTGGCCGTCGGACGGCCTCACCCAGGCTGCATACCAATCCCAATCGCCGCAGTGGGTGCTGGTGGGCGGCGTCTCACCAAAGCTATGGTTTTCGAAGGCCGTCGCAGCCGCCGCCTTCCTGACCAGCTTGCCGCCCAGGCCCGCGACCCACAGCGGATACCCGGCAGTGGGGTGCACCGCCACCGTCCTCCAGTCATGGCCGTCGCCGCCGGTAGCACTGTCGTAGACCCGCCCAAGGCGGCCCAGGACTCCGCCACAGGTCAAGCCTTCGTCCAACTGTCCATTGCAGTTGTTGTCGATGGCGTCGCAGACCTCCATCCCCATCGACTTCGTGCCGTTGTCCGCGTCATCGCAATCCAGGGCATTCGCCACCTTGTCGGTGGGAATGGGGTCATTGGCGCAGACCTTCTGCGCCACACCGTCCGAAGCCCCCTGCTCGTCGTCGTCCACGTCCGGGTAGTACAGCGTCGGCGGCTGCGCATTACAGGCCGTCTGGGTGTCATTCGACGTGTCGCAGACGTAGATCCCACCACAAGTATCGTTGAGGCAGCTGCCACCCTTCGGCTGGGCACCCGTCAGGAAGGTCTCATCCGCACCGCCGACGCAGTTGTCATCCCGGTTGTTGCACTTCTCCACCGCGCCAGGCTTGACCTCCGCATCCCCGTCGTCACAGTCGAAGTTGTTGCCAATCACGCGCACGTGCCCGGCGACCTGGTCAGCGCAGCTCAGCCTGAGCTTGCTCTGCGCTCCGAAAGTGTCGCTGTCCCCATCGCCGTACCACTCCTTGTTGAAGCCCTCGTCCGTCGCCCCGTCGCAGTCGTCGTCGACTTCGTTGCACTGCTCCTGCTTGTTGGGCGCCCGGTCGGGATTCGTATCGTCGCAATCGCCACCGGTGGCCACGAGCGTCGGAGGCGCCGCACACGCCAGGACCGGAGCCCCCGCGCCCACGCCGTCTTTGTCCCCGTCGACGAAGAACTCCGTCCGGGGCGACAGCCCCTCATCCAGCTGCCCGTTGCAGTTGTTGTCCAGGCCATCGCAGGCCTCATCCGTCCGGTCGGGCCTGGCGGCGTTGCTCCCGTCGTTGCAGTCCGTGCCGCCGTTCGCGGTAGGCACGAAGCCGTCGCCGTCCGCATCGGGCGTCACCAGCGTCAGCGTCTTCTGGGTCTGAACCCCCGTCCCGCTCAGGTCCAGCTCCTCCGTGCCATTGTCGACCTGCGCGCCATCGCATTTCTGCTCACGCGCGGTCACGATGAACTGGACCTTCTCCGGCCAGCCCTCCCTGCGGAGAACCGCGAACTTCAGCGGAGACTCCTTGTTCTCCAGCTCGGTGAGCTCGTGCCTGTCCAGTTCCTGGTTCGCCGCATCCAAGACCTGCACGACGAAGCAGCCCTTCTTGAAGCTGGCTGTGTAGTTGACCAGGACCTGGACCCCGGCCTGCTCTTCTTTTTTGTTACAGGCCAGGAACAGCACGCACAGGGCAGAAATGGCGACGTGACGCATGGGGCGGACTCTACCGCAGCACCCCGTCCGAAGCCTGCTTGTCAGCCCTCCCCCAAGCGCCCCTGTTTGCCGTCCTGCCGACATCTCACAGCCCGGGTGAAAGGAGCAGGCGTCCCTCCACCCGGGCTGCCGGGAAATCCCGGAGTCAGTGGCCAAAATTACAGTCCCGGGGTCCGCACCCCGGAGCCACGTCACTTACAGGTGAACGACCACCGGCACGTCCCGGACTGGCACTCGCGGTCCGCCGAGCACGCCGCCCCGCGGCCCTTCTTGTTCTGGCACTTGCCCGAGTTGAAGCCCCAGCCGCAGTACTGCCCGCCGCCGCAGTGCGAGTCGCTGTCGCACAGGCAGCTCCCCGTGGGATTCACGTAGCAGTCCGCGCTGCACCGGTCCGTGGTGCACTCGTTGTCGGACTTGCACGTCTGCCCATACGCCTTGGACCTCGGCGTGAAGCACCAGCCCACCGCGTCCGCGCAGCCGCCGCACTCACCGGACTGGCACTGCCCATCCCGGCTGCACGACACGTGGTCCGCCTTCTTCGCCACGCAGTCGTTGTCCCCCGGGTTGCCCGGAATCTCGTCCTGGCAGTACGCCGCCTGGCCGCAGTCCCCGTCGTCGTTGCACACGCAGCGCCCGTCGAACGTGTTGCACAGCACGGAGGTGCACTGGTCGCTGATGCACTCGGCGTCGAAGCGGCAGCCCTGGTTCAGCACCTTGCTGTCCGGCGCGTAGTGCGCGCCGCACACCGTGGGGTACGCATTCTCCCGGTCCTCCGGCTTCACCCACGGCGCCACGCCGCTGGTGTCGATGTCCAGCGCCGCGTCCACCATGCCGCCGCGCGGACCCGCGGCCCGCTCCCACATCCGGATGAACGTCTCCGCCGAGCTCTCCAGCGGCGCGGTGTTCGCCCCCAGGTTGCGCATGTCCCGCAGCAAATCCGGCAGCAGGCCCACGTGCGCCAGCCCCTGCTCGTCGAACGCCGTGCCCAGCCGCCCCGGGCCTTGCAGCTCCTGCTCGCGCGCCTGCGCATCCGCCTCCGCCTGGAAGCCCGCCGAGCACGCGCCGTTCGGCCCGAAGCGCGGCCGCGTCTGCTGGATGAAGCCATTGAAATCCGCGCCGAACGCCATCGGCAACTTGAGCCCCTGCCGGCCGTACTCGTACGCCTGCGCGAGGGAGCGGCTGGAGCCCTGGCAGTTGTTGGCGATGCCGGACTTCGTATACGTGCGCGTCTCGTCATGCGCCGTGCGCAGGCCGAACATGCCGCCCGTGCGCCGCAGCAGCTGCGCCACCCACGCGGGCGTCGTCTTCTCGTCGTCCGCCAGCTTGCCGTTCATCACCTCGCGGAAGTGGCCGTGGCTCACATAGAGCGGGTAGTACTGGTTCCGCTCGGCCACCGCGTACGCGTCGCGGATGCCCTTCTCGGACAGGTGCGCCAGGTCGATGAGCATCCCCTTGTTCATCATCGCCTGGATGAGCTGCTGGCCCTCGGCGGTGAGGCCGCGCACGTTGCGGCACTGCGAGTCCACGTCGAAGCCCAGGGTGAGCCCGCCCACGGTGAGCCCGCAGTCCGAGTCGATGTGACAGTTCTCCAGGAACTGCGCCGCCTGGAAGATGGCGTTGTGCGGCGCCGCGCCACCGAAGCGGTTGTCCAGCTGGTGCACCGGCTGCAGCGTGCGCACGCCCAGCGCGTGGAAGCGGTTCAGCTCGGCCTGCCAGTCGGCGACGCCGAACAGGCGGCTCGACTCAATCGACAGCACCATCGCCAGCTTGCCCTCGGAGATGATGCGCCGGGCGTCCGCGGGCGTCAGCGCCAGGTCCACCCAGTCGCGGGTGGTGGCGAAGTCGCGCGCCTTCTGGAGCTGCACCTCCACGTCCACCATCTCGTCACACGGGCGCGTGCGGTTCTGCGGCGGCAGCGCCTCGCAGAGGAACTTGTTGCTCACCGCCGACACCACCACCAGCGACATGCCGCCCTGGTGCGCCTGCCGCAGCCAGCCCTCCCACGACTGCTGGTGCGCAATCGTGTCCCAGCGGGGCCACTGCGTATTGGGGTTGCGCCGGCCGTCATGCAGGCCGGTGTCGCCCTGCGTGCCCTCAATCTTCCCGAGGAACTCCGAGCCCACCGCGCCGCCGATGCCGAACAGGCCCGCGAGAATGGGCACTCCGCTCAGGTCCACGCCGCCGGAGTTGGGGCACAGGTTGAGCAGCCCGCTCAAGTCCATGCGGACGCGCGCGTGGTCGCTCTCCGGCCACCCGCCGTCACACCGCGAGAGCGCGTCCGTGACGGTGCCGTGGAACCAGCCGCCGCCGAAGGCCTCCTCCGCGAACATGTGGTGGTGCAGCTCGGCGAAGCCTCCCACCCCCAGCTCCTGCGCGGTGGCGGACGTCGGCTCGAGCCGAGCCGCCTCGGCGGGCTCCTCCTGCGCGGGGGTACACGCCAGGGCCAGCGACAGGGCGACAGCGGAACAGCGTCTCCAGAGGCGGAGATGGGACACGGGGGCTCCCTTCAAGGTGGAACCCGCCACTTAGTGACAGCACGCACCCCGAGTTCAAGCCGTGCCGCGTCGGAGCGTGCACCCGTCGCCGAAACCCCGAGCCCCAGCTCGGAAGCGCGGAGGCCCGAAGGTCCTCAGGGCGCGGACTGCGAGGCCACCCGGCCGCCGGCTCCGGACGCCTGGGGCAGGACGCTCGCCTCGCGCTGGCGCAACGCGGGCGAGGCCACGGCGAAGCCCATGGGCAGCATGCGGAGGATGCGCTCACGCCGGTGCTGGGAGCTGGCCTGCCTGCGCTCCAGTTGCGCCTTCTCCGCGCGAGCCGCCTTGTCCAGCGGCGCGGGCCGGGCCGCCAGCGCGGCGAGCCGCTCCGCCACCGCCTCCAGCTCCCGGTCGATGAGCACCGGCTGGATGTTGCGCGCTTCCTTGCGCGCGCGGCCCACGGCGTTGTTCTCAATCCAGACGGGCAGCACGGCCACGTCCTCCAGCGTCACGGGCGCGCCCGGCTCGGGCCGCACCAGCGAGACACGGAGCAGCATGGAGTCGCGCTTGTCCCCGGCCGAGCCCTTGCCGCCGGGCACGTGGCGGTAGAAGCGGTCCTGGTTCGCCACCAGGTTGCCCAGCGAGTACGCGATGAGCCCGCGCCGCCCGTCCGCCGTGGGGTACGCCTCCAGCGGCTGGAGCACATGCGGGTGGTGGCCGATGACGGCCTTCGCGCCCGCCTCCAGCAGCGCGCGGCCCAGCTTGCGGTCATCCGGGTGCGGCGCGTCCTTGTACTCCAGGCCCCAGTGCACCAGGACGATGAGCGCGTCGCACTTCGCCGCCGCGGCGCGCACGGCGGCCTCGGCCTCGTCGGGCTTGAGGCCCCGCAGGTGCCGGTGCTCCGGGTAGGGCACGAAGGCGACGTGGGCCCCCACCTCGTCCTTCGGGTTGCTGAAGCCGTTGAGCCAGCGCGTGAAGGACAGGAAGCCCAGCCGCACCCCGCGCACGTCCATGAAGACGGGCTCCCACGCGGCGGACTTCGACGGCCCGGTGCCCGCGTGGCGGATGCCGGCCGCGTCCAGGTGGCGCAGCGTCTCCAGCAGGCCCGTGGGGTGCTGGTCCCTCGCGTGGTTGTTGGCGGTGGACACCACCTTCACCCCGGCGGAGGCGAGCGCCTGCGCCATGGCCGACGGAGCGTTGAAGAGCAGCTCACGCGTGACGGCCTTCTTGTTGTCGGTGACGGGCGTCTCCAGATTGACGACGCCCACGTCCGCGGTGCGCAGCACGTCGGTGACGGGCCCAAAGACGTGGTCCCACCCGTCGTGGTTGAGCGAGGGCGCCGCGCCACCCTCCGCCGGCTTCGCGCCCGAGCGCGCGTGCAGCGTGGCCACCCGCTTCACCTCGCCGTGCGGAATCACGTCCCCGCCGAACACGAGCTCCACGCGGGTGGGCGTGGCGGCGCACAGCACGGGCAGGAGCAGCAGCGCGGGAAGAGTCACCTGCGTGACATTAGTCCAGCCACCCGACTCGGAAGGAAGCCCCTCCGTCACGAGGGGTCCCGGGTGTGGATGACCCCGGGCCTACGCCTTCCGCGCGGGCCGCGCTAGCGAGTACCCCCCCGTCACCGGCGCCCCGCCTCCAGGGAGAAGCGGAGGACGTCCCGGTCCAGTGGGGTTTCGCTATTGCTGGTGAACGTCGCCGGGAAGACCCTGGCGGTGGCGTCAACGGGCCTGTCTCAATGGTCGTCCCGCAGGCTCCGCAGGACGCAGGTGTAGGGTATCGGCGCGCGCAGGCGCTCACTGGACACCCACACCGTGTAGCGCGTGGGGCTCAGCGGCTCGAAGGTCAGGACGGAGCGTGAAGGGGCCGGGGCGAAGCTGCCCGTCAGGCCCGCGCTCCTGCCCGGGTCGTCCCTCCACGACAGCCGGAGCTGGTCGTCCAGGCTCGTGGCGACCCACTCACACGTCAGCTCGTAGACGGCCCCGGGCTGCGCGTCGAAGACGAAGACGTCAACGTCCTCGCGAAGCTCGATGGCCCCCTGGACGGGCGTCTCCGAGACGGTGAGCACGGTGGCGTCCTCCGCCGTGTTGCCGTGCGCGTCCGGCCCCAGGCCCTCCACCGTCAGGAGGTACGCCCCCCATCCCCACAACCGAACGAAGTGGGTGCCGGCGGAGCGCGTCCTCCACAGGTCCGCGACCGAGGACTGCTGCGGCGGCGTCCCCGCCTCCGGCAGGAACAGGACGTTGCAGCTTCCCGAGCCCACCGTGACACAGCGCACGCGGTAGTAGTGCGCGGCCTCGAGCGTGAGCGAGAAGACGTCCGAGTCCCCCGGGGACTCGAGGGCGCCGGCCGCGCTGCTCACGGGCAGGCCCAGCACCGTCGCCCGGGCATTCGTGTCGCCATGGTCGTCCGAGCCCAGCCACTCGAAGCGGCACGTGTAGCCGGGCGTGAGGTCCTCGGGCGTCTCCCCCGGTGGCGCGAAGTCCGGGTGCGCGTACTCGATGGAGAGGAGCCTCGTGCCCGTGGCCTCGGCCTTGAAGACCAGGCGGGCCTGCCCCTCCAAGGGGCTCGCGGTGTTGTTCAGCGTGCTCGCGGACGTGGACAGGCGCCAGGCGAGGCGATCTCCAGGTCCCTCACAGGTGAAGCCGTAGATGCCCCCCTCGACGGCGGAGAACGAGAAGACGTCATGGTCACCCGGCCCCTGCAGCGTCCCGGAGAACGGCTCGGACGAGGGGCCCAGGCCGCTGGCCTCCTCGGGCCGGTCGCCGTGCTCGTCCACGCCGAAGCCCTGGAGCCGGTAGCGGAACGTGCCGAACCGCGCGCCAGGCTGGGGCAACAGCGGCACCACCATCGCGTAGTACGTGCCACGCTCGCGGACCTTGAAGGCGACGCCGAGCTCCTTGCCCGTCGCGCCGTTGATGGGAAGCCCGACGCGCCGCCCCTCCCCGTTCAGGATTCGCACGGTGCAGCTTTCGAGCGTGCGGCCCAGGCAGGCGAAGCGGTAGCGGTGGCCCTGCTCGACGGGGAAGGAGAAGAAGGCGGCATTCACCGCCGGCTCCCTGGGCTCGACGAGCTCGGCCTCGGAGAAGCCCCCGTTCACCGTCACCGGGGTGGCGACGCGCTGGATGAACTCCAGTTGCTTCGGGGTGAGGGTCCCGTCCTCCGCGAAGAAGGGGCACTCGGGGACGGTGCCCTCACGGCCCTCGCACGTGTAGTCGTCGCCGCAGGCGACGGACAGCAGGGCCATCATGCAAAGGACGAGGCCGCGAGCGCCGCGCTGCCCCAGGATTCCGAAAAGGTCTGCCATGAGGTGCGAAGCCTGTCATGGAATGGCAGGCTTCAACAAAGACTGCCCTCCATGGGGAAACCATTCGGGAGGGCTCCCGTCCGGGAGCTAGCGAAGCTCCAGTTGGTAGTGCATGGGGTACCCGTTGGCGGAGTTGGCCGTCACGTGGAGGGTGTAGCGCCCGGCCGTCCAGGTCGTGAAGCGCCCCTCCGCGTCGAGCGAGCGCGTGTGCTCACCAGGCCCCATCACCAGGACGAACACGCCCGCGGGGAAGAGCGCCTGCCGCGGCTCGTTGGCGGCGAGCTCCACGGAGACCACGTCCTTGTCCCCGGTCATCTCCAGGGCTCCCTCCATGGGGACGCCGAGCGTCAGCGGCGTGGCCTCGGTGGCGCGGTCGCCATGGTCATCCGGGCCCAGGTCCTCGACGGTGACGGTGTGCTCGCCCGGCTCGTTGCGGCCATGGATGGTGATGAAGAGCGGGCCTGCCTCCGGCATCTTCACCAGGACCCCCTGCTCCGTCCGGGTGCCGGTGAAGAACGGGTCCGAGGGGGAGGACACGGAGCAGAAGCGCGAGAGCGTCCCGTCCGGCCGCACGCACCGGACGCGGTAGTACCGCAGGGGGGCCGCTTCGAACCGGAGCACATCCGGGTCCTCGAAGGGCACATACACGCGGACGGGCACGCCAATGGAGATGGGAGTGGCCGTGGCCCGGTCATCCCCATGGTCATCCGGCCCCAGGTCCGTGGCCGTCACGGAGAGCACGACGCCCAGGGGCCCGCGCACCTCCAGGTAGACGACGCCCGCCTGCGCCGGAGCGTGCTCGATGAACATCCTGTCCGGAGCCTGGCTGGAGTGCATGGGCCACGAGTTCTCATTGAACAGGCGGAACGCGCAGGGGGCGGCCGCGTCTGCGCACGTGAAGCGATAGACATGGTCCGCCTCCACGGCGAACCGGAGGAAGTCCGTGTCCAGCGGGAGGTCGGTGCGGGTGGTGAACGAGGCGGGGAAGGACAGCGCGGCCGCGTCCGCGAGGCTGTCTCCATGGTCATCCTGCCGCGTCCGCAGGACGCAGGTGTAGGGCCGCGGCGTGCTCGCGCTCGGGCCGGAGAGCAGGACCGTGATTCGGGTCGCGACCCGAGGCTCCACGGCCAGGAAGCTCCGCGAAGCGCTCGAGAACCCTCCGCCCGTCGCATCTCCCCCGCTCCACTCCATCCGGAGCACGTCCTGCGGCCCCGTGGCGGCCCACTCACAGGTCAGCTCGTAGATGCCGTCTGGCTGCGCGTCGAAGGCGAAGGCGTCCACGTCGTCGCGCACCTGGAAGCTGCCCTGGCCCGGCGTCTCCGAGACGGTGAGCAGGGTGGCCTCCTCCTTCGTTTCGCCGTGGGCATCCAGTCCCCGGTCCTCCACCGACAGGCGGTACGCGCCGTCTCCGGAGACCCGCAGGAAGTGGGTGCCGGTGGAGCGGGGCTTCCACGAGGAGCCGCCGAAGGCCTGCCACGGCTGCGCACCTGCCTCCGCCGCGAGCAGGACCTCGCAGCGCCCCGAGCCCACCGGAACGCAGCTCACCTGGTAGTAGTGCGAGGCCACGAGCTGGAGCGAGAAGACGTCCCGGTCTCCCTGCGCCTCGAGGTTGCCGGCCAGCTCGCTCACGGGCAGGTCCAGCGCCGTGGCCCGGTCATTCGCGTCGCCGTGGTCATCCGGCCCCAGCGCCTCGAAGCGGCAGGTATAGCCGGGCGCCGGGTACTCGGGCTCCTCCTCCTCGGGTGAAAGAAACGCCTCGTCATACGAGATGGAGACGAACATCGTGCCCGACGTCTCCGCCTCGAAGGCCAGGCGGGCCTGCCCCTGCGCGGGGAACGCGTGCAGCTCGCCTCCCGCCAGGGACAGGCGCCAGGGGATGGAGTCACCCGGTCCCTCGCAGGTCAGGGCGTAGACATTCCCCGCCGTGGCGGCGAACGCGAAGACGTCCTGGTCGCCCGGCCCCTGCAGGCCGCCCGGAAACGGCTCGGGCGAAGGGCTGAGCAGGCTCGCCTCCTCGGGGCTGTCACCGTGCGCATCCAGGCCAAACCCCTGGAGCCGGTAGCGGAACGTGCCGGAGTCCGAAAGGAAGGTGGAGGACAACGTGACCATCGCGTACCAGGTTCCCTCCTCGGTGGCCCTGAAAGCGAGGCGGCCCTCCGGGCCCCCGGAGCCGAAGCGCGGTGGTGAGGCGATGACCCGCCCGGCCCCATCCAGGATGTGGACGGCGCAGCCCGCGAGCGTGATGCCCTGGCAGCTGAAGCGGTAGCGCTGGTCCTGCTCGACGGGAAAGGAGAGGAAGACGGCACTCATCACCGGCGCTGTCGGACGGACCAGCTCGGCCTCGGAGAAGTCCCCGTTCACCTCCACCGGAGTGGCGACGCGCCGGACGTGCTCCATCCGCTCCGGAAGCACCGTCCCGTCCTCCGCGAAGAAGGGGCATCCGAAGGCGGGCATCCCGCCACCGTCGCACTTGTCATCGCCACAGGCGGCGGACACCAGGGCCAGCACACACAACAGCAGGACGCGCATCCCGCGCTGCACCACGACTCCGACAGGGTTCACCATGCGGCGCGCAGACTGCCATGGAATGGCAGACATCAACAGTGGCTGCCCTTCATGGGGACTGCACCTCGGGTTGCTCCCGTCCGGGAGCTAGGGGTTGGACACGGACACGGACGAGTCACAGTCCGAGGTGCACCGACCGGAGCACGTCACCTGGCCGGGATACGAGTCGAGGACGACGCACTCGGTGCCGCCGGTGCAGGAGAGCAGGTCCGAACAGACGGTGGACTCGTTCACGCAGCGTGCCTGGGACACGCCATCCAGCGTGAAGGCGATGCAGCCGAGGCCCTGCGGGCACTGGGGCAGGTCCACGCCACACGCCTGCGCCTGGTCGAACGACTTCCCCTCCCTCAGGGTCAGCCGCCCCTTCCTCCACTGGTTCTCATCCGAGTCCTCCGAGCCACAGGCCGCGAAGCCCATCACCGCGAGGCAACATCCCAGCATCAGCTTCCAACGCATCGGTGCTCCTTCGGAGAGTGACATCGCGACCCGAGGAGCAAGGCGCGGACCAGGGGACGCGGCCCCACAATTCGCGCACTTGGAGTGGAGAGAAGCCCACGTCGTACTCGGAAATCTGAGAGAGGTGGTGGATTCGCGGTGCGCCAGCGAGGCGCCTGCCAGGCAGTCCGGCACCCGCCCGCTCCCACCCGTATCCGAGCCCAAGGTGCGACTGGTAGAGGGAGGCATCGTGAGCGAGGCGCCCCCGCCAGCAGGCCTGACGTACTTCGAGCCCCGGCCCGCTCTGTCCGAGCTGCCGGCACGGCTCGCGAGTCCGTTCGACCCGAGCCCTCCGCATCCACTCGCGCGCCGTGCCGCCGAGGCGCTGCAAGCGCGGCTACTGAGGGGAGACCTCACAGGCTTCGACGTGGGAGTCCTCGACGCACCCGGTGGCGGGAAGATGTTCGGGGTGCTGGTCGTCGCGGCGGGGGACGGCCGCCTCGGCTACCTGTGCGCGTTCTCCGGCATGCTCGGTGGAAGCTGGCACGTCGAGGGCTTCGCGCCGCCGCTGTTCGACCCCGTGTCGCGCGACACGTTCTGGCCTGAAGGGCAGGCGGAGCTGCGCGAGCTGGAATTGCGCCGCGCGGACCCGAGGGAGCCCGACGCGGGCCGTGCGGAAGTCGAGCACCTGCGCGCGGAGCGCTCGCGCCAGCTCTGGCGGCGGCTCACGGACAGCTACGTCCTCCCGAACGCGCGGGGGGAACGCCAATCCCTCACGGCCCTGTTCGAGCCCGAGGCGCCTCCAGGCGGAGCGGGAGACTGCGCCGCGCCCAAGCTCTTCGCCTGGGCGTATCAGCATCGCCTGAGGCCCGTAGCGCTCGCGGAGTTCTGGTGGGGTGCGCTGCCAGTGAAGGGCGAGCGACTCACGGGTGGGTACTACCCGGCCTGTCAGGGCAAGTGCGGGAAGGTGTTGCCGTACATGCTGGAAGGGCTGGCCGTGGACCCGGCGCCGCCCGGGAGCACGGGCCCCATGCCGCTGGAGGAGCCACGGCTCGTGTTCGAGGACGCGTGGCTGCTCGTGGTGGACAAGCCGGCCGGGCTGCCCTCCGCGCCCGGCCGCCATGCGCCGCAGCGGGACTCGGTGCTCGTCCGCTTCCAGCAGCGGGCGCCGGAGGCGTCGAAGCTCGCGGTCGTGCATGCGCTCGACACCGAAGCCTCCGGGATCCTGCTCCTGGCGAAGGACGCGGAGACACTGGCGGCACTGCGCCGGCAACTGGCGCGCCGTGAGGCGGACCTGCGCCACGTGGCCTGGCTCGACGGAGCGGTGACCGGAGACCACGGCGTCATCGAGCTACTGCTCCGTTCGGACGTGGATGAGCAACTCCGGCACCTCGTGGACCCGGCCCACGGCAAGCGCGCGGTGACGGAGTGGCGCGTCACCCAGCGGGCCGACGCCCGGACCCGCGTCACGCTCCTGCCGCGGACCCGACTCACTCACCAACTCCGAGCCCACGTTGCGCATCCGCTCGGCCTCGACGCTCCCATCATCGGTGACACGCTGTACGGCCGCGATGACACACGGCTGATGCTCCACGCCGAGGCGTTGGCGTTCGCCCATCCACGCACCGGCGAGCGCCTCGAATTCGAGAGCCGCCCGCCGTTCTGACAAGGCGTTGGCGTTCACCCATCCACGGAACGACAAGCGCCTCGCGTTCGATAACCGCCCGCCGTCCTGAAGAGCCGACGTCTCAGCCGCGCCGCCGCCTGCGCACCACCGGCACCGCCAGGAGCATCACCCCCAGCGCGGCCAGCGCGCCGGGAGCCGCGGCACAGCCCTCGTCATCCGACGGGAAGGTCGAACACCGGATGTCCGCGAACAGGGTCAGGGTCTGCTCCTCACCGTCGCCAATCTTCACGCGGTAGGAGTCCTGCATGGAGACATCCTGGCTCAGCCGCTGGACTTCGCTGTAGGAGAAGAAGGCCTGTTGCCCGGACTCGAGCTGCGCAGTGCAGCCCGTCAGCCGGCACGCGTCATCCTGAAGCGGCACCTCCGTCAGCGTCACGGGCACATCGCAGTTGTTCCCTACCAAGACGGCCTGGCGGTTCTCACTGGAGGTGACGGTGAGGCACGAGTCAGCGGGACTCAGGCGCGGGTTCTGCACGAAGCAGCCAAGCGGCTCCTTCGCCCACGCCGCTCCCGAGAACCCCAGCACTCCCACGAACCCGAGCCACGCCGCTACACCCCGGGCCTGAAGACACATCCGACGCATTCACAGACTCCCTGCTCCTGGCGCGCCGGCCCTCGCGGAACGTGCATTCTGCCCCGACTCCGTTCCGGAGCCCAGGGGCTTGCTGCCAGGAGAGGGAGCCACCGCCTCCGCGCTACTTCGTCCCGAACAGCCGGTCGCCCGCGTCACCGAGGCCCGGGATGATGTACCCGTGCTCGTCGAGCTTCTCGTCCACCGCGGCCGTGTACACGTGCACGTCCGGGTGGTGCTCGCGCAGGTTCATCAGCCCTTCCGGGCTCGCCAGCAGACACACGAAGCGCACCGAGCCGGGCTTGCTCTTCTTCAGCCGCTGGAGCGCCGCCACCGCCGAGTTGCCCGTGGCCAGCATCGGGTCGCACACCACCACGTCGCGGTCCGCCAGCTGGCCCGGCACCCGGTAGTAGTACTCCACCGCCGCCAGCGTCTCCGGGTCTCGGTACAGGCCGATGTGCCCCACGCGCGCGGACGGCACCAGCTGCAGCATCCCGTCCAGGATGCCCTGCCCCGCGCGCATGATGGCCACCAGCACCAGCTTCTTCCCATCCAGCACCGGCGCCATCATCGTCGCCATCGGCGTCTGGATTTCCTCATCGCGCAGCTTCAAGTCCCGGAAGGCCTCGTAGGCCAGCAGCAGCGAGATTTCCTGGAGCAGGGCGCGGAAGGAGGCAGTGCTCGTCTCCGCCCGCCGCATCAGCGTCAGCTTGTGCTTCACCAGCGGATGGTCCACCACCGTGCAGTTCGGGAATTGCATTGCGTGCTCCCTCGGTAAACCCGTCTTCAGAACACCGTGCCGTCACTGTCCACGCGGATGGGCGGCACACCGCCAGGCCGCAGCTCCGCCGCCACCCGCCGTCCCGCCGTCCACGTCCCGCCCTGGAGCACCTTCGCCAGCGGCAGCTCCTCGGCGTTCATCCCCAGCCGGCCGCGCACCAGCGCCGCCACCCTGTCGAGCAGCGCCACCGTCAGCGCGCGCCACTCCACAATCGGCTCGTCGCCCGGGTGCAGCGCCACCGTGGTGATTTTCGTGTCCCGGGGCACCAGCACCCCCAGGTCCACGAAGAGGCCCCCGTTGCGGTACTCGGGCAGGCCGGTGAGGCCGTCCAGCTCCGACACCACCACGCCGGCCTCCGCCAGCGGCTCCACCAGCGAGTACGTCAGCCACTGCGACAGCTTGTGGAAGGGCACCAGCGCGTCCACGCTCTCCACCGGGCCCAGCGCCGAGTGCGGCCACACGTCGCCCAGGTTCACCGCGTCCACCATGACGCGGCCCGGCCAGATGGGGCCCAGCACCTCCAGCACCAGCCCCAGCAGCTCCGAGGCCCGCACGCCGCGCCGCTGCGCGGTGATGATGTCGAACAGCGCGCCCGGCCGGGGCAGCACCTTCGCCAGCCCGTGCAGCAGGTGCAGCCGTCCCTCCAGCCCGTCCAGCGGGTTGGACTCCGATACCTGCATCCCCTGCGCGAGCGACTCGCGGGTGAGCCGGCCCAGCGCCTCCGCGTCCGCGCGCAGCGGCCGGTCCGGGTCCGAGGAGAAGACGCCGTCCATGAACATGCGGAAGCTGGCCACCGCCAGGCCCTCGGAGCGCGCCCACGTGCCGCCGCCGCGCTCGCGGTAGCGCCACTTCGGCCCGCTGCCCGCGTCCAGCAGCACGCTCACCACCACCAGGTCCAGCTTCGCCCGGGCCCGCTCCTGCGGCGACGCGTCCTTCAGCCGCTCATCCAGCTCCTCCACGCGCTTCACGCCGCCCGCGTCGAAGTGGCCCCAGCGGCTGTGCAGGGGAATGTCCAGGTTCGGGTACAGCTCCCGCGTCACCTCCAGCACCCGGTCCACCACCGCCGGCAGCCGCGCGGGCTCCACGCGGAAGTGCGCCAGCCGGCCGGCGAGCCCCAAGTCGAGCAACTGGTGGCACCGCTCGCGGATGGCGGCCGGCGTGCGCAGCCACGCCACGGCCGGAGAGACGTCCGCCCTCGCCAGCGAGTTGTCAGACATCGAGCCCCCGTCCCTTCACCTGCGCCAGCGTGGCCGCGTCCGCGACGGGACCCTTGGTGAAGTAGCCCGCCGCCTTCTTCGCCTCCATCTCCACCTTGGCGTCGGCGGGGATGAGGTCCTCCGGAATCGGCACGCGCTCCAGGATTTCGATGCCCGAGCGGGTAATCGCGTCGTGCTTCATGTCGCTCATGGACACGAAGCGGTGGATGCGGGTGATGCCCAGCCAGTGCAGCACGTCCGGCATCAGCTCCTGGAAGCGCATGTCCTGGACGCCGGCCACGCACTCGGTGCGATGGAAGTAGGTGGCCGCCGAGTCGCCGCCCTCCTGCCGCTTGCGCGCGTTGTAGACGAGGAACTTCGTCACCTCGCCCAGCGCGCGGCCCTCCTTGCGCAGGTAGACGATGAGGCCCGCGCCGCCGTTCTGCGCGGAGCGCACGCACTCCTCGATTCCGTGCGCCAGGTACGGCCGGCACGTGCAGATGTCGCTGCCGAACACGTCCGAGCCGTTGCACTCGTCATGCACGCGCACCGCCAGCGGGACTTCCTTGTCCGCCAGCGTCGCGATTTCGCCAAAGACATACAGCGTGAGCCCGCCGATGGGCGGCAGGAAGACGTGCAGGTCCGGGCGGGTAATCAGCTCCGGGAACATGCCGCCCGTCTGCTCGAAGAGGCCGCGGCGCAGCGCGCTCTCCGTCAGCCCGAAGCGCTTCGCGATGCCCGGCAGGTACCACACCGGCTCCACCGCGGCCTTCGTCACCTTGACGTCGCCATTGGCCGCGAGCAGGTCGCCATCCGGCTTCAGGCGCCCCGCCTCAATCGCGTCGCGAATCTCCGGCAGGTTGATGTGCGCCTTGGTGACGGCGATGGTGGGCCGGAAGTCGACGTCCTGCTCCGAGAAGGCGCGGAAGACCTGCGGCGCAATCGCGCCCCACGGGTCCAGCGAGACGATGCGCTCGGGGTTGCTCCAGGACGGGTACGGCCCCACCTGCGCGGCGGGCGCGGTGTTCTTGAGGTCCGCCTTGTGGTCCTGCGGGAGCTGGCCGGCGGCCACGGCGAGCGCGCGGTAGACGGAGTACGCCCCGGAGTGGGTGCCGATGACGTTGCGGTGCGCGGGCTCGGTGAGGGTGGCCACCACGGGGCCGCGGCGCAGCGGCTCGGCGTCTCCCCAGCGGATGGCGACGCTGTCCCCATCCGGGTGCGAGGTGAGACGGATATGGTTGACGGGCTTCTTGTCTGCCATGGGAGCGCCCTCCTTGCGGGCGCGGGGGTGTGTCGAGCGCGAGGAGTCGAAGCGAAAGGGTCAGCTCATCCACGAGCCGTCGGTGCGAGCCGACCACTTGCGGGTGACCTTCTTCAGCTGCGTCCAGAAATCGAGGCTGGACGGACCGGTGATGTCGCCATGGCCGAAGCGCGAGTCACCGGTACCGCCAAACGAGAAGGGCTCACGCGGCACCGGGACGCCCACGTTGACGCCCACCATGCCGGCGCGCACGCCCTCCACCACCGCCTGCGCCACCGCGCCGTTGGTGGTGAAGATGGACGCCGCGTTGCCGTAGGGCGACGCGTTCTCGAGTTCCAGCGCGGCGGACAGCGTCGGCACGCGGATGATGGACAGCACCGGGCCGAACAGCTCGCGCTTCGCGGCCTCCATCTCCGGGCGCACGCCGTCGATGACGGTGGGCCCCAGCCAGTTGCCGCCGACCCACACCTCGCCGGAGGGCCGCTTGCCTCGCCCGTCGAGCACCACCTTCGCCCCCTCGGCCTCCGCGCGGGCGATGGCCGTCTCCAGCCGGTCCACCGCGCCCCGGTCGATGAGGGCGCCCATGCCGGGGCCTGGCGCGAGCCGCTCGGCGCGGCGGATGATTTCCTTCAGCAGCGGCTCCACGTCACCGACGGCCAGCAGCACGCTGGCGGCCATGCAGCGCTGGCCCGCGCAGCCGGTGAAGGAGTCGACGACGGACTGCGGGGTGAGCTCCGGGTCCGCGTCGGGGACGACGATGACGTGGTTCTTCGCGCTGCCCAGGGCGAGCACGCGCTTGCCGCGCTTGCAGCCCTCCGCGTACAGGTGCCGCGCGACGGCGGACGAGCCCACGAAGGCAATGGCCTGCACGTCCGGGTGGGCCACCAGCGCGTCCACCGCCTCCTTCCCGCCGTGCACGACGGAGAAGACACCGGGCGGGAAGCCGGCCTCGCACATCAGCTCGCCGAGCGCGGTCGCCGTGAGCGGCACCTTCTCGGAGGGCTTGAGGATGAAGGCGTTGCCCAGCGTGACGGCGATGGGGAACATCCACATCGGAACCATGGCCGGGAAGTTGAACGGAGTGATTCCGGCGACGATGCCGAGCGGCTCGCGGCGCAGCTCGCAGGTGACGCCGCGGCTGACCTCCATGTGGCCGCCGGTGTCGAGGTTCTGCAGGGACAGCGCGAAGTCGCAGACCTCCATGCCCTTGAGCAGGCCGGCGCGCCCCTCCGCCACCGTCTTGCCGGCCTCGCTGGCAGCGAGATTCGCCAGCCGGTCGAGGTCGCGCTCCAGGAGCTGGCGGAAGCGGAGGAGATGCTGGGTGCGCTCACGCAGCGGCGTGGAGCGCCACAGGGCAGCGGCGGGCCGGGCGGCCTCCACGGCCTGGGCGACTCCGGCCGCGGGCGTCAGTGGCACTCGGCCGATGACGGTGCCCGTGTACGGGCTGCGTACGTCGAGCAAGGGCGCGCCATGTGGCACCTGCCACTCGCCTCCCACCAGATTTCGACAAGGAACAACGCTCTCAGGTAGCTGGATGAAGGACACGCGCACCCCCCAGGCGGAGCGTGATGAGGTGCGATCCATCTTAACCGCGAGCGTGGACAACCCGGCAACCCAAGCCCCGAGCGGGTCATTCATGAATCGGTTGACTGTCACGCAGGCAGGCAGCCGGAGTGCTGGAAAGGTGACCAATGCAGAGCGTCAAATGACGCAAGCCGACGTGGAACCCGCGGGCGAGGGAGCGAGCCGGGCGGATCATCCCAGGCGTGGGGACCTGTCACGGTGGGTGTCCGCGAAGGGCCTGCCGGACGGTGGACGCGCGGGGTGGAGCGCGAGGTCAGGCGGACAGGCCGAGCGCCGCGCGAAGCCGGGTGAGGGTGGCGGTGTCGTCCGCGTCGGGTGGGAGACCCTGGCTCCGGGCCTCGTCGTACAGCCCGAGCGCGTACTGGAAGCGGGCCGTCGCGGTGGCGGTGTCACCCTGCTGCTGGAGCACCTCGCCATCCTCGGCGACCAGCCGGGCGAGGACCTTCACGCGCGAAGGGTCGCCGAGCAGCCGCGCGGTGGACGCGGGGTCCGCGAGCAATAGGGCGCCGTACTCCATGCCGAGCGCGAAGAGCGCCGTGTCCTGGATGAGGCGCTGCGCGTCCGCGAGCCGCTGCTCCTGGCGGGCCTTGATGATGCGGGCCAGCGCGGCGGCGAACTCCTCGATGAGGCGCTCGATGTAGTCCTTGCGGATGGACATGGGACGTGAGGCTGACTCAGGCAGCCCACCAGTCGCGGCGGGACCAGGTGGAGAGTACATGGTAGTTCGGGGGCGTTTGGAAGTAGCGCAACCAGCGGTTGGCCCTCGCGTCGTTCCGCTGCCGCAGCAACGTGATGTCGTCGGCTCTCAGCGTCTCCGCCGTCACCATGTAGAAGCCCCGCGACGGTGGCTGCGGCAAGCCCTCCTCCTGCCATCTGGAAACGAGCTGAACTGGTTCCAAGGGCTCGAGTGCATAGGGCCACTCCCGCCCATTCGCACAAGCGGCGGCGCCACAGGCCTGGACGTAGGAGCACATGAATCGCTCGAGCCACTCTCCCTGAGCCATTCCACCGGGCTCCACGAAGGGCACCTGGTCGTCGATCTCCACTCCAAGCCCCGTGGAGTCGCCCCACTTCCAGAAGTAGAGGTAGAGAGACGCTCGAATGGACTTGCTGAAGTAGTCCACCACCAGCCCATCCCACGCGCTCGCAATCCTCAGCGGGTCTTCACCCGTGCGAAGGGGGCGCACCGAGTCGTCCTGGAACTCCAGCCGTCCGGAGCGCTCGTCCCGCCCCAATCGTGCGAGCTCCCTGGCCTCGAACTGGTGGAGCCCACGAAGGTTCCCCGTCTTCACGAAGACTTCTTCGACCGATGAACGCACAGGGGATAGCAGGAACCAGCTCGGCACACCCATGGAACACGCCCCGGCAGTCAGGAAAAGCGAACGAAAATCACTTCGAACCCGGCATCCTGTAGCGATTCGAGCCGCCTGTCCCCACGCTGTGACTCCGGCACCTTGTAGGAAACCCTGAAGCCACGCTGCGCGAGTCCCTGATTGTTGCGGAACTGGGTGGAGCCTCCGTAAGAGCCTCCTTGATTCTTGCACTCGGTGATGACCCGCTTGTCGGGAGCATGGTCGAGCTCTCGAAGCTGACCGCACTTGATGCACACAGCTTTGATGTGCTGATGGTCGCCCTTGGCTCCGGCGGATTCTTCGTCAGGTGTGGCTCCCCGCGAAATCTGCCGGCCATGGGTGATGTGCCCGAGCCGGACATTGTATTCGGCTGCGGCAATCTCGAACGGGTCGTTCCCTGCCTCCCTCATCTTCTCGATGCGATTGAGAGGGCTGGCTTCAGCAGGGTCCACGTCCGGGAAGTAGATGCGCTCGGCATGCTCACCAGGAGGACAGGGATTTTCCACCATGGGCCGCGCAAACGGTAGCTCGCCGCCGCCATGAATCTTCAGCACCTGCCTTCCCTTGAACCTGGCCATTGGCTCGCTCCTACTTCTCCTCGACGAGGATGGTGCGACCGAAGAGCTGGACCCGACCGGACTGCTCCACCTGGAGCGCCACCCTATCGTTGACGACGATGGTGAGCTTCTCTGCCTTCAACTCGAAGGACTTCGCCTGCAAGGACTGCGCACCGTCGATACGCAGGTGCATGCCCTCATCGGCGTGAACCTCCCAGTCCTCACCGATGGTCAACGTGGCGGAGCCATCCCCTTCCACCCAGTCGTTGCCGCCCACCTGGAGTTGCTTGTCTCCCGCGACGGTTTCCTGCTGGAAGCCCACCACGTCCACCGCCTTGAGTCCCCCCACCTGCTCCGTCTTCGCCCCGCCCGTGGCCTCGTTGCAGGCCAGTGCCACGTTGACGCTGTAGGCCCCGCCAATGGTGGTGGCCTTCGCCAGGGCCACGTTCTCCATGGCACCCTGGGCAATACTCGTCGTGAGCCCCTTCCCCACCGTCATGGCCTGGTTACCTTCGACCGACTCGTCGTGGCTGCCCTGCGTCATGGTGTCCCGGTGCTTCCGCACCCGGAACGTATGATTCCCCTCCACCGCGCCCATGTCGTCCGTCTCGACGCGCAACTCATGGTTCCCCTCTACCGTGCGCTTGCGGTCCTTCTTCACCCGCAGGTCCTCGTACCCGCGCACCCGCTGGTCCTTGTCGTTCTCCGTGAGCAGGTCCTCGTCCTTCTGCGCGTGGGTGAAGACCGCCTCCTCGCTCGCGGAGTCTTCAATCCGCACCTCGTTGAAGCCGTTGCTGCCCAGGCTGGAGGCGCTCTTGCGCGTGGACTTCGTCTTCTCGTCCGGCAGCGCGTACGGCGTCGTGTTGGTGCCGTTGTAGACGGCCCCCGCCACCAGCGGCCGGTCCGGGTCTCCCTCCAGGAAGCGCACAATCACTTCCTGGCCGATGCGCGGCAGCCACACGTCGCCCCAGGCCGGACCGCCCCACGGCTGGCCCACGCGCACCCAGCACGAGGACTTCTCGTCCCCCTTGCCCTCCCGGTCCCAGTGGAACCGCACCTTGATGCGGCCGTGCGCGTCGGTGTGGATTTCCTCGCCCGCCGGGCCCGTCACCGTGGCCGTCTGCGGGCCGGCGATTTGAGGCAGCGGCGTCAGCCGGCGCGGCCGGAAGGGCACCGCCTTGGGCAGCAGGTGGAACTGGCTGCGATAGAGCCCCTGCAGGGACTCGCTGCCGCCCGACACGTCCGGCTGCACGCCCGAGTGCACCACCTCGGTGATGAGGTACTCGCCCGCGAAGGTGCCGTCCTCCGGCGCGTCCAGCTCCAGCACGTAGCCAGGTGTCAGACGTGGCGCGATGGCATCTCCCGATAGGGTTCGTCCACTCATGGCCACCGCTTCCACGCGCACTCCCGCCGCGGACCTGCCCACGCCCGGGGCCACGTAGCCGGCCGGGTAGTCGTAGATTTCGAGCGCCCTCATGCCCTCGGGCGCCTTGCCCCTGCCGGAGATGTCCAGGGCGGGCTTCTCGAAGTCGAAGTCCTTCAGGTGCACCGCGCCGGGCCGCAGCCGGTGCACCACCTCCAGCGCGTAGACGAACTCGCCGTCCACCGCTTCCTTGCCCATGCGCGGGCGCAAGGGCAGCGCCTGGCCCTGCGGCAGCGGCACGTGCGCGCTGGGCTTGTCGCCCAGCACCAGCGTGTGGCCCGCGTCCGTGTGCTCGAAGAAGTAGAAGATGCCCTCCCACTCCATGAGGCGGCTGACGAAGGCGAAGTCACTCTCGCGGTACTGCACGCAGTACTCGCGCGGCGCGTAGCTCGCGGACAGCGCCAGCCGCACCTCCACCCCTCCCTCGCCCAGCACGGCCTTGAGGATGTCGGGCACGCTCTGGTTCTGGAAGATGCGGCTCCTGTGCACCCGCGACAGGCGCCACAGCTTCGGCACCACGTGGGCCCGGTAGCGGCGCCGGCCCGTCTTCACCCCCAGCGACTCCACCTCACGCACCTGGCCGTGCACATAGCGCGGGCTGCCTTCGCGCACCGCCAGCGTCAGCAGCGCGTCCTTGCCGATGAAGTCCGCCAGCCCCAGCGGCTCGCCGTCCTTCGTGAAAAAGTCGACCTGGAAGTCGAACAGCCGGCTGACGCCCTCCGTGCCGGAAACCTCTGAGACGGCCAGCACCTCGGCTCCGAGCGCCCCAACCCGCAGCGTGAACGCCGGTAGGTCCGTCCGCACGGAGGTGCTCCTTCGGTGGCTCCCACCCCGCACCCACCGTCAGGACATGATGCCACCTCGCGCCGGCAACTCGGGCCGGGCACGCCGACGCACGGTCCTCCAGGACACAGACGAACGGGGAGCCAGGGCCCGGCGCGTCACGGGGACTGAATGCGCAACAAGTGCCGCCCCCCCTCTGAAACCCCGGCCCGGCGCGCTAACGTAGGGGCCTCCACGACACAGGCGGGAACGGTTCATGAGTCAGAGCGGAAGCAGTGCAGAGGGTGCGCGCGTGCGGTGGCTGGTGGCGGGAGCCTTCTCCCCCGCTCCCTCCGGCCGGCGCTTCCACCTCACCCCCGAGTCCTTCGGCACCGAGCTCGCGCGCGCCGCCACCGGCCTGCGCATCACCGTGGCCGACCGGCTCGGCGCCGGTGACACCCGCACCTTCGAGCTGTCCTTCGACCGGCTCCGCTCCTTCGGCCTCGCCGACCTCGTCTCCACCGTCCCGGAGCTGCGCGCCCTCCACGCGCTCCACGGCGAGCTGTCCGGCGGCGACCCGCTGCGTCCGCTCTCCGCTGAAGAGGCCGCCACCCGCGTCGCCACCATCACCGGCCCCGGCCGCCTCCCCGACGCCGTCGCCGAGGCCCTCCGCGCCACCGTGACGCCCCTCCCCACCGTGCCGCCGCCTCCCGAGACGTCCGGAGAGGAGCTGGTGGAGGCGATGCTCAACCGCGCCGACGCGGGCTCCCCCGCGGCGGCCTCGCGCGTCGTGGACGCCTTCCTGCGCGCCGTCAACCCGAAGGCCCCCGCCTCCACGTCCTCCGCGCCGGCTTCGCCCTCCACCTCGCGCAAGACGGCCCGGGACCTCGTCGAGGAGGCCATGCTCCTCACCGCGAAGGACATCCTCGCCTCCGAGCCCGTCGCCCGCCTCGAGTCCGCGTGGCGCGGCCTGAAGTGGCTGCTGGACCAGTGCCCCAAGTCCTCGGGCCTCGCCGTGGAGGTGCTCGACGTGGCCCGTCCCGCCCTCCTGGAGTCGCTCCAGGACGCGCTCGCGGCCGAGCCGTTCGAGCGTCCCGATGCCGCCTTCGTCGTGGAGGCGAGCGATGACGTCGGCCTGCTCGGGAAGCTCGCGGCGCTCGGTGAGCGCGCGCAGGTGCCCGTGGTGGCCGCCGTGTCTCCGACTCTCCTGGGCGTGGCTCCGGGCGAGCTGTCCGTGGCCCTGGAAGAGGAGCGCGAGAGCGTCTCCGAGGCCTGGACGGAGCTGCGCCAGGACGAGTCCTCGCGCTGGCTGTGCGCCGTCCTCAACCGCGCGGTGGTCATCAGCGAGGGCCGCGGCGTGGCGAAGCGCACGGCCTTCACCAGCCCCGCGCTCGCGGTGGCGGCGATGCTCGCGGCCAGCTTCCGCGACACCACGGCCTTCGCGCGCATCATGGGCCAGCCCGGCGGCCTGCGCGCGCCGTCCACCTGGGAGCTGCCCTCGGGCCGCGACAAAGGCCTGGGCATTCCCACCGAGCTGTTCCTCCCCATCCGCGCGCAGTCGCGCCTGGAGTTGCGGGGCATCCTCGGGCTCGGCAGCGGGCGCAACGCGGACGCGGTGCTGCTGGCCGCCGCGCCCACGGTGTTCGGCGGAGGCTACGCTGTGCCGCTGCCCGCGCAGCTGCTCACCGGCCGCATCGTCCGCTTCGCCACCTGGGTGCGAGATCAGCTCCCGCCCGGCTCCGGCAACGAAGACGTCTCCTCCATCTTCTCGCAGGCCGCCGAGGTGTTCCTCTTCCGGGGCGCCACCGACAACGGCCAGGTCCGCGCGGAGCTCGTCTCCACCGACAACGGCAAGGGCGTCCACGTCAGCGCCACCGTCCGGCCGGAGCATGCCGGCACCCGCTTCCAGCTCGCCTTCGTCCTGCCCCTGCGCGGCTGAGGGAAGGGCGCGGGCGGGGGAAGCGCCGAGGTGTCCGACGCGGCGGTGCGCGCGCTGGAGGCCAGGCTCGACACCGACTCACACGGCTGAGGGCCCGTGCCGCTTGCGATACGCGCGCGATGAGACACCGAACGCCCGCGTGAAGCTCGTCGTGAAGTGAGCCAGGTCCCCGAAACCCGCCTCCATCGCGACCTCGGTGATGGGCATGCGGGTCGCGCGCAGCAGCGTCGCGGCCGCGCGCAGCCGGGTGGCGATGACGAACTGACGCGGAGTCTGTCCCGTCATCACCCGGAAGACGCGCAGGTAGTGGAAGCTGCTCAGGCCCGCGTGCGCGGCCAGCGTGTCGAGGGAGCAGTCCCCGGCGCTGTGCGCTTCGACATACCGCAGCGTCCTGGCGACGCGGTGCGCCTGCCCTGACGTGGGCGCCTTCACCGCGCTGGCACCGCCCGGGTCCGCCGTCAGCGCCACCGCCGCCACCGTCAGCGCGGCCTCCTTCACGGTCTCCGGCTCGCCGGTGCGCATGGCCTGGTGCGCGAGGACCACCGCATCCGCCGAGGCCGCCGAGGCCGGAATGCACGCACTGCCAAAGGCTCGCCTCTCATGGAGCCGGCGCCCCAGGGAGCGGCTCACGTCGTCGAGGAAGGCCTCCGCGTAGTCGAAGACGACGGAGCGGTCCCCACCCTCATCGACATGGCGGTACGCGTACGCGCCCAGGGCGTTGCCGAGCAGCAGGGCCCCCGGGCTCACGAGCACCTCACCCTGCTCCGACCGGGCGTGAAAAGTCCCCGCCAGCATCACGCTGATGTGGACGCGCGAGTGCTCACCTTCGGAGACGGGACTGCACGTGCCCTGCTGGCAGACACAGTCCCAGGCGCGGAACGTCTCGCCATGCCCGAGCACATGCAGGCCACACGGCCTCACGGGGAAGGAGCCCGGACCCGGTGCCACGGCTGCCGCAACATTCCCAAAGTTTCGCGCCACACCGCGATGCTACTGCATCGACGCATGCTCGAACTGAAGCAGGCTCCCCGCACCCTCGAACTCCCACCGCGCTTCCGAGGAACGCGCTCGCTGCTCACCGTGCTCCTCCTGAGCGCCCTGCTGACCGGGTGCCGCGCACCCTCCAGCCAGACCGCGCCCACCCGAGGAGCGCAGGCTCCCGAGCTCTACGGGGCCGGCCTCTTCACCACCGGCGCCTGGGACTTCTTCATGGCGTTCTCCCCGAACCAGCAGCGCGTGCTCTTCGGCCGCGCGGACGACCGCTTCGAGCACTACGAAATCTTCGAGACACGGCTCGGTGACGACGGGCACTGGTCCCCGCCCGTGAAGCCACGCTTCGCAACGAAGTGGAGCAATGCCGACCCGCACATCTCGCCGGATGGGCGGACCGTGTTCTTCATCTCCAACCGCCCCCATCCTGGAGAGGCTGCCCAACGGGCGACGCACGACATCTGGATGGCGGCGCTGCAGACCGACGGAGAGTGGGGCGAGGCCACGCGCCTCCCCGCGCCGGTGAACGATGCGAACCTCGACGAGTGGTCTCCCGCCGTCGCCGCCAACGGCAACCTGTACTTCGGGGCCGAACGCCCCGGGACTCGTGGCGGCAGTGACCTCTGGGTCTCCCGACTCGTGGGCGGCGTGTATCAACCTCCCGAGAACCTGGGCGACGCCATCAACACACCCTCCGCCGAAGTCGAACCCTGGATTGCCCCGGACGAGCGCTACCTCCTCTTCAGCGCCCTGCGTCGCGCGGATGGCCTCGGCGGCTATGACCTCTACCTCAGCCGCAGGCTCCCGGACGGAGGCTGGGAGAAGGCACGCCTGCTCGGGAATGGCATCAGCACCCAGGCCAGCGACTACAACCAGAGCGTCTCGCCGGATGGGGAGTGGCTGTACTTCAGCAGCACCCGGCCGTTCACCGGAGCCCTGGGAGCGCGGTTCGACGCCCCCAGGAACGACGGTGCCCTCCAGGGCATCGGCAACGGCACGGGCGACATCTACCGGGTGCCGATGAGCGCGCTGGGCCTGTGATTCCCGACGGGCCGCGCCTCACGGACGCGGCCTCAGCCCTTGAGGCGCATCACGTACGCTTCGAGGTACACCGTGGGCAGCGCCATGTCCCCCGCCGGCTCCCGCACGAAGCCGCGGTTCATGTACATGCGCGCGACGCCCTCCGCGCCCCTGCGCACGTGGAGGCACACCGCGTCCACGTCCCAGCGCCGCGCCAGGGCCTCGGCCGCGTCGAGCAGCGGCCGGGCCAGCCCGCTGCCATGGAAGCGCACCGCCGTGGCCAGCCCGCGCAGGTCCGCCGCCTTCGGCAGCCACGCCTCCGAGCCCGGCGCTCCCGGTGGAAACAGGGCCACCGTACCGCACACCCCGCCGTCCACCTCCGCCACCAGCACCGTGGCCACCTTCCTGCGCGAGGCCACGTCGCGCAGCTCCCGCTTGCGCTCCTCCGTGTAGACGACCTCCGGCAGCTTCTTCGCGTACTGCGTGATGAACGCCTCCACCAGCAGGTCGCCCACGGCCGCGTCATCCTCGGGCCGCGCCTCGCGGATGACGGCCCGCCCCACGACTTCCTTCAGGTCCATGCCCGGCCCTCTAACACGCGGCCTTGGTCCCCGCCGCACGGATGAAGCGTGGACATCGCCCGGAGCACCGTCCTGCCCTCACGCCGGGTCCGGTGCGAGCCTGGACGACCCCGCCCTGGCTCGAAGACCTCAGAGGAAGTTGCCGATGAGCCAGGGAAGCTGCTCGCCCAACTTCTGGAGCAGCCCCCGCTTGCGCCACCCGCTCCAGTGGATTTCGTAGGAGTGGCCCAGGTCCTTCTCGAAGGCCGCCGCGAGCCGTGCGGCCAGCTCCGCGTCGTCCACCACCACCGAGCCCTCTTCAGACGTACTCAGCGACAGCGGGTCCAGATTGGTGGAGCCGATGACGGACAGCGAGTCGTCCACGACCATCGTCTTGGCGTGCATCATGGACAGCTCGTACTCCCAGATGCGCACGCCCCCTTCGAGCAGCCGCGCGTAGGAGGCGCGCTGCGCCGCGTGGACCGGGGCGATGTCATGGTGCCTCCCGGGCACCAGCACCCGCACGTCCACCCCCTGCTTCACCTTCTCGATGAGCATGTCGCTGATGGCGTCGGAGGGAATGAAGTACGAGTTGGCAATCCAGAGCCGCGTGCGCGCCGCGGCGATGGTGAGCAGCATCATCCGCCGCCCGTCGGAGAGGAAGCGGTGGTCGCTGCTGGCGACGAAGCCGGCGCGGGCCTCGCCCACGGCCTGGGGATGTGGGAAGTCGCTGGCGGGGAGGAAGTCGCCGCCGGCCTCCTGCCAGTTCTGGGCGAAGGCCAGCTGCATCTCTCGCGCGGCGGGCCCCTCCACGCGCACATTCATGTCGCGCCACGAGTCCGGCCCGTCCGCGTTGCCGAGCCAGCTCTTCCAGATGCCCCACCCGCCGGTGAGTCCCACCTCGCCGTCGCGCACCACCAGCTTGCGGTGCATGCGCCCCTTCATGCGGTCTGCGTCGAACGAGGACATGGCGCCCTGGATGGGACGGAAGATGCGCACCTCGCAGCCGGCCTCCGCGAGAGCCGGCGACACGGACTCGAAGTTGACGCTGCCCAGCGGGTCCACGAGCACGCGGCAGGCGACGCCGGGCTGGCGCTGCTGGAGGGCGCGCACCAGCCGGTCCGACGGCTCGCCCGGGCGCCAGATGTAGCTGGCGATGTGGATGCTGGAGCGGGCGGCGCGCGCCTCCTGCTCGATGGCGTCGAAGATGTGGCCGTTCTCCACCAGCTCCACGCGGTGCCCGGGGGCCAGCTCCACGCCGAGCGACTGGTAGAACGCGAGCGAGCGCGCCTCGGCGCCGCCCTCGGGCAGCGCGCGCAGGCGCAGGTCATGCCGGTGGTTGGGATACGGGCACCCGGCGACGAGCAGCGCGCCAAGCACGAGCCAGACCAGCTTCACTCCCGGAAGTTAGTGGCGCACCGTCCGGCGCGCACCTGCCCTCCATCACTCCGAGGTCGGGTGAGAGCGTCCAGCCGCGAACATCCCAACCCCTCGTGACTGTGTGCTGGAGGGCGCGCGCCCGTGGAGGGGTGGAAGCACGCGAGGCGGATGCACACCCTTCCCCGCCACCGCGCTCCAGGCCGGAGGACGGGTGGCCCTGTGTGCCCATGTCCCAGTCTCCACCGAGAGCCTCCACTGCCGTGTCCCTGCTGCTGCTCGGGTGCCTGCTGGCGCCCGTGGCCCACGCGGCCTCCGACGCGCCGCTGCGACGGGGACAGGCGCTGCGTCTCCAGGAGCAGGAGTCTCCTTCGGATACGGCCATGACTCCGGAGCCCGTCACGGACGAGGCACGCGGCACTGACGCTCCAGCACATGAGCCATCCCCCGCGACCGGGGCCTCGAGCACGACTCCGGAGCCCCCGTCCTCGGGAAGAGGCGGCACGCGGCTGCCGGGGATGAGCGGCGTGCCCGTGCAGTCCAACGGAGAGGACCTGCCGCTCAGCCCCGAGGCCTGGGTGGCGCATGGCGGGCTGACGCTGCTCCCGCTCGGAGGCGTCTGGGCCGCGAGCCGCGTGGGCGGTGACACGCGCCTGACCTCCACCGCCTCGGAGACGGCGGCGGGCATGCTCCTGGGCTCCATGCCCGCGCGGCTCCTCTTCTTCCGCCCAGCGACGCCCAACGGCGGGCGCTGGACGGAGCTGGAGGTGGTGGCGTTCGGCGGGGGCCTCGTGCTGACCCCACCGCTGGCGGCGCTCGGCACGTGGGGCCTGGGAGAGCTGGCCTTCGGCGGGAGCAAGGACCGCGGGAATGCGTACCTCGGAGCGCTCGGAGGCGCCGCGGTGGGCGCGCTGCTCGGCGTGGCCGCACACGGAGTGATGATGAAGCTGGCCGGCCCGAGCGCCCGCCTCAAGTCCGTGCGTCAGCTCATCGGTCTCGGCTTCATCGGAGCGGGAGCGACAGTGGGCTACCAGTGGGCCGGCGGTGGTCCTCGTCCAGACGAACACACGCAATAGTTACGAGCCCAGCGCACCGAAATGAAGCTCGACGCGGCGGCTGTTGCCATCAGGCGGCACCAGCTTCAGGCTGCGAGCCGCAGTACGGACCCCCCATCTCTGGAGCCACGCATGTCTGCTCGGAAGAACCTCCGTATCGCCGTCGCCCTCACCGCCGCCGCCGCCATGTTCGGACTGGGCGTTGCCATGGCTCCCGCCACCGCGTCCGCCGAGTGCACGGTGACCTGCTACAAGCACCCCATCACCGGCGAGCGCATCTGCACGCCGCCGTGTCCGTAAGCGCCCCGTCCGGACGCTGAAGCACCGAGGCCTCTTCCGCTCGCGCGGAGGGGGCCTCAGCGGCGCTCACTCCGTGCGCATCGCCTCCACCGGGTCCAGCTTCGCCGCGCGCGCAGCGGGGTAGATGCCGAAGGCCAGCCCCACGCCGCAGCTCATCGCCAGCGACAGGCCCACCGCCCACGCGGGCACCTCCGTGGGCAGCCCCATCACCCACCGCGCCAGGTGCGCCAGGGCCACGCCCAGGGCCACGCCCAGCACGCCACCCGTCAGCGACAGCACCACCGCCTCGGTGGCGAACTGCGCCAGGATGCGGCGCTTCTTCGCGCCCAGCGCCTTGCGGATGCCAATCTCCCGCGTCCGCTCCGTCACGGCCACCAGCATGATGTTCAGGATGCCGATGCCGCCCACCAGCAGCGACAGCAGGCACACCCCGAAGCTGGCCACGGAGATGACCTGGGAGATTTTGTTGAACGTCTCCGCGGCGCTCTCGTTGGAGAACACGAAGAAGTCGTCCGGCTCCATCGGCTTCAGCGCGTGCCGCCGCCGCATCAGCAGCGTCACCTCGTCCTGCGCCCGCGGCACCAGCTCCGACGTGCGCGCCTGGATGCTCACCCGGTAGTCCCTCACGCCGAACAGCTGGCGGAACACCGACAGCGGCATCATCACCTGGTTGTCCTGGCTGCCTCCGCCCAGGAAGCCGCCCTTGCGCTTGAGCGTGCCCACCACCTGGAAGCTCCGGCCCTGGATGCGAAGCGTCTGCCCCAGCGGGTCCAACCCCGGGAAGAGCGTGTCCGCCAGGTCCAGGCCAATCACCACCACACGCCGCCCGTCCAGGTACTCCGTATCCGTGAAGGCCCGCCCCTCCTGCACCTGCACCGAGTTCGTCTGGAAGTACTCCGGCGTGCCCGCCCAGATGGACACGTTGGGCCGCGACTCGCGCAGGGACGTGGACACCTTGAAGCCACCCTTGGAGTCCTCCGCCGCCGCCGTCAGCACCGACGGCTGCTCGCGGATGGCCTCCAAGTCACCCTCGTTCAGCCGGGGCCGCCGCGACAGCTCCGCCAGCGACAGCTCGCCGCCGAAGGGCAGCCGCTGCACCTGGAAGCAGTTGGTGCCCAGCTCGGACAGGCTCTCGTTGACCTGGTTCCGCAGCCCCTGGATGAGCCCCATCATCGACACCACCGTGGTGGCGCCGATGACGATGCCCAGCAACGTCAGGAAGGAGCGCAGCGGGTTGGAGATGAACGTCCCGAACGCCAGCCGCAGGGTGTCCCACAGTGCCATCATCGCTGGACGCTCCCGTCACTCATGGCGGAGGGCTTCCACCGGGTCCAGGTTCGCCGCACGCGCCGCCGGCCAGATGCCGAACAGCAGCCCCACCATGGCCGCGAAGCCCACGCCGAACACCACCGTCAGCGGCTCCACCGCCGCCGCCAGCGGTGTTACCAGCGACACCGTGCGCGCCAGCCCCAACCCCGCCAGCGTGCCCATGGTGCCGCCCAGCGCGGACACGCTGGAGGCCTCCATGAGGAACTGGATGATGATGGTGCGCTTCTTCGCTCCCAGCGCCCGCCGCACGCCAATCTCGCGCGTCCGCTCGCGCACCGACACCAGCATGATGTTCATGATGCCGATGCCGCCCACCAGCAGGGTGATGAAGCCTACGCCCGTGGCCGCGCCGTAGAGCGCCCCGGTGAGCTGGGCGTACATGTTGGCGAGCTGCTCGGGGCGGTTGATGGCGAAGTCGTCCGGGATTCCCGGCGGCGTGTTCCGCTCCCGGCGCAGCACGGGCGTCATCGCGTCCTGCACCTTGAGGACGTTCTCCGGCGAGTCCACCGCCACCGCGATGTTGGGCGAGCGCCGCTTGCCGAAGTGCGACAGGAAGGTGCGGTAGGGCACCATCACCACGACGTCCTGGTTCTCTCCGAGGATGGTGCCCTTGGGCTCGAGCGTCCCCACCACGCGGTAGGGCCGGCCCTCCAGGAGGATGCGGTGCCCCAGCGGGTTGATGCCGGGGAAGAGCGAGCGCACCAGCTCCGCGCCGATGACGACCACCGACGCACGCTGGTCCACGTCCGAGTCCGTGAGGAAGCGCCCGCTGTCGACGACGAAGGAGGACACGGTGGCGTAGTCCGGCGTAGTGCCGACAATCGTCACCGCGGCCATCTTCCGGTCCAGGAAGCGGCCTTCCACGCGCTCGAAGTAGATGGGGGCGACGGCCAGCACGTGCTCGGACGACTTGAGGATGGGCCCCACCAGGTCCGCGGACAGGTCCTTGCGGTTGCGGTACTCCCACCAGTCCCCCCGCATCGTCCATGGGAACTTGGAGACCTGGATGGTGTTGGCGCCAATCTCGGAGAGCTGCTCCTCGAAGGAGCGGTTGATGCCCTGGATGATGCCGACGATGGCCAGCAGGGTGCACACCCCCACGCCGATGCCCACCGTCGTCAGCACGGTCCGCAGGCGGTTGGAACGGAGTGAGAACAGCGCGATGCGCGCTCCCTCCCACACATCGACCCGGAAGCTCACGTGATGACCTCTCCGCCGGTACGGCGTCGCGCCCCGAGCGCGGAATCCCGGCAGGCACCCTGACTACGCATCAGAGAACGGGTGATTGCACGCGACCTTCCCCAGGGCAACCGCGCTCCGTCCGGATCTTCTTCACGGAGCGGCCGGCCTCGGGCCATATCCCACCTCCGGGACGGCCGGGACGTCAGCGCCCGCCTGCCTTCCGCCAGGCCGCCGCCAGCGCCGCCGCCGCCCGGTCCACCTGGGCCTCGGTGGTGTCCGGCCCCAGGGACAGCCGCACCGCGCCCAGGGCCTCGGCCTCGGGGAGGCCCATGGCGCGCAGCACCGCGGAGGCGGACTCGCCGCCCTCGTGGCAGGCCGAGCCGGTGGACGCCGCCACCTCCGGCGCCGCCGCCAGCACGTCGCTGCCCTTCACGCCCGGGAAGCGCACGTTGAGGGTGTTGGGCAGCCGCTCGGTGGCGTGGCCATTCAGCGCCAGCCCGGGCACCTCCGCCCGCAGCCGCTCCCACAGCCGCTCGCGCAGGGCCACCCCGGCCGCCGTCCCCCGCGCCAGCCTCGCGCGCGCCAGGTCGCACGCGGTGCCCAGGGCCACGGCGTAGGGCACGTTCTCCGTCCCCGGCCGCAGGCCCCGCTCCTGGCCGCCGCCCAGCACGAAGGGCCGCAGCGGCGTGCCGGGGCGCACGTACAGCGCGCCCACGCCCTTGGGCGCGCGCAGCTTGTGCCCCACCAGCGTCAGCAGGTCCACGCCGAGCACGCCCACGTCCACCGGCACCTTGCCCACCGACTGCGCCGCGTCCGTGTGCACGGTGGCGCCGTGCCGGTGGGCCAGCGCCGCGACTTCAGCCACCGGCTGGAGGACGCCCGTCTCGTTGTTGGCGTGCATCAGCGTCACCAGCGCGGTGTCCGCGCCCGCCGCGTCCAGCGCCTGCGCCGCGTCCTCCACCCGCACGCGGCCCTCCGCGTCCACCGGCAGCCACGTCACGCGCCAGCCCCGCCACTCCAGCGAGTCGCAGGGCAGCTTCGTCGCCGGGTGCTCAATCACGGAGGTGAGGACATGGCGTCGCTCCGCGCGAGCCTCCGTGGTGCCGCGGATGGCGAGGTTGTTGGCCTCGGTGCCGCCGGAGGTGAAGAGGATGTCCCCGGGCCCCGCGCCGATGAGGGCCGCCACCTTCGCGCGGGCCTCCTCCAGCGCGGCGCGGGCCCGCCTGCCATACGGGTGCCCGCTGGAGGGGTTGCCGAACTCCTCGCGGAGGTACGGCAGCATCGCGTCCACCACCTCCGGGTCGATGGGGGTGGTGGCGTTGTGGTCCAGGTACAGGGGGCGCTCGGTAGGGCTCATGCCCCCACAGGATTACGGAAGGACGGTGGCCGTGTCGCCCTCCAGCACCAGGCGCACAGACACTTCGTTGGGGTGGACTGTCTCCTCCTCGATGATGTCCTGCTCGTCCACGCCCACGCGCAGGGTGTACGTGCCGTCGGAGAGGTCGGTGATGTCGACCCACTGGCAGGGGATGTCCGCGAAGTAGATGTCCGACCAGCCGGCGGAGATGCCCATGCGCTCGGCGTAGAGGAAGAACGGCGCCGCGTCCGAGCACTGGCGGTGGTAGTCCACGAGGTAGAAGCCCTGCTTGCGTCCCAGGACGACGTCCTGGCCCTGCGCGTCGCGCAGCGCGTACCCAGCGAAGTTCGTCAGGTGGTCGTGCCCGTGGCACTCGTCCCAGACGTAGAGGTCCGGACGCTCCTGCACGTCGGGCACGGTGGCCGCGGCGGTGCCCAGGTTGACGATGGAGGTGTTGAAGCGCAGCAGGCGCCGCTGGCCGCCGGCGGGCACGCAGCCTTCGATGACCTCGCAGGAATCGGGAGCGAAGGTGCGGGTCTCCACATACAGCGAGCGGGCCAGCACGTCCGCGTCCACGGTGAGGTCGGGCTTGCCGTTCACCGGGTCCAACTGCAGGCCACACGCGGCCACCGCGGGCAGGTGGGGCGGGGCCGTGGGTTCGTCGGGCACCGCGCCACCGCCGTAGATGACCACGCGCCCGCCGGGTCCGGAGACGAGCCCGGGCGGCGGGGCCATGCCCACCACCACGTCGTCGAAGCCGTTGTCGTCCAGGTCGCCCGGCGCCAGCACGGAGAAGCGGTGGAAGCCCTCGAACCCGGCGCGGAGCCTGTCCGCGCGCGGCCAGGCCCAGACGGGCTTCAGCTCGGCGGAGACGCCCTGTGCCGGGGAGTAGACGTAGAGCCGGCCATCCGAGCCCACGATGAAGTCGTTGCGCTGGCCGTCTCCGTCCACGTCTCCCGCCGAGACGATGACGTTGCCGAACAGGGAGAAGACCGGATCGGCCATGGCGGTCCACACGGGCGTGGCGGAGAAGCCCGTCGGCGACTGTGCGTCCGACAGGTGCAGCTGCTGCGTTCCCCCGCCCGGGCCCTGGAAGCTCTCCGACGTCCCGTCCCCATTCAGGTCCGGCAGCAGGGCCAGGGTGCGCGAAGCCACTCCCCAGGTGGCGCTCCGCGCCAGGAGCCCATCACACTCCAGGGTGCCACCCGCCTTGCACCCCAGGAAGAGGCCGAAGGACGACCCGTTGTTCACCACGAGGTCCTGCGCGCCGTCGCCGTTGAAGTCACCCGCGCGCCGCACGCTGTTGGTGAAGAGCGCCTGGGTGCGAGGCACGAGGGTGAAGGGCCCGCCCTCCGCGCCCGGCGTGGCCCGGTACACGGACACCTGGGTCCCCTTCACGCTGACCAGGTCATCCAGCCCATCCCCGTCGACGTCCGCGAGCACGGCGTTGTTGTAGACGCCGCCTCCCGGCACCAGGAACAGCGGCTCCGCGAACAGCTGGCCCAGGTCTGTCCGGCCCTTGAAGACCAGCAGGCCGTACTGGCCGGAGACGAGCACGTCCGCGTACGCGTCCCCGTCCACGTTGCCCGTGGACACCACCATCTGGTTGCCGTTGGTGCGCGTGGAGGCGTTCCGCCAGTTCATCACCGTGGAGAGGGGTTGCTTGGTGAAGTAGGGAGCCTCGCCGGTGAAGATGGACAAGCGGCCCGGGTCTCGCGTGGTGGTGAGGCACGGCGGGGCGGCGACGACCAGGTCCTTCTGCCCATCGCCATTCAGGTCGCCCATGGCGATGGAGCGGCCAAAGCAGCCCGCGGTGTATTCGGGGTCGTGCTTCACCTCCCACACCGGCACGTCGGAGAGCACCGGCCCCGCATCCCCGGGCCCCGCGTCCGGCTCGCCCGCATCGGGTTCGCCCGCGTCTGGCTCACCGGCGTCAGGTTCGCCTGCGTCGGGGCCACCGGCGTCTGGCTCGCCGGCATCCGCTCCGGCATCGGGGATGGGGTCGGGGTCTCCGGGACAGGCGCATAGCGACAACGCCAGCAGGGTGGAGAGGGTCAGCGCTCGAAACTGTTGCATGCCGTCGGTCCTCGAAAGCCACGCGAAGAGGCGCCACGTCCGGCCCAGGCGTGGAGAAGTGGCGCGCTCCGGAGGTTACGCGCAGGGCTGACATCCCCCCTCCAGATGCTTGCGGCATGAGGAGATCCACCGGCGGACAGCCGGTGGATCCTTGCCATGACACTGTCGTTGCGTTCTCGACCTACGGGAGCGCCGCGACACGGTTGCATTCTGGAGGTGTTCTCCGCTCGTCGCTCCCAGACGAAAGCGCCGGGCGGTGGACGTTCGCCGGGCAGCCGTCCGGCCTGGATGGCTGGCCGTCCACCTGGAGCGGCCCCACCTTTCGTCCGGCGCCCGCGTCGTGGGCGACGTTCGCGACCCATGGCCTCGTCCGCCGCTCCAGCCTCCGCCGACCTCCTGCCCGCCGCGTTCCCCGCGTTCACTCGCGCACAGAAGGTCTTCACGATGCTGGGGGCGCTGCTGGGGCTGCTGCTCGCGGCGCTGGATCAGACAATCGTCGCGACCGCGGGGCCGGCCATCCAGGCAGACCTGCGCATCCCCGCGTCGCACTACGCGTGGCTCACCACGTCGTACATGGTGGCGTCCACGATGATGGTGCCGGTGTGGGGGAAGCTGTCCGACCTGCTGGGCCGGCGGACGGTGCTGGCGGTGGGCATCCTCATCTTCCTCGCGGGCAGCTTCCTGTGCGGAGTGGCCCGGTCCACGCTGGCGCTCATCCTCTTCCGCGCGGTGCAGGGGCTGGGCAGCGCGGCGCTCTTCACCGCGGCGCTGGCGGTGGTGGCGGACCTCTTCGAGCCTCGCGAGCGAGGAAAGTACCAGGGCCTCTTCGGCGCGGTGTTCGGCCTGTCGAGCGTGGTGGGCCCGCTGGTGGGCGGCTTCATCACCGACCACCTGGGCTGGCACTGGGTGTTCTTCATCAACCTGCCGGTGGGCGCGGTGGCGCTGGCGCTCGTCCTGCTGCGCATGCCGAAGCTGCGGCCCGAGGGCGCGGGACAGGGAGGACTGGACCTGCCCGGCGCAGGGGCGCTCGCGATGGCGGTGGTGCCACTGCTGCTGGCGCTCAGCATGGGGCGAAGTGACGGCGGCGCGTGGGCCTGGAGTTCGTGGCGCATCCTGGGGCTGTTCGCGTTGGCCGTGGTGGGCACGGCGATGTTCCTGCGGCTGGAGGCGCACGCGAAGGAGCCGCTGCTGGACCTGAAGCTGTTCCGCCTGCGCGCCTTCAGCACGGGGAACGCGGCGGTGTTCATCATCGGTGCGGTGTTCCTGTCGGGCGTCGTCTTCCTGCCGCTGTTCATGGTGAACGTGGTGGGACTGTCGGCGACGCGCTCGGGGCTGACGATTACGCCGCTGACGCTGGGCGTGGTGGCGGGCAACGTGCTCAGCGGGCAGCTGGTGTCGAAGCTGGGCCGATACAAGGTGCTGCTGCTGGGCTCGCTCGTGCTGCTGGTGGTGGGCTTCGCGGTGATGGGCTTCACGCTGACGCCCGACTCCACCCAGGCCGAGGTGACGGCGAAGATGGTGCTGGTGGGCCTGGGCCTGGGGCCGTCGATTCCGCTGTTCACGATGGCCATCCAGAACGCCGTGCCGCCTCAGCGGATTGGCGTGGCCACGTCAGCGGCCACCTTCTTCCGGCAGCTCGGGATGACCATGGGCGTGGCGCTGCTGGGCACGGTGTTCGCGGCCACGCTGTCGAGCGAGCTGGGGGCACGCATGCCCGCGGCCACCGCCGGACTCCCAGAGTCGGTGCGGGCCCAGGTGGCGGTGGCGACGCCCGGGACGAGCGGTGAAGGAGCCCCGGCGGGCGGGAGCTTCCAGGCCGGAGAGGTGAAGGCGCGGCTGCGCACGGAGTTCGACGCCGAGCGCCGCCGGGTGGGTGCAACGGAGCGCGCGCGGGTGGACGCGGAGGAGCAGCGCGCGCTGGAGTCAGTGGACCAGGCCTGGCAGGCGTTGAAGGCGTCCTTCACGAGCGGCGTGTCGGCGGTGTACCGCGTGGCCATCCTCATCGCGCTGCTGGCGCTGGGGGTGACGTGCTTCCTGCCGGAGCAACCGCTGCGGCGAGGACGCGGGCCCGCGCCAGCGGAATGAGCGTTCCTTCCACCCAAGCCGGCACGACGCGGAGGGGCGGGAGGGACGAGCTTCGGCGGAATGAGCGTTCCTTCCACCCAAGCCGTCGCGGGAGGGACGAGCCTCGGCGGAATGAGCGTTCCTTCCAGGCGGCAGGGGCAACAAAGGCAGGCCTCGGCGGAATGAGCGTTCCTTCCACCCAAGCCGTCGCGAGAGGGGCGAGCCTCGGCGGAATGAGCGTTCCTTCCAGGCTGCCGGCGAGGGAGAGGCGAGCCGCCGCGCACGGATACGGGTCAAGCCCGTCCCGGCTCAGGCGGCGGTGAGCGAATTGGAGTCGACAGCGGCCTCGGCTTCGAGCGTGTGGATGCGCACGGGCAGGCCCACGCCCTTGAGCACGTGCTCGCCCAGGTCTCGCGTGCCGCCACGGAAGTGGGAGGCAAAGGCCTCCGACAGGAGCACGGGCTCATTGAGCGCGGCGCACAGCCCGCCGATGCGGCTGGCGAGGTTGACGGCCGGGCCGATGACGGTGAAGTCCAGCCGGTCCGACGCGCCGATGTTGCCGTACATGACGTCGCCCACGTGGAGCGCGGCGCCGAACTCGTACGTGGGCAGGCCCTTGCGGCGGCGCTCGGCGTTGTCGCGCGAACTGGCGGCCACGGCCTCGCGGATGGTGCGGGCGGCGGCCGCGCAGCGCTCCTCCACCGGCGACTCCGCGTCGATGCGGAAGATGGCGAGCACCGCGTCGCCCATGAACTTGAGCACCTCCGCGCCGTGCGCGTGGAAGGCTGTCACCATGGTCTCGAAGTACGCGTTGAGCAGCTCCAGCAGCGAGTCACGCGGGAGCGCGTCCGACAGCGCGGTGAAGCTGCGCAAGTCACTCAGGCAGATGACGGCGGAGGTCGTCTCTCCGTCGCCCCGTCGAATCTGTCCCTGAAGGATGCGCCGGCCCGTGTCCTTGCCCAGGTACGTGTCCAGCAGCACGCCCGTCATGTCCTTGCGCGCGAGGACCTCCAGCACGAGCTGCAGCAACGGGTGCAAGCCATGGAGCAGCGCGAGGTGCGCATCCGTGAAGCCACCCGGAGCGGAGGTGGCCCAAGAGACGGCATGGCGCGCGCCGTCGCTGAAGCACAGCGGCAGCGCCACGTAGTCGGTGAGGCCGTCCGCGCGCAGCTCGGCGTACATGGGGAAGTCGTCCGGCGCGGGCGGCTCCTCCAGGCGGCGGTGGAGGCCGGGAGAGCCGTCGAGCAGCGCCTTGAAGGGGCTGAGCGCGAAGCCGGGCAGGTGCTGGAGGCCGTGCGGGTGGACCTCGGTGGAGACCCGCTGCCCGGGGCGCCAGCGGAAGCTGCGGCCGTGCAGCAGCGGGTGCAGGGTGAAGAGGACGATGGACGCGCGGGCGAGAGGGACACCCTGAGCCACCAAGCGCTGGCAGAGGGCGTCGAGCAGCGGGGCCGGGCCCTCCAGGCTCCGCGCCTCGGACACGAGCCAGCCCGCGACGTCAGGGCCGGTGCTGGCCTGCTGTCCACGCATCATCCGTGAGTCTGGGGCGTTCACTGTCACGGTGCTCTGCTCTTCCCGGCGGGGAGCCGCTGCCAGGGGTATCTCATTGTTTCACCGAACCGGGCCCGGTGCGAGCGACGCAAGCCGAGCCAGGGGAGCCAGGCAGGCAGGGGCCTCACGGGCCTGCCTGGGCGCTGGCACCCTGAACCCGGCACTCATCCCAGCTCGGAGAACAGGTCCACCGCCGCTCAACGCCGCCAATTCGGGTGTGCTGCCCGCACGTGCCCCGGAGCCGGCCGCTATCGACAGGTTTGACTGGACGCTGCGTCCCTGCTCCCGGGCGGCGCGCACCGCTCAGGGCCACAGCGGATCTGCGCGGGGTAGCTCTCCAGGATGACGCACTCGCGGCCCTGGCCGCACTGCAGACGGTCGCAGACCTCCTGGGCGCGTACGCACTGGAAGCTCCGTCCCGTGTCCAGGTCCAGGCTCGCGCACGTGAGGCCCTCAGGGCACTCGGGCGACTCCAGCCCACACGCGGGCCCTTCGAGCACCGCGCCGTCGCGCAGCGACAGCTTGCTCTCCTCCAGCCCAGCGCTCGTCTCCGGCGCGGACGCACAGCCCACGAAGACGCAGAGGACCGCCATCAGCACCGGGAGCCGCGTGTTCCGCTTCATGGCAGTCCTCCACCTGCTCGTCATCGACGCCCTACTCCGCCAACCCTCAGTGCCCCGAGGCCTTCGCCGGTGACACCGCGGGAGGCCCGGAAGGCACCGGGGGCGGCTCCGGCCGCACGAGCAGGCCCGGCATCTCCGCGAGCGCGTACGTCGCCCAAGCCGTCGCGGCGGTGCTGCGCGCCAGGTCCTGCGGATCCACCTTGTCCAGCGTGTCCGCCATGGTGTGGTGCACGTCGAAGTAGCGGCTGCTGTCCACCTCCACGCCGAAGAAGGGCACGCGCGCGGAGACCATGGGGCTCAGGTCCGCGCCGCCCGCCTCGCGCGCGGAGAAGGTGCCCGCGCCCAGCGCCACCAGCGGCTTCAGCCACGGGCGCACCAGTTCCTGCCCGCCCGCGCCCGCGCGCAGGCTGACGCCGAGGGGCCGCCCGCCGCCCGCGTCCATCTCCATCGCGGCCACGTGCCGGGGCAGCTCGGCGGCATGGGCCTCCGCGTACGCACGCGCGCCGCGCAGGCCGTTCTCCTCATTCATGAAGAGCACCACGCGCACGGTGCGCCGGGGCGCCTGCGGCAGCTTCGCGATGAGCCGCGCGGCCTCCATCACCATGACCACGCCGGCGCCGTCGTCATGCGCGCCCGTGCCCACGTCCCACGAGTCCAGGTGCGCGCTGATGAGCACGATTTCCTGCGGCTTCTCCCGGCCGCGCACCTCGGCGATGACGTTGTGGGAGTCCGCGTCCGGCAGCTCCGAGGAGCCGAGCACCACCTTCACGCGCACCGCGCCACCGGCGAGCATCCGGTGGAGCAGGTCCGCGTCCTCGGTGGCGATGGAGGCGGCGGGGATGCGCGGGCCTCCGTCCTCGAAGCGCGTGGAGCCGGTGTGCGGCGTGCGCAGCGAGGCGGTGGCCAGCGAGCGCACCAGCGCACCCACCGCTCCGGCCTTCGCCGCGACAGCCGGCCCACGCCCGCGCAGCCCGGCGAAGCGACCGTAGTCGGCGGCCACGGACATGGTGTGGTTGAAGAAGACAATCTTCCCCTTCACCGCCCCGCCGAGCGCCGCCAGCTCCTCCAGCGACGTCACCTCCACCACCTCGGCGGTGAGTCCCTCGGGCGCGGTGGGCGGGCTGCCGCCCAGGGCGAGCAGCGAGAGCGGGTGCCCGCGCGTGCGCTCGGAGGCGAGCACCTCGCCGCGCTCCTCACCGCGCACCCAGCGCGGCACCTTGACGGGCTCCGTCCACGCCTTGACGCCGTCGGCCTTGAAGCTGCGCAGGGCCCACTGCACGGCGGCCTCGGCGGCCTCGCTGCCGGACAGGCGCGGGCCGATGCCGTCGGTCAGCTCGGCGAGGCGCGCGTAGGCCTGGCCTTCCGTGAGTGCGGGACCGATGAGCTTCTCCGCGACAGCCTGCGAGTACGCGGGGGCCGCGGCCTTCGCGCCAGTGGCGGGCGCCGCGGCCTTCGCGCCGGTGGCGCTCACTGCGGTGGCAGCGGGAGCAGCGGGCTTCGCGGGCGCGGCGCCCGACAGAAGCTGGAGCGCGAGGGAGGCAGGCAGGACGAAGGTGGCGACGGGCAAGGGGTCCTCCGAGGGAGGCGCCCACTCTCCGCAAGTCACCCGGTGCTCGCAAGCGCGATGGACGACGCGCATGAGGCGCGCGGAGGACGGTTGCTCGTAGGGCGTGGGTGCGAGGAGGTGGGGAGAAATCCCAGGGGCCACCGCGCGCCGAGAGGGGGAACGCGGCGCGCGGGGCTCAACTGGGACTTCCACGGCGGTGACGCTTTTGGGGGAGGCATTCACCGCCGCCGCGTCTCACTCCGAAGAGGAAACGTGGGAGGCACTCTGAAGGCCCTTCAAGCGACCGTCAAGCACCCTTCCCCTCCGAGCACACAAACAAACATTCACGGTTCCAAATGGACGCAACTTTACACTAACAGTGTTCGCCGAGCCCCACTCCCAGGGGGTTCAAAAGAGACTCTGGACCCTATGGATGAGGGGAGACCTGAAAGCGGAGCGCTGTCCGGGGCCGTGTTACAGCCCGTCCATAGGTAAGCCATGCCCGCGACCCTGACCCGGCGGCCCCAAGCGACGGCCTTCAGCATCGAGGACCTGTTGGACAGTGTCCGGCGTGGAGAGGTGCGCATCCCCGAGTTCCAGCGCCCGCTGCGCTGGACGGCCGAGGATGTACGCGACCTGTTCGACAGCGTGTACCGGGGATATCCCATTGGCACGCTGCTCTTCTGGAAGCGCGAGGCGCCCGCCGCGAGCGTCACTTTGGGTCCGGTGCGCATCGACGCGCCCTCGACGAGCCAGGCGCTCTGGGTGGTGGACGGACAGCAGCGCATCACCGCGCTGACGGGCGTGCTGCTCCATCCCGAGGACGGGGAACGTGATGACTTCAGCCTCTTCTTCGACCTGGAGACGGAAGAGGTCGTCTCCTCCGCCAGCGACGCGACTCCGCCGCAACACTGGCTGCCCCTGCGGGTCGTGCTGGACAGTGAGCTGCTGCTGGAGTGGCTGAACCGCTATCCCGGGCGCGCACAGCACCTGGAGCACACACGACGGGCCATCCGCTTCGGGAAGGCCATCCGCGAGTATCAGGTGCCGGCCTATGTCGTCGAGGCGGCGGAGGAGAAGACACTCCGCATCATCTTCAAGCGGCTGAACACGGCGGGAAACCCTCTCATCGAGACCGAGGTCTTCAATGCGCTCTATGGAGGAGTCGCGGGCTCACGGCCCGCCAGTCTCGGGGCGCTTGCCGAAGACCTGAAGGCGCTGAGCTTTGGAACCCTGGATGAGTCCACCCTGCTTGAGTTGGTTCTCGCCGTGCGGGGGCTCGACTTCACCCAGAGCTTTCAGCGCCAGCTCAGGGAAGAAGACGACCTCTCGGAAACCCTTCAGGCAACCCAGCGGGCCTTGAGGGACACCATCATCTTCCTGAAGCGCGATGCGGGCCTCGCCCACCTCAGGCTTCTGCCCAAGCCGTTCTCTCTCCACGTCCTTGTACGGTTCTTCTACCTGCACCCGGAACCGTCCCCACGCTCTCGGGAATTGCTGTCACGCTGGCTCTGGCGGCGAGCTGTTGCCGGCACCCTCATGGACCTCACCGCCTGGCTTTCGGAGCCGAAAGAGCTTCTGGCCTGCCTCCAAGTTGATGAGGAGCAAGCGGTCCAGGCACTGCTTGCCGACCTTCCTGCACCAAACCCCAACTGGGGCATGCCCAACTCGCGCATCAGGCACTTCAATCTTGAAGAGCCGGTCAGCCGGCTCGAAGCGAATGCCTTGCTCTCACTGCGCCCTCGGCACCTGCTTACCGGCACACCGCTAGATGTGGCGTCCCTGGTCGACGAACTGGGGCCCGTGGCGTTCCGCCCCATCGTCACTCCCAAGTCACTGTCACGACTGACGCTGAGCGTGCGCAGTCTGATGTGGATCGTGGCGAACAGGCTCTTCCATCCGCCGCTATCAGACAGGAGCCTCTTCGAAGTCCTCGTCACACCGGGGCATGCTGCGTCCGAGGCTCTTGAGAGCCATGCCATTCTCCCAACAGGGTTAGCGCTTCTACAAGGCGGCGAGCACGTGGAGTTCTTGAAGCAGAGAACGCTCGCGCTGAACGACCTGACCATCAGGTTCCTGAAAGCACGCACTCGCTGGGACGAATCAGACCGCCCCTCGCTCCAATCGCTCATCGTCGACGACGAGGAGGACTGACTTGGAACCCGCGAGCACCATGGCCGGAGTTCTCGACGTCCGCCTCGGTGACCTCCACGTCGGTACGCTGACGCTGCTCGCGGACGAGCGCATCGAGTTCATCATCTCGGAGGAATACCGGCAGCGCCATCCGCGCCCCGTGCTGAGCCAGTCTTTCGAGGACGACCTCACCCGCCGTCACGTCAGCCGGATGCGGCTGCCGCACTTCTTCTCCAACCTCCTGCCGGAAGGCCCCCTGCGCGAGCTCATCGCCGAGCGGGAGCAGGTGTCCCGCCAGCGCGAGTTCTTCCTCATCGCCCGGCTCGGTGAAGACCTCCCCGGTGCCATCGTCGTCCGTCCCTCTGGAGTGCTGTCCCTCGGTGAGCCAGGGCCCATCGAGGAGCCCCGGCCCGCCAGCACTGACCAGGAACAGGAGCCCCTCCGCTTCTCGCTCGCGGGTGTGCAGCTCAAGTTCTCCATGCTGCGCAAGGACCGGGGAATGACGCTCCCCTCGGCGGGCCGTGGGGGCGACTGGATCGTCAAGCTCCCGGACAACCGCTACGACCATGTCCCGGAGAATGAATTCTCCATGATGACCTGGGCCCGCGCCGCGGGCATCGCCGTGCCGGAGGTGACGCTGGTCAAGGTCGCCGACGTCGAGGGGCTCCCCGCGGGAATCACCCTCCGCGAGGACCTGGCCTATGCCATCCGCCGCTTCGACCGTCCCGAGCCCGGCCGGCGCATCCACATGGAGGACATGGCCCAGGTGCTCGGGCTGTACTCGGACGAGAAGTACAAGAAGTACAACTACGAGACCGTCGCCAACGTCATCCTCAAGGTCGCGGGTCTGGATGCGCTGCACGAGTTCCTGCGCCGCCTCGTGTTCATCACCGCCATCGGCAACGGCGACGCGCACCACAAGAACTGGTCGCTGCTCTACCCCGACGGCACACACGCGGCGCTGTCCCCCGCGTACGACCTGGTCTCCACCATCCAGTACATGACCGGGGACACGCTCGCGTTGAACCTCGCGAAGTCCAAGCGCTTCGAGGATGTGTCCCTCGACAGCTTCGAGCGGCTCGCCCGGAAGCTGGAGCTGTCCCCCGATGACGTGCTGCCCGTCGTGAAGGCCGCGGTAAGCGCCACGCTCGACACGTGGTCGTCCCTCCACCCCGACCTCCCCCTCTCCGCGGAGAGCCGTCAGCGCATCGAGGCCCACTGGAAGCGGGTGCCTCTCCTCAAGGGCAAGCCATGAGCTCCGAAGCCTTCTTCACTCTCTACAGTGACTTGCCCCGGCTCGGGCCCGGCAGTGACGCCTGCACCCGTGAAGCCTTGAAGCGACTCACGGCACTGCCTTCCGCGCCGCGCGTGGTGGACCTGGGGTGCGGCACCGGAAGACAGACACTCGTGCTCGCGGAGGCATTGCGCACGCGCATTCTCGCGGTGGACCTGCACCGTCCCTATCTCGACCAGCTCGAACGCGAGGCCCGTGCGCGGCACCTGGACGCGCTCATCGAGACGCGACAGGCGGACATGGGCGCGCTGGACCTTCCCGCCGGCTCGGTGGACCTGCTCTGGTCCGAGGGCGCCATCTACCACCTTGGCTTCGGCCCGGGCCTGCGCCGCTGGCGCCCGCTGCTCGCGCGAGGCGGACAGGTCGCCGTCACCGAGTGCACCTGGCTCACCGACGCGCGCCCCGCCGAGGCCGTCCGCTTCTGGGCCGAGGGCTACCCCACCATGGCCAATATCCCGGAGAACCGCTCCAGCGCGGAGGCCGAGGGCTACGAGGTGGTCGAAACCTTCGCCCTGCCCCACTCCGCCTGGTGGGACGACTACTACTCGCCACTGCTTGAGCGCCTCGAGCGCCTGCGTCCCTCGGCGGACGCGGAGTTGCGTGAGGCCTTCGCGGCTGCCGAGGGGGAAACCGACCTTTTCCGCCGCCACGGCGATAGCTACGGCTACGTGTTCTACCTGCTGCGCCTCCGCGAGCCCTGAGCGCGCGCCTCAGCGCCTCACGGAGACCGATTCCGTGGGCACGGGCCACCACCACCCGCGGGCCTCTCCTGCCACCGTGCCCACGCATGTGCGCCAAGGCAACCTTCGCCAGACCGCCGGCGCGGCGCGCTAGCATCCCTAGACGTCAGGGCTTTCCACATCCCCACGCGTTTCAGTGGGCTCGCAGGTGTCTCATCACTACGACTCTCCGTGCGGCTTTCCCGCAGTCTGTCCATGTGGTGCGCGGACGCTCCCCGACACACAGCCCCGCTCGACAGTGGCGCCATGAATTCAGGACATGCAATTCTTCCTGAAATGGTGTCTATGTCCTGAAAAGGACAGATGGCACCCCAGAACACCTCGCCTGCCCTGAACCGGCCCTCCCTCCCGCCGGTCCAGGCGACGCCCGGCCCCCCCAAGGGAAGTATGTTGATAGAGCATTGGGCGCACCGCTTCTTCGAGCTCGCCCCCGAGGCCCTCGTCGTCCTGAGCGTGGACGGGCAGATTCGCCAGGCCAACGCCGCCTGGTGCCGCCTGGTGGGCTGGCCCCTCGAAGCGACGCGGCACTCGGCTTTTCGTGACTTCGTACACCCCGAGGACCTGCCGCTGGTGGACGCCCAGCTGAAGGCGCTGGCGGGCCCGGGAGGACACAGCGACTTCACCTTCCGGTGGCGCGGGCAGGACGGCACCTGGAAGCCCTTTTTCTGGGCCGTGGCCGCCGCCCCCGATGCGGACGAGTTCTACTGCGCCGTCCGCCTGCCGACCCCCACTGTCGAGCAGGCCCTCCAGCGCTCGGAGCAGAACTTCCGCAGGCTCATCGACACCGCGCCCGAGGGCATCTTCGTCCACAGCAACTCGCGCTTCGTCTACGCCAACCCCACCCTCCTCAAGGCGCTGGGCTACGACGACGCGAGCGAGCTGATCGGCCAGCCCATCTGGTCCATCGTCCATCCGGATGACCTGGACGTCGTCCGGCAGCGCGTCCGTGACGCCGTCAGCGGCGAGCTGGCCCCGCTGAAGGAGATTCGCTACCTGCGCCGCGACGGCACCTGGTACGACGCGGAGAGCGTGGGGCTCCCCGTCGAGTTCGATGGCGAGAAGTCCGTCGTGGTGATGTCCCGCGACGTCACCGAGCGAAAGCGCGCCCAGACGCAGCTCCTCCAGAACGACCGCATGGTGCTGGCGGGCACGCTGGCCGCCGGCGTGGGCCACGAAATCAACAACCCGCTCACCTACGTCATGGCCAACCTGGACTCGGCCATGGAGGCCCTGGCCCGGCTCGGCGGCGCGCTCTCCGAGGCCGTGCCTGACGGCCCCGGCACCGTGGCCTGGAGCACCACCCTGCGCGAGACGGAGGGCCTGCTCAAGGAGGCCCAGGAGGGCGCCTCGCGCGTGCGCAACATCGTGCGTGACCTACGCTTCATCTCCCGCCAGGACGAGGAGCGGCTCGAGGCGGTGGACGTGCGCGAGCCGCTCGACTTCTCCATCAACATGGCCTCCAGCGCGCTGCGCCACCGCGCCCGGCTCATCAAGCAGTACGAGCCCGTGCCCCTCATCCACGCCGACGCGAGCCGGCTGGGGCAGGTCTTCCTCAACCTGCTGGTGAACGCCGCGCAGGCCATTCCCGAGGGCAACTCCGAGGCCCACCACGTCACCGTCCGCGTCCACCCCGCGCCGGCCGGGTGCGTGGCCGTGGAGGTGACTGACTCCGGCGGTGGCATCCCCGCCAACGTGCTGCCGCGCATCTTCGACCCGTTCTTCACCACCAAGCCCGTGGGCCAGGGCACCGGGCTGGGGCTGGCCATCTGCCACAGCCTCATCCGCAACCTCGGCGGCGACATCACCGTCCAGAGCGAGGTCGGCCGGGGGACGACCTTCACAGTCATCCTGCCCCCCGCCCCCGAGAAGCCCGTCGTGGCGACCCCCGTGGCCCCGGCACCCGCGCCCCCCACGGAGCGCAAGGGCCAGGTGCTGGTGATTGACGACGAGCCGCCCGTGGGGCGCTCCCTCGCGCGCATCATCGGCCCGCGCCACCAGGTGACCCTCATGGGCAGCGGCGAGGAGGCCCTCGCGGCGTTCAGCGCGGGCAAGTCCTACGACGCCGTCTTCTGTGACTTGATGATGCCCGGCCTCTCCGGGATGGACCTCTACGAGAAAATCCGGGTCTCCTCACCGGAGCTCTCACGGCGCTTCATCTTCATCACCGGCGGCTCCTACACCGCGCGCGCGCGCCAGTTCCTCGAGGGAGTCCCCAACCGACAGCTGGAGAAGCCCTTCGACGTGCAGTTGATTCATCAGTTCCTGGGAGAAGTGCTGGACACGCACTGAGCTCCCAGCAGCAATGGACAGTCATTCCAAAGGAGTGCCCTGGTGATTGGCGGCAACTTCGTCATCGATGCGGTAACGCACGCGTACAACCTCCATCCGTCCAACTACCGCGCCGGCAAGTATGCCGCGTCGCTCGCCCAGCTCATCTGGGGCCTGCACAGCGGCCTGTCCGGAGACTCGCACCGCGTTCCCGAGGAGAGGCTCTTCCTCAAGAACTGGTCCGTCCGGGAGCTGGCCCACATCCTCTTCGTGGAGAGCGGCATCGACCTGGCCGTGCACCACGTGCTGCCGCTCCAGACGCTCTACACGGACGGGCTCTGCTCGTATGAGAAGACGCTCGAAATCAAGAGGCGCTACCCGGACCGCTTCCTCGTCTATGCCGGCGTGGACCCGCTGCGCGGCACCGCGGCGCTGGAAGACTTGGAGAAGCAGGCCGAGGAGCTGAAGCCGAGCGGCCTGAAGCTCTACCCCGCGGCGTGGCTGGGGGACTCGTTCCGCCACACCGGCTGGCGCATGGATGACCCGAGCATCGCCTTCCCCCTCTTCGAGCGGGCGCAAAAGCTGGGCATCAAGAACATCGCCGTCCACAAGGGACTGCCGATGGGCGCGGTGCCGATTGAGCCCTACAAGGTGGACGACATCGGCGGCGCGGCGGACGCGTTCCCTGATTTGAACTTCGAAATCGTCCACGGCGGCATGGCCTTCCTGGACGAGACGGGGATGCAGCTGTCGCTGTTCCCCAACGTGTATGTGAATCTGGAAGTCACGGGCGCGCTCATCGTGAAGCGCGAGCGCTGGTTCGCCGAGTCCCTGGCCGCGCTGCTCAAGTGGGCGGGCCCGGCGAAAATCATGTGGGGCTCGGGGACGGTGTTCTGCCACCCGGAGCCGGCGCTCCAGAAGTTCTGGAACGACTTCCAGCTGCCGGACGACCTGGTGAGCGTGGCGGGCATGCAGGTGACGCCCGAGGTGAAGCGGATGATTCTCGGCGAGAACTACGCCCGCTACGCGGGAGTGGACGTCGAGGCCGTCAAGGCGCGCATCGCCAACGACGCCTTCTCCAAGGCCCGGGCTCGCGGCGACGCCACGCCCTACAGCTTCCAGGAGGGCCAGCCGTGAACGCGCAAGAGGCGCGGGCACGCATCCAGGACATCCCGGATCCGTGCAGCCTGGCCACCGGCGTGCCGCTGGGAATCGGTGAGATGGGGCTGATTCAGTCCCTGGACTGCACGGAGGGCCGGGTGACGGTGCGCCTGCACATCACCTCTCCCATGTGCATGATGGCCGCGTACTTCATGCGCGAAATCGAGCAGCGCCTCACCGGCCAGGAGGGCGTCGCGTCGGTCCACGTGGAGTTCGACCAGGACCTCCAGTGGACGCCCGGGGACATCCACCCGGACGCCCGCGCGCGGCTGGCGGCGAAGCGGATCACCATGCTCGGAGGCCGGTTGATGCCTCGCGACGAGGCCCGCACCCGCGACGCGTGAGCCCGCAACCCCTCGGATTCAGGCGTGTAGGGAAGTTGGCGCCAGGAATCGCACAGGGAGACGCAACTCCCCGTGCGCCCTTGCGACAATGATCTACACGGGCGTTTTATACCCTCCCCCAAACTTCCCTCGGAGCCCCCATGAATCCCCTTCAGCGAGCACGTCAGGTCGTCACCCAGGTCGCCAACACTGCCGGGCGCGTCGTGAACAACGCGACGGAGGCGGTGGGCAACGTCGCCGAGGGTGTGAAGGACGTCGCCGTCGCGGGCGGCCGTCGGGTAGGCCAGGTGGTGGACGGCTTCGAGACCAAGGCGGCGCAGGCCACCCAGGCCGTGGCCGGCGTGTTCGGCTTCGGCAACCAGCCGGACCGCGTGCATGACGGGAAGTTCGTGGGCGCTGGCGGGCAGACCTTCGGGCCGGACACCGCGCTGAGCGACATCCCCGCCGTCACGCCGCGCAACAACCCCAACGCGACGCAGACCATCCTCTACGTCAACGGCATCCAGACGTCGAAGGAGGCGCAGTCCAACAGCCTCCAGTCCATCGCGGACACCACGGGCGCGCGCGTCATCGGCATCCACAACGCCACCGAGGGCATGGCCGCGGACCTGACCCAGTGCGTGAAGGACAAGCTGGACAAGGGCCACAACCCCGCCGTGGATACGCTGGCGGACACGCTCTACAACGAAATCAAGGCGGGCCGGGAAGTGCACCTGATGGCGCACAGCCAGGGAGGCCTCATCTCCAGCCGCGCGCTGGGAGACGTCCAGAGGCGGCTGCGCATTGAAGACGGGATGTCCACGGAGCAGACGCAGCAGATGATGAGCCGCATCAACGTGGAGACCTTCGGCGCCGCGGCGACCCGCTACCCGGACGGCCCGAACTACGTGCACTACGTCAACCGCGGCGACCCGGTGCCGGGCCTCTTCGGCCTCGGCCCGGTGGCCGACAAGTGGAACCCCATCGCCGACGGCGGCAAGGGCTCGCAGGTGCGGCACTTCAACGAGTTCCGCCTCAACCCCATCGACGCGCACGGCTTCGAGTCCATCTACCTCAACCAGCGCGTTCCGTTCGACCAGGCGCGCGCGGGCAACTTCGAGCGCTAGGCCATGGCGACCGCTCCGCGCAGTGGCCTCGCCGGCCTGCTGCGGTCCTGGGTCTCCGTCCTGGCCCCGGCCGCTCCTGAGAACACCCCGCTGACGCGCGAGTCCGCGCAGCGGCTGGTGCAGGGTTACCTCGGCGAGGAAGGCACCGCGCCCAGCCAGGGCATCAACCCCCAGGGCTTCGGCGGCATCTCCGCCGGAGGAGCGAGTCTCTACTTCGAGTGGAATGAGGAAGCCGGGGCGCTGGAGTGCAGCGCCCTGGTGTACCGCTTCCGCGAGGTGCCGAAGCCGGGCGTCATCGACGGCTTCCGGGCGGAGGAGCGCGAGGGCGTCGACACGGGCGGCGGCTCGGTGGACTACGAGCCGGAGAACCGGGGCCTGTTCCTCAGCCGCCTGTACACGCGGATGCCCACGGAGCGCGCCTTCGCCAAGGACATGCGCCGGCTGATGAAGGCCAGCATCAAGTGGGGCGACGAGGTGCTGGACCGCGTGGCCTCACGCGTGTTCCACCCCGAGGAGCTGGAAGCGCGGTGAGCTACAGCACCCGCCGCACCAGCTGCGGGAACACCTTGGACACCTTGCCGAGCAGGTAGTCGCCGTAGGTGCCCTGGATGGCGTGCACGCTGGCGCCATCCCAGCGGCGCGCGCGGTCCTCGTCCACGTCGGCGCTGGCGGACCGGGGCAGGGGTCGCACCTCCGCGGCGAAGTCCGGGTCGAAGAAGAGCGGGAAGGACAGCCTGTCCCTTCCGCTGACGTTCTTCACGCGGTGGGGCGTGGAGCGGTACCAGCCCCCCGTCATCCGGTCGAGCATGTCGCCGATGTTGCACACCAGCGTCCCGGGCAGCGGCGGCGCCGGAGTCCAGCCGCGCGGCGTCTTCACCTGCAAGCCCCCGTGGACGTCCTGGGCCAGCAGCGTGAGCAGGCCGTAGTCGGTGTGCTCGCCCACGCCCCAGTGCTCCTCGCCGGTTCCGAGCTCGGGCTCGGGCTCCGCGGGGTAGTGGAAGATGCGGAAGAGCACGGTGGGCTCGGCGGTGTAGTGCCGCCGGAACCAGTCCGCCTCCAGGCCCAGGCTCAGCGCCACGCCCTCCATCAGCGCGTGCGCGGCGCGGGTGACACCGTTCATGTAGTCGAGCGCGGCCTCGCGCAACTCCGGAACCTCGGCCGGCCACAGGTTGGCGCCGTGCAGCGGCCAGCCGTCCCGCACCCTCGGGTGCTCGGGGCCCAGCTCGGTGCCCAGGTAGAGGCCCTCCTTCCGGTCCGGGCGTCCGGAGGTCAGCTCTCCGCCGAGCGGGAACCAGCCCCGCCACGCGGCGCCTCCGTGAGCCATGGAGATGGCCTCCTTCGCGGCCCGGGGCAGGGCGAAGAAGCGGTGGCTCTCGCGCTCGAGCCGCGTGAGGACGGCGTCCGACACACCGTGGCCGGTGACGTAGAAGAAGCCGCTGTCGCGACAGGCCCGCTCGATTTCGCGCGCGACGCCCGCCCGCTCGGCGGTGCGGGTGGAGTCGAACAGGGACGTCATGTCGATGACGGGCAAGCCACCAGGGGCGGTATCGGATCCGGCCATGCCGTGAGCCTACACAGGTCTGGACCCGGGGGGAGGCCGGCGCCAGAGTGCGCCGCGCGCCCCCATGCAGACGCAACCGACTCCGGAGTCCCCGCACGCCGTCCTGAGTCCCGGGCTGGTGTGGTTCATGGCCGCCGCCTCGGGCGCCACCGCGGCGAATCTCTATTACAACCAGCCGCTGCTCGGAGACATCGGCCGCGAGCTGGGCGCCTCGGGCAGCGCGCTCGGGCTGGTGCCCACGCTGACGCAGGTGGGCTACGCGGCGGGGATGCTCTTCATCGTCCCGCTCGGCGACAGCCTGGAGCGGCGGCGGGTCATCGTCACCATGTCCGCGCTGGTGACGCTGGCCCTGGTGGGCGTGGCGCTGGCGCCCACGCTGCCCCTGCTGGTGCTGGCCAGCTTCGCGGTGGGCGCCACCACGGTGATTCCCCAGCTGCTGATCCCCTTCGCCGCGCACCTGGCGCCGGCGGCGCAGCGCGGGCGGGTGGTGGGCACGGTGATGAGCGGGCTGCTCATCGGCATCCTGCTGTCGCGCACGGCGGCGGGCTTCGTGGGCACGCACCTGGGGTGGCGGGCCATGTTCTGGATGGCGGCCGGGCTGATGCTCGCGCTGGGCGGGGTGCTGCGCTTCGTCCTGCCGGCGCAGCCGCCCATGGCGGAGATGCCCTATCTGGCGCTGCTGCGCTCCCTGGGGCACCTGGCGCGCACCGAGCCTGTGCTGCGGCTCCACGCGCTGCTGGGCGCGCTCACGTTTGGTGCGTTCAGCGTCTTCTGGTCCACGCTGGCGCTGTATCTCCAGAGCCTGCCGGAGCAGTACGGGCCACAGGTGGCGGGGCTCTTCGGCGTGGTGGGGGTGGTGGGCGCGCTGGTGGCTCCGCTGGTGGGGCGCTATGCCGACGCGCGGGGAGACCGGCGCATCAACGCGCTGGGCATCGCAGTGCTGCTGTTGTCCTTCGTGGTGATGTGGCCGCTGGGGCGCTGGCTGTGGGGCATGGCCCTGGGCGTGGTGCTGCTGGACCTGGGGACGCAGGCGAACCAGATTTCCAACCAGACACGCGTGTACGCCCTGAAGCCCGAGGCGCGCAGCCGGCTCAACACCCTCTACATGGTGACGTACTTCGCGGGCGGCGCGGCGGGCTCGTGGCTGGGCACGACGGCGTGGACGCACGCGGGCTGGACGGGCGTGTGCGCCGCGGGTGCCGCGCTGTGTGTCGTGGCCCTGCTGGTGCTGTGGCGGAGCGCGTCGAGTCCGGCACAGGAGCCAGCGCGGAGCTGAAGGTGAGGCACCGCGGGCCTGAACACACGGACACGCTGATGGAACACGGGCCTCATGCCGAGCAGCAGGTGGGCAGCCAGCTCAGGTGGCAGGGCCGAAGAACCCCTCGGAGGTGAGCGCACGAGCGGCGGCCTCCATGTTGGCCAGCGTCACCTCCGTGAGGATGATGAGCCCGGGCTCTATCAAGAACGGCCGACCTGCTCGGCGCTCGTCTTCAAGCGTCTGAGCCAGTCGGGTGACGTCGAAGAACGTCAACCTGCAATGCGTGCCATCGTCGAACTCCGCCCACACGTGGCTCCGGTACCCTCGCATCGGGGTCTCCATTGCGTCGCGCTCGGAAAAGCCGCCATCGAAGACCAGCCTCGCAAACTGCCGAGCACCCATGACGTGTCCACCTCATTGAATGGCCGGCGGGACATGTGGCTGTGTGACGTACCGGAAGCTGAATGGACAGCGGGCCGCGGTAGGGCCTGACGCAGGCCGGGCTGGGCACGGCGCATTGCGTACGGCGACGCCTGCATGGCGCCCATCCAGGGGTCGAGGCAATACACCCGCCGCTCCTTCCCTTTCAGCTCACACCTGGCGGCCAGACCCTCGCGCTCGGGAATCCTGAGCAGGGGTCTGGTCAGGACCGGGAGTCTGGCTGTTTGTGGGGCGCCAGTCCTCGCGGCAGAGCGCCCAGCGCTCGTGGTCTCTCCACCGGCCGCCCACCTTGAGGTAGCGGGGGGAGAACCCCTCCATCCGGAAGCCGGCCCGTGACGCCAGCGCCCGGGACGCGGCATTGCCGGGTTGGATGTTGGCCTCCACCCGGTGAAGCTTCAGCGTCCGGAAGGTGTACGCGAGCACCAGCTGCAGGGCCTCGGACATGAGTCCGCGTCCCTGGAAGCCGTGGATGGCCCAGTAGCCCAGGTAGGCATTCTGGAAGCCGCCCCGGAATATCTGACTCAAGTTGAAGGCGCCGATGAAGTGGCCCGACTCGCGCTCGCAGGCGAGGAGCGCTTCGAAGTCGTCCTGTGCGTTGCGCTGGAGATAGGCCTGGAAGGCGGCGGGCGTGGTGGGCGGTGCGACCCAGGGCCGGTGGAAGGCGCGACTGGCCCGGGTGGCCGCGAGGAAGTCCTCGCGGTCCTGCGCATGGGGCGCGCGCAGGACGATGCGAGGCCCCCGGACGAGAATGCGCCGTGTGACGCGCGCCACCTTCTGACGCCCTGCTGCCATTCCGAGCTGCCTCCCGCGTCTCTTACGGCCCGGCGCCGCTGGAAACCGGCTCCGGGCGGCGTCGAGACACCGCCCAGGCTACCGCGTGTGCCGTACGCGTGCCTGCGAACAAGCCGTGCTCCGGTCCGTAGCAGGGACGGCCTGCGAGCCGCGGCTACTTCTTCGCCACGGTCAGCACCACCTTGCCGCGCCCGTGCCCCGAGTCGAGGGCCCGGTGCGCCTCCGCCACCTGCTCCAGCGGGAGCACGCGCTCCACGAGCGGCTTCAGTTGCTTGCGCTCGACGAGGACGGACATCTCCTCCAGGCGACGGCGCTCGCGGGTGAGGAAGACGCCGTGCAGCGTCTGGTTGCGCGGGTAGAAGGCGGACACGTCCCCGTTGAAGCCGAGGATGGTCGCGAGCCGTCCGAAGGGCCGCGTCGCGGGCATGCTGGCAATCATGTTCTTGCCCACGGTGTCGAACACCGCGTCCACACCCTGCCCGCCCGTCTCGCGCAGTGCGACCTGCGCCGGGTCCTCGCTCCGGTAGTTAATGGCCACGTCCGCGCCGAGCTTGCGCAGCGTCTCCAGGTTGTCCGGCCCGGAGGTGGCCAGGACTCGGGCGCCCAGGGCCTTCGCAATCTGCACCGCGAACGAGCCCACGCCACCCGCGCCACCGTGGATGAGCACCGTCTCCCCGACGCGGAGCTGGAGCCGCCGCACCAGGGCCTCCCACGCGGTGCCTCCGGCCAGGGGGATGGCGGCGGCCTCCTCGTGCGTGAGGCTCGCGGGCTTCTTCGCGATGATGCTTACGGGGACGACGTTGAACTCCGCGTAGCTGCCATGCGGGTTGCCGAAGATTTCCGGCGTGTAGAAGACCTCGTCACCGGGCTTGAAGTCGGTGACACCCGGGCCCACCTGCTCGATGACTCCCGAGACGTCGTAGCCGATGACGGCGGGAAGCTGGATGCCGGCCCACGTGCCGTCCTGGCGCAGCTTGGCGTCCACCGGGTTCGTACCGGAGACGAGGACCCGGACGAGCACCTGCCCGGGGCCGGCAGTAGGAGTCGGAACGTCGCGGACTTCGAACAGCTCGGGCCCGCCGAAGCGGGGAAGGACCATGGCTCGCATAGGGCGCGGGATTAACCGGGCTCACCGGGACGGGCAATGCCGCGAGAGGCCAAGCGTCCATGGCCCGACGACCGGCCCGGGACGGGACGGGTCGAGCCCGGAAGGAACGTTCGTTCCACGGCAGCCCCCGGGCGAGGCGGACGAGCCGGAAGGAGCGTTCGTTCCACGGCAGCCCCCGCCTGGGACGGGTCGAGCCAGGAAGGAACGTTCGTTCCACGGCAGCCCCCGGCCGGAATGGGTCGGGCCCGGAAGGAACGTTCGTTCCACCTCAGCCCCTGCCCGGAGGGGAGTGAGCGTGGACGGAACGTTCGTTCCACTCGGCACCCCAGCCGCGGCCGGCTCAGCTCGCTGCGGGCGGCTGCTTCCCTTCCGGCGTCAGCAGGACCAGGAGCTGCCGCGCGGCAACCTGGCTGCCCACGGAGACGTTCACCGCCTCCACCGTACCCGCCACGTCCGCCACCACTTGGAACTCCATCTTCATCGCCTCCAGGACGGCGAGCACCTCTCCCGCCTTCACCGAGGCACCGGGCTTGGCGTCCACGCGCAGGATGCGCCCGTCCATCGGCGCCATGAGCCGGCCACTTCCCGCGCCTTCCGTCTTCGACGGAGGCCGGAACGTCACGTCGGACACGGCATGCGCTCCATGCCCCACGTCCAGCCAGAGCGTGTCTCCCTCCCGCGAGTACCGCGCGCGCCCACGAGTCCCCGAGAGCGCGAAGTCCAGCACCCCCTCCGACATCCCGAGCACCGCTACGTTGAACGTCTCGCTCCCCACCTCCACCTCGTACCGCTCCGCCGACACCGGGCGCACCGTGACGGGTTCCTCACGCTCCCGGCTCGCGAGCTTCAGCCGCACCGGATGCGACGAGTTCGGGCTGTTCCAGTTGACCAGCGACGCGTCCAGGCCCGACTCGCGCGCGAGCCTCAGCGCCTCGCCATGGAAGAGCGCTGCCCCCGCCAGGGCCAGGTCCTTCGCATGCGTCCGGTACAGCGCCTCCAGCGTCACACCGTCCGCGTACTTCCCGATGAAGCCCGTGTCGTACTCACCCGTCTGGAACGCCACGTGCCCGAGCACGAACAGCAACAGGCTCTTGTTCGTGGTGACGCCGAACACGGTCAGCTCGTGCAGTGCTTCCACCAGCCGCCTGCGCGCCGTCTCGCGGTCCGGACCATGCACAATCACCTTCGCCTGCATCGAGTCGTAGAAGGGCGGGATGTCCTGCCCCTCCCGCACGCCGTGGTCGATGCGCACGCCCTCCCGCGACGGCAGCCTCCACGCCAGCAGCCGGCCCGCCTGGGGCGCGTAGTTGTTCGCAGGGTCCTCCGCGCAGAGACGGACTTCAATCGCGTGCCCCGACCACGACACCTGCTCCTGCGTGAGGGGAAGCCGCTCACCCGCCGCGACGCGCAGCTGCCACTCCACCAGGTCCAACCCGGTAATCGCCTCCGTCACCGGGTGCTCCACCTGGAGGCGGGTGTTCATCTCCATGAAGTAGAACTCGCCGCTCGGCGCGAGCAGGAACTCGATGGTCCCCGCTCCCCGGTAGCCGATGGCCTTCGCCGCCGCCACGGCGACCTCGCCCATGCGCGAGCGCAGCGCGGGGCTCACGGCGGGTGACGGGCTCTCCTCGACAATCTTCTGATGCCGGCGCTGGACGGAGCAGTCGCGCTCGCCCAGGTGGACCACGTTGCCGTGCTCGTCCGCGAAGACCTGCAGCTCCACGTGGCGTGCGCCGATAACGGCCTTCTCCAGGATGAGCTCTCCGCTCCCGAAGGCGTTGGTGGCCTCCGAGCGCGCGGAGCGAAGCGCGTCACGCAATTGCGCCGGCTCGTGGACGAGCCGCATGCCACGCCCACCGCCACCCGCCGCCGCCTTGACCATCAGCGGGAAGCCGATGCGCTCGCCTTCCGCGGCCAGCGCCTCGTCATTCGCGTCGGTGGCCTCGTAGCCAGGGATGCAGGGCACGCCCGCCGCGAGCATCCGCAGCTTCGCCTGCCGCTTGTTCCCCATCAGCGAGATGGCCTCCGCACCGGGGCCGATGAACACCACGTCCGCGTCCCGGCACGCGCGAGCAAACCCGGCGTTCTCCGAGAGGAAGCCATAGCCGGGGTGAATCGCGTCCGCACCGGAGGCCTTCGCCGCGGCGATGAGCTTCTCGATGACGAGATAGGACTCCTTCGCGGGCGACGGGCCGATGGGCACCGCCTCGTCCGCCGCGAGCACGTGCGGCGCCGAGCGGTCCGCCTCGGAGAACACCGCCACGGTCCGATAGCCGAGCTTCTTGCAGGTCCGAATCACTCGGACGGCAATCTCGCCACGGTTGGCGACGAGGACCTTCTTGAATCGCTCCATGCGGTCCGTCCTCACAGGCGTGCCACGCCGAAGGTGTTGGGCTTGAGCTCACGCCGCTTCGCCTCGCGGCACACGGCCAGCGAGAATCCGAGGACCCGCCGCGTGTCGCGCGGGTCGATGAGCCCGTCGTCGAACAGCCGCGCGCTGCAGTTGAACGGGTGCGACTCCTTGTCGAACTGGTCGATGATGGGCTGGCAGAACGCTCGAATCCCCTCCTCGTCCACGACCTCACCCTGCCTCGCGAGCTTCTCGCCGAAGACAATCGACATCACCTTCGCCGCCTGCTCGCCGCCCATGACGGCGGTGCGCGCATTCGGCCACGCGAAGATGAAGCGCGGGTGGAAGGGCCGGCCGCACATGCCGTAGTTGCCCGCGCCGAACCCGCCGCCGATGAGCACCGTGAGCTGCGGCACCGTCGCGTTCGCCACCGCCTGAATCATCTTCGCGCCGTGCTTCACGATTCCGGCCTGCTCCGGCTGCGTGCCCACCATGTAGCCCGTGGTGTTTTGTAGATACAGGATGGGCGTGTCCGACTGGCAGCAGAGCTGGATGAACTGCGCCGCCTTCGTCGCGCCCTTCGGCGTAATCGGACCGTTGTTGCCGATGATGCCAATGGGCATCCCGAAGATGCTCGCGCGTCCGCAGACGGTGTGCGGGTCGTACTCGTCCTTGAAGCCGGTGAACTCGGAGCCGTCGACGATGCGCGCGATGACCTCGCGGCAGTCATAGGGCTTCCGGTAGTCCACCGGGACGGCGCCGCACAGCTCCTCGGGGGAGTAGAGGGGCTCCGCGTATGGCGCCCGCTCCTCGCGAGCCAGCTGCGCGTTCCACCCGAGCTTCGCCACGATTTCGCGCGCCAGGCGGATGGCGTCCGCGTCGTCCTCGGCGAGGTAGTCCGCCGTCCCCGCCACCGTGGCGTGCATCTCCGCGCCGCCCAGCTCCTCGTCGGTGGCAATCTCGCCCGTCGCGGCCTTGAGCAGCGGCGGGCCCGCCAGGAAGACCTTGGCCTTCTTCTTCACCATGACCACGTAGTCGGACAGGCCCGGCAGGTACGCACCGCCCGCGGTGCTCGAGCCATGCACCACCGTCACCTGGGGAATGCCCGCCGCCGACAGCTTCGACTGGTTGTAGAAGGTCTCCCCGCCGGGGATGAAGATTTCCTGCTGATACATGAGGTTGGCGCCGCCGCTCTCCACCAGCGACACCATGGGCAGCTTGTTCTCCAGCGCCAGCTCCTGCGCCCGCAGCGCCTTCTGCACACCCCACGGCGACGCTGTACCTCCCTTGATGGCGGAGTTGTTCACGAACACCATGCACCGCACACCGGACACGTAGCCGATGCCGATGATGCTGTTGCCTCCGGCCAGCGAGCCGTCGCTGTCGTCGTGGTAGCCGAAGCCACACAGCGTGGACAGCTCCAGGAACGGCGAGCCCCTGTCCAGCAGGAGCATCAGCCGCTCACGAGGTAACAACTGGCCGCGCTTGTGGAACTTCTCGCGCGCCTTGAGCTCCGTATTGCGGACCTTCGCCTCCACCTCGCGCAGCTCGGCGACTCGCGCGAGCATGTCCGCGCGGTGCGCCTTGAAGGCCTCGGAAGCCGAATCGATTCGCGACGTGATTCTCGGCATCTGTCTCACCCCTGCCCTTCGCCGAGCAGCGACTCGGGAATGTCCATGTGGCGCGAGCGGAGCCACTCACCCAGCGCCTTGCCCTGCGGGTCGAAGCGCGTCGAGGACGACACGCCCTCGCCCAGCAGGCCGTCGATGACGAAGTTCAGCCCCCGGAGGTGCGGGAAGACGTGCCGTTCCATGGGGAAGGCCGCCGCCTCGGGGAGCAGCTCGCGGAGCTTCTCCGGAGTGAGCGCATGCACCAGCCAGCGCCACGCCTCGTCCGACCTCGCCCAGACGCCGATGTTCGCGGTGCCGCCCTTGTCACCACTGCGCGCGGCGACGATGCGCCCCAGCGGCACGCGGCGCGTGGGGCCTGACGAGGGCAGCGGTGCCGGCAGCGCGGGCGGCTCCACCGGCGCGAGCGCCAGCGTCTTCTCCGGCGCCAGCGGCGCAATCACGGTGCGCGTGCCGTCGGGGAGCACGGCGACGTGCTCGACCTTTGCCGCCTCCACATAGGCCGGCGTGTAGACGCCATACGGAGCGCCATCCGACGGCGGCGCCGTCATGGTGAAGCCCGGGTAGCTGCCCAGCGCCAGCTCCACGGCCGCGCCACTGAAGCCGCGCCCCACCAGCTTCGCGTCCGCGTCCTTCACCACCACGCGCAGGAAGGCGGCGGCCTGCTCCTCCGTGGCCGCGTCCTCGCGGTCCGTGCGGACCAGCGTCCACTGGACTTCCTTCGGCTTGCGGACCATGGCGGCGGAGAGCTGCTCACGGACGAGGCGGGCCTTCTCCTCGATGTCGAGCCCCACCAGGACGAACGTCGCCTCGTTGCGGTAGCCGCCCAGGTTGTTGAGGCACACTTTCACCGTGGGAGGCGGCGGCTCGCCGCGCACGCCCGAAATCCGGACTCGGTCCTTCCCCTCCTCCGTCAGGGAGATGCTGTCGAAGCGCGCCGTCGCGTCCGGCCCCGCGTACCGGGCTCCGGTGATTTCATAGACGAGCTGCGCGAGCACCGTGTCCACCGTCACCGCGCCGCCCGTGCCCGCGTGCTTGGTGATGACGGAGCTTCCGTCCGCGTGGATTTCAGCCAGAGGGAAGCCGGGACGGCGGACGTCCACCTCCGTGAAGAAGGAGTAGTTGCCGCCCGTGGCCTGCGTCCCGCACTCCAGCACGTGGCCGGCGACCATGGCCCCGGCCAGCCGGTCCCAGTCGTCCGTCTTCCAGCCGAAGTGCGCCGCCGCCGGGCCCACCACCAGCGACGCGTCCGTCACCCGCCCGGTGACGACGATGTCCGCGCCCGCGCGCAGGCACTCGGCGATGCCCCATGCGCCCAGGTACGCGTTGGCCGTGAGCGGGCTGCCCAGCCCCAGCGCGTCCGCGCTGCCGGAGAGGTCATCCCCCTCGACGTGCGCAATCTGGGCCTTCACGCCCAGGCGGGTGGCCAGCTCCCGCAGCGCGGCGGCGAGCCCCGCCGGGTTCAGCCCACCCGCGTTGGTGACGACCTTGACCCGCTTCTCCACCGCGAGCGCCAGACACTGCTCCATCTGCCGGAGGAACGTCTTCGCGAAGCCCGTGGCCGGGTCCTTCATCCTGTCCCGGCCGAGAATCAGCATCGTCAGCTCGGCCAGGTAGTCGCCGGTGAGGACGTCGAGCTGCCCGCCCTCCAGCATCTCCTTCACCGCCGAGAAGCGGTCTCCGTAGAAGCCCGAGGCATTGCCAACACGCAGGGGGGACGCGCTCATGCACTCTCCATCCAGCCGCGGCATGACCCTCCACGCCGCCAGCCAGCTCCAGGCAGTGTCGGCGCCACCCCATAAAAAAGCAAGCGTGCTTGCTTTTTTCGCCCGCGACTTCCATCCTGCCCCCGTGAGTGAGTCCTCCGGCGCGACGGGCAGGCAGGAGCAGGAGCGCAGCCGCGTCACGCGCCAGCGTCTGATGGAGGCCGCCCTGAGCGCCCTCTCGGAGCTCGGGTGGGCAGGCGCCACCATGACCGTCATCGCCGAGCGCGCGGGCGTCTCGCGCGGGGCCTGCCAGCACCACTTCCCCACCCGCGCCGACCTGGTGGCGGCGGCCGTGGAGTACGTGGGCAGCCAGCAGGTGGAGGAGGTGCTCCGCCGCGCGGCCCGGCTCCCGACGGACGAGCGGCGGACGGAGGCCATCCTCCACATGCTCGCGGGCATCTACACCAGCCCCCTCTTCACCGCCGCCGTGCAGCTCTGGGTCGCCGCCGTGGCGGACCCGGAGCTGCGCGCACAGCTCCAGCCCCTGGAGGCCCGCACCGGCCGGGAGTTCCACCGGCTGACGGTGAAGCTGCTCGACGTGGATGACGGAGACGCCGAGGTGCGCGAGCTGATTCAGGGCACGCTGGACCTCATCCGCGGCCTCGCACTGGCGAACCTGCTGCGGGACGACAGCGCCCGACGCAAGAAGGTCCTCCACCGCTGGGCGCTCACGCTGGACGCCGCGCTCGATGCACGCCGGCCTCGCAAGGCCGGGAGCTGACACACTTCAACACGCCAACACGGGCCCGGTGCACACCGTGGCCGCTTCTGGAGCTGACATGGGCTACCGCTCTCTCTTCGCACCGGGCTGTTTCAAGGACCGCACCATCGTCGTGACGGGCGGCGGCAGTGGCATCGGCCGCTGCACCGCGCACGAGCTGGCCTCGCTGGGCGCGCACGTCGTCCTGGTGGGCCGGAAGAAGGACAAGCTGGAGGCCGTCGCGGCGGAGCTGCGCGAGGACGGCGGCGAGTGCTCGCTGGAGGTGCTCGACATCCGCGACGAGGAGGGCGTGAAGGCCACCGTCGCCCGCATCGTCGCCGCGCGCGGCCGCATCCACGGCCTGGTCAACAACGCCGGCGGGCAGTTCCCCTCGCCCCTCGCCGCCATCTCCAAGAAGGGCTTCGACGCCGTCGTCTCCACCAACCTCACCGGCGGCTTCCTGATGGCGCGGGAAGTCTACCTCCAGTCGATGAGCAGCCACGGTGGCTCCATCGTCAACATGCTCGCGGATTCGTGGGGCGGCATGCCGGGCATGGGGCACTCGGGCGCGGCGCGCATGGGCATGCTCAACCTCACCCAGACGGCCGCCGTCGAGTGGGCCGCCTCCGCCGTGCGCGTCAACGCCGTGGCCCCCGGCTGGGTGGCCTCGAGTGGGATGGACAGCTACCAGGACGAGGGCGTCAAGGCGCTCATCCCCCTCCTCAAGAAGGAGGTGCCCCTCCAGCGGCTCGCCACCGAGTCCGAGGTGAGCGCCGCCATCGTCTTCCTGCTCACCGACGCCGCCGCCTTCATTACCGGGGACGTCATCAAGATTGACGGTGGCGCGTCCTGCAACACGAAGATCTACCCGCTCGACGAGTCCACCGCCTCCAAGCCTTACGAGGGGTTCCACCGCGCGACGGCGCCGCGCATCCTCGGCGGCGAATCCAAGGAGTAGGGCCTACATGGCCTGAGTCATCCGGGCCCCGGCTTCACCGCCAAGGCCCGCCGCGTCTCAGGCGCCGCGCACGGTGGTGGACAGGTTCCCACGCGAGCGGGAGTTTCCCGCCCCACGGTCTTGCTTTCTTATCCTTCCCTGAAAGATAAGTGAGACACCCCTTCGTGTATCACCCCCTGTGAAGGGGACTGGAGAAACAGCATGTTCAAGCACCTCGCCCTGGCCGCTGCGTGCGTCGGCCTCATCGCCTGTGGTGGCACCGAGTCGACCGAGCAGCCCCCGGAAGTCACCATGGACGGCCGCGAGGTGGTCTCCATCGGTGAGATGGTGGCGGGCTCGCCGGACGGCAAGGTGACGGTGGACATGCGGAACAGCAACCTGGGCTTCCGCGTGGAGAAGGGCCTGGACCTCAACGCCATCACCATCATCTGCCCGAGCAGCCGGGTGATGAGCCTGGACGCGCTGCTGGTCGAAGCGGCGTCCCAGACGGGCAAGGCGCCCTCGGACTATGCCAAGGGCATCACCATGTTCCCGTTCATGGCGGGCTCGGAGGGCAGCGAGGGCATCCAGAAGCCCGCGCCCATCTGTATCGACGACGCGGGCAACTACTGCGACTCCGAGCGCGAGCCGAACGGCAGCTGGACGTGCCTCTGCGGCAACCCCGTCTAGTCTCGAAGTGACTTGAAGCACCCGAGGGCCCCGGCTTCACCGCCGGGGCCCTTTGCTTTTTCAGGGGACCTCGGTGCCCTCGAAGAAGCGCCGCGCCCGGGCCGTGGCCGTCTGCCCCACCGTGCTGCCCAGCCGGCGGCCGACGAAGTCATCCGGCGTCACGTGGATGCCGCCCCACAGCCGGGACTGCCCGGCCTGGTCCGCGGCGTCGTAGTACGTGGCCCACTGCAGGCGCACGTCGGTGGACGGGCCGCGCTCGAAGGTGAGGTAGGCGTCGCGGCCCGCGACGAACTCGCCCAGGCCGCCGGGGAAGTACGCGCTGCCGGTGATGCCGGCGAGCACCTCGGCGCCGGCGCGGCTGAAGGTGCTGTGTCCGGAGATGAAGCCCGGGAAGGCGGGCGTCACGAAGGTGCGCAGCTGGTAGGGCATCCACTCCACCGCGCGAATCCACCCGGAGCCTCCCACCTCGTTGCGGCGGTCTCCCGGCTCACCCCGCCACGCGTGCACCACCACCTGTCCCAGGAAGCGGGCCAGGTGCGCGTGCCGCTGGCCCGGCGCGGAGCTCTCCGCCGTCACCACCTCGATGAGCCCCGACACCAGCGGCAGGCCGTCCGCGTGGTACGACGGGCCACCGGGCTCCGTGGACTGGCCCAGCTTGCCCATGTACCGGATGAGGGTGAGGGGCCGCGCGCCGAGGAACTCGCGCTTCACCTCCCAGGCGACGATGGCCGCGTCATGCTCGGCGCCGTTGAGCGCGAGGTACACCTTCACGTCCCACTCCAGCGGGTCCACCTCGGCGCCCGCGCCGAACAGGCGCCGCGAGTAGCCGGGCGTGTCCGACACGGCGTTGGCGAGCACGTTCCAGTGCCCCGGCGGCGTCTCGGACTTGGGGCCGTCCGCCCAGAACTCCGCCAGCACGCGCCCGAAGTCGCCGCGCTTCACGAGCTGGGGCACGTAGGGCTGGCCGGTGATGGGGTTGACGGGGTGGCCGTTGCCGTCGTTGGTGCCCAGGCTGTTGTTGCCCAGGCCGCCGATGCCGGGCGACGTGTCCATCAGCTCTTCACTGCCCAGCCAGCTCTCCTTGCGCAGAATCTCCACCGCGTGCGCGCGCAGCTCCGCGCCGAACACCGGCGGCGCGCCCGGGTCCAGGTAGATGCCTCCGCCCTGCGGCCGCGTGAGGGCGAACGGCGTCACCTGGCGCCAGTGCGCGCCGATGTAGCCCTGCACACCCGAGGAGGTGATGATGCCGTTCTGCGTGACGGACACCGCCAGGTTGAGCGGCTGCCACACGGAGGGGTTCTCCAACGTCAGCGTCGGCGAGTCCACCACCAGCGGCGTGTTGACGAACGTGAAGCCCGTGGTGTCCTTGTAGTCGTTCTGCTCGTTGGCCCCGTCGGCCGCGCCCGCGTCGATGATGGCCTGGCCGATGCGGTTGCCCAGCGCGCGCGCGCTGTCGCCCGTGGTGACGGTGTCGTCCGGCGCGTAGCCCAGCCGCTCCATGAAGGCACGGAAGCACGCCGCGGAGGTGGGCCCGCCAATGGCCTTGGTGTAGCGGTGCGCGAGCACGCGATAGGCGGCGTAGCTGACGGCCTCCGCGCGCGCCGCCGCCACGTCCGTGGCGGTGTGCTTCTCACGCAGGAAGACGCCGTCCGCCGTCGCGTCATACGCGGCCCACGCGTCCCACATGGCCGCGGACAGGTGGTACAGGTTGCGCGCGTGCACCGTCGGCCGGGGGACGTCGCGGCGGATGGCGCCCAGAATCTGCTCGTTCCACCGGCGGGCGATGGTGCCCGTCTGCTTCGGGTCCACCGCCGCCGCGGGACAGGTGGCGGGGGCCGGAGGCGTGACGACCACCTCGGGCACCAGGGCCACTTCCACGCCCCGGTGCAGCAGCACGCCGGAGTCCAGCGTGCCCGATAGCACGTTGCCACCCACCGCCCACACCCCGCCCTCGGGGTCCGTCCACGTCGCGTGCAGCGACTCCACCTGCACCGGAGCGTCCTGCTCCACGCGCGTCCACCGTCCACCCGCGCGCTGGTACAGCTCACCCCGGGAGCCCGAGGCCCAGCCGCTGCCGTCCCCGGAGATGGACACCCCTTGCAGCAGCGGGCAGCCCTCGGGAGCGCGGCTCACGAAGCGGCCTGCCGCCTCGTCCAGCTCCAGGATTTCGCCCTGGCCCTCGCCGCCCACCACCACCACCGTGCCGCCGCCGCCGTGCACCGTGAAGAGGCGGCTGGTGGTGCCCGTGGGCACCACCGCGAAGGCGCCGCCCCCGCGCGAGCGCATCACCACGCCCTGCGCGCCCACCACGTACACGTCACCGCCAGTGCCCCACACCTTGAAGAAGCCGGGGATGTCTCCGTCAACCGTGCGCGGCAGGGCCGCGAGCGGCAGGGACAGCTCACTCCACGCCGTGCCGTCGTAGTGCCAGACGAAGCCGCTGCGGCCCGCCACGCTGCCCACGGCGTACACGTCATCCGGGCGCGAGCCCCACACGCCATACACCGTGTGCCGCGCCAGGCCCGGCGTGCGCATGCGGGTGAAGGCGCCATTCTCGTAACGGAGGATGGTGGCGCTGCCTCCGGCCATCAGCACCGGGCCGTCCCGGAAGGCGTGCACCCACCACAAGTCACCGCGCAGGCCGGTGGCCAGCTCGCTCCAGGCGCTCCCGTCGAAGTGCAGCACCGTGGGCCCCCGGCCCCGGTCCGCGCCCACCGCCCACACGTCCGTCGCCGAGCGGCCGGAGATGGAGAGCAGCGCCTCCGGCCGGGTCCGCGCCACGGCGGCCCAGGGGATGGGGTCCGGCGTGGGCTCGGGCTCGGGGTCGTCCGGGCAGCCGGTGAGCAGCGCCCCCAGCAGCAGGGATAGGAGCACGCGGGCCCGGGGCGGAGAGGAAGCGAAGAGGTGCTGCGGCATGAAGCGGCTCCTGCGGGGTCGCGGGTTCAGTTCGGGGGGTGGAGAGGAGGCCAGTGGCTACGGCTGTTGCAGCTCGGAGGCCCACTGGAGGTGGACGGTGCGCGTGTCGGTGCCGTGCTCGCCGCCTTCGGACTCGAAGGACGCGGTGAGGCGGACCTCGCGGTCCACGGCCTCCGCCGGGTCGGGCACCAGCAGCAGCAGGCCCTCCAGCAGGGCAGGCGCGCCCTCCTGGGCGCTCTGGGTGAAGCGCAGGTCGACGCTGTACGGGGACGACACCCGCTCGCCGTCCGAGGTGCGCTCCATGGACATCTCCACCCGGGCGCGGATGTTCGTCAAATCCCAGGCGCGCATGGACACGAAGACATGCTGGCCGCCCTGGCCGCCCTGGATGAGCTCCACCGTGTCGCCCTCCTCCAGCGGAGTGAACATGCGACCCGTGCCCACCTCGAAGGGAAGCTCCGGCCCCTCCGGGTCCGCGGGACAGCCCGCGAGGCCCAGGCCCAGGGCGAGCCAGGCGCCGCACAGGGTGGCCCTGGCGCGGAGGCGGCGGCTCGGACGGTGGACGGAGGGGCGCAGCGTCACAAGGCGTGACGGGGGGGCGGATGTATCACTCAAACGATGTCTCCCGGGCGGCGGGGCCGCGCTCCGGGAGCATACGTGATTTCCATGGCTCGATTGGAGGGCGGGGCCGGGAGGGCGGGCAGTCAGCCGGGCCGGAAGCGGACCACGCGCACCTCCAGGGCGCCGACCTCGGCGTCCAGGACGTGGCGCATCACCTCCAGCGCCCGCGCTTCGTTGAAGCCGCCCGAGCCGGCGCCGATGAGAGGGAATGCCAGGGAGGCGAAGCTCCGCTCCCGGGCGCGGGCCAGGGCATTGCGGACGGAGTCCTGGATGGAGCGCTCCGACGCGCGCCACAGCATGTTGATGCCGGCCACGTGGATGATGGCCTTGTAGGTGAGCCGGCCGGCCGAGGTCACCACCGCCGTGCCGAGCGGCATCGGCCCCACCCGCGCCAGCTCGCGGAACGGGGCCAGCCCCGCCTGGCGCTTGATAGCCCCGGAGACGCCCTGCGGCAGCAGCAGCCACCAGGGGATGATGTTGCGGTTCCACGCATTGACGATGGCCTCCACCGGCTGTGCGAGCAGGTCTCCCTCGACGATGTGGACGGGCATGGCGTCAGTGTAACCCTGGCTTCCCGGGCCCGCGGGGTGTTTTGGATTGCGACCGATGGCCTCTGTTCAAGGCCCATGCATCCGTGCAAGAACGCCGCGCATGAAATTGCAGATGGCACTGGTGTGTCTGTCATTGGTGGCTGCCACGGGCTGCGCGGGGACTCGGGCCCTGTGCCCCCAGGAGGGCGGGCGGCCCTGGTCCGAGGTCCAGAGCACCCACTTCCGCATCCAGACGAACCTGTCCCCCGAGGCCGCGACGACCACGGCGCTGGAGCTGGAGAAGCACCGGCGCGCGCTGCTGCTGTCCTGGGGCGCGGACTTCGACCCGCCCGGCACCGTGGAGGTCATCCTCCTGCGCAACCTGAACGAGCTGTCCGAGTTCACCCAGGGCCACGCGGCCGGCTTCGCGGGCACCACCGAGCGCGGCCCGCTGCTGGTGATGGGCGGCAATGGCTATGTGCTGGAGGACTCGCCGGACCTGCGCCTGCAGACGCACGAGCTGGCGCACTACCTGAGCAACTTCGTGCTGCTGCGCCAGCCCCGGTGGGTGGCGGAGGGACTGGCGCAGTACCTGGAGACGATTCACATCAAGCCGAGCACCAACGAGGTGGTGCTGGGCCGGGTGAACGGGTGGAACCTGGGCTACGTGAAGGCGCACGGCTGGCTGGACATCGACGAGCTGTGGGCGTGGGACCAGCGGGGCCTGCTGAGCCAGAGCGAGCAGCAGCGGCACTACGCGTCCTCGTGGCTGTGGGTGCACTACCTGTACAACGTCCACACGGAGCGCATGGAGGACTTCCAGACGCGGCTGGCCAACGCGGAGGACCCGAAGAAGGCGTGGGAGGCTTCGTTCCGGGGCGTGCAGGACCTGGCGGGCGAGCTGCGCACGTACGTCACGAGCGGGCGCGGCAGCGTCTTCACCCTGCCGCTGCCGCCGGTGCCCACGAAGGTGGACGTGCGGCCGATGGAGGCCGCGGACGTGCACGCCGTCCGGGCGATGCTGTACCTGCGGGCGCCGGGTGAGCTGAAGCGCGAGCAGCGGCTGGAGCACGCGAAGCGCGAGGTGGCGCAGGGACTCAAGGAAGGGCCGAACAACGTCAACGCCACGATTCTGGCGACGCAGCTGGACAAGGAAGCGGTGTCACTGGATGCGGTGCGGGCGGTGGTGAAGGCGAACCCGGACAATGGCCGCGCGTGGGACTTGCTGGCGGACCAGCTGGGGCCGAAGGGCGAGGTGAAGGAGGCGGAGGAGGCGCGGAAGCGGGCGGCGGAGCTGCTGCCGCACGATGCGAACATCCTGAACAGTTTGGCGTGGCACTACGTCCAGGTGCACGAGCCGGCGAAGGGGCTCGCGGCGGCGCAGAAGGCGGTGGCGCTGGCGCCGGGGGACTCGGCCATCCTGGACACGCACGCGGCGCTGCTGTTCCAGCTGGACCGCTGCCCGGAGGCGCTGGGGCTGCAGCGGCGCGCCATGGACATGCTGCACGAGAAGGCCTCGGACTCGATGCGCACGGTGCTGAAGGAGCGGCTCCAGAGCTACCAGGCGAAGTGCGGAGGCTCGGCTTCGGCGGTCTCGAAGCCCTGAGCGATGACCATCCTTCCGAATCCCGATGAGGAGCTGGATACAGGCAACCCGCTCCTCATCACCGTCGCCAACCTGCTCAGCGCGGAGGAGTGCCGCGCGCTGGTTGAGCGAATCGAGAGCGAGGGGCCGACGGCGGCGCCCATCACCACGGCAAAGGGCTTCGTGATGCGGCCCGACATCCGCAACAACACCCGGGTGATGTTCGACGACGTCGCGCTGGCGGCCACGTTGTTCGAGCGCATCTCACCGCACGTGCCGCACCGGCTCGAGCGCGAGTGGGTGGCGTGCGGGGCGAACGAGCGGCTCCGCTGCTATCGCTACGAGGCGGGCCAGTACTTCGCTCCGCACTTCGACGGCGCCTTCGTGCGACACAGCGATGAGCGCAGCCTGCTCACCTTCATGGTGTATCTGAATGACTGCCCGCATGGAGGCGCGACGAACTTCTTCGCGCTCGGGTACTCCGTGACGCCGAGCATGGGCACCGCCCTGCTCTTCAATCACCACCTGCTTCACGAAGGCGCGGAGGTCACCGCAGGCATCAAGTACGCGCTGCGCACCGACCTCATGTATCGGCGCGCGGGCGTGTGACGGAGCAGTGCCCCGGCCGTCCACAGTGCCCGGGGCGCCCACCGGCCGGCCCTACGTCCACCGAGCAGGGACCGCCTGACGCACGCGCCAGGAGGCCCCGTCCTTCACGTGCTGCTCAGTCGCACTCGTGCGTGTGCGTATGCGCCGTGGCCTTCGGGCTCCAGCCTTCGTTGCCGTCCTTCTCGAAGAAGAACTTCGCGCGCTGGCGCTGCCGCGTCCCCACCTCGTTGAGCGTGGCCGCGTCGTACAGGTGCCCGTTCACCATCGTGTAGCGCACCGTGCGGCTGTTCTGGAGCTGCTCCAGCGGGTTCTTGTCCAGGACGATGAGGTCCGCCAGCTTCCCCGCCTCGAGCGAGCCCACTTCCCTGTCCATCCCCAGGTACCGCGCGCCATTCAGCGTCCCCGCGCGCAGCGCCTGCAACGGCTTCATCCCGCCCTGGCCGAACATCCACAGCTCCCAGTGCGCCGCGAGCCCCTCGCGCTGGCCGTGCGCCCCCAGCTGGATGCTCACGCCCGCGTCATTCAGCTCCCGCGCCACCTTCGCCGCGTCGATGTGGTTGAACTCGTCGTCCGGCACCTGCTCGCGGCGACGGCTCCGCCCGTCCACCACCCGCCGGGGCACGAAGGACAACAGCCGCTCGTCCTCCCAGACGTTCGTCTTCTGGTACCAGTAGTTCTCACCCCAGTTGCCGCCGTACGCCACGCCCAGCGTCGGCGTGTAGCCCGTGCCCGTGCTCCCCCAGAGCTGCTTCACGTCCGCGTAGATGCGCGCCACCGGAATCGCGTGCTCCACGCCCGTGTGCCCGTCCACCACCATGCTCAGGTTGTGCTGGAGCAACGAGCCACCCTCCGGCACCACCAGCATCCCCAGCTCGCGCGCCGCCTGGAGCACCTTCTGCCGCTGGTCTCTGCGCGGCTGGTTGTAGCTCTTCACGCTGAACGCGCCGATGGCCTTCATCCGCCGCATGTGTGAGCGCGCGTCGTCCACCGACTCAATCGGCGCCTTGTAGCCCGCTCCCGACGCTCCGTAGAGAATCGTCCCCGTGGAGAAGATGCGCGGCGCGAGCAGCGCGCCCGTCTTCCCCAGCTCGCTCGCGGCGAACACCTGCTCCGAGGAGTTGGACGGGTCATGCAGCGTCGTCACGCCGAACGCCAGCGACGCCGCATGCACCCAGCTCTGCTCCGGCATCAGCCCGTCCACGCCCATGGCGCCGTGCCAGTGCACGTCCACCAGGCCCGGCATCAGCGTCTTGCCCTTCACGTCCACCACCTTCGCTCCGGCCGGCACCTGCACCTTCCCCACCGGCCCCACCGCGACGATGCGGTTGCCCCGCACCACCACCACGCCCTGCTCCAGGACTTCGTCACCCTTCATGGTGATGACGCGCCCGCCCACCAGCGCCAGGGTGCCTTCCGGCACGTCCGACTTCACCTGGAACGAGAGGTCCACGCCCTTCTCCGGCGCCGTGGGCAGCTTCTCCGGCGCGCCGTCGATGAAGCGGAAGCTGTCCTTCAGCTCGCGCGTGAAGAGCTCAGGCCCCAGCGCCCAGTGCAGGCGCTTGCTGTCGCCGGACCAGTGCAGGTACTCGCCCGCGTCCTTCGTCACCTTCGCCACCGGCAGCGCCTTCGCCTCCGGCCCCACCGACGCCGCCTTCGCCCCACGGGGGAAGGGCATCAGGAACGCGTTGAAGTTCTCCCGGAACGCCACCCACTGCTCGTCCGGAGACACGTGCAGCTCCGTCGCCTCCGCGCTCGTCAGGTGCGTGCGCTCCTGGCTGCCGTCCAGCGCCACGCTCTTCAGCGAGCGCACGTCCTCCTTCTCCTTCGACTCCACGTGCAGGAAGTACACGCGGTCCACGCGCGCGCCGAAGTGCGGCTGCTCGCCGTCGCGCGACAGCCGCTTCGGCGTGCCTCCCGCCACCGGCATGACGAACAGGCCCGTCTCCCGGCTCCACTGCCCGGGCATCAGGTAGCCATCCCCCGACGCGCGGTACACGAGCGCCCTACCGTCCGGGCTCAGAGTGGGCTCCACGTAGTAGCCCGGCTTCGACGTCAGCACCTTGCCCTCGCCGCCCTTCGCCGACACCACGCGGATGCTGCCCAGCTTCTCGTCGTCCCACGTCGTGTAGACGATGGACTGCCCGTCGCGGGAGAACGACGGGTAGAACTCAAAGTGGTCCTCCTGCTTCGTCAGCCGCTTCGGCGTGCCGGCCGGCAGCTCCTTCACGTAGAGCTTGCCCAGCGCCTGGTACACCACGCGCTTCCCGTCCGGAGACACCTGCACCCAGCGCAGCATCTTCGGCTGGAAGCGCTCGGGCATTACTGACTGCGGCGTGCGCACCGCCTGGAACACCGTGCGCGTGTCCTTCACGTGGAAGGGAATGGGCGTCACCTTCTTCGACGCCACGTCGATGCGCTGCAGCTTGCCGCCCGCCCAGAAGACAATCGACTTGTTGCCCGGCACCCACGCCATGCTCGGGTACACGCCGTGGATGGCCCACGTCTCCTGCATGTCGCGGTCGAGCCCGTCATACAGCGGGCGCTCGGCGCCCGAGGCCACGTCGGTGACGTAGAGGACGCTCTTGTTGCGCACGCGGCGGATGAACGCGAGCTGCGTCCCGTCTCTCGAAGGCGTGGGGCGGATGGAGCCCCCCGGGCCGGTGACGAAGGGGTCGATTTCCTTCGTCTCCAGGTCCAGCCGTTGGATTGCGTAGATCTCCCCGTTGGGGTCCTTGTTGTATTCGAACGTCTTCCCCGGCGTGACGTCCTGGCTGAAGTAGACGTAGCGGCCGTCGGGGGAGAACGCGGGCTCGCCCAAATCCTTCTGGTCGTTGCCGCGCTCGGTGAGCTGCACGCCGTCACCGCCGGAGCGGTGGTACATCCACACCTCGCCCGCGCCCAGCGAGCGGCGCGCGGTGAAGTGCTTGCGCGCGACGATGAAGTTGCCGTCCGGGCTCCACGCGGGGCTGTTGAGCAGGCGGAACTTCTCCTGCGTCACCGCCTGCGCTTCCCCACCGCTCCGCTTCACCACCCAGATGTTGTCGCCGCCGCCGCGGTCACTGGTGAAGGCAATGGACTTCCCGTCCGGGCTGTAGCGCGGCTGCATGTCCCACGCGACGCCGGACGTCAGCGGCTTCGCCTCGCCGCCACCGATGGGCAGCGTGTAGAGGTCGCCCAGCAGGTCGAAGACGAGCTCGTCCCCACCCGGGCTGATGTCCACGTTCATCCACGTGCCCTCGGTGACGTCGATGCTCACCTGGGCGGCGGGGAAGCCCGGCGCGTCCACCTTCCACGCGTCCTTGTCCTTGCCCTCCTTCGCCGCGTCCTTGTCGGCCTCGGCGGTGGCAGCGGGGGTGCCGGCGTCCACCTCGGCGGCGCGGGCGGCCTCGCGCGCGGCGTCATCCTTCTGCTTCTGCTGTGGCGGCGGCGGGGGTTGGTCCTGCCGGGGGGCCGGAGGAGGCGTCGTGGGCTGCGCGGCCAGCAGTGCGCCGGGCAGGAGCAGCGCCGCACAGAGGGCGGAGATGAGTCGGTTCACCAGGAGTCCTCGGGAAAGGCGGGGGTGTGTCAGGTAGGTGAGACTAACCGGCCCCGCGGGGCCGGTGACTGCCGGCCGTGAACAGGCAGGCGGGCGGGCGTGTTCCTGAAGATGTAGCGTTCGCCGTGGGTGAAGCGACGGGCGGCCCGGCCGTCACAGCGGGCCTCGCGTCACTCCGCCCAGCAAGCGACGCGTGTACCCAGGGGGGAACACCATGCAGCCAGGCAGCGCCGTCCGGGCCACCGGCCCATTCCCTGGCCGGGAGGTCCGGCCATGAAGAAGCTCGCCGTCCTCGTCATCCATGGCATCGAAGTGGATGACCCGGGTCTCTTCGATACCGCCCTTCACAAGCTCCACGAACACTTCGGCGCGTCCGTCCGCTCCGCGCCCGAGGACGCACTGGTGGTGGAGACCGTGAACTGGGCCTCCGTGCTGGAGGGCGCCGAGAAGGACTTCCTCGCCCGGCAGGGCACTCCCGACGCGGAGGGCTACTGGAAGTCCCTCTACGACGGCGTGCGCGCGGTGAACCAGGGCCGCGAGTCCGCGCTGGTGCCGCTGATGCTCCGCATGATGCGGCCGTCCGTGCGCGGCATGGACCTGCACTACCCCGGCCTGCGCTGGCTGGTGGTGCACTTCGTGGGCGACATCATCGCCTACCAGAGCAACCCGTCCGACCCGGACGTGTACACGGGCATCCACCGGAAGGTCGCCGAGGCGCTCGGCCGGCTGCGCGCCCGGGCCGGAGACACCGCGCCCCTGTGCGTCATCTCGCACAGCCTGGGCAGCGTCATCGCGAGCAACTACTTCTACGACTTGCAGGCGCAGCGGCTGCACGGGCGCGACATCATCGAGACGACGGTGGCCGCGGCGCAGGGCAACTCACCGCTGGAGCGCGGCGAGACGCTCAGCCGCTTCTACACGCTGGGCACGCCGATGGCGCTGTGGAGCCTGCGCTACCCGCGCGCCGAGCTGGACAAGCCCGTCCACGTCCCCGCACCGGAGCTGGAGCGCCACCACCCCGGCCTGGGCGGCGAGTGGATCAACTTCCACGACGACGATGACGTCTTCGCGTGGCCGCTCCAGCCGCTCAGCGCCGCGTACCGCGAGGCCGTGAAGGACCACGCCGTGCGCCTCGCCGGGCCGCTGTTCTCGTGGACTCCGCTGGTGCACCCCTTCTACTGGTCCGATGACTCGGTGATGGAGCCCATCGGCCAGTCGCTCGCGGAGGCGTGGAGGCAGCTCGGGGTGACACCCACCGTCGCGGCGTAGCGCGCGGCTCGGGCCAGCGCCGGAACGCGGCGAGGTGATAGTCTTCGACCTCATGAGACTGCCCATGAGTCCCTGGTATCGACTGACGCTCATCTCGCTGGTCCTCGCCGGAACCGTGGGCTGTGACCAGGCCACGAAGCAGCTGGCCATCTCCGGGCTCCGGGGAGAGCCGGGCCAGTCCTTCCTGGGCGGGCTCCTCCGGCTCAGCTACGCGGAGAACCCTGGCGCGTTCCTGAGCCTCTTTGGAGGGCTCGCGGGCCCCGCGCGGTTCTGGCTGCTCACGGCGGGAGTCGGGGCGTTGCTGCTCGGGATGCTCGTCTATCTCGTGACGAGCGGCAGGCTCGGGCGTCTCCACTCCCTCGCGCTCGCGCTGGGCGTCGGCGGGGGGCTGAGCAACTGGTTGGACCGCGTGCTGAACGACGGGCGCGTGGTGGACTTCATCATTGTCGGCGTGGGCCCCGTGCGCACCGGCGTCTTCAACGTCGCGGACGTGGCCATCATGCTCGGCCTTGGGCTGTTCCTGCTGTCAGCGAGAGCACGGAGTGCCGCGGACTCGGGCCCTCCCAGCCCCGCGGCCTGACGCCCCCTCCCGATGAGGAGCGGGTGAGGGGCCTCGTGGCTCGCCCGAGCTGCGGGGACCCAGGCCGTGGGCAGGCGGGCGCAGGCCCTGTGGCGCTCTTTCGACTCCGGAAGGAAACCGGGAATCCGCGACGTTGCCACGGGCTCGCGGACGGTGAGCGAAGCGGACGGCACGGGCCGTGTGGGACGGGTGGACACTCGCGAGCCCGCGAGCGTTCACCTCCGGGGGTCCGGTAAGACGCAGCGCGCCATGCGTCCTTGATTCTGCTATCGCTGGCCCATGTCGGACTTCACGCTTCCCGAGGACAAGGCAGGGCGTCTGGAACGCTGCTCGGTGTTCTACACGGACGTCGTGCCGCACAACCACGCGCTCGGTCTGAAGCTGGTGGACATCGGCCCCGCCGAGGCCACCGTCGAGCTGCCCTACGCGGACTTCCTCGTCGGCAACCCGGAGACGGGCGTGCTGGCCGGCGGCGCCGTCACCACGCTCATCGACGCCTCTTGCGGCTCCGCCGTGTTCCTGAAGATGGGCCGCTTCGCGCCGCTCGTCACCCTGGACCTGCGCATCGACTACCTGCGCCCCGCGCGCCCCGGCATCTCCCTCATCTCCGTGGCCGAGTGCTACCGGCTCACCCGACAGGTCGCCTTCGTCCGGGCGCTCGTGCACCAGGGTGACAAGAGCAATCCGGTGGCCTCCGCGCAGGGCACCTTCATGAGCACGGAAGGCTGACGGCCATGAGCGACACGAAACCGAACCCGCTGCCCCTCGCCGACCTGGTGCGCCAGGTGCGCAAGACGCGCGAGTACCGCAAGCTCACCGACGCCATCCCCTACACGCGGTACCTGGGCATCGGCGTGGAGGACGTCGCCGGAGAGATGCTCTGCCGGATGACGTACACGCCCAAGCTCATCGGCAACAGCATGCTGCCGGCACTGCACGGCGGCACCCTGGGCGCGCTGCTGGAGTCCGCCGCCGTCTTCGAGCTCCTCCTCCAGACGGAGACGGAGCGCGTGCCGAAAATCATCTCCCTCACCGTGGACTTCCTGCGCTCGGGCAAGGCGCAGGACACCTTCGCCAAGGCCCTCATCACCCGCCAGGGCCGGCGCGTCGCCAACGTGCGCGTGGAGGCCTGGCAGGAAGACCGCACCCGCCCCATCACCAGCGCGCACGCGCTGTTCCTCCTCGCGGAGCCGTGAGGCCCTCGCCATGAGCGGAGGGCTGGTCAAGCTCGTCGCCGACCTCGTCGAAGCCGTCGAGTCCCACGGCCTCGGCGTCCAGGTCATGGCGGGGCTGTTCGCGCTGGGCTTCTTCGGCACCCTCGCCGTCCGCAAGAAGCAACGCCACAACCCGAGCGACTGACGCACGCCGGGAAGCCGGCGCACCTTCGTTCGCGATGACTCCCACGAGGGATGGCGCTCCGGCGCTCCGTCCTCCGGGCCTCGCCATGTCGCTCGGCGCTCCTGGCTGGGAACGCCTGCTCCGCCGCCCGCCCTCCCCTGGCCTCGGGGGCTTCACCGTCTCCACCTTCCCGTCGGGACTTTCTGACTGAAGGAGGCAGGCAATGAAGCGATGGATGGGATGGATGCTGGTGGGCTCGCTGGCAGTGGGTGGCTCGGCTGTCGCGCAGGACGACGAGCAGCAGCCCTCGGAGGAGCGTAGCGGACAGAAGGAGACCGGGACGCAGAACGGGACGGATGACACCCAGGGCATGTTCCGCATGGGCGAGGCGGAGGCCATCGACCAGGGCGAAGGGGTGAAGGACGCCACGGGCGGCGTGCAGGGCACGGGTGGCTCCGGGATGCAGGCGCAAGGTGCTCAGCCCGACGCGGCGGGCGCGAAGCTGATGGACCAGGGCCTGCTCCCCATTCCCACCGACGAGAAGGCCTATCTGGAGATGCTCCACCGCGCCAACCAGATGGAGGTGCAGCTCGGCCAGCTCGCGCAGCAGAAGGGCGTCTCGAAGGGCGTGAAGGACTTCGGCGCGCGGCTCGTGAAGGACCACCAGGCCGCGGACCAGAAGGTCATGACGTACGCGACGACGAAGAACATCGAGCTCGGCGAGCCGAAGGTGGACACCGACTTCAAGAAGACGATGCGGAACGCCTCGGATGCCGCGATGGCGAAGCTCCAGTCGCTCCAGGGCCCCGCCTTCGACCGCGCCTTCCTCGCGCACATGGTGGGCCACCATGACTCGGACATCGCCAAGGTGATGGCCGGCCAGCAGCAGTTCGCCAGCAACGCCGAGCTGAAGGGTCAGCTCGACGGCCTGCTGCCCACGCTGAAGAAGCACCGCGATGAGGCCTATCGCCTGCTGGGCCAGGAGAAGCCGCGCCAGGCCCGCCCGACTCCGCCGAGCCGCTGAGCTGGCACCCGCTCAGAGCGAGGTGACCGACACGGTGTAGAGACGGCGCTCGCCGTTCCGGGACCACGCCACCAGGTGCGTCGTCCCGTGAGCGAGCGCCGTCAGTCGCATTCCCTCCGAGCCCGCGTGGACCTCCACGACGCCCAGGGCTCCCACGGCAATGCGCTCGAGCTGGGGAACACGAACCTCACGCACCTCCGCCACTCGCAGCTCGATGAGCTGATTGCCCGGGGCTTCCTTCCCCGGCGCCTCCGTGGACACCCGTGGCGCCGTGACGGGAGGCTCGGGTGCGACCTGGCGCCAGAGCGAGACCACGAGTCCGGTGCCCAGGAGCAGCAGGGCTACCGCGAGCCGGAGGGAGACCGCCGGGAAGGGAGAGCGTCTTGGGCGCGAGAGCGCCGCGAGCAACCCGTCCATCGAGGGGAACCGGTCCTCCGGTGCCGCCGCGAGCCCTCGGGCCAGTGCGGCTCGGACGTGCTTCGGTATCCGAGAGGAAGTGACGGTGGCGCCTCGGGCGCGGCCCTCAGGTCCGGAGGGGCGCTCACCGTGGAGGGCCTCGTGGAGCGCGACGCAGAAGCTGTACTGGTCGCTGCGTGCGTCCACGGGACGACCCGCGCGCTGCTCGGGAGACATGTACGCGGGCGTGCCCGCCACCGCTCCGGCCCGGGTGAGCGCGGGCTCGTTGGAGACGGCAGGCGTTGCCGCGAGGGCGCGGTCCGACATGCCGTGCCTCGCGAGCCCGAAGTCGGTGACTCGCGGGCGGCCGTCCAAGCCGACGAGCACGTTGGCGGGCTTGAAGTCGCGATGCACCAGCCCGGCACGGTGCGCCGCGGCCAGCCCCGCTCCCGCCGCGAGGAACAGCTCCAGCACCTCGCGCCAGGGGCGCTCGCGGGCTCGCAGCCAGCCTCCCAGCGTCGTTCCCTCCACCCACTCCATGGCCAGGAAGTCCCTCCCGTCCGCCGTGCCCAGCTCGAAGACGGGCAGCACGTTGGGATGGGACAGGCGCGCCATGGCCTGGGCCTCGCGCAGCAGTCGCTCGCGGCCCTCGCCCTCCGCGCCGTCTCGCAGCGGACGCAGCAGCTTGAGCGCCACGCGACGCCCCAGCTTCGGGTCCTCGGCCGCGTACACCACGCCCATGCCTCCCGCGCCCAGCAGCTCGCGCAGCACGTAGGGGCCCAGGCGTGTCCCCTCCGGGAGCACGGGCTCCGTTCCGGCCTCGGTGAGTGTTGGCACTCCGGTGTCCAGCCGCGTGGGTGCGTCGGCACAGCGTGTATCGGGCACGGAGGACTCGGCCGCCACCGCGCCCACCAGCTCCCGGCAGTCCGCGCAGCCGTCCAGGTGGGCTTCCACCTTGGGCACAACGGTGGCGGGCAACGCACCCGTGGCGAAGCTCGCGAGCACGTTCTCATCCGGGCATGCACCGTGCTCGGGGCGGGGCGGAGGGGTCATGGAGTGCCTTGCATCATCGCAGTCCCGTCAGGTGGCGGAAAGGCGCGGGGCGGAGCCGTGGCTTCATGGCGTGCATCGCGCCATCGCGGCCTCGGCGGGTGGCGGAAAGGCGCGGGGCGGAGCCGGGCCCGCGCTCCTCCCGGTTCTCAGGAAGGCTCGCCGGCCCGACGCCTCCCCGTCGTGAATCACTCCTTCACGGTGATGCGATACGCGCGGCGCTCCTTGCCGTCTCCGCTCCACACGAGCAGCGTCGTCTCCCCGACCTTGCTCGCGGTGACTCGCACCACGTCCGTCCCGCTCACGGAGATGTCGGCCACCTTGGGGTCTCCCACCGCGACACGCATCAGCCCCTTCACGTGCACGTCGCGCGTGGCTCCCTTCTTCAGCGTCACCGTCTCTTCCGGAGGAGAGACGACCCCGGGCGCCTTCGCCGCCTCGCCCGTCACCTCCAGCGTGTAGTCCACCCGCTCTCCCGAGCGCTTCCACACGAGCAGCTTCGTGCTCCCGGGTGCCAACCCCGTCACCTCCACCTGCGTGGTGCCCACCGTCCGCACCTCCGCGAACTCCATCTCCCCGAGCGCGAGGCGGGTCAGCGCTCCCACCGTGAGGAGTCGCTGCTCGCCCACCTTCAGCTCGATGCGCTCCTCCGCCCTCGCGGGCATGCTGGCCAGTGCCAGCGCGAACAGGGTGATGCCAAGGCCGTACCGCATGGGTGTGTCCTCCTGGATGGGGATGTGCTTCCGCCTTCATCGGGGTGACACCGGCCACCTCGCGGTGTTGCACGCGGGCTCGAAAATAGTTTCCCGCCCCGCGGCTACCCGGGCTCGCGCAGCAACGAGGGCAGGCTCAGGTCCAGCTCACCGTCCACCGCGCGCATCAGGCTGTGCAGCTCGCCCGAGGACAGCCGGAGCCGCTCCGCCAGCCGCTGGCGCGCTCCGGCCAGCACCTCCTCCCGAGCCCGTGACACCCAGCGCGACACGGTGGACTTGTGCGTGCGGTACATGGTGCCGATGCGCTCCAGGCTCAGCCCCTCCACCACGTGCAGGCGCAGTGCCGTGCGCTCCCGCGCGGGCAGCGCCGCGAGCGCCTCGGAGAACGCTGCCTGGAAGTCCTCACGGTGGCGCTGGCGCAGGTAGCCCAGCTCGACATCCGCTCCCGCCACTTCCGCCAGCGGCCCCGCCTCCGCGTCCTCCTCCAGCCTCGCCCTGCGGCCTTCCGCCCGCTGGAGGTTGAGGGCCGTGCGCACCGCCGCGGCTCGCAGCCACGCCACGAGCGGCCCGCCTCCCTCGTAATCCGCCACTCGCGGCGGGCGGCCTCCCTCCGACACCAGGAGCCGCTCGCGCAGGCGCTGGAGCACCTCCGCCGACTCCACTCCCGCGCCACGCACCCTCGCCACCGACGCGGCCGTCTTCGGCAGGACGTGACGCTCCAGCGCGGCGTGCGCGGACGGCACGCCTCGCGCACACGCACAGGCCAGGTACAGGTCCGCCGCGTGGACCTCCGCGAGCGTGCGTTCCGGTGCCAGTCGCTCGGCGAGGTGGCGCAGGAAGCCTTCCTCGGACAGCGGCACCGTGGGCCAGGCCTGTCGGCCCGAGGCGTACAGCGACGCCAGCACGTCCTCCAGGTCGGGCATGTCCGCATACGCCCGCGAGTCGGGACGCAGGTACGGAATGAACAGGAGCGACAGGCTCTGCCGCGTTTGCATGCACGCCTCGGTCTGGAGCGAACCCGACCCTCGGGCCGCCACGGGGACTTTCCTTGTTACAGCGCCCTTCCCCATTTCTACAGGGTCCGGCAACGGGTGGGGCGGACCGGGGGGCGTGCCGGCTCGCACTTCGGGCGTGAGCGCTGCGCGATGTGTGACAGGCGACTGCGGCCACAGGTGGAGATTCCGCCAGACATTGGACCTTTCAGCGGCCCTGCACCCAGCGGCACGCGCCCTGCTTCCTGCTGCTCGAAATGGCAATGGGGGCAGGGAGATGGGCGAGCGGGAGCTGATGAAGTTGAGGGAGCTGAAGGAAGCCGCGCACGCCCTCTTCGCTCGAGGCCGCTACGCCCAGTGCGCGGAGACCTATGAGCGCATCCTCCGGCTGGCCCCGAAGGACCCGAACGTCCGCGTGCGCCACGCGGAGGCCTGTCGCCGCGCGGGGGACCGTCAGTCGGCCATCGGCTCGTACCGGGCCGCCGCGGAGCTGCTGCTGGCGGAGGGCTGCGAGTCGCGCGCACGGGGTGCGCTGCGCGCCGCGCTCGAGCTCGACCCGAGGGACCCGCAGATTCACGCGGACCTCGCGCGGATGGGGTACCAGGCCACGCCCTCCACCGCGCTGGAGGACGCGCGGCTCTACAGCGGCGCCACTGGCTTCTTCGAGCGGCCCGGTGCCGCCTCCGCGCAAGGCGCGGGCTCCACGACGCCGCGAGCCCCACCAGGCCAGGCCGCGCCGCCTCCGCCGCCGCCTCCGTATGTCCTTCGCGCGGCCGAGGCGACGCCGGTGCCTGGGCCGCTTCCCTCCATCGTGCCCACCATCACCCCGGTGAACCTGGACGCGCTGCGCACTTCCGGGCGGACGATGGCACCGATTCCGCTGACGCAGCCGGTGACTCCGGGACGCACGGCACGTGAGTTCCCGAGCCTCGTTCCGGTCGTTCAGGGACAGCTCATCAGCGAGACGCCGGTGCCTCCGAACCTTCCTCTCGCGCGAACGGGGTCTGCGTCCGCGCGCCCCACCGGGGCCACGATGGCGCCCGTGCCTTCGGCTGCGCGGCCCGCGGGAGTGCTCCCTGCACGGCCCGCTGGGGCGATTCCGCCGCTGCCTTCGGCGGGACGGCCCACTGGCGCGACGATGGCACCCGTTCTACACGCCGCTCGGCCCGCTGGTGCCACGATGGCGCCGGTGCCGCACTCCGCTCGGCCCGCTGGTGCCACGATGGCGCCGGTGCCCCCATCGGGCCGCCCCGCTGGAGCACCCCCTCTTCGCGGCGTGGCCATGCCCGGACAGGCCGTGAGCTCCGGTGCGACCTCACTGACGATGGTGCCCATGCCTCATGCGGCCACTGCCTCTGGCGGAGACGCGCGCACGCCCACACAGACGATGCCGTACCGTCCCGAGCTGCGCCGCCTGGGTCCGAATGCCGTGGCGCTCCGGGTGTCACCGCAGGCGCGCTGGGTCATCATCCGCTCGGACAGCCCGCTGGAGGTGAGCCGCGCGGAGACGCTCCCCTTGCCCGTCGAGCAACAGCCTGGCGCGGCGTACGCCTCCGAGCCGCGTTCCACGGGCCCGACCTCCGTCACGCACTGAGTCTCATGACACGGGAAGAGACTGCGCGGACTCCGCCCTGACGGGTGACGGCTGGAACGACGGTTCCTTCCACCTTCGCCCCCGGGGCGCATGCCCGCTGGAACGATGGTTCCTTCGCGAGCCTGACGTCCGTCACGCACCGAGCCTCACGACACCTCGGCGAGGAGCTGTGCCAGGAAGTCACCGAACAGCGCCGGACCTGCTCGCGCGCGAGGTCGACGCGTTCCTTCGCGGGGCGCGCCTTGCCTTCCAAGGCGCGCCCGTGGGCCTACATCGACACGGACTTCTTCGGGTCGATCTGCTTCTTCTGCTTGGGAGCCTCGGTCTTCGCCGGCTCCGGGGCCTGGGTGCTCTCGGCGGGCAGTTGTGCCTTCACCGGAGCCTCGCAGTGCTCACCCTTCCGATTCGGGTGGCAGTGCCGGATGCCGTACACGTGGTGGCATCCGCAGGGGTCCACGCGCTTCTTCGCGCAGATGGACGGATTGAACACCGGGGCCGCCACCAGCTCCGGCTTCTGCTCCGCCTGCGACTGATTCTGTTCCACCGGCGCCGTGTTCAGCGCCACCGCCAGGAAAACCCCACCAAGAAAGCCCATCGCCCAACCCCCTACCTGGATGCTGAGCAATGGATGGGAATGAGGGCGGAACACCGCAAGTCCCACGGCGATCGGAATCGCGTCCTTCGCACGCGAGCCGACTCTCGCTCGGCCGGCTCCACGCGCGGGCGCGCTGCCCGTCTCATCCCAAGGTGGGACATCGACGTCGTCGCGGCAACATCCGTGGCCCGTGCGGGGCTCGGCTGACGCGTCCGTGCACGGCTTCGTGGAGGGTCCGCCCTGCTTCGTGGCGGCTCTGGAGCCCCGCGAAATCGCTCGCCTTCCCGCCTGCTCTCCCAGCATCCTCGTTTCGGACCGGGTTTTCGGGTGCTGCCGGTCAGCCTCCTTCGGACGCTCCCGTCACTGCCGCGTGTTCACCCCTATCGGGGGGATTCAAGCCATGAGCTGGAAGCAACATCTCGAAAAGGCCTCCGAGGGCCACTACGTCCTGCCGAAGACCAAGAGCATGAAGGTCGACGCGGACCTGTTCCTGTCCGACAAGCTGCTCTGGGGCGAGGGCCCCGAGGCGCCCGGCCTGGAGGACGCCGTGTTCGACCAGGTGGTCAACGCCGCGTCCTTCCCGGGCGTCACCCGCGTCGCCGTCACGCCCGACTGTCACGTGGGCTACGGCGTGCCCATCGGCACCGTCGTCGAGACGGACGGCATCCTCCTGCCCACCGCCGCCGGCTACGACATCGGCTGCGGCATGGTGCAGTTGCAGACGTCCCTCATGGCCGAGGACGTCGCCGACCCCGCGCTGCGCCGCCGCTGGATTGACGAGGTGACGAAGCGCATCGCCGTCGGCGTGGGCGCCAGCCGCGTCCAGAAGCAGCGCAAGGTGACGGACCGCACCTTCTCCGAGGTCGTGCGCCACGGCGCCAAGGCCCTGGGCCGCGGCTCCTCGATTACGGAGCGCGACTTCATCCCCGTCGAGGACGACCGGGTGGACATCCCCGAGCGCGCCTTCGGCAAGAGGGACCAGTTGGGCAGCCTGGGCGGCGGCAACCACTTCACCGAGATGCAGGTGGACCAGGACGGGCGCGTCTGGGTGATGCTCCACACCGGCAGCCGCGGCTTCGGGTGGAACATCGCCAAGCACTTCTTCGTGGAGGGCGCCGCGCAGCTCGGCCTCAAGCGCCACAGCGAGGACTTCGTCTGGCTGGACGCGGAGAGCGCCCTGGGCCGCGAGTACTGGAACCTCCACAACATGGCCGCCAACTTCGCCGTGGCCAACCGGCTCATCATCGGCGAGGCCGTGTGCGCCGCGCTCGAGGAGGTCTTCGGCGGCACCGCCAGCGTCTATTACGAAATCTCCCACAACCTCATCCAGAAGGAGGCCGGGAAGTTCGTCGCGCGCAAGGGCGCCACGCGCGCCTTCCCCGCCAACCACCCCGCGCTCAAGCGCACCCCGTGGGAGAAGACGGGCCACCCCATCCTCATCCCCGGCTCCATGGAGACGGGCAGCGCCATCCTCTTCGCGGAGTCCGGTGCGGAGAAGTCCATCTACTCGGTGAACCACGGCTCCGGCCGCCGCCTGTCGCGCGGCGAGGCCCGGCGCGTGCTGAAGCAGGACGTCACCGACAAGCGCATGGCCGAGGCGGGCATCCTCCTCAACACCCGCACCACCCCGCTCGACGAGTCCGGGCCCTGCTACAAGAACCTGGACGACGTGCTGGAGACGGTGGAGATGGCCGGGCTCGCCAAGGTGGCCCACCGCCTCAAGCCCGTGGCCTGCATCAAGGGCGCGGACTGAGGTGGGCGCTGTAAGCCCCGGGAATCCGGGGGCTTACGACGCCTGCCCGCTCCCTTTTCGAGGGTGGTTGAACGCGGGGGAGGGTACGTGGGACTCGTGGGGGCGACCCGGGGGCGCTACAGTGCGCGGCCTTGGAGTCTCCGAGAATGACCTCGCCGTCCCCTGCTGCCCGTCCACCTCCGGGGCCTTCCCGCGAGGCGGAGCTGACTCGCGCCGAGACTGAGCTGTCCGCCCATGAGGCCCGGCTCGCCGAGCAGCTCGCCCGCGCCACCGCCGAGGCGTCCGCGCTCGCCACCCGGCTGACTCAAACGCGCGCCGCGCTGGAGCGCGTCCAGGCCGGCCCCGACGCGGCCCCGACGCTGGAGCAACAGGCGGCCCTGCTCCAGGAGACCGGGGTGCCCGGGCTGGACGTGGACGCGCCGCGCGAGAAGGCCCTGGCGGCCCGCCTGGCGGCGCTGGATGCCCGGCGCAAGGCGGGGCAGGAGATGCAGGCCGCGCTGCGGGCGCACCAGGAGCGGGCCGCGCAGGTGGCTCGCACGGTGGCCGACGCGGAGACGGTGGTGAAGCACCACGTCGAGGCGGCGGCGGCCCGAGTCCGCGCGAAGCAGGAGGCCACGGCGCGGGCGCAGCAGGAGGCGGCGCGAGCGCGTCAGGCCGAGCAGGCCCGGGCGGCGGGCACCGCGAAGGCGCAGGGGGCTCCCATGCCGGCGGCTCCCATGCCGGCGGCGAGGGCCGCGGAGTCCGCGGAGGCGCTGGAAGCCCGGCGCAACGGGCGGGTGCGGATGCACACGTCCATCGACATGCGCAGCGACTCGAACTTCTTCACCGGCTTCTCGATGGACATCAGCGAGGGCGGCGTCTTCATCGCCACGGTGGAGCCGGTGGCGCGCGGCACGCAGGTGGAGCTGGACTTCACGCTGCCCGGCGGCCGGCCCATGAAGGTTACCGGCGTGGTGCGCTGGGTGCGCGAGTCCAATGCCCGCACCCCGGAGCTGATGCCCGGCGTGGGCGTGCAGTTCACCGGGCTCGCCCACGAGGTGGCCAACGCCATCACCTCGTTCGTCACCACGAGAGACCCGATGTTCTTCCCGGACTGAGTCCGGGCGCGGCGACCCGGCACATCCGTCCGGTATTCGACCGCTTCCCGCTCCACAACCCTGACGTGCGGGATTATCCTGAGCAAAAGACAGACAATCCAAGGGGCAGCCCTGGCGCGAGCCATTGCGGCAACGCCCCACCAGGAGACGAACCCGGCATGAGCACGCCTCCCCGGAGCTCCACCGTCACCGTCGTCCGGCCTCCGCGCTGGGACTCCCGCCGCCGCGCCGAGGGCTCGGACAACACGGCCGCCGCGCCAGAGCCCGCCGCACCGCCCACCGTGGACAAGGTCAACCTCGCGGAGAAGCTCGCCCTCTTCTCCGAGCACTGGTCGCCCCGAATCGTCGGAGAGCTGAACGGCCAGCAGGTGAAGGTGGTGAAGCTCCAGGGCCCCTTCGTCTGGCACCACCACGAAGCCGAGGACGAGCTGTTCCTCGTCCTCCAGGGCCACCTCCGCATGGAGCTGAAGGACCGCACCGTGGACGTGAAGCCGGGCGAGTTCATCATCATCCCCCGCGGCGTCGAGCACCGCCCCGTCGCCGAGGAGGAGGTCCACGTGCTCCTCTTCGAGCCCGCCTCCACCCTCAACACCGGCAACACCCGCGGCGAGCGGACCGTCGAGCAGCTCCAGCGCCTCTAAGCCCGCGCAACCCCAGGCGAATCCACCGTCGCCCGGGCGTCACCCGAGCAGGCGAGCACCCACGCGCCCCGTGTCGGTGGATTCCTCACCAGCCCCTCACAGCGCACCTTTGCTCCGAGCGGCCCCACCCGGGCCCCACGCCGAGGAGCGGGAGCGATGCGCATCCACCACCTGAACTGCACCACCATGTGCCCGCCTGGACGCCGGCTGATGGACGGGCGGAAGGGCTTCATCGGGCCGGCGGCACTCACGTGTCACTGCCTGCTGGTGGAGGGCTCGCGCGGCCTCATCCTCGTGGACACGGGCTTCGGCCTGCAGGACGTCCTCCACCCGCGCGAGCGCCTGGCCCCCGTGTTCCTCGACGTGCTCTGCCGGCCCCAGCTGGCCGAGGAGTCGACGGCCATCCGGCAAATCGAGCGGCTCGGCTTCAAGCCCGAGGACGTGCGCGACATCGTCCTCACCCACCTCGACTTCGACCATGCCGGCGGGCTCGACGACTTCCCGCACGCGCGGGTGCACCTGCTCGCGGACGAGTACCTCCAGGCCACCGCGCAGGCCACTGCGCTGGACCGGGGGCGCTTCCGCCCCTTGCAGTGGATTCACGAGGAGAACTGGGTGACGTACCCCACCCCGGACGGCGCGGGAGACCGCTGGTTCGGCTTCGAGTGCGTGCGCGACATGAAGGGCCTGCCGCCGGAAATCCTGCTGGTGCCGCTGGTGGGGCACACGCTGGGGCACGCGGGCGTGGCCATCCAGTCGGACAGCGGCTGGTTGCTGCATGCCGGCGACGCGTACTTCTACCACGGGGAGCTGGACCCGGACCGCTACCGCTGCACGCCGGGCCTGCGCATCTACCAGAAGCTCATGCAGACGGACGGGTACCTGCGCTGGCACAACCTGCGCCGGCTGCGCGAGCTGGTGCGGCGCCACGGCCGCGAAGTCACCGTGTTCTGCGCGCATGACTCGCTGGAGTTCGAGCTGCTCGAGGAGCTCGAGAAGGCCCCCAGCGAGTCCCCGCTGCGCAGCTTCCTCTCGCCCGCGACGGAGCCCACGCTGCACGCGTGAGTCCCCCCGTGGCTCACGCGGGCGGCACCGCGCCCGGGGGCTCCACCTCCGCGCCCAGGTGCATCAGCGGCAGCTCCACCGTGAAGACGGCGCCCTCGCCGGGCGCGCTGTCCACGCGGACGAGCCCGCCGTGCGCCTCCACCAGCTGCCGCACGATGTAGAGCCCCAGGCCGAAGCCCACGTGCTTGCTGGCGGAGGGCTCGCGCTCGAAGCGGTCGAAGATGCGCCGCTGGGACTCCGGGGCAATGCCCTCGCCCTGGTCCTTCACCTGCAGCCGCGCCCGCAGCGCGCCCAGGCGCTCCACGTGCACCTCCACGGGGTGCCCCTTGCCGAACTTCAGCGCGTTGGAGAGGAGGTTCGTCACCACCCGGTCCAGCCGTATCCGGTCCCACCGCCCCACCAGCCCCAGCTCCGCGTCGAACATCAGCTTGCAGCCCGCCTCGTCCGCCTGCTCGGCGAAGCGCTCCACCACCTCGTGCGTCAGCTCGGCCAGGTCCACCGGCGCCACGTCCAGCACCAGCTTCCCGGACGACAGCCGCGACAAGTCCAGCAGGTTGTGCAGCAGCTGCCCCAGCCGCTGCGTCTGCTTCAGCGCGGTGCCCAGCCCCTCGCGCACCTTCTCCCGGCTCGCCTCCGACAGGTCCGTCCGGTGCAGCTTGCGCAGCAGGAACTGCAGCGTGTTCAGCGGGTTGCCCAAATCGTGGGCCGCCACGCCGATGAGCTCCACCGCCTCCTGCGCCTCGCGGAACAGCCTCGCGTTGTCCAGCGCGAGCGCCGCCCGTCCCGCCAGCTCCTCCACGAACACCTGGTCCGTCAGCGTCAGCCGCCGGTCCCACGTGGACGACACCAGGACGAACACCCCCCGCATCTCCTGCCCCACCCGCAGCGGTACCGCCAGGTACGAGCGGACGCCCACCTTCTCCATCAACGCCAGGTGCCCCGGGTCCGAGGCCCTGTTTGCCAGCGCCTCGGGGGACACGTCGCTCACCAGCTCCGAGCGCCCCGTGCGCAGCACCTGCCAGATGCCATAGGGCTCCTCGGACGATGGCGGGTAGCGGCGCAACATCTCCCAGACCCACGGCTCCCGCTCCGGTACCGAGTGCTTCGCCGCCCGGGGCCGAAGCTCTCCCGAGGGTTCCATCAGATACAGGACGCACGCGTCCGCCACCTCGGGGACCATCATCCGGGCCAGCTCCGCCACCGTCAGGTCCGGGTCCAGGAACTGGTGGAACAGACGCCCGGCCTCCGCGAGCAGCCGCTGCGTGCGCTCGGCCCTGCGGCGCTCGGTGATGTCTCGCCACACCGTGGCGAAGCCCTGCGGCCCGCCGTGCTCGTCATGCAGCGCGGTGATGGCGACCTCCGCCAGGAACTGCGTGCCGTCCTTGCGCACGCGCCACCCCTCCACGCGCAGCCGCCCGTCCCGCCGCGCCCGCTCCAAATCCCTCTCCGGCACTCCCGCCGCCACCGCCTCGGGCGGGTAGAAGAGGGAGTCCGGGCGCCCCAGCACCTCGCTCTCGTGGTAGCCCGTCATGCGCTCCGCGCCCGGGTTCCAGCTCGCCACGCGGCCCTGCGTGTCCAGCAGGTCGATGCCGTAGTCCTGCACGCCCTCCACCAGGAACTGGAAGCGCCTCGCGCTGGCCTCGGCCTCCTGCTGGAGCGGCCGCAGCCGCCGCGTCAGCACCCAGGCCAGCACCCCCGCCACCGTCAGCCCCAGCCCCGCCGCCAGGAGGACGAGCGCGAGCACCCGCCGGTCCGCCTCCACCGCCCCCTGGATGCCCAGCGCCAGCCGCTCCTCGCTGCGCTCCGCGAGCAGCTGCAGCGCATCGTAGGTGCGCTGGCGGGTATCCCTCACGCGGGTCTCGAAAATCTTCTCCAGCCGCGCGCGGCTGACGCCGGTGACGTCGGCCGTCTCCAGGGCGCGCACGGCGTCCTCGTGCTCCAGCTCCGCGTGGATGGCGGACTCCAGCAGCGTGGCCACGGGCTCGCTCTCGAGCCGGGGCTTCAGCCGCTCGTACGTGGCGATGAAGCGCTGGCGCGACACCGACATGTCCTGCGCGAAGAGCGGGTCCCTCGACAGCGCATAGCCCCGCCCGCTGGAGACCTTGTCGCTGAAGGCCCGGCGCAGCCGCTCCACCTCCAGCAGGTCCATGGAGAGGTCCAGGATGCGCGCCTTGTTGCTGGTGCGCACGGACATCAGCGCCACCACCGACGTCCCCGCCAGCACGAGCGCCACCAGCAACGAGGCGATGAAGCCGGCGCCGACCCGCCGCGCGAACGTCCACGGACGCCCCACTCCGCCCCCCCTGGCTCACGCCACCCCTGGCCCTGCCCGGGCAAGGTGGAGGGACACGGCACCGCGGACCAGCCGTGCGGCCGGGAGGGGCTCCGTCGGGAACCGGGCTGCCCGACTGTCCACCGGGCGCCAGAAGGCGCGCGCACGGGCGGGGCTCCGCTGGGCAGGGACAGGGCGCGACACCACGTTGTGACGCGGGCGGCGGGACACGGTGCGGCGGGCGGACATGCGAGGCGAGGGGTGGCTGTGGGCGGGGTGCCAGGTGTGTCTCCTGGCGCTATGGGTCGCGTGTACCGACACGACGCCTTCACCGGAGCGGCTGGACGCGCGGCGGACGTCCGACTGCCAGCCGATGACGTGCGCGTCGCAGGAGATGGACTGCGGCATCGCCCTCGACGGCTGCGGCGGCACGCTGGACTGCGGCACCTGCCCCGCCGGTGAGACGTGCGGCGGCGGTGGGCGGCACAACGTGTGCGACGTCGGGCGCTGCGTGGCCACGACGTGCGAGGCGCTGGGGAGCGACTGCGGCCAGGTGCCCGACGGGTGCGGGGGGCTGCTCGCCTGCGGGACGTGTGCCGCGCCCGAGACGTGCGGAGGCGGCGGCACCCCCAACCTCTGCGGCCAGCCCCACTGCGTGCCCGACACCTGCGAGTCGCTGGCGAAGGACTGCGGCACCGTGCCGGACGGGTGCGGCGGGACGCTGGAGTGTGGCACCTGCGACTGGGGAGAGACGTGCGGCGGTGGAGGCCTGCCCAACGTGTGCGGCGCGGGCGCCTGCGGGCCGGTGACGTGCGCGGCGCGGGGAAAGAACTGCGGGCCGATGTCGGACGGGTGCGGGGGGATGCTCGACTGCGGCGCGTGCCCGGAAGGACAGACGTGCGGCGGCGACGCGGTGCCCAACGTCTGCGGCAGCGGTGCGTGCACCCCGGCCACCTGTGAGTCTCTCGGCAAGGACTGCGGCAGCCTGCCGGATGGCTGCGGCGGACTGCTCGGGTGTGGCACCTGCGCGGAGGGGCAGACGTGTGGCGGGGGCGGCGAGCCCAACGTGTGCGGCGGGGGTGCGTGCACGCCGGCCACCTGTGAGTCCCTGGGGAAGGGCTGCGGCCCGGTGCCGGATGGGTGCGGCGGAGTGCTCGAGTGCGGCGCGTGCACCGCGCCCGAGACGTGCGGCGGTGGAGGAGAGCCGGGCGTGTGTGGCCTGCCGCCCTGCACTCCGACGACGTGCGAGGCGCGGGGGAAGGACTGCGGCACCGTGCCGGACGGGTGCGGTGGCGAGCTAGACTGCGGCACGTGCGCGGTGGGCCGGACGTGCGGCGGTGGCGGAGCGCCCAATGTCTGCGGTGCCCCCGCGTGCCGGCCGTACACCTGTGGCCTGCTGGGGAAGAACTGCGGGCCCGTGCCGGACGGGTGCGGCGGGACGCTGGGCTGTGGCACCTGCACGGCGCCCGAGTCCTGCGGCGCGGCCGGCGTGCCCAACGTCTGCGCGGCGACGGCCCCCGTGTGCGTGGACAGGGATTTGGGCAGCGCGCTGCCGGTGAAGGTGAAGGGCTCCACGGCGTACGCGGGGGATGACCACGTGGCGTCGTGCGGAGGGCGGCCCGCGCCGGACCGGGGCTTTCGCTGGACGGCGCCGAGGAGCGGCACCTTCACCTTCGACACGGCGCGCTCGGCGCTGCGCTCACTGGTGTCGGTGCGGCGCGACGGGTGCGGCGGCGCGGAGCTGGCGTGCGCCACGGACGGCATCAGCTACGGCGGCGGCGCGCGGGTGACGGTGCCGCTGACGCAGGGGCAGGCGGTGCTGGTGGTGGTGGACTCGGCGAGCGGAGACCGCTTCAGCGCGGGCCACTTCGAGCTGCACATCGACGAGCTGCGCGCGAGCGAGGCGAGTGCCTGCTTCGACGACATGGACAATGACGGCGACCGCTGGGTGGACTGCGCGGACACGGACTGCCACGAGGCGCCGGGCTGTGGCGGCCGGGGCTGCGCGCACCATGACCTGGGCAGCGCGCTCCCCGTCACCTTCCATGGTGAGACGGCGGGCAGCGGAGATGGCTTCCAGGGCACCTGCGGCGCGCTGCTGCAGCAGGACCGCGCGCACCTGTGGACGGCGCCTCGCGCGGGCACCTTCGTCTTCGACACCTCTCCCGGAGGCTGGGGCAACGCGCTCTACGTGCTCACCGGCTGCCGGGGCACGGAGCTGGGCTGCGCGTCCAACCCGGGTGCGAATGCCCGTGCCTCGCCCGCGGTGAAGGTGACGCTGGAGCAGGGGCAGACGGTGCTGGTGGTGGTGGACGGCATGGCCCACCCCGACCAGGACACACCCATCCGCTACACGCTGCACGTCAGCGAGGCCGCGGCCACGGAGGCAGAGCGCTGCGCGGATGGCGCGGACAACGACGCGGACGGCATGGCGGATGCGGCGGATTCGGACTGCCGGTAGCGCGCGAGCGCGCCACTTCGGGCCCGCGCTACCCGCCCTGCGAAGGCGAGGCCGCCGGAGCCCCATCCTCGGGCGCCGCGAAGGTGCCCGTCTCCGGGTCCACCGACCAGGCGGAGAACTTGTGCTGCGTCACGTCCCGCAGCTTTCCGCCCTCGTAGCAGACCTTGTAGATGAGGAACTGCGGGTTGATGAAGTTGGGCTGGCCGTAGCGGTAGCACTCCGCCCCGTCGTCAGCGCGCTCCAGGGTAATCGGGCGCCCCAGCAGGGCCACCACCTGGTCCGACGTCATGCCCCCGCGCACGGACTTGATGCCGCCAGGCGTAACCAGCCTGTACGTCTGCTCCTCACCCTTCGCCAGGGACCAGAACCCCACCCCCAGCACCACGGGAACCAGGGCGGCCAGCAGCGCCAGGGACCAGCGCCCGCGCTGAGCGGGGCGGCCCTCCTGGAAGGCCGTGAACAGGCCCGAAGCGTCCGAAGGAAGATCTTTCATGGGGGTTTCTGTCGCGCTCACGTCGCCTGACATGCCGACCTCATGACCCGGATGCAAGAAAGTCCACGCCCGCCCCCTTGTCCAGCTGCCCTCTCGCCACCCGGGCAATAGATGGCCTGAGGGCCCGCTCCCCCAGGTAACGGGGAAGTTTACATCGGCCGAGTCACCCTCCTGCTACATCCTCCCCACAAGGCGTTCAAGAGGAGTCACGGAACCATGGCGAAGCGCGGTGGCGGGCGGGGCGGTACCCAGAAGCCGGTGGAGCGGGACGCCATCCCCCCGGGCACGGAGCCGACGGACACCGAGCTCTTCTTCAACCGGGAGCTGTCCTGGCTGGCCTTCAATGACCGGGTCCTCCAGCTGGCCGAGTCCGCCGACATCCCCCTGCTGGAGCGCCTGAAGTTCATCTCCATCTACGCGCGCAACCTGGACGAGTTCTTCATGATTCGCGTCGCCCGCCTGCACGAGCAGGTGCGCGGCAACGTGGCCCGGCTGGTGCCGGACGGCGCGTCTCCCAGCATCACGCTCGACAAGCTCCACCAGGGCATCTTCGAGCAGGGCCGCCGCCACGCCGACTGCTTCGAGAAGGTGCTGCGCCCCGCGCTGGCGGAGAAGGGCCTGCGCATCCTCTCCGCGAAGGAGCTGGACTCGGACCAGCGCAACCAGGTGGATCAGCGCTTCCGGGAGCAGATATTCCCCGTGCTCACCCCGCTGGCCATCGGCCTGGGGCGCCACTTCCCGTACATCTCCAACCTGTCACTCAGCCTCGCCGTGCTGCTGCGGGACACGGAGGCCGACGAGGAGAGCGTGGCGCGGGTGAAGGTGCCCAAGGAGCTGATTCCGCGCTTCCTGCCGCTGAAGGGCAACGTCTTCGTCCCGCTGGAGGAGGTCATCGCCCAGCACCTGGCGGACCTGTTCCCCGGCATGCAGGTGCTGCACTGGGGCGTCTTCCGCGTCACCCGCGACGCGGACTTCACCGTGTCCGAGGACGCCGAGGATTTGCTCAAGGCGGTGGAGACGGAGCTGCGCCAGCGCCGCTTCGGCGACGTCATCCGCCTGGAGGTGGGGGCGGGCATGAGCCCCAAGCTGCTCGAGCCGCTGGTGGAGGCGCTGGGGCTGGAGGAGCGGCAGGTCTACGAGGAGCACGGGCTGGTGGGGCTGTCGGACCTGGCGGCCATCGCCTTCGGGCACGGCTTCCCCGAGCTGAAGGACCCGCCGTGGACGCCCGTCACCCAGCCGCGCCTGCGCCCGGATGCGGACTCGCAGGACGGCGGCACCGTGCTGTCCGCCATGCGGCGCGGGGACTTGCTCGTCCACCACCCCTACGAGTCCTTCGGCTCCTCCGTGGAGCGCTTCGTCGCCGAGGCCGTGGCGGACCCGGACGTCCTGGCCATCAAACAGACGGTGTACCGGACGTCGGACAGCTCGCCGCTGGTGCCCGCGCTGATTACCGCGACGGAGAACGGCAAGCAGGCCGTGTGCATGGTGGAGCTGAAGGCCCGCTTCGACGAGCGCACCAACATCAAGTGGGCCAACGCGCTGGAAGAGGCGGGCGTCCACGTGGTGTATGGGATTCCGTCGCTGAAGACGCACGCGAAGGCCATCCTCATCGTCCGGCGCGAGGGCGAGCGGGTGCGGCACTACGTGCACATCGGCACCGGCAACTACAACCCGAAGACGGCGCGCCTCTACACGGACCTGGGCCTCTTCACGAAGGACCCGGACATCGGCGCGGACGTGGCGGACCTCTTCAACTACCTCACCGGCTTCGGCCGGCCGAAGTCCTTCCGCAAGCTGCTGGTGGCCCCGCTCACCATGCGCGAGGGGCTGATGGAGGAAATCAAGCGCACCATCATGGCGCACACGCTGGAGCGCCCCTCGCGCATCCAGATGAAGATGAACGCGCTGGTAGACCCCGCCATCATCCGCGCCCTCTACGACGCGTCCCGCGCCGGGGTGAAGGTGGAGCTCAACGTGCGCGGCATCTGCTGCCTGCGCCCCGGCGTGCCCGGCGTGTCGGAGAACATCCGCGTGGTGTCCGTGCTCGGCCGCTTCCTGGAGCACTCGCGCGTCTACATCTTCGACCGTGGCACGGAGCTGCGCTGCTACATCGGCTCCGCGGACCTGATGCCCCGCAACCTGGACCACCGCGTGGAAATCCTCGCGCCGGTGGAGGACCCCGCCCTGGCCGCCCAGGTGCGTGACTCGCTGGACCGCTGCCTCGCCGACAACACCGCCGCGTGGGAGCTGACGGCGGACGGCTCGTGGCGCCGCCGCACCCCGGCCAGCCCCGCCGAGAAGCGCTCGGCCCAGGCGGAGCTGATGGAGCGCGCCACGCGCCTGGCCCAGTTCCAGGGGGGCCGTCCGCTGCCCTGAGCGACGGCCGCACGCGCATATATAAGGATAGCGGGCGGTCAGGCGTGAGGTGACGGCGCAGCCCCCGCCTGGCTGTCGCTTGAGAGGGCTGGAGGGGTGGGATAAGGCCGCGCCCATGAGTGGTGCGCCCGTGCCTCCCCGCTTCAGCATCGTCATCCCCTGCTTCAACCAGGGCACCTTCCTCGCCGAGTGCCTGGCGAGCCTCCGCGCCCAGACGCTGCCGCCGTACGAGGTCCTCGTCGTCGACGACGGCTCCACGGACCCCTACTCCGTGCGGCGCATGGATGAGCTGTGCGTGGACGGGGTGAAGCTCCTCCGCCAGGAGAACCGGGGACTGCCGGGGGCTCGCAACACGGGCGTCCGCGCCGCCACCGGGGACTGGGTGCTGCCCCTGGACGCGGATGACTGCCTGGCGCCGGAGGCCCTGGCCACCTACGCGCGCGCCATCGCCGCCGCGCCCGAGGTGGACGTCTGGTACCCGGACATGGAGCACTTCGGCCAGGACACCTCCGTGTGGGAGTGCCCGCCCTTCAACGCGTGGCGGCTGCTGACGGAGAACCACCTGCTGTGCAGCTCCGCCATCCGGCGCGCGGTGTTCGACGCGGGCGTCCTCTACAACGAGGCCATGCGCCAGGGGTACGAGGACTGGGAGTTCTACATCCACGCCTGCGTGGAGAAGGGCTTCCTCGCCCGCCCGCTGGAGCGCCCCGTCTTCCGCTACCGGAAGTGGGGCTACAGCATGGTGTCCGCCTCGGATGCGAAGCGCGCCGCGCTGCTGGAGCAGATTCGCCGCGAGCGCTCCGCCGTGTACGGGGACTCGCAGCGACTGGTGGAGCTGAAGGCCCGGCACCAGCCCTACCTCGCGGTGGCCTCCGCCAGTGAGGCGCTGCGGCCCGCGCTGGAGGGCCAGCGGCTGCGGGACTTCCAGCTCGTGGACACGTCGGGGCGGGTGACTCGCGAGGAGGGACTCGGGGCGTTCCAGGGGCACCGCTTCTCGCGGCTGCTGGTGAGCCTGGAGGATGCGTCGCTGGCGGCGGCCCTGCACGCGGACCCGTTCCTGCTGGAGAAGGTGGCCCGGGTCTCCCTGGAGCAGCGGCCCTCGGTGCTGTGGCTCGTCACCACCGGGCCGGAGCAGGCGTGGCCGGGGTTCCTCCTGTCGGAGGCCGCGGCGCGGGCGGGCGACGTGCGATGCGTCGGCTTCGCTGTCGACCCGTCCCGGCTGCTCGGGGCTCCGCCGATTCCGCGCACCGGGGCTGGACTGCTGGAGGACCTGGCCCGGCACCTGGAAGGACTCGTGCCGGGCTCTCAGGCCTGGATGGGGGTGGGGCCGTCCTTGAAGGCGGGCGAGGGCGCTGCGCTTCCCCAGGTGGCACTGTCGGTGCCGGCGCCCGGCGTGGGCCCTGCTTCCGGGCGCGGCGTGGAGGTGCGCCAGGGGTTGAAGCTGGTGGGACAGGGCGCCAACACGCTGCTGCGGGGGCTCCTCGGTGCGGAGCGCCATGCGCGGCTGCGCGCCTCTCCGGTGACGCGCCAGCTTGGCTCGCGGCTGCGCGCCAGGCTCCGGGCACCGGCCGAGCCGGTCCGCGTGGAAGACGTCGAGCACCGGGAGGGTCCGTTCGCGGCGTGGCAGCTCGACAGCCGGCGGCAGCGGGAGGAGCTGGCGCGGACGTTCGGCCAGCCGCCCCGCTACGACGAGCGTCCGGAAGACGGCGAGCCCGCGCTGCTCATCGTCACGTCGTCGGTGAGCCGTGGCGACGTGGCACAGTCGCGGGCGGATGGCACTTCGTCGGTGAGCCGTGGCGCCGTGGCGCAGTCGCGGGCGGATGGCACTTCGTCGGTGAGCCGTGGCGACGTGGCACAGCCGCGGGTGGATGGCACTTCGTCGGCGAGCCGTGGCGACGTGGAGCCGTCACTGGTGGAGCTGCTGAAGGGACTGCACGCGCTGGCGCCCACGCAGCGCCGCTACCTCGTCACCACCGAGTACCCGGACGCCCCGGCCTGGGCCGACACCGTGCTGCCCCTGGTGCGCGGCGCCTTCGCCGCGCCCGACCTGGCGTCCCGGACGATGCCGGACTTCATCGCCTCGCTCGCGAAGCGGCTGGGCGTGGGCGCCGTGCTCATGACCCACACCCGCGCGGGGCTGGAGGCACTGCCCGCGCTGCGCCAGTTGGAGCCCCGGCCTCGCGTCATCGCCCTGGCGGGCCCGCTGCCGCCGCGTGACTCGGTGACGGGCCTGTACTCCGGACCGAGCGCGGAGGCGGCCGCGCGCTTCAACAACCTCATCGATGGCTACGCCGTGAGCAGCCAGGACACGGCGGACCGCTTCGTGCGGGACTTGTACGTGTCGCCCACGAAGCTGCGCCTCATGCCGCTCGCGGAGGCGGACCGTGCGCGCTACGCGCGGGAGCTGATGGAGCTGCTCTTCCCCGAAGCGCAGCGGCGCACGGCGCCGTAGTACGTCCTCCGGTCAGCCGAGCGGACGGGCCAAGCCCCCGGGAAGCCGTGGCATCACACGCGCCGGTGCAGCGCTTCCCGAGCGGCACGCCACGTCGCGGGAATGGAGGAGACGCCCGCGCTCAACGCGACGATGCCACCCACGATGGCGCAGGTGGTGTCCCGGTCCCCGAAGCCGGCCACCGTGCACCAGAGGGCTTCCTCGAAAGAGTCGAGGTGCCTTGCCGCACACCAGATGGCAAAGGGCACGGTGTCCTCGGAGATGACCTTCTGCCCACTGCCAAGCTCGCGCGCCGCCGAGGAAGGGCTCGCATCGACCGGCCAGTCCCTGGCCTTCTCCAGCCCCTGACGTGTCGCTCCGGCGGGAGTGGCGTCCAACACCGCCTCGAAGAGCTGCCTCGCGGAGCCGTGGTGTTCCGCCCATTGGCAGGCCCACGCGGCGGCGACCGCGATGGCAATCGCCCCCGCCTGCCCCTCCGGGTGCAGGTGCGTCACCTCCGCCGAGGCCCGCGCTTCGGACACCACCCGGGTCAGGTCTCCCGCGAAGTAAGCCCCCACGGGCGCCACGCGCATGGCCGCGCCGTTGCCCATGGAGCCCTGGCCGTCGAACACCTCCGCGGACACCTCACGCCAGGGCAGGCCCACCCCGAGCTTCTGCAGGATGTCGTGCGCGGTACCGCCATAGCCGCGGTTCTTGTCGTTGCGGTAGCGCTTCGCGAGGACGCGGGCCAGCGCGTCCTGGTCGATACGGCCGTGGTCTTCCAGCACCTGGACGATGGCCAGGGCCATCTCGGTGTCGTCGGTGTACTTCCACGGTGCGCGGGGCACGGCGCGCTGCTCCACCAGGGGCTGCACCCGCTCGTGCGGGCCGAAGAAGCGCTCGCCGAACGCGTCCCCGACGGACAGTCCCTCCAACGAGACGAGGGCACGTGCCAGCCGCGCCGCGGGGTCCATGGGTTTCCGTGGGGTATCGCTCATGAAATCGCGCTCCTCACCCACTCAATAACATCCAGCACACGCGCGTCTTCATCCCCTGCCCCACACGACAAACCCCTGCTGACACGACGACGCCGGTGCTCCCTGCGTGGGAACACGGGCGTTTCCGTCCCTCAGCCTCCACTGCGCGAGGCTCACCCCTGAAACGAACGACGCCGGTGCTCCCTGCGTGGGGCACCGGCGTCTTTCGTCTCTTCAGCCTCCGCCGTCGCGCGAGGCTCAGATTTCGTGGGTGATGTGCTGGAGCACCGCCACCCGGTTCGTCTGCGGGAAGTAGAACACGTAGACGTGGTGGTAGTCCTTGGCGCCCGGAGCCACGGGATAGCTCGCGTAGTAGTGCGCCACCTGGGGCACCGCGCCGCTGCCCAGCTCCGCCGGCAGCGCCTGCTGCAGCTCCAGCCACCAGGAGCCGTGGTCCTGGATGAACTGCGCCCAGGACTCGGGGTTCGGCCACCGCTCGAAGCGGTGGTAGTCCATCAGCTCGCCCAGCGACGCATACGCCGCCGGCAGCGCCACCTGCGCCAGGCTCGGCGGCACCGTGGCCACGCCCGGCACGGTGTACGTGTCCAGCGTGCCGTCACACCAGTTCTCACCCGTGTTGCACCGGGTGTTGCCCGCCGCCATCGCCGCGGCCAGCGCGCTGCTCTGAGGGTGGGTGCCCAGCACCAGCGGCCCGAGCCCGTAGTAGTAGTGGTAGAAGCGCTGGCACACCGGCCACATCCGCTGCGTGAAGGCCTGCTCGCCGCCCGAGCACCACGCCGTCGTCGAGCCCGGAGCACACACGTCCAGGAAGGCCGCGTGCGCGTCGTCCGAGCCCGTGCACGCCGCATACGCCTCGGCCGCCGTCATCCGCCGGCCCAGCACCGGGTCGATTTCCTCCACGCGCGCCTGCACGCAGACCTCGATGCGCGTGGCGACGTCCAAATCGCACGAGTCATACAGCGCCGGGTTCACCGGCGGCGCGCACTGGCCATTGAGGCAGTCCAGCTGCAGGCGGAACTTCTTCCCCGCGCCCGTGCCCGTGGACACCACCGCGAGGTACTCGCCGCCCTGCGGCAGCGCCACCCCGGCAATCTTGCTCAGCTGCCCGTAGCCGGAGTCGTCGTCCACCGCCACCAGCGTGGTGCCCCAGCTGCCATTCGCCTGGCGCGGCCCGTACAGGAACAGGCCCGTGTCCAGGTACATGCTGCTGCCCAGGTGCGTCACCTCCAGCTTCACGTGCGCGCCGGCCGCCACCTGGAAGGCGAACGAGAGGTACTGGGGGTGGGTGGTGAACTGCGTCTGCACCGACCCACCCAGGCTCACCGGGCCGAGGAAGGCCGTACTGTCCACGATGTCGCCACTCGGGGGCGCTGGAGGCGGATGGAGGACCGCCTGCGCGCTCTCACCGAGCTCCGGCACTTCACCGACTGCACCGACTTCGGCTTGACCACATGCGCCCAGCGCCAGCGCGGCGAGCGCCCAGCGAAACGAATGAACCAGCTTGCCACGCATGACTCACTTCCTTCGGGGGGTGGGAAGGGACACAGGGCTGTCCCGAAAATCTGGGCTGCCTTTGCCACATCCGAAGGTCTGAATTCAAGTGACGCCAATGTTTTTTGGCGTTCCTGCAATTCAGGAGGCTCAGTCCTGGCGCTCACCGAGGATTCCGCGGGCGGCGTCCTCGCGGCGGTGGGCCTCCACTTCCTGCACCTCGCGCCAGTCAATCCACCCGGCGCGGGCCGCGTGACGCGCCGCGGCGGTGGTGTCATCCACCACCAGCAGTTGGCTGCCGGCGCGGCGGATGTCCTCGCCAATCTTCTCCAGCTCGTGCGCGCGGCGCGGGTGGCCCGGCACGGTGCGGATGTAGACGCAGAGGATGCGGCCCGGGTACTCGCGGCAGATGGTGCGGTAGTGCTCCGCGTCCTCCTGGCCGCTGTCCCCAATGAGGATGAAGGGCAGGCGCTGCATCGTCTCGAGCAGCCCGCGAATCTTCTCCAGCTTGTGCCCGTGCCCGCCTCCGGGCGCGAAGCCCTGGGCGGACAGGCCCCAGTCGCGCAGCAGCAGCGGCCCGGCGGGGATGTGGTGCACGCCGAGGAACTCGTCCAGGTGCTCGTACAGGTTCCACGGGCTGCTGGAGACGTAGAAGATGGGGTTGTCCGCCGCCGAGCCCCGCCCGCCCTGCAGCGCCGCGTAGAAGGCGTCCACGCCGGGGAAGGGCAGCCGCACGCGGTGCTCGGTGAGGAAGAGCGCCCAGGCGCGCTTCAGCGGGTCCGTCACCCCGGTGACGATGACGGTGTCGTCGATGTCGCTGATGACGCCGTACTCGGCGCCCGCGCCCGCCACGCGCACCGGAGCGGCCACGCGCGGCACGCCCTGCGCTTCCGGTGAGAGCAGCTCCAGCTCCACCATGTGCCAGCCCGAGCGCACCCCTTCCGGCGGCGGCACCCACAGCTCCAGGAAGCCCTCGTCGTCGGTGGTGCCCTCCCAGCGCTTGTCGCCCCAGCGCACCGCCACGTGCGCCCCGGCGATTTCGCGCGTCATGTAGCGCTTGTAGGAAGCAATCGCGCTGCCCACCAGCGTGTGCCGCTGCTGGGGCGGGCGGACGTGTCGGTCTTCCAGGACACGGGCCTTGATGACGGCGCGCTCGGGAGTGCCGTAGCCCCGGTAGGGGAGGATTCGCAGCGGCGGGGCGATTCCCAGCTTCTGGCGGAACCGTCGGCTCAGGGCGTCGTACTGGGCGTCCACGCGGACGGCGAGGCGGTAGAAGGCAGGGAAGAAGTCGGCCATGGCGCAGGGCGTAACGAGTGGGGGACGGGACTGTAGAAGACTCCGAGGCCCACGCGGGGCAAACCCGCGAGGAGGCGCCACCGGCCGACACAGCCGGCAGGGCTCTCCACCTCCGTATCTACAATGTAGTGCCCCCTCAACCAGGAGCTTCGCCTTGTTGCGTCATCCCTCCCGTTGGTTCCTCGCCACCGTCGCCACCGCCGCGCTGCTCGTCGGCACCGTGGCCGCGTCGCAGTCCACGCCGAGCATCACCTTCCAGTCGCCGTCGCAGGGCTGGAATGTCTTCCCGTCCTCCAACCCGCTGCCCTACGGCCAGACGGCCGCCATCATCTACGACGCTAGCCGGCTGACGACGTGCCGCGGTGACTACATGGGCAACCCGGGCTGGAGCATCTACGCCTACTACAAGTGGAACAACGGCCCCGTGCAGCCGGCCATCTGGGTGGCGGGCGCCAAGCCCTACGCCACCGTGCCCCCGCCCTCCATCCCGCTCAACACACGCGGCGACCTGGCCATCTGGTTCGAGAACACCAGCCGCTGGGGCTGCCAGGGGTGGGACTCGAACTACGGCAACAACTTCCACTTCAACGTGCAGTGACGTGGAGACCCGGGAGCGCGGCGGGTGCTGTCCGCGCTTCCGGGCCCGTGACGCTTCCGCGCGGGAGTGTGCCCGCGCGGAAGTCAGTGGAGCCGGGTGACGAGCTCCGCCCGGCCGATGGGGCTGTGGCCCGCGGCGAGCAGCCGGCGCGCCGCGAGCACCGACACGCAGTCGTCCGTGCTGTGGATGTCGCCGTAGAAGGTGAGCAGCGTGGCCGGGTCCACCACGCGCACGCCGCCGGCCTCCACGGAGGGCACGCGCCGCACGAAGACGTCGAGGATGACCTTGCCGCCCGCGTCGTGCCGCGCGTAGCGGTAGAAGTGCGTGGACGTGGCGTCGAAGCGCGTCCAGATGCGGTGGTAGCCCCGGGCGGTGAGCACCGGCACCACCTCCGGGAAGCGCGAGGGCTCCACGAAGAGGTCCACGTCCTTGTGGTCGTGGAAGAGCTTCAGCTCCTCGTGCGGCGGGGCCATGAAGTGCCAGGCCCAGCCTCCGGACACCGTCACCCACGGGGCCAGGGCGCGCACCTCGGACTCGGAGACGCGCAGGCGCTCGGGGTTCCAGGGCTCGCGTGCCCGCTTCGGATTGCGTGGGTCTCCCATGGCCGTGTCCTCCCGTGCGTCCGGTGCGCTGCCCGGACGGGGGTGCTGGAGGGGGACTGACACGGGCGGCGCGCCGCGAGGAGCCCGGCTTCGCCCCAGAGGTACGACTGGCAGGGCCCGCGTCGCATGCCACGAGGTGACGCCGGGCCTCGCGACATCAAATGCCTGCGACACCCGCGATGCCGGACTTGAAGATGCCGGGCCCCACGGCGTCACATGCCCGCGACGCCCGCAATGCCGGACTTGAAGCGGTAGATGTAATAGGGCGCGTTCGCGGCGATGTGCGCCTTCGACTGGAGCATCTGGTGCGGAATCGCGCTGTCCGCCAGGTACACCCAGCCGTCCGGCCCGTGGCTGAGCGCGTCCGCCCAGCGGATGCGCGGCGACTTCACCAGCGTCTCCAGCCGGCCCTCGGGGCTCATGCGCAGCACGGCGCCGTGCTCCACGTCGGTGATGAGCACGTTGCCCTCCACGTCCGCGCTCAGTCCGTCATTCAGCGGCTTGCGGCCCACCGCGTGCAGCCGCTTCTCCAACTCCGCCTCACCGAGCGAGGCGTCCCGCAGGTCCGCCGCGCGCACGCGGTACATGGTGTCGTGGTTCATCGCCGCGAACCACACCCACTCGCCCGACGGGTCCATGGCGATTCCGTCCACGCCCGCCTTCAGCGCTGCGAGCCCGCCGAAGAACACCATCTCCTTGATGGGATTGCGGATGATGTAGTCCTGGGGGAACACCGACGGGTGCCCGCTCAGCACGCGGCGCGCCTGCTTCGCCGCCACGTCGTAGACGACGAGCCCCGGCCCGCGCCGCCAGAAGGCCACGTCCGCGATGAACACCGCGTCGCCCTTCACGTCCACGCGCAGGTCCTGGAGGAACGAGCCCGGCGGCGCCACGTCCGGAGGGAAGACGAACTCGTGCGCGAGGTGGCCGGTGGCCAGCTCGAAGGCCAGCAGCCGGGGCGTGCCCATGCCGTGATTGCCGTGGTCGATGGTCCACAGCCAGTCGCGCCGGTCGATGGTAATGCCCAGCGGCGTCTCGAACAGCTTCGCCTGGAGTTCCGCGGTGGGGTACGGCACCGCCTTGCCGTCCACCCACTCCAGCAGCTTCGCGCCCTCGGGCCGGCTCTCCGGGTGGATGGTGAAGAACAGCCGCCCCGTGGAGGACACCGCCAGGTTGCCGATGGGCTCCGGACTCATCGCCGCGACTTCCAGCGCGCTGTCCGGCAGCAGTGGCATGCCCGTCACGTCCGGGTACGGCGCCCCGCCTCCGTAGCGCAGGCGCACGCCCAGGGCCGCGAGCAGCAGCAGCGCCACCACCGCGCCCACCACCTTGAGCAGCGTCGAGCCCCGGCGGACCGGCGCGGCGGGAGACGGGGACGGAGCACCAGGAACGGCGGGAGTCGGAGCGGCCAAGAGAGCCTCGTGGGAAATGACCTTGAGTCACTTATAGATGACTGGAGGTCACTTGTCGAGCCGGTGGGCGCCACGTGGGACGGTGGACCGCCGGCTTCGCCTCAGTACGGAGCGTGAGGGCCAGTGGTTCTGGCCCCGGGCAACTGCCGGCCGTGGAATGAACGTTCCTTCCTCTGTCTCCTGCTCCCTGGGTGGGGCGGAGCTGGGGGCCCCGTTGGGCAACGCCGCGGTGCAGGACCGCTGTGCGCTACCCGGCGAATGCGGGCGGAATCCGCACGGCCCTCATGCGAAAGACCACCCCAGCAGGTAGTGTGCTTCCATGACTACCTGGAGCCCCCATGCCTTCGCCCGAGGGCTGGCCGCGCTGCGCGCCTTCGCCGAGTCCGAGCCCGACATCGCCACCCGGGCACGCGCCGACTTTCCGGAGTCCTGGGGCGCCGACGACGTCCCCTGGATGGGCAGCAACCTCATGGCCTGGCTCCTCCATGGACACGAGGACGCCGAGGGCCGGACCGCCGCCGACCGACGGCTGTTGAAAGAAGGGCCCCACCTGCCCCGCGCCGAGCGTGCCCTGATGGCCGCGCTGGCTGCCTCCTGGTGCTCGGTCTTCGAGGTGGAGGAGGTGCACTTCGGAACGGGGCTGCGGCTGAGGGACTTGCTGCTCGACGAAGTGCTGGAGGTGCGGGAGCGGAGCCTCACCCTCCAGGTGGTTCACGGTGACGTCATGGTCGCCTGGGCCATGCCCGCCGGGGGCCACCTGGAGCTGGTGGGCGGCCCGGTCCTCGTTCCACCCCCTCTGTCCGAGCACTTCGTCTCGGACGCGCGCCAGGAGCTTGCCGGGCAGCTCCCCGCCGGGGACGTGGACGGCCGCCACCGCCAGGTACGACGCCTCGCGCCCTTTCTCTTCCGACGCGCGATGGAGCTGTTCACCGCCGAGCCGCCCCTGCCCGAGCTAATCGACTCCGAGCTAATCGACTCCCTCGTGGCGGCCCCCCAGCGCCGAGTCTTCCAGGATGCCGCGGAGCGCCCACCTCGCCGGCCGGCCGGCAAGGACGAAGCGCTCGAGCCTGGCTCGGCCTACGTCTTCAAGCTGGGCCCCATCGACACGCACCTGGACAGACGCGCGGCCCTCTACGTCGCCGCGACTTCCGACGGTGCGGTGCTCCCGCCCGTGCTGGGTCGCCGGGATGCGGAAGGACTGGAGGCGCTCGCGCGCGGGCTGGAGGGGCGCAAGCGCTACTGCGAGGGCCGGCTTGCGCGCGCCGGTGCCGCCTTCGGGTACGCGTCGCGGCGCATGCCCTCCGCGCTCGCGAAGCTGCGAGCGGTGCTGGCCGTCCACCTGTACTGGGGACCTGATGCCCCATCCGACCTGGCGCCGGAGCGCATGGATGCACTCCTCTCGGGCTTCGCGGACCTCATCCGCGAGGCGCCCTGGGAGCTGTGGACCAACGAGGAGGTCTTCACCGTCCACCTCGAAGGCGCTGTGCAGGGCACCCGCGAGGTGTCCGTCATGGGCGGCGGGGGAAGCGAGTTCGGCTTCGCGCTCTTCGACCGGTCCGGCTCCGTGGAGCGGATGGCGATGTCTGGCCCTCCGCGCGAGGGCCTGGACGTGCTCATTCCGGACTCGCTGGGGGTGACGCTCGAAGACGAGCCATCCTGGGCGGTGAAGGCAGTGCAGCAAGCCTTCGGCCTGCCCTTCGTCCCGGAGGTGATGCGAATCCAGCGGAACACGCCGCGACTGGCCAACGTCGAGGAGTTGCTGGAGGCGGCAGCGGTGGCCCGAGCCCTGGCCTTGGCCTCGGCACAGCCCGAGGAGCGAGAGGTGGAGGTGGTGCTTCTCGTGGGCGACGTCCAGGTCCGGGCGCGGCTGGAGATTCCCCTCCCGCTCTTCTCCGGCGAGTACGTGGGCAAGGCGCTGCCGGCGAAGTCCTCCGGCTGGCGTCCCACGCATTCGAAGCGTCCGCTTCGCAAGGTCCCCACGCGGAAGGTGTCGGAGACGCTGCTCGAGTTCGCCAAGCCCCTGCTGGAAGACGTGGAGTCCCTGGTCGACCCGCAGGACGAGCTCTTCTTGATTCTGGCGCTGGCGATGAGCGCGTGGAACGCCGTCGTCCAGGACACGTGGGAGCCGGAGAAGGGCTGGGTGGAGCGGGCGCGCGCCACCTTGCGACGGATGCCGAAAGATGACCGCGAGCAGATGACCCGGGACTTCGAGCTGCTGGTGGAGCGCAAGCGCCGCGACTTCGCGGACGACCCCCGGCTGTTCGACGCGCTGGACATCGTGGTGCACAGGAAGGGCGACCTGGGCGTCCAGCTCATGGGCATCGTGACGCCCGGAGCGTGGGAGGATTTCCTCGGGGTGTAGGCGAAGCCGTCCGTCGCGCCGGGCCCTCAGTCCCGCCCCCCCAGCGTCCGGTCCAGGTTGTACGCGGCGCTGATGAGCGACAGGTGTGTGAGGGCCTGCGGGAAGTTGCCCAGCGCCTCACCGGACATGCCCGTCTGCTCCGCGTACAGCCCCACGTGGTTGGCGTAGCCCAGCATCCGCTCGAAGGTCAGCCGCGCCTCCTCCAGCAAATCCGGCCTCGCCACGCTGGCGCGCGTCATGGCCTCCACCAGCCAGAAGCTGCACAGGTTGAAGGTGCCCTCGCGGCCCGGGATTCCGTCCAGCGTCGCGTCCACGTCGTAGCGGAACACCAGCCCGTCCGACACCAGGCCGCCCTTCGAGGGCGGACGCCGAATCCTGTCCAGCGTGGACAGCATCCGCGGGTCCACCGGCGACAGGAAGAACACCAGCGGCATCAGGAGGTTCGCCGCGTCCAGCGCCTCGTGGTCATACGCCTGGATGAAGGCCTCGCGCTCCTGGCTCCACCCCTGGGACATGATGTCCTCGAAGAGGGTGTCCCGCACCGCCAGCCACTTCGGCCGGTCCGCCGGGAAGCTGCGCTTGTCCGCCAGGCGGATGGCCCGGTCCACCGCCACCCAGCACATCAGCTTCGAGTACACGAAGTGCCGCCGCCCGCCGCGCACCTCCCAGATGCCCTCGTCCGGCTGGTTCCAGTGGTTGCACACCCAGTCCACCAGCCGCCGCAGGTGCCTCCAGAAGTCATACGAAATGGGCGCCGCGTGCTTGTTGGACAGGTACACCGAGTCCATCAGCTCGCCGTAGATGTCCAGCTGCAGCTGGTCCGCCGCCGCGTTGCCGATGCGCACCGGCCGCGCGCCGCCATAGCCGGACAGGTGTGACAGCTCCACCTCGTCCGGCACCCGGCTGCCGTCCACCGCGAACATCAGCGGCAGCGGCCCGTCCCCATTCTCCGCGCAGCGCTTCTCCACCCAGCGCATGAAGGCCGCCGCCTCGTCCTTGAAGCCGATGCGCAGGAAGGCGTAGACGGTGAAGGCCGCGTCCCGCAGCCAGCAGAAGCGGTAGTCCCAGTTGCGCGTGCCGCCCGGAAACTCGGGCAGGCTGCACGTGGGCGCCGCGACAATCGCCCCCGTCGGCTCGAAGGTCATCAGCTTGAGCGCCAGCGCCGAGCGCTGCACCGTCTCGCGCCAGCGGCCCCGGTAGTTGCAGCCCGACAGCCAGTGGCGCCAGTAGTCCACCGTGTCGCGGAAGAGCACCTCCGCGGACTCGTGGCTGTGCACCAGCTCCTGACACGACGGCCGCGCGCCCTCGCGCAGCGAGAAGACGGCGGACTGGTTCTCATGCAGCGTGAAGCTGGCGCGGACGCCCCGCTCCGCCTTCTCCAGCGGCACGGAGGACACCAGGGTGAGCTTCAGCGTCTCCGACGAGAAGGTGGCCCCGCCGTGGATGAGGCGCGTCTCGTGCGAGTCCCTGGCGTAGTTGAAGGCCGGGAAGCACTCCAGCTGGAAGGACATCTCCCCGCGCACCACGCGCACGCGCCGCAGCACCTCGCGCACACCCCGCCCCTGGCGCGACATGGGCATGAAGTCCACCAGCTCGCCCACGCCGTCCGGCGTGTAGAAGCGCGTCACCAGCACGTTGGTGTCGGGCCAGTAGAACTGTTTCTTCAGCACCCCATCCGGCGTGGGGGCGATGCGCCAGTGGCCACCCCGGTCCGGGTCCAGCAGCGCGCCGAAGACGCTCGGGCTGTCGAAGTGGGGGTAGCACAGCCAGTCGAGCGTGCCCTCGTTGCCTATCAGCGCCACCGTCCGCAGGTCGCCGATGATGCCGTGGTCCTCAATCGGCACCGAATGGCCCGCCACGATGCTGCTTCTGGTTTCCTTCATATCGGGCGCCTCCTCACCGTGTGCCTCCTCCGAAGGTGATGACGTGCTTGATGCCGCCGCCACCTTTTCGGCCCGTCACCACGTCCGCGAAGTCCTCCGGCGGATGGCGGGCGGTGATGAGCCGCTCCAGCCCGCCCGGCCAGCGGGCACGGAAGCGGCCCAAGTCTTCCAGCGCCGCCTCGAAGTCCGAGTCGGCCGCGTTCACCGTGCCCAGCACCACCTGGTTCTCCAGCACCAATTGCTTGAGCAGCGCGGCTCCATCCAGTGACAACGGCTCCGCGTGCGACGGCAGCCCCGTGAAGACGAAGACACCGTTGTGCCCCAGCGCCCTCAGCGCCTCGAAGGACGCCTTCGCCGTGCCAGTCGCCTCGTAGATGACGTCCGGGGCGCCCGCCTGGCGGACCAGCTCCTCCGGGGACACCTCCTTGGAGGAGAGATAGGGAGCGCCCACTGCCTCGGCGGCCTCCGCCTTGACGTTGGGCTTGGGGCTGCGTGAGTACACCGTGGTGGCGTAGCCCTGGCGCAGCAGCGCCATGGCGCCGAGCTGCCCCACCGGCCCCGCCCCCAGCACCACCGCTCGGCCTGGCCCGGGCTTCCACGGCAGCCGCTCCTGGATGCGCTTCACCTCACGCAGGGACTTCTCGGCAATCGTCAGCGGCTCGGTGAGCACCGCCACCTCGCGCAGCTCGGGGGTGACGCGGTGCAGGTACGCCACGTCCTCCACGAAGTGCTCCGCGCAGAAGCCGTGCGCTTCCTTGATGCCGCGCTCGGTGTAGTCGCCGGTGACGCAGAAGTCCGGGTGCCCGTGCCGGCACGCGGGGCAGGTGGCATGCGGGCAGGGGCGGCGCACGCGGGGCACGACGAAGTCTCCGCGCTGGAGGCCGCGCACGGCGTCGCCCACCTCCACCACCTCGCCCAGGCACTCGTGGCCGGGGATGAGGTACTCCGAGCCGGGTGGCGGCGTGCCGTAGAGGAACTGGAGGATGTCCTTGTCCGTGCCGCACACGCCCACCTCGCGCGTGCGCACCTTCACCTGGGTGGGGGCCTGGAGCCGCGGCTCGGGGGCGTCGATGACGCGCACCTCGCGTTGCTTCGGGAAGACGGCGACGGCCTTCATGCGCGGGCTCCTTGGCGTCCAGGCGCGTGCCGTCGCGTCCGGACAGCCTGACTCCTGCCGGACGCACCTCATGCGCGCACGGTAAGGTGGGGCGACAGGTCCGCTGGTGCACAGCGCCCGCCAGGTCGCTGCCCAGGGGGCAACGCCCGGGGCGCGTACGAAACCCCTGCCCCCCGGGGCCTCCCGGGTCTATGAGAGGGGCCGTGAGCGAGCCCTCCGCCCCCACCCTCCCCCTGGACGAGGAGCCCCGCCGCAGCCGCTCCACCGCCATTGGCGCCGCGGCCTGCGTGCTGCTGGCGCTGCCCTTCCTCCTGCTCGGCCCGTACCTGCTGGACACGAAGGCGCGCGTGGAGCTGCGCTGCGAGCCGGGCGGCCCGTGCAGCCTCACCCGCGCCGGCTGGCTCACCCGCGAGGAGGTGGCGCGCTTCACGCTGGACGAAGTCCAGGGCGTGAAGGTGGAGCGCACCCGCAGCGCCCGCCGCAACAGCGTCCCCATCTTCCGGCCGGAGCTGGAGACGGCGCGGGGGAAGCTCCCCCTCTTCCAGCAGTGGGCCACCGACGAGGCCGAGGCCACGCGCGTGGAGGCCCGGGTGAAGGCCTGGCTCGCCGCGCCCCGCGAGGCCCCGCTGGAAGTGGTGCGGGATGACCGGCACGCGTCGCTGCGCGTGGGCGGCGCCTTCACCAGCGTGGGCGTGCTGCTGCTCGTCTTCGCCGGCTGGCTCGCGGTGAGGACGCGGGCCCACCGGCGCGCGGAGCGCGGCGCCACCCGCTGACGGGCGGGCCCCCACCGCCGCTCCCCCTGCCCCAAAGGCTGGGACGGCCGGGCGGGCGGACGAGAGCAGCCCGCGCCCGCGTCCCTACCTTGTCGCCGCAGGGGGGCTGGACCCGGGCACAGGTGTCCAAAGGACGAATCCAAGACATGGGCCTCCGACACAGGGGAGGCAGCAGGCAGGCGGGGGAGCCCCCGAGGGCAGGACTGTTACATCCCCACTTCCCACCTGCACCTACGTGCGTAGCTTGTGGCCGATGCTCCGCGCGTTACTCGGCCGATGGCGAAGTTCGCTGCGCCTGCTCCGGCCGGCCCACGTGGCGGCGGACCGGGCGAAGATTTCCGTCGCCCAGCTGGGCCACCAGTACTCCAACAAGGTGGTCGCGCTCCAGGACGTGGACCTCAACGTGCGCTCGGGCGAGTTCGTCTGCCTGCTGGGCCCGTCCGGGTGCGGCAAGTCCACGCTCCTCTACGCGCTGGCGGGGCAGGTGGAGCCCACCGGTGGCACCGTGTCCATCGATGGGAAGCACATCCACGGCCCCGGGCCGGACCGGCTGCTGATGTTCCAGGAGGCGGCCCTGTTCCCGTGGCTCACCGTGCGCGGAAACATCACCTTCGCCCTGGCCGCCAAGGGCGTGCCCCGCTCGCAGCGTCGCGAGCGCGCGGACCAGTACATCCGCCGCGTGCAGCTCACCGGCTTCGAGGACACCCTGCCCCACCAGCTCTCCGGCGGCATGAAGATGCGCGCCTCGCTGGCCCGCGCGCTGTCCATGGACCCGGCCGTGCTCCTGATGGACGAGCCCTTCGGCTCGCTGGACGCGCAGACGCGCATCCACATGCAGGAGCTGCTTCAATCCATCTGGCTGCGCACCGGCAAGACGGTGGTGTTCGTCACCCACGACGTGCACGAGGCGCTGATGCTCGGCACGCGCGTGGTCCTCATGGCCCCCCGGCCGGGCCGCGTGGTGCGGGACCTGGAGGTCCACCTGCCCATGCCGCGCAAGCCGGAGGACGCCGCGCTCAACGAGATGGTCCGGCACGTGCGCGGCCTGCTGCGCGACGTGGAGGAGCCCGGAAGCGTGGAGCCCTCCTCCCGGCGCACGCCTTCACGCGGCACCGAGCGTCCCGCCCTGCCCACGCAAGGGATGCCCCGCCCCGCGCGGTGAACCGAGGTGCGCCATGAAGGGCTACATCCAGAAGCTGGGCATGTTCGTGTTGCTGCTGGGAAGCTGGGAGCTGGTGGCGAGGCTGGGCGTCTGGTCGCCCCACCTCTTCCCGGGGCCGCTCACGGTGGGGAAGAGCCTGCTCGCCATGGTCGGCGACGGCCGCATGGCGGAGGCCACGCTGCGCTCGCTGGGACGGCTGGGCCGCGCATACCTCATGTCGGTGGCCATCGGCGTGCCGCTGGGGCTGCTGATGGCGCGCCTGTCCTTCTTCCGCAACGGAGTGAAGCCCTTCGTCATGGGCCTGCAGGCACTGCCCTCCATCTGCTGGCTGCCGCTGGCGCTGCTGTGGTTCGGGCTGACGGACACCGCCATCCTCTTCGTCGTCGTCATGGGCAGCGTGCTGGGCATCGCCATCGCCACCGAGGACAGCGTCAAGGGCGTGGACCCGCAGCTGGTGCGCGTGGCCAGCACCCTGGGCGTGACGGGCCTGCGCTTCCAGTTCGGCGTCATGCTGCCGGCGGCCCTGCCCGGCATCGTCACCGGCCTCAAGCTGGGGTGGAGCTTCGCCTGGCGCGCGCTGCTGGCCGGGGAGCTGCTCTTCGTCTCCGGCGGCCTGGGGCAGCTGCTCACCGTGGGCCGCGAGCTGATGGACGTGTCCCAGGTGATGGCCGTCATGGTGGCCATCATCCTCATCGGGATTACCGTGGACCGTGTCCTCTTCCAGACGGTGGAGGGCCGGCTGCGGCGCCGCTGGGGGCTCACCGGGACGATGTGACGCACTGGACGTAAGCCGGCCGACGCTTCGTCCCGGCGTACGTTGAAATCCCGCCTGCCCGTACCTTTCTTGGCGGCCTATGCGTGCAACCCGCTCCCTGTTTCTATTCGTGCTCGCCGGATTGGCGGTGCTCGGTGCCGGCTGCAAGCGCGAGCCCGCGCCCGGCAGTCCGGATGCCCCGCTGCGGCTGGGCTTCTTCCCCAACATCACCCATGCCCAGGCGCTGGTGGGCAACGCCGAGGGCGCCTTCGGCTCGCAGCCCGGCGTGGGACGCCTGGAGGTGAAGCAGTTCAACGCCGGCCCCGCCGCCATGGAGGCGCTGGTGGCCGGCTCGCTGGACGTGTCCTATGTGGGCAGCGGTCCCGCCATCAACACGTTCCTCAAGGCCGGGCGGGAGCTGCGCATCATCTCCGGCGCGGTGAATGGCGGCGCGGTGCTGGTGGTGCGCACCGCGAAGTCCGCCGAGGAGCTGAAGGGGAAGAAGCTGGCCACCCCGCAGCTGGGCAACACGCAGGACATCGCCCTGCGCTACTGGCTGAAGCAGAAGGGGCTCGCCACCAACCTGCAGGGCACCGGCGACGTGCAAATCATCCCGCTGAGCAACCCGGACATCCTCGGCCAGTTCCTGAATGGCGGAATCGAGGGCGCCTGGGTGCCCGAGCCGTGGGGCGCGCGCATGGTGGCCGAGGGTGGCGGCCACATCCTCTTGGACGAGCGCGAGCTGTGGCCCGACCGCCGCTTCCCCACGACAGTCATCGTGACGACGCGCAAGGTGCTGGAGACGCAGCGCCCGCGCGTGGCCGCGCTGCTGCGCGTGCACGTGCAGCTCACCGAGCGGTGGAAGAATGACCCCGCCAGCTTCACCACCTCGGTCAACGCCGCCTTCGGCCGGCTCACCCACAAGCCCATGCCCGGACCCATCATCCAGGCGTCCTTCTCGCGGCTGGAGCCCAGCCTGGACCCGGTGCCCTCCGCGCTGGCCACCGCCGCGCAGCACGCGAAGGAGCTGGGCTTCACCACCGATGCGGACATCAACGGCCTGGTGGACCTGAGCGTCCTCAACGAGGTGCGCGGCGCGGCGACGAAGTGACCGAGGCGGGCCGGCGGCGGGGGCGCAGGCAGCCGTCCCCATCGGCCCGGGGTGGCGAGGGCCGGTGCTCGCCTCCCCGCTCACGCTCCGGAGCGCGCGCGGGCCCCGGCAGGTGACGGCACCCCCGGGCCCGGGGGAGGATGCGCGCCCATGAAGATGGAGCGCGTGGAGGAGACGCTGGAGCGCATCGGCCAGGAGGCCGCACGGGCGCCCGGCGGAGTGCTGGCGTTCGACGGAGACGGCACGCTGTGGAGCGGAGACGTGGGAGACGACCTCTTCCTCGCCCTGCTGGAGCACGGCGGCATCCGCCCGGAGGCCCACGCGGCGCTGGAGCGGCTGGGCGCGGCCCACGGCATGACGCCGGGCCTGGAGGCTCGCGAGCTGGCGCACCAGCTGTTCGCCGCCTTCGAGGCGGGGCGCATTCCGGAGAAGGAAATCTATGAAATGGTGGCGTGGCTCTTCGCCGGCTGGCGCGTGGACGCCGTGCGCGCCTTCGCCCGCGACGTGGTGGCCCGGCGCGAGGTGAAGCGGCGCCTGCACCCGGAGACGTGCCGCGTGGTGGAGTGGGCACTCGGCCGGGGCATCCCCTGCTACGTGGTCAGCGCGTCACCGCTCGCGGTGGTGGAGGCCGCGGTGGTGGAGGTGGGGCTGAATCCCGCCAACGTGCTCGCGTGCACGCCGCGCGTGGAGGACGGCACGGTGCTGGCCTCCATCCTCGAGCCCATCCCCTACGCGGCGGGCAAGGTGAGCTGCCTGCGCTCCCGCACGCCCGACCCGCTCTACGCGGCCTTCGGCGACAACGTGTTCGACTTCGAGCTGCTCGCGGCCTCTCGCGTCCCGGTGGCCATCCGTCCCAAGCCCCGCCTGCGCGCCCGGGCGCCGGAGCTGCCCTCGCTGGTCCAGCTCCACCCGGAGGAGTGAGGGCAGCCCCCCCGCGCTCACCCCGGCGCTGCTCAGCCCGGCTCGGAGACCTCACCCGCGAGCGACAGCGCGACGTTCTCCGTCTTGTTCTCCACCTGGTAGACGGCCACCACCACCTGCCCCTTCTCCGGCGCCTTGCGCAGCTGGAGCGCGCTCAAGTCCAGCGGCACCACCGCGCCTGGCTCGGTCTGCACGTAGAGCACCTGGCCGTTGAGCTTCACCACCTCTCCGGTCAGCTCGCGCATCCGGCCCTCGTCCGGCGTCACCCGCCGCACCGGCATGCCCGCGCCGTTGAGCTGGATGCCAATCCCCGTGCTGCCGGTGGTGGTGTCGACGAAGGGGTTGGAGGAGCCCGCGCGCCCGCCATCGACCGTCAGGTCGTCCCGGCCCTCTCGCTTGCGCTCCTCCGTGGGCTGCTCGGGGTCGCGTGCGGGCGCGGCCACGGGTAACAGCAGCGCCGTCAGCGAGGGCGCCGCCAGCGCGAAGGCGCGCCACGTGCTGGGAATCTTCCGTGTCATGGGTCCTGCTCCGGGCTTGGGGGTCCTTCGACCCGTTCCCCTGAAGCTAGGACTGGGTGTCGCGGCCGGACCCGGCGTCCCGGAGTCGGACGTACCAAGGCCCGGCCACCACCCCGCGCGACGGGCCTTCGCTCGCGCCGCGTGCCGGAAGCGCGCCTCCCGCCGCTTGAGTGCATGCCGACAGTGCGGACACAGCTCGCGAGTGTTCACCCCACGAAGGCAACCGCCCCATACCGCCGGGAAAGGGCTAGGGTGGGCTGTCCGGCCCGGCTCCACCGCGAGCGTGCCCGGACCCATCCACCGCCTCTGCTGGGGCGGCAACACGCAGAGGCCGCACGTGAACGGTCGCACCGAAGAGCACCGCATCGCCTTGTTCATCGACTTCGAGAACCTGGTCACCAACACCGGAATCAGCTCCGCGAGCTTCGACCTGCAGCCGTCGCTCGACCGCCTGCTGGAGAAGGGCAAGGTCGTCTACCGCCGCGCGTACTGCGACTGGTCCCGCTTCGCCGAGGCCAAGATTCGCCTGCACGAGTTCGGCGTGGAGCTGCTGGACGTGCCGCCCTCCACGCGCGCGGGGAAGAACGGCGCGGACATGCGCCTGGTCATCGACGCGCTGGAGCTGTGCTACGCGAGAGAGAGCATCGACACCTTCGTCATCGGCTCGGGCGACAGCGACTTCTGTCCGCTGGCCTACAAGCTGCGCGAGAATGGCCGCACCGTGATTGGCCTCGCGGTGAAGGAGTCCACGTCCCCCCTCTTCGTGAAGGCGTGTGACGAGTTCATCTACCTGCGCCCGCGCGCGTCGCGCTCGGACAAGGACAAGGGTGACAAGGGCCGGCAGAGCGTGGTCGCCGAGGAGGCCGGGCACGGCAAGCGTGGCCGCCATGGACGCGACCGCGGCGGCAAGGCCGAGGCCGCGGCGGCGCCCAGCGCCAAGGGCCAGCAGGCGCGGACGGAGGTGCCGGACATCGCCCGCGAGGTGGTGCAGAGCATGCTCGCCCGTGCGACGGGCGCGGTGAATCCGTCGCTCATCAAGGAAGCCATCGTCCGCAAGGAGCCGGACTTCGACGAGCGCGAGCACGGCTTCTCCACCTTCGCCCGGCTGCTGGCCGCGCTGGAGCAGGAAGGGCTGCTGCGCCGAATCCAGCAGGGCCGCCAGTGGTACGTGGTGGCCGCGGACTCGGACCTGGCCGCGGCCCCCACGGGTGGCCGCGGCGAGGGCAAGGGCAAGAAGAGCCACGCCCACGCCCACGTCGAGGAGGACGAGGAGCTGGAGTCCTACCCGGACCCCGACGAAGACGAGGGCGTCTGACGCCTTCGTCCGGAACTGCCCGCGCGGAAGCCGCCGCGCGGGTCAGCGGCTCCGGAGCGTGAGGCCCGCCACTACGCCCCGCGGGGCGTGGTGGACTCGTGCAGGTGCTCGAGGAACTCGGGCAGCAGGCTGGCGGAGATGACCCACAGCTTGCCCTCGCCCAGGTCCGCCAGGGCGGCGCGCTCCACGTACATCACGTTGTCCGACTCGACGTAGTGGACGAACACCTTGCGGCCCCGCGCGCGGTACCAGTCCGCCGCGTGCGACAGCAGCGCCACCAGCGCGTCCTGCGCCTCGGGCAGCGAGTCGTCCACCAGCGACACCAGCCGCACACCGTCCAGCACGTTGAAGAGGTTCAGCCCCTGCTGCGCGGACTCCACCACCGCGAAGGCCACCGGCTGGCCGCCGTGCCGCGCCACCAGCAGCGTGCGCTCGCGGCCCAGGCCCGCCTCGCCCCACTGCGCCTTCGCGGCGAGCAGGTCGAAGCGCTCGGGCACCAGGTCCAGCGCCTCGCGGTACGCCACCGGGCGCGTGCTGGACACCTGCGCGAAGAAGCGCTCGCGCTCTTCCGCCGTGGGCGTGCCCACGTCGATGCCCACCGGCACCTCCCACGGCCGCTCCACCTCGGCCTCCATGAGGCGGAAGGGGACGAGGCACGTCTGCCCCGTGTGCTCGTACCAGGTCGCGAAGTCGAACTTGGTGAAGCGCACCCAGCGCACGTTCGCCTCGCAGAAGGCGAAGAACCACTTCACGTCCGGGTCCACCTGCGTGGGCTCGTAGCCGCGCAGGTAGATGTCGCGCAGCGCATCCCTCGCGGTGAGGCGCGAGCCCGGCACCTGCTGGCGCGCGAGCTGGTGCGTCATCCAGCTGCCCTCGTACGGCTTCGCCACCGACAGCGAGGCCTCCAGCATCTCACCCGCCGGACGCACCACCCGGTAGCCCAGGCTCGTCCGGCCCTCCAGCCGCGCCTGAGTCGCGTCGTACGTCGGGCGCACGTCCTCGAAGTCCTCCGGCGACTTGCCCGGCAGCCGGAAGTAGCCCGAGCGCTCGAAGAGCTTCCACGTGGCGTCGCCCCACTCGCCCTCCACCTTGGTGGTGGGGTGCATCTGCGCCTCCACCAGCGCGCGCCACGCCTTCGCGCCCTGCGCGTCCAGCGGCCGCACCGACATGCCGCACCGCCGGCCCGTCGCCGTGCTGGAGATGTTGCGCACCTCCGCGCGTAGCCGCACCGGGGCCAGGCCGTCCATGGCCACCTCCAGCACCGGCTGCCGCAGGCCCGGGTACAGCAGGTCCTCGCCCGGCTCCGTCATGAAGGCCAGGCCCTCATACGACAGGTCCAGCACCGGCCGCTTCACGTGCACCTGCGGCCACAGCGGGTGGTCGAAGGACAGCGTGCACGGGCTGCTCGGCGGCGCGCGGCGCAGCCAGCGGTGGCGGTAGCGCACCAGCTCCTTCGGCGCCGGCATCACCACCACGCCGGACACGTTGCGCGCCTCGCGCACGTCCAGGTGCACCACGCTGCTGTAGCCGTACATCTCCAGGACGAAGGGCGCCGGGGGCGGCACGCCGTCGAAGCGCCAGCCCATCTGCCCCTCGAGCGCGTCGAAGAAGTCCGCCGTCACCTCCACCTTGCTGCCGTCCGGAAGCCGCGCCACGCCACGCGCCCGCCGCGCCGCCAGCGCCGCGCAGATGCGCGCCACGCGGTCCGCGTGGTCGATGTTCTCCCGCCACACCGGCCGCGTCTCGGGCGGCAGCAGCAGGCCGTTGTCGCGCAGCGCCTCCAGCACGGAGACGATGCGGCGGCCCGCGTCCAGCGGCGGCGCCACGAAGCGCAGGCTCACCTCCGGCGCGCCGCGCACGTCCATCACCTCCGCGTCCAGCGCGGTGGCCCAGCGCTCACCATGGCCCAGCACCACGGACGCGGCCTGCCCCGGCTCCAGCGTCGTCTGCCCGTCCAGGTGCAGCGTCAGGTGCTCCAACGAGAGCCGCACGAGTCGGCCCGGGGCGTGACGGTTTCCGAACGACGCCACCGCCGTCAGCTCCGTCCCCATCCGGTAGCCAAGATTCGACTCCCGGCCGCTCATCCCGTCCAGCGTGTCCGCCTGCATGACAGCTCCGTTGTTGAAGGACGTCGACAATACAGCTTTATGTGAAAAGAGTCAGTCCCACTGAAAGTACGAGACCCCGTGTGCGCGCGATTGCTCACACCGTGGCCACGCATGAGTCGGGGAGAACTTGCTCTCCAGGACAGCCGTTGTCGGACGACGCTTCGAGTGTCTCTCAGCCGGCGCTCTCGATACCACTGTTTGGGCTCATGGACATCTCACCTGCCCCATCAGCACGGTGTCGGACAATCCCCCATCGGGTCCCGCACCACCCACCGCGTATACGCGCGCGTCGGATCCGCCCACGAGGGAGTGTCCCGTACGGGGCTCGGGCGGAGGCGTGGCGGGCGTGAAGCGCTCGGCGGCGGGGTCGAACCACGCGGGCGCGGCGCCGGCGCGGTCCTCGATGTAGAGCCAGCCATTGCCGGCCCGCACCGCGCGCGGCGAGGCGCGGGGCACGTCCATGGGCGCGAGCTCGCGCACCCGCACCACGCTGCCGGCGCGCTCCAGGAGGAAGGCGCGCGAGGACGGGACGAGTCCTCCGCCCGGCAGCGCCTCGCGGCCGCCGACCACCAGCGCGCGGCTGGAGGACAGGTCGACGACGGCGGGGGACTCCAGCGCCACGGGGAGCGAGGGCCCCACGCCGAGCAGCCCCGAGGGCTCCACCACATCCGTGCGCGCGGAGGCACCCTGGCCCGCGCAGCCGCCCGCGAGCACGAAGGCGTCTCCGAGCGCCGCGCCTCCCGCGGGACAGGACAGCGAGAGGCGGCCAAGCACCGTCTGGTCGCCCGCGCCGGGGCTCTCCAGCTTCACGCGCACCACCGCGTCGCTGGTGGGAGGAAAAGGCCGCTGGGCGAGCTGGCCTCCGGCGAGCACCGCATCCGGGCCGAGCCTTCCGGCCAGCACGCCGCTCGCGGTGAGCACCGGGGAGAAGTACACGCGGGTGGTGCCGCCGTCGGGCTCCAGCCGCTCGAAGCTCCCCTCGGGCTGGCCGTCCTCGCGCACGCCGCCGAGCACCACCACGCCTCCGTCCGTCAGCGCCAGCGCCGCGGCCTCCGCGCGCGGCACCAGCAGCGCGCCCCGTGCGGTGAGGCCCGCGCTGGGGGAGATGACGTCCACCGTGCCGACGGGACGGCCCGTGCCGTCGCGGCCTCCGATGACGAGCAGGGAGCCCGCGAAGGGGCCCACCGAGGGGAAGAGCACCTGGGGCGCCGTGCGGTGCGTGACGCCGGGCAGCTCCGTGATTGCGCCCGTGGTGCCACCGGAGCAGCCGCAGGCGCCGCTGGTGCAGGTGAGCCCTCCGGGCTGGCAGCTCACGCCGTCACAGTCCGGATCCGCGCAGTCACGCAGGTCGTCGCCGTCGTCGTCCACGCCGTTGTCGCACGCTTCCACGGGAGCGCCCGCGTCCGGTGGGGCGGGGATGGGGGGCAGGGTGAGCTGCAGCGTGGTGCCGGTGCCGATGGTGAGCGTGGCCTCGCCCACGGCGGTGGAGCGCACGATGCCGGCGCGCTCGGCGGTGGCGCGCACGGACACGCGAGTGCCTTCAGGGGTGGCGGGGCCGGACTCGAAGTTGAAGGTGGCGGGGAGCCTGAGCGCATTGCCCTCCAGGGTGGCCAGGGCGAGGGGCGCGCCATCCGGGAGGGAGGCCACGACGGAGAGCCGGTCGAAGTCCACGCCGGGCGTCAGTGGGCCGCCCACCACCACGTGGATGCCGCCCGGAGACTTCTCACAGGCGAGCAGCGGCAGCAGGGCGAGCAGCAGGACATGGGAGACGACGCGCATGGGGGCGCATTCTGGTACAGCGCGCGCGAGCAAGCACCTGACGGCGTCACGGCGGCGAGCCGACAGTGGAACGAGCGTTCCTTCCAGGAGACGGGGCCGACGGGGGGCGAGCCGCCGCGCTCGGATACGGGGCAAGGCTGGCCCGCTATTGAGAGACTCCCCGAGCGGGGCCGGGCAGTCGGGCCCCTTCATGCCCGGTCGAATTGATGGGACCTCTTCTCACAGGCGTTGGTAGGGAGTTTCCTCCTTCGCTTCTCCGCGCACGGCGTCGTCTCGTGGCGCACCGGCAACCGAGGCCCTGCTTGCCCCTCTCCACCCTCTGTCTGCGCTGCGGCATGTGCTGTGACGGCACCCTCTTCACCCATGTCTCGCTCCAGCCAGCCGAAGTCACGTCGCTCCAGCAGCGCGGGCTCCCGCTGACCTCGCGCGCGGATGGCTCGCCGGCCCTCGCGCAGCACTGCGTGGCCCTGGATGGGCGCACCTGCACCGTCTACTCAGACCGCCCGGCGAGCTGCCGTCGCTACCACTGCCAGCTCTACGGGGCGCTCGCGGAGAAGGAGGTCTCCCTCGACGAGGCGCTCTCCGTGGTGGACGAGGCCCAGGCGCTGGTGGCCGCCGTGGGAGCGGAGCTGCCACCTGTCTCCGCCGAGGAGCCCCGCTCGGTGATGCAGCGCGCCCGCCGCGCGGATCAGCCGGAGCACGGTGGGCCCCTGCCCCCCAAGACCCAGGCCGCCCGCGAGCGCGCCGAGGCGTTCCTCGACAAGCACTTCCGGGGGCGCTTCGGCCGACGCGAGGGATGAGACGCGCCTGAGGTTGCGCACCGCGTGGCTCAGGTGCGATGAGCACACACCGCCCGGGCCGCCGCGTGCCCTTCCGCTCGCGAGTCCGGCGCAACCCGAGGACTCTCCATGACGACAAAGGCCCCCGTCCTGACCGCGATGACGCTCACCCTGCTCACCGCGCCGCTCGCTCGCGCGCAGGACGCGCAGGAGCCGGCGAAGTCCGCCTCGGCGGACCTGAATGGTGACGGCAAGCCGGAGGCCATCTCCCTGGAGTGGGACGAGAAGAAGGACCAGTTCGTGCTCAAGGCCGGCGGTGCCACCGTCCGCGGCGACACGAGTGGCAACGAGCCCATCGGAGTCACGGTGGTCGACCTCGACAGCGGCGACAAGCGCAAGGAGCTCGCCGTGCACACCGGGGAGACGGACTACGACAAGCAGGCGCGCCTCTACGCCTTCGACGGCAAGGCGCTGAAGGCCCTGGGCAGCGTGCCCGCCCTCACCGAGGCGAAGGGCAACGGCATCATCCTGTCCGACTCGTGGCAGGGCTTCTGGAACCGGCGCGACAAGTTCGCCCTCGACGCGAAGGCGGGCAAGGTCTCCGAGGTGCCCCAAGAGCTGTACGCCGTCGGCGTCGAGGCCACCGTGAAGCAGTCCTTCCCGCTCGCGCGGAGCCGCACAGACAAGGCCGCCGTCGCCATGCTGGCGCAGGGCTCCCGGATTCAGGTGCTCGCGGCGGCGCCCGCGAGCAAGAAGGGCGGGGACTACCTCTACCTCGTGAAGTCCTCCACCGGGCTGCTCGGCTGGGCCACCGCGAAGGACCTGCAGGAGAAGACCGAGGGCCTTCCCTTCGCGGGCTGAGTCGCGACTACTACTGCACCAGCGCCAGCTCGACGCGTCCGAGCTGCTCGTCCGTGGACGCCACCTTCACCGTCACCGGCATGCCGATGGTGAAGGTCCGCTCCTTGCCCACCAGGGACAGCTCGCGGGCGTCGGGACGGAAGGGGCCACCGGGCAGTCCTTCCGAGGGCACCACGCCCTCCACCAGCATCCCATCCAGCTGCGCCACCAGGCCGAAGGGCTTCACCCGCGTCACGCGCGCGGAGAACTGCTGCCCCACGCGCGCCGCCATCCACCGGGCCTCCAGCTCGCGGTGCCGGTCCGTCTCCGCCCGGGCCGACGCGCGGGCCTTCGCGTTGATGTGCACCGCGAGCGTCTCCACCGCGGGGTCCTCGTCGATGAAGTCCCGCCGGCCCCGCAGGTACGCCTTCAGCGTCCGGTGCACCGCGAGGTCCGCGTATCGGCGAATCGGTGACGTGAAGTGCAGGTACAGCGGCGCGGCCAGCCCGAAGTGCGGCAGCGGCTTCACCGTGTAGCGCGACGGGCCCAGCGAGCGGTGCAGCACCGAGCGCAACGCCGCCTCCGCCGCGGCGCCGGCAATCTGCCGGTCGAACGCGGCCAGCGCCAGGGGCGTCAGCTCGCGACCGAAGCCCGCCGCGAAGCCCGAGTGCTCGGCGAAGGCGTTCAGGTCCGCCACCCGCAGCGGGTCCGGCTGCTCGTGCACGCGGAACACGCCCGGCGCGCCGCGCGCCTGCAGCCACAGGGCGATGGCCTCGTTCGCCGCCACCATGAAGCGCTCAATCATCCCGTGCGCCGACGTGAGCCGCTCACTCACCAGGCCGGACAGCTCACCTGTCGTCTCGTCGAAGGTGAAGCGCGATTCCTCCCGCGCGAACTCCACGCCGCCGCGCGCGGCCCGCGCCACCGCCAGCCGTGCCGCCGCGAGCCGGAACCACGGCATCACGTCCTTCACCGGCTCCATGGGCGCGGACACCTCGCCCCTGTCGAGGAAGGCGGCCGTCTCGTCGTAGTTCAGCCGCGCCCACGAGCGGATGATGCTCTCGTACACGTCCGCCGCCGTCACCCGCCCCTGCGGGTCGATGCGCAGCTCCACCGTGAGGCACAGCCGCTCCTCGCCCGGAACCAGGCTGAGCCAGTGCGAGGACAGCTGCTCCGGCAGCATCGGCAGCACGCGCCCGGCGAGGTACACGCTGGTGGCCCGCTCGCGCGCCTCCAAGTCCAACGGCGAGCCTTCCGTCACGTACTCGCTCACGTCGGCGATGGACACCAGCAGCCGCAGCGCGCCGTCCGGCCCGGCCGGCAGCACGGAGATGGCGTCATCGATGTCCCGCGTCGATGGCGCGTCCACCGTCACCGTGGGGATGGAGCGCAAGTCACGCCGCGCGCCGAGCGCATGCGGCACCGTGCGGGCGCGGCGGGCCTCGTCCAGCGCCTCGACGGGGAAGATTTTGCGCAGGTCGTGGCGGGCGATGACGCGCTCCAGCGAGCGGTCCTCACCGGGCTCCACGCGGTAGGCCAGCACCAGCTTGCCCTCGGCGATGCGGGCCACCACGGCGTCGCCGAACGCCAACTGCGCGCCACGGGTGTCGAGCGCCCAGTCCGAGTTGGCCACCTCGCGGTCCACGCGCAGGAAGGGGGTGCCCTTGCGCAGCACCACCTCGCCGTAGACCTGGGTGCGCGGGCGCTCCACGAGCGACAGGCCGCTCGCCGTCCAGCGTCCGTCCGCCGCCGCCGTCACCGTGGCGGTGACGATGTCCCCGGCGAAGTAGGGGTTGAGGTCCGGGGGAGGGATGAACGCGGACAGCACCTCGTGCGAGCCGGGTGACTGCACGGTGAGGAAGCCGAAGCCGCGAGGGTGAACGTCGATACGACCGGTGACGGTGCGAGGGGAAGCGGAGATGTCCATTGAGTGAGCCTTGGGGCGCGTCTTAGCCCACTTCGTGCCCGGTGGAGCGTGTCCACGGCAGGACGGAGGGCGGGAGTGCGCGGAAAGTGTCGGTCCCCGGGGCCTGCTACCATTGAGCGGCCTGCTTCTCGCCGGGGGACCGCGGATGCGTTGGCGAACCGTGTGGGTGGACGTGTCGCTGCTGGCGGTCCTGACGGGCTGCCCTCGGAACCATATGCCAGGGGGCGTGCTCGACAGGGCTGCGCACAAGGACGTGAAGCAGCTGCTCGAGGAGTACGACTGTCCAAATGAGGAGTACCGGGCCCTCTGCGAGGGCATCGAGGACCCTGAGGACATCGAGGAGTGCATCAAGGAGTGCGGCTCATGAACTGGCGGCTTGTCCTGGGGGCCATCACGGGCGCGCTTCTGCCGGTGCCGCTGCTGCTCGTACTGGTCAGCCTGCGGCCGGAACCTCAGACTGCTCCTTCAGAAGCCGCACGGGTCAGCCCGGTGCTCTCCTTCGAGGAGCGCATGCAGCGGGTGACGTACCACCGGCAGTGTCAGCGGCACTCGGACTGCGAGCCCCCCATGGGCTGCTTGATAGACCCTCGCGTCTACACCCACTACTGCACCGACAGCCAATGCATGACGGATGCCCAGTGTCCGGATGGGCTGGTCTGCCGTGAGCTGGACACCTCGGGAGATGGACCGCTCGTCCGCTTCTGCGTTCCGCTCGGGTCGCGCAAGGAGGGTGAAGAGTGCCTCCCGCTTCCGGTAGACCGGGAGCAGGCTTGTGAGTCGGGGCTGCTGTGTGGGGACTCCAGGAAGGGATGGTGCGGGCGCCCCTGCCGCATGAATGAACCGACGAGCTGCCCGGACGGCTTCTTCTGCGGGAACGTGCCACCCGAACCCATCTGTCTGCCAACGTGCGAGGCACGCGGGTGCCCCGAAGGTCAGCAGTGCGTCCGCCACGAGGACGGCGCCTCGCAGTGCGCGGTGGTCCACGGGCCCAACTGCCAACAGACCCCTTGTCCCGACAACCGTAAGTGCCGGGACACGACGTCGATACGCCAGCCCGGCAAGGCCTGGATGGAGTGCGTCGAGGAGTGCGGCCCGGGCAAGCCCGCCTGCCCCGAAGGCCTCACCTGTGACAGATGGCGCTGCCTCCCCAGCTGCGAGCCGAACACCCCCAACTCCTGCGCCGAGGGCTACCGCTGCCAGCAGGGAAAGAAGCCCGCCCGCCCCTGGGTGTGCAAGCCGGACATGTAGCCCCCGGGACGGCCGTGGCGTGCACCCGGTGACACGACCCCTCCTCGGGGTCCGGGGCTCCTGGTACCTCCCTCCCACTTGCCCCGGGTCAGCCTCCGCTTCCCGACACCCGCGGTGCCGCCGCCCCTTCCGCGCGCGTCCCGTTGCGCCACCTTCGCGGCTGACGACGCCCTGAAAGCGCCGGCAGCCCCTCACCGGAGCGTGACGCCATGCGCAGCCACTTGTCCCTCCTGCCCCTTGCCTGCGTGCTGTGCCTCGCGGGCTGCGCGGAGCCCCTGCCATCCACGGAGCTGGAGCCCACCGCGCCCGAGCTCGGCCAGCACCGCGCCGCCGCCCTGCCGCCCCTCTTCACCGATACCGAAGTGGCCGACGACCTCTCCAGCCCCACCGCCATGGTGCTCGCACCCGACGGCCGCATCTTCGTCTGCGAGCAGGACGGCGCCCTGCGCGTCATCCAGAACGGCGCCCTCCTGACCGAGCCCTTCGTCACGGTGAACACCGATGACAGCGGTGAGCGCGGCCTGCTCGGCGTGACGCTCGACCCGGGCTTCCCCCAGCAGCCGTACGTGTATGTCTATTACACCTCTCCCTCGCCCGTGCTCCGCAACCGCGTCAGCCGCTTCACCGCCAGCGGCAACCGCGCCGTCGCCGGCAGCGAGGTCATCCTCCTGGAGATTGACCCGCTCACCAGCGCCAACACCCACAATGGCGGCGCCCTCCACTTTGGCGGGGACGGGAAGCTCTACGTGGCCGTGGGCGACAACGCGCGCTCCGCCAACGCGCGCGAGCTCACCACGCTCAAGGGGAAGCTGCTGCGCATCAACCGCGACGGCTCCATCCCCGCCGACAACCCCTTCGTCGCCAGCACCACCGGCGTCTACCGCGCCATCTGGGCCATGGGCCTGCGCAACCCCTTCAGCTTCGCCGTGCAGCCGGGCACCGGCCGAATGCTCATCAACGACGTGGGCCAGTCCCGGTGGGAGGAAATCAACGTGGGCGTCGCCGGCGCCAACTACGGCTGGCCCGACACCGAGGGCCCCACCACCGACTCGCGCTTCCGCGCCCCGCTGCATGCCTATGGCCACGGAGACAGCAGCTCGCTCGGCTGCGCCATTACCGGGGGCACGCTCTACAACCCGCCCGTCCCGCAGTTCCCCTCCACCTACGTGGGGCGCTACTTCTTCGCCGACTACTGCAGCGGGTGGATTCGCGTCCTCGACCCGGCCACCGGCGCCACCACGCTGTTCGCCAACGGCCTGGGCGCCCCCGTGGACCTCGACGTGGGCCTGGACGGAAGCCTCTACTACCTGGACCGCAACGGGGACTCCGTGCGCCGCATCCGCTACACGGCCACCGGCGGCGCTCCCGTGGTGCTGCAGCAGCCCACCAGCCAGAGCGTCCTCAACGGCGGCGCCGTCACCTTCACCGTCGTCGCGAGCGGCGCCGCGCCCCTGGGCTACCAGTGGCAACGCAACGGCGTGGACCTGCCGGGCCAGACGGGCTCGAGCCTCGCGCTGGCCGCCGTGGCCCTGTCCGACTCGGGCTCTCGCTACCGCGTGCGCGTGTCCAATGCCTCCGGCGCCGTGCTCAGCGGCGAGGCCCAGCTCACCGTGCTCACCGGCACCGCGCCGGTGGCCACGCTGCTCACGCCCCTGACGGGCACGCGGTACCGCGCCACGGACGTCATCGCCTTCTCGGCCTCGGCCACGGACGCGGAGGACGGCGTGCTCCCCGCGAGCGCCTTCACCTGGCGCGTGGACTTCCACCACGCCGAGCACCTGCACCCCTTCATGCCACCCACCTCCGGAATGAGGAGCGGCAGCTTCACCGTGCCGAACACGGGCGAGACGGCCTCCGACGTGTGGTACCGCATCCACCTCACGGTGAAGGACTCCAGCGGCGCCACGCACGCGGTGTTCCGCGACGTGTCCCCGCGCAAGGTGGCGCTCACCCTGGACACGCAGCCGCCCGGCCTCAAGGTGACACTCGACGGGCAGCCCGTCCCGACTCCCGGAACGGTGTTGAGCGTGGTGGGCGTGCTCCGCTCGCTGGGCGTCGTGTCGCCGCAGGTGAAGGACGGGGTGACGTATGGCTTCTCCAGCTGGGCCCACGGCGCCCCCGCGCAACACGACGTGGCCACTCCGGCCGTGGACACGCGGTACACCGCCGTCTTCACCCCGACCACCACCACGCCGGGCCTGCGCGCCGAGTACTTCGACGGGCCGGACTTCACCGGCACGAAGCTGGAGCGCGTGGACCCCACGGTGGACTTCCGGTGGAGCTCCGGCGCGCCGGCCGCCTCCATGGGGGTGGACACCTTCTCCGTCCGGTGGACGGGCAGCCTGGTGCCCCAGTACTCGGAGACCTACACCCTCTATACCCAGAGCAATGACGGCGTCCGCCTCTGGGTGGACGGGCGACTCCTCATCGACAACTGGACCCACCACGACACGACCGAGAACAGCGCGACGGTGGTGCTCCAGGCCGGCCGGGCCCACGCCCTCCGGATGGAGTTCTACGAGCACACCGGCGTCGCCAACGCCCGCCTCTTCTGGTCCAGCGCCCACCAGGCCAAGCAGGTCATCCCCACCGAGCGACTGAGGGCCGCCCTCCCCGCCACCTCTCCCTGAGCCCCGGGAAACCCCCTACGCACCCGGGCGGTTCCGCCCACGATTCCCTACCTGAATGGGGCTTCAATTCGGCCCATCCCCGGAAGTCGTGGAGTCTTGTATCAGACCGAGGGGTCCGGGCTTTCGCGTCCGTCCGGCTGAGAGTGTAGATTCGGCGGATTCCGATGAGTGGGAACAGGCTGCCGCTCGCGCCGGATGCGCGCTCGCTGGGCAAATACGAGGTGCTCTCCCGCCTGTCGACAGGCGGGATGGCGGAGATTTTCCTCGCGTCGCAGCGGGGGCTGGCGGGTTTCCGCAAGCTCGTGGTGCTGAAGCAGATCCTCCCGGACATCCGCGGCGAGGAGGAGTTCGTGCGGATGTTCCTGGACGAGGCCAAGGTGACGGCCGCGTTCAACCACCCGCACATCGCCCAGGTGTACGACCTGGACATCGCCGACGGCGAGCTGTTCCTGTCCATGGAGTTCGTGCCCGGCGCCACCCTGGTGGAGGTGGCGCGCGCGTGCCGGCTGGCCAACATCCCCATTCCCATGGGGTACAGCCTGATGGCGGTGCGCGACACCGCCGTGGCGCTCCACTACGCGCACACCTTCACGGACCCACTGGGCCACCCCTCGCCCGTCATCCACCGGGACGTGGCCGAGAAGAACATCATGGTGACGTACGAGGGCGTCACCAAGCTGCTCGACTTCGGCATCGCCAAGAGCCTGGCCCGCGCCAGCCGCACCGCCGTGGGCATGGTGAAGGGCACCAGCGGCTACATGTCCCCGGAGCAGATCCTGGGCGAGCCGCTGGATGCGCGCAGTGACTTGTTCAGCCTGGGCGTGGTGCTGCACGAGTGCCTCACCGGCATGCGGCTGTTCTACGCGAAGCAGGCCGACGCGATGATGACCGCGGTGCTGCGCTGCGAGGTGACGCCGCCGTCGCGCACCAACAAGCAGGTGCCGCCGGAGCTGGACGCCATCGTCATGCGCGCGCTTTCGAGGAAGCGCGAGGACCGCTACGCCACCACGCTGGAGTTCGCCCGCGCCCTGGAGCGCGCGGTGGGTCCGCACATCTGGCACCCCGAGCAGAGCAGCGAGCTGATGCGCCGCCTCTTCGCCGACCGGCGCGAGCAGACGCGGCAGCTGCTCATGAGCGGCCAGGCCGCCGCGGGCGACAACACCGGCGAGATGAGCGTGGCGCGGATGCTGGCCATGGGCGCCGAGTCCTCCGAGCAGCCCACGGGCGGCGCCGGCGTCGCGCAGGCAGCGCCGCCTCCAAACCGTCCCTCGGTGTCGCTGCCCTCGCTGAAGGCCCCCGTGCTGGGGAAGCCCCCCTCGCCGCCCCAGGGTGCACCCGCGCCCCGGCGGCCCACGGTGAACACGCCCGCGGCCCCGCCGCCTTCCGCTGCCGACGAGGCCAACGCCCGCAAGGTCCTGACGCCGCCGCCGCAGAAGCGCGTGCCTCCGAGGACCACGTCGGGGGAGACCACCCGGCCGCCGCCTCCTCCCGCCGAGGCGATGGCGTCGCCGCACAAGCCGGAGCACTCACTCGCCCGCACGCAGCCGGGAGTGCCGGCGCTGCCTCCGGAGCCGACCTCTTCCTCCGGCGAGCCGCCACGGGCCGAGCGCCGCGCGGGTCGCTCCACGCTGGAGGGAATGCGCGCGGTGGCTCCGTCGGAGGCGCCGGCGCGCTCCGGGCGCACGCTGGACAACCTGCGAATCACAGCGCCCATCCCTCCGCCACCCGCCGCCGACGAGGCGCAGACGGCGATGGTCCGCGCGCCCGTGCTGCCCGTGGAGCGCGACCTCCAGACGGCGATGGTGCGTCCTCCCGCGCCGCCCGTGGAGCGTGACCTCCAGACAGCGATGGCTCGGCCTCCGGCGCCGCCCGTGGAGCGTGACGTGCAGCCGGCGATGGCACGTCCTCCGGCGCCGCCCGTGGAGCGCGACGTGCAGCCGGCGATGGCGCGTCCTCCCGCTCCACCCGTGGAGCGCGACGTACAGCCGGCGGCCCGCTCGGGCGCATTCGCCGAGCGCGACGTGCAGCTGGCAGCCCGCTCGGGCGCTCCTGCCCAGCACGAGGTGCAGACGGCGATGGTCCGTGCGCTTCCCCACGCGGAGCGCGAGGGTCCGTCCACCATCCGCCAGGCAGCGCCTCCGCCGGAGCGTCGGGAGGAGACGGTCTCCATCACCCCCGCGCACACCCCGCGCCGACGCGGCACGAACCGCCGCCGGCAGTCGCTTCCTCCGCCTCCCTTCCCGGAGGTCACCACCGAGCCCGTCCCCGCCTACGACCCCCACCAGGACGAGGACTCCGAAGGCGCGGCGCTCGGTGACGACGATGCGCACGAGAACACCCAGAAGGGCATCCGCAGCCCTCGCCGCGAGCAGCGGAGCCGCGCGTGGGTCGCCGTCGCGGCGGTGCTGGTGCTGCTCGGCGCTGGCGCGGTGACGGTGATTCTCGGGCTGGACGGTGGCCGCGTGTCCGCCTGGGTGAAGCCCCTGCTCGGCATGGGCCCGAAGGACGGCACGCAGACTCCGCCCGCCACGGCCCGGGGAAATCCTCCGGCCGAGCCCGGCACCCCGGGCGCGAAGCCGGCCCCGGCGCCCGGCACGGACACCCCCGGTGCGGCGGCGCGCGCGGGAACGGGTGGCACGGACACCCCGGGCACGGGCCCTGGGGCCGTCGGCACGGTGGACCCGATGACGGCCGTGGACACCGCCCCCACGGACTCCCCTCGGGAGCCCGAGGCCGGCGACGTCGAGGCCGCGCCCCCGGAGCCGCCCGAGGACTCGGTGGGGGCCCTCGACAACACCGCCACCTCCCGGAAGCCCAAGGTCCCCAAGCGCACCCGGGAGGCCCCCGCCCGGAAGCCGCGAGCCACCGAGGAGCCCCCCGCCACGGCGACCCCCCAGGCAGGCTCGGAAGCTGGCTCGGAGACCGCCCCGGCGGGCGAGCCCGGCTTCCTCACCCTGGTCACCGAGCCCTACGCCAAGGTCTTCCTCGGCAGCCGCGAGCTGGGGGACACGCCCCTCTTCAAGGTGAAGCTGCCGTCCGGCAAGCACACCCTCAAGCTGGTGGATGGCAATGGCAAGGCGCTCCGGCTCCCGGTGGACATCAAGGCCGGGGAGACCACCGCCGTCCGCATCCCCCTGGAGATGCTGTCCCGCCAGTAGGCGCATGCAATCGGCTTTGCCCGTCGTGCGTACCCTGGGCATGACGGGGTCCGCCTGGGCCCCCATTGCTTTTGGAGCGTGCCCCATGAAGACCGCCCGCATCTCCTTCCTCGTCTCCTTCCTCGCGCTGTCCGCCTGTGCCCACGCCCAGGAGTCCGGCAAGGACGACGCCTCCGCCCAGAAGGGCGAGGCCCGGGACGTGCCCGACTTCGACGGCGTGGCCGTGAGCCATGGCATCCAGGCCGAGGTGAAGGTCGGTCCCAAGTCCGTGCGCCTCGAGGGGCCGTCGGACCTGGTCGCCCGCGTGAAGCTCGAGGTGGAGGACGGCGTGCTCACCACCCGCGTCGAGCGCAACGGCGTCTTCAACAACTTCCGGGGCAGCAAGGTGCGCCTCTACGTCACCAACCCCAACGTGCACAGCGTCAGCGCCAGCGGCGGCGGCCACATCGACGCCGACGCCACCGACACCGACGAGTTCTCCGCCGAGGCCAGCGGCGGCGCTGTCGTCTCCGTCCGCGGCGTGGACGCGCGCAGGGTGGAGGCCGAGGCCAGCGGTGGCTCGCGCGTGAAGCTGTCCGGCCGCGCCCGGGAGCTGGACGCCGAGGCCAGCGGCGGCGCCGAGGTGCTCGCCCTCGACGTGAAGGGCCTGAAGACGCTGGAGGCCGAGGCCAGCGGCGGCTCACGCGTGGAGGCGGACGTCTCCGACAGCGTCTCCGGCGACGCCTCCGGTGGCAGCACCATCCGGCTGGTGTCCCGCCCGGGCCGCAGCGACGTGGACACCAGCGGCGGCTCGCGCGTCACCTACAAGGACTGACGCCCGCCCCCGGCTCACGCGTCCAGTCGCAGCTCCGCGTCCTGGACGCGTGCGCCCTTGCGCTCGAACACCTCCACGCGCAGCACCGGCTCCTTCCAGGTGAGCCGGGTGAAGTTGCTCAGCTGCACGTAGCCGCCGTGCCGGGCGACGACATAGTCCGACTGCCCGTCGAGGACTCCGGCCTGCTCGTACATGAACTCCGGCGGGACGAAGGCCGGCGCGGCGAAGGCCGAGGAGATGATGGAGTAGAGGCGGAAGTCCTTGTCTGACTTGCAGCGCAGCTCGCTCCACAGCGACGCGTGGATGTCTCCGGAGAGGAACACCACGCGGCGCACGTCGTTGTCGCGGATGTAGTCCAGCAGGTGCTGGCGCTGGTGCAGGAAGCCCGCCCACTTGTCCATGCGCTCCACCGCCGCAATCCCCGCCAGCTTCACGTCCGGGAAGAACGGCACCGAGGACACCACGAACTTCAGCCCGCCCGGGTCCTTCGCCATCCAGTGCTTCAGCGCGTCCAGCTGCGTCGGGCTCAGCAGCTGCGGCGGCCTGGCGCGGTGGTAGCGCTCCGTGCGCGTGTCGAGGACGAAGAAGCGCGCGGGGCCCACCTGGAAGTCGTACCAGTAGCGCGTCAGCGCGTTGGTGACGCCCTCCACGTCGCGCCGCTCCAGCGCCGGCCCGTGCACCACCTGGTAGGAGCGGTACGCCTCCATCGCCGCGAGGAAGCGCACCCGGTTCGCCCACCGCTGCTCGTTGCTCAGGTCCGGGTCCACGAGCTTGTCCATGGACCAGTTGTCCACGATTTCGTGGTCGTCCATCGTCATGTACGTGGGCACGCGCGCCATCAGCCTGCGCAGCAGCGGCTGGGTGAAGGCCTTGCGGTACGTGTCGCAGTACTCCTCGAAGGTGCGCGCGTTGGCCCGCACGTCGGCGTAGATCTGGTCCCCCACCATGAGGAGCAGGTCCGTGGGCGTGCTGTCCGCCTGCTCCAGGATGGTGCCGAAGATGCGGTCGCCGCGGTTGCTCAGGCCCACGTACTCCTCCTCGGCCGGGCCCGGGTGGCGGCACGAGCCGAAGACGAAGGACAGCTCCGGGCTGCCCGGTGGCCTGGCGCTTCGGAAGGCGCCCGCCGTGGCCCCCTGCAGCTCCAGCCCCACGGGCGGCAGCAGCAGGTGCTGCTCCACGTCGGAGAAGAAGTAGCCCATGCGGTACGCGTAGGCGCGCGCGGGCTGGAGGCCGGTGAAGTCGACACTGCCGGTGAAGTCGTCCTCGGCGCGCAGCTTGAAGTAGGTCGCCTTCTCGGGCGTGGTGGTGCCCGCGGTGAGGATTTGAGCGATGCCGTAGCAGTAGCGCCCCCCGGGCGGCCGGGGGGGCTCGCCCCGCCCCCAGAGGCGCACGGTGGTGTCCGTGGTGGCCCCGACGATGGGGCCCACCGTGACGGGATGAACGGGAAACGCGAGCGCCATGGGTGTGGGCCTCCTGTGCCCTGACCGCGAGTGGGATTCCGTCGCAGCGCGCACTCCGCGTCAATCACTCCGGAGCCCATGAGGTGCAGCCGAGAACGTCCGGACGACGCGGGCCGGCTTGCTCCCGTGGCCCCGGCCGGCTGGAATGCGCCTCCCCACCCCTCCGGAGATGACCGCCCGATGTCGGACCCGATGCCCGCTCCGCCCTCCTCCCCCTCGCGCCGCAAGCCCCTCTTCTTCGCCCTCGGGGGCATGGTCGTGGCGCTGCTGGCCGCGTTCTTCGTCCTCTCGGGGGGCCGTCCCGGCGCGCGCGCGAAGGCGGGGGATGGGCATGATGACCACCACGGGCACGACGAGAAGGGCCCGAGGGCCGCGAAGCCGCAGGCCCCCATGGAGGTGCTGCTCCCCACGGACCGCGCCGCCCGCGCCGCCGCCGCGGGAAACGTGGAGAAGGCGCGCGCGGAGCTGGCCGAGGCGCTGAAGCGGGACCCGGAGCACGCGCCCGCCCTCTTCATCCAGGCGTGCCTCGCGCTGGAGACGGGCAATGACGCCGAGGCCGGCACCGCGCTGGCGCACCTGGAGGATGCCGCGCCGCGCGGCAAGGAGCTGAAGCTGCTCCAGCGGCTGCGCGAGCTGCGGCGCACGCCGGGCACCTCCTGGCAGCAGGCCTTCCGCGAGGCCTGGGTGTCGCTGGGCCGGCCGGACTTCCAGAAGAGCCAGCTGCTGCCGGGCGCCACGCCCCTGCCGCCGGACCCCACCGTCGCGGGCGCGGAGCAGGCGGCGTGGACGCGCGCCACCTCGGACGAGGTGAAGCTGCTGATAGCGCTCGGCGCGCGGCGGCTGGACGCGGAGAAGGCGCTCTTCCTGCTGGCGCAGCTGCCGAAGGTGGAGGACCCGTTCTTCTACGTGGCCATCATGGACGCGCTGCGCGGCGACGCGCTGCCCGAGTCCTCGCACGAGGAGGCCCGGAAGGTGTTCCGCGGGACGCTGGAGCGGCTGGCGGCGGCGCACCCGCGCGCCATGAACCTCCAGCTGCTGGTGCTGCTGGGAGACACCGAGCAGGGCTCGGCGATGAGCGCGGCGGAGGTGGACGCGCTGGAGAAGGTGGCGGCGCTGCCCGTGTGGCGGGAGGGCACGTCTTTCGCGGAGCAGTTCCAGAAGGCCCGGAAGCTGCTGAAGGACGCTGGCGTCCCGGATGCCAGCGCCATGGCCATGTCCGCGGTGTCGCGCGGCGTGGTGGACCGGGGCTCGTGGATTCTGCGCACGCGCAACGTGGGCACGCGGGGCGGGCTCACCCCCGAGGGCGTGCAGCGGCTGGGCCGCATCACCCGGGACATCGGCTCACGGATGATGGAGCACCCGACGATGATGGAGCGCATGGCGGGCCTCCAGCTCATCCGGAGCGGCACGCAGGACATGGCGGACGAGGCGGGCCGCGCGCTGGCGCTCGGGCAGTTGGAGGCCCTGGAGAAGGCCATCGAGCAGTTCCGCAAGACGGAGCTGGCGCGGTGGCCGCTGCACTCCCTGACGGAGGAGCTGCTGGACCAGAACACGCGAGACGAGCCGGCGTACCTGCTGTCCTTCGCGGCGGGCGCTCCCGCTCGGGCCGCCGAAGCTCAGCCGTAACGCGGTTGCCCTGGCAACGAGGACTCTCGGGCCCCGGGATACTGCCCCCCGGGGCCCGAGCAGGCCCCCCACGATGCAACGGAGCCGCCGCACGCCGGACCTCCAAGGTCGTCCGGGCAACCGCACTCCTTCCACGCGAGCGCCGGGACCAAGGGGGTTGCGCCCCGGGCGGCCTGCGCGTGGGCACCGTGGAATACGTCCATGGCTTCCAACGCTACGTGGGCCGAAGAATATCGGCTGCGCCGTGACTGTCCACCCGCAGGGTCGGTCATCCGGGGGGTGTCGTGACAGGCCGGATGCCTGGGGCGACCCTCAGCGGCTGCGGGTTCACCCTTAGTACGGGCAGGCACTTTGCATGGCGGGCCCGGAGTGCGTCGGGCTTGTCCTCCCGGTGAAGCGAGGCCCCAAAGCCTGCCCCTGGAGCTGACCCACGCGGCGAAGTGAGGCGCGCGGCACGTCCCGCTTCCCTCAACACGTCCACGCGCCACACGTGGTGCCGCGCAGTCCGCTCAAACCTCCTCCGGAACAGCTCCGCGGGCGCAAGGCCAACGCAGCGTCTCGACGCCGCGAGGAATCAATCGCGCCAGGCCACACGCTCCTCCGAGCGCGCGGGGCGCGACTCCCTCCGTCGAGCGCGGGGCGCCCTGTGTCCCGCCGCACACGAGGCCCGCAACGAGGACACGTTGACGCGCTGCGTATTGTGGGCGGCAGCCCGGAAGCCTAGGAATTCGCTTATTGGCACATTGCCAATAAACCCTGGAGGGTTGGCCGCATGAGACTGCGATGGAATCGGAAGTGGGCGTTTTCGAGTGCCCTGACTCTCGCCATGGGCGTCTCCCAGGCAGCGGGCGCGGACCCGTTGCCCCTGCTGGACACGACGGCGCTGCGCTCGCCATTCACGGCGGCCTGTCAGGGGAAGCCGGACTCCACGCCGTTGCCGGTGGACCCGCGCACCCTCGTGGTGCCCGGCGTCAACAAGCCCGGGGCCGCGGTGCAGTTCAACGCGTACTGGGTGGACCTCCACAACCCGCCGGCGCCGTTCGTCTCGACGCTGGCGCCGAATCCGCAGACCTGCGGCGAGTTCCGCGCGAGCGTCGTCCGGGGCCGCACGAACATCGAGACGCGCGCCTACTTCCAGCCGTTCAGCGACTCGCTCGGCTATTACAACCTCTTCAGGCTCTGGGGGTACGTCTTCCGCCCCGCCGACTTTGATGAGCAGGTCATCAAGCGCTACGGGCTCGCGAAGGCGCCGTTCCGCAATCCCTACCCGATGCCCTGGGAGAACCCCAACCTCACCAATGGAGGCAGCGGCCAGCTCCCGCTGGGCATCGTGCAGGAGAAGGACGACAACGGGCGCTACACGGGCAAGATTGCGTCGAACTGCTCGGGCTGCCACGACTCGCGGCTCGGCACCGAGCAGGAAGCGGGCTTCGCGTGGGGCCGCACGAATGACGCGGTGGATGCCGGCCTCATCCAGTCCGACTTCTTCCGCTCCGTGGCCTGGCAGACGCCGCTCCTGCTCGCGCCCGTGCCCTGGAGCGTGGGCCGAGGCTCGAGCGACGCCATCGGCATCGTCGACCTGCTGCCCGCCATCTTCGACATGGACTCGCTGGCCCTCGTGCCCAGCCTGCTCGAATATTTCCCCACCCACGCGGGAGGCATGTCTCGTGCGCCCAACTGGTGGTACCGCGCCTTCAAGACACGGCAGTTCTGGGACGGCGCGCTCACCTCGGACAACGTCCGCTCGGAGATGGCGTTCGGAATCGCGAACCTGGGCCGCTCGCCGGCGCAGCGCCGCGCGCTGACGGCCGAGTTCGACGACAACGACAACTTCTTCATCTCGCTCTCGCCCCCCGTCTACCCCAAGACGGTCAACACCGCGCTCGCCGAGCAGGGCGCCATCCTCTTCCACGAGCGCGACCTCTGGGCGAACGGCGCCAATGCCAGCATCCCGAAGACGCCGGGCAATGGCTCCTGTGCGAGCTGCCATGGCGTCTACTCGCCACGCCACGCCGCCAACCCGGCGTTCCTGCCCGACCCCCGGCTCAAGGGTATCGCCGGCGTCATCACCCCCATTGAAACCATCCGCACGGACCCGGCGCGCGTGGACCTGATGGCGGACGAGCGCAAGCGCAGAACGTGGAACACGTCCTTCCTCGGCTACAACGACGAGGCCCCCGACCACGGCCCCTTCTACGACGACCCGGTGATGAGCGCCCTGCGCCGCGTGCCGCGCAGCAAGTACGACAATGGCACCGGGCCCGTCTTCTCACCCGTGGGGCCGAACGAGTGGATTGAACCGTTCGGCTACGTCGCGCCGCCGCTCTATGGCGCGTGGGCGTCCGCGCCCTTCTTCCACAACGGCAGCGTGCCCTCTCTCTGGGAGGTGCTGAAGCCGTCGGACCGCCGGAAGGTGTGGAAGCGCCAGCAGAGCTCGGCCAACTCGCTGGGGAGCAACGCCGGCTACGACGGGAGCTTTGCGTCGTACGACTTCGCGAAGCTCGGCTGGAAGGTGACGCCCCTGGCCTGCGGCGATGTGCCGGCCAATGACCCGTTCATCCCCTGCAGCCAGGAGATGGCGACGGTCGACGTCCTCTTCGCCAACATCTCCAACTTGGTCGCCAACTACAACTCGCTGGGCTACCAGTCGCCGCCGCCCATCACCCAGAAGCAGATCCGCTCGCGAATGATTTTCAACTCGCACCTCTACGGGCTGGGCAACGAAGGGCATGACTTCACCCAGTCGCTCACCGACACGGAGCGCTGGGCCCTCATCGAGTACATGAAGACGCTCTGATTCACCGTCCGGGGAAGCACCGGGCGGCGGGTTTCATGCCCGCCGCCTCCACCCGAGAAGGCAGAGCCCGTGGCGCCTGCGGGGGGGCCACGGGGTGTTGCTCACGACGCCGCGACGGGAGCGGACCTCCACCGGGCGAGGTCCCTCTCCGCGTCACGTTGCCGTTCACCTGGGAGATGGCATTGGACCCTGCCTACCCCGCGAGTAGCCTCGTGGTACGCGGAGCGGACCGCGTACCTCCTCACGAGGCACTTCATGGAGCTGGACCACCTGAACCCGTCAAGCCTGCCCTCCGGGACGCATATCGGGCCGTGGCGGGTGGTGCAGCCGCAGGGCCGGGGGGCCTACGGCGTCGTCTATCGCGCCGTGGGGCCGGAGGAGGGGGCGGGGCTCGTGGCCCTCAAGCTGGCCCTGTACCCCGGGGATGCGCGCTTCACGCGTGAAGCCGAGCTGCTCTCCCGTCTCCGCCACCCCGCCATCCCCCGCTTGCTGGACCACGGCCAGTGGCAGTCCCGAGAGGGCGTCTCCTACGCCTGGCTGGTCATGGAGCTGATCGAGGGCGCACCGCTCTATGACTGGGCGCGAGCGCAGCGCCCTTCCTCACGGCAGGTGCTTCAGGTCCTCGCGCGGCTGGCACGGGCCCTGGAAGCCACCCATGCGGCAGGAGGCGTCCACCGTGACGTGAAGGGCGAAAACGTGCGCGTCCGGCGCGCGGACGGCCAGCCCTTCCTCATGGACTTTGGCTCCGGACACCACCTGGGGGCCGCCACGCTGACCTGGCACCCCTTTCCTCCCGGCACCTCGGCCTACCGCGCACCCGAGGCGTGGCGGTTCGTGCTCCGCTCCCGCAGACCCCCGGCCGTCCCGTATGCGCCCGGGCCGGCGGATGACGTCTTCGCCCTGGGCGTCACCGCCTACCGGCTGATTACCGGGAAGTACCCTCCTTCGGCGCACCCGGATGACGAGGACGCCTGGCTCTGGCGTACGAAGCAGCTGGGGTCCTGGCTCCCGCGAGCATTCAATGTCCACTGCTCGCGGGAACTGAGCGCCTGGGTCTCCCGGATGCTCTCGCCCAACCCCGAAGCGCGGGGGAGTGCGCGCGACGTGGCGGAAGCGCTGGAGCAGGCCGCACGGAATGCAGGGCCCGAGGCGGATGCGTCCCTCTTCACGGGAGACGAGCCTCAGCCCGCAGGGCTCTTCCCTGCGCCCCAGCGCGTCAGGGTACGGCCACCTCCTCGCGCGGCGACGCGGTCCTGGTTCACGGCCGCGAGCCTGGGAGGCGCACTGGCACTCAGCGCCTGGGGACTGCTGAGCCCCCTGTCCGTTGAGGAGCCTGCTGCGAGGCACCTCGTGGAGCAGGAAGACTCGAAGGATGGGGGCGCCGTGGCGGTCGGAGACTCCGCCCTGACGGCCCCGGTGGCGCCCGAGCGAGCGCCCTCCGTGTGGCCGGCCATTGCCGTGGACCTGCCACCCAAGCCCATCCCAGGGCAGCGCCGCCCGGATGCCAACGGTCGATGCCCCTCCAGGGGGCAGGTTCCCATCAATGGCGGCTGCTGGAGGAAGCTGGTAATCACAGACATGAAAAACTGTGACGACGAAGCCTATATGTACAAGGGCGCGTGCTACGTGCCCACCTTCCCGCCCCCGCGCCCCGCCACCTCGGCTCCCACGCAGCACGCGGACGGCGAATAGCCGCACCCTCCGCGATTCCCTCCGGCCCCGGAACGAAGGAGGAGAGTCCGCGCCGCGAGGTGCCTCCGATCAACGCGCAGATTGCCTTCCTGGACAGAGTGAAGCAGTGCGCCCGGTCGGTGCAGAGGCCACGCAGCCCCTTGGGTACATGCCGCCCATGGCGCGTCCCGCCATGACTTGCTCGAAGGCCTGCGGAGCGCATCCGGTTCTTGGCGAAGCGGAAGAATGAGGCCGTGCTCCGGTTGATTGAGGGAGCGGGAACGCGACGCGCTCTCGCGGGAGTTGGGCGTCACCATCCTTCCTGGCCGCTGCCTCAAGCCCCGCGCTCGCTGACGCAGGCAGGGCTGGTGGGCACCCGCTGGCACGCGCCCGAAGAGAGGTAGGATTGCGTGGATGAGGCTCGTCGTCCTGCTGCTGGGAAGTGCGCTGTTCGCCCTGCCGTCCTCCGCCGACGCCTGTAGCTGTCGCGGTTGGACCGACCTCCCAACCGCGCTTCGCACGGCACGCGACAAGGCCGGCGTCATCGTTCATGGCCGTGTGGTCTCGGTGGCGTCCCGGCAGGCCCGCATCGAAGTCATCGAGGCCTTCAAGGGCGCCACCGGAGGGGCGCAGCTCGTTCTGGACACGGACGACGGCGGCGGTGATTGTAGCTACTCCTTCGAGTCTGGAGAGGAGTACCTCGTCTACGCCTATCTGTATGAAGGGCGCCTCGCAACCTCCATGTGCACCCGGACCCGGAAGGTCTCGAAGGGAGATGCCGAGCTCGACTGGCTCAGGACGGGGAAGCTGCCGCCCGTTCCCGTGGTGCTCCGGCGCGAGCAGGACCAGTGCACGCCCAAGGAGCCCATCACGGCCGCCCGGTGCCATTGGTTCACGACCGACACCGCCGTGTGCATGCTCGGCAAGGAGCTTCAGCCGCTCGCCCAGGAGATCGCCACGCCGTGGGTGCTCACCTGCAAGCTTCAGTACGGCTTAGAGCAGGTCCACATGTGCCAGGTCGTGCCAGGAGACGCGATACCCTGACCCCCACGCCCGCCTTCAACTCCCGCCCGGCCAACCCCACGGCGCGCGGAGTCCAGACCGTCGTCGGCGTCCTGTTCCTCGTGCTCGGCTTCCAGGCCTGGGAGCGCATCCGGCGGGAGCTAGCGTCGAGGCCCCAGGGCTGTGCGCCAAACACGTGGACAGGCCGTGCAGCCACCTTCAGGCACACGCCGGCCATGCGGCCCATCCGGGAAGGACGTAGCAGAGGCTCGGGTTTTCTGGGGCACCGCCGCGGCTTGGGGATCAACGCTGCTGTCGCATGCGATGATGAGCCGAGGAGTGACGCTGAAACAGTTGGAGGAGCGCATCCTGCTCATCGCGGAGGTGACCGCCCGTTCACGTCAGCAGAGCCGCGAGCGCGAACGTCTCAAGCGCGAGGCTTCCCTCGAGAGCGGTGGCTAAACGCGCGGGCTATGACCGCAAGCGGGCACAGGTCACCATCGACTTCTTTCGGCTCCATCTTCGGACGGAGTTGCGCGATGCCCGGGCCCACTTGTTGGTGATGTTGTGGGACAAGCTCCAGCTCGCGCGGTCCGGGACACTGGAAGAGCGGCGGCGTGCCCTGGAAGTCCTCGCCGCTGCCCGGCAGAGCCACTTCCCTCACTCGGGATGCGCCCGAGCATTTCTCGACCTGTACGCGCGCGACCCCGCGAATGCCAAGGCCTACTATCTCGCGGCGCACCGGCTGGTGGTTCGCAAGGAGCCAGGATTGTACGCAGGCGGCGCCACACCCCGGCCTTGAGACGGCCTGTCTCAAACCAAGCCGCATTCCGAAGCCCAGGTCTCAGCTCGGAGGAGGCGAGGCCCGGAGGGCTTCGACGTGCTCCTGGATGGGGCGGCGGTTGACCGGAAACGCCACCGTGAAGGTGGTACCGGCGCCGACCCGGCTCTCGAGCCGGATGGTCCCCCCCATGGCCTCGACGATGCGCCGCACGACGGGGAGGCTGAGGCCCAGATTGCTGTAGCGCCGCGCCGAGACCGGGTCCTTGAAGCGCTCGAAGAGGAGCGCCTGGTGCTCCGGCGCGATTCCAATGCCGTGGTCCCTGAGCACCAGCCTGGCGCTGTGCGCGTCGGACTCGACCTCCACCTCGATGGGCTTGCCGGCCCCATAGCGGAGCGCGTTCGAGAGGAGATGGCCGATGACGTGCTCGAGCCAGGAGGGGTCCCACAGCCCCACCACGGGGGTGTCGGCATGCACGACGACCGCCGAGGCCGAGCGCGCCAGCTCCCGCTGGTAGCTCTCCACGACGTTCCGGACGAGCGCGGAGAGGTCCATCTCCTTGAACCCGAGCTGGAGCTGCCCGGAGCTGAGGGTCGACACATCGAGCAGCTTGTCGACGAGCCTGGACAGGTGCTGAAGCTGGCGCTCGGCGTTCTCGAGGACTCTCTCCACGAAGGCGGGAGGGACCTGTGACAGCGGCTTCGTGCGCGTCAGCTGCAGCAGGCCCTGGACCCCCAGGCGCAGTGAGGTGCAGGGCGTCTTCAGCTCGTGCGAGGCATTGGAGAGGAACTCGTCGCGGGCCTTGATGGCCTCTTCGGCCTCGCGGTACAGGCGCGCGCTTTCCACGGCCAGGGCGGCGCGCAGCGCGAGCTCCTCGGCGAGGGCGAGGTCGGCGATGCCATAGACACGCCCGGGTCTGGCCGAAACGAGCGTGAGCACGCCCAGGGTGTGGCCTCGGGCCAGCAGGGGCACCGACATCGAGGACTGGAACCCGAGCTCCCGGATTCTGCGGAGCTGTTCCTCCGCCCGGGCTCCCCCTCCCTCGCCCATCCAACCGGAGAGGAAGGAACGCCCCGAGCGCAGGACCGTGTCCGCGCCCGTGAGGATGTCGGGAGACAGCTGCTTCAGCTCGCGCACGAGCCCCTCGCGGGAGGCATCCTCGTGGGCCACCGACACCACCCGGGTCGCACCGTCTTCGTCCAGCAGCCGGAAGACACAGCAGTCGGCGAGGAAGGGCACCGCCATGCGCGCGACGGCGGCGAGCGTCACTTCATAATTGAGCGTCCCCGCGACAAGCCTGCTGGCCTCCGCCAGGAAGGCGGAGCGCCGCTGGGCCTCCTCCGCGGCCGCGCGGGCCTTCTGTTCGTCGATGAAGAGGAGATACCGCTCCTGCTCGGCAATCTTGTAGTCGGTGATGTTCCGGGCCAGCACCACCAGTCCCTTTCGCGTCCCGTCGGGATGAAACAAGGGAATCTTGATGACGTCGTGGCTCTGCATCGTGCCGTCGGGATTGGGGATGTTCTCCTCCATGCGGCTGAGGTGGCCCCGCTCCCAGGCGCGCCTGTCCGTCTCGGAGCAGGCGAGGAGGGCCTCACGATAGAAGGGGGCGTAGCCCGCGAGCTCCACATCCGTCTTGCCCTGGTATTCGCCTCCCACCAGCCCGAAGAGCTTCAGGGCCTCCGGGTTGACGGCGAGCCATTGCCCCGCGCCGTCCTTGAAGAAGACGGCGTCCGGCAACGCATTGAACAACGTGAGCAGGTGGTCCTCGCTGTGCTGGAGCGGCTCATCCTGGCGGGGCCCTTGCTCCAGCAACACCATCAGGCCGTAGAGCTCGGAGGATGGCCCCCTGCTGAGGGAAGGCCGCCTCACGCAGGTGCGAAACCAGAGCGCATTCCCGTCGGCGGCGATGAGCCGGTGCACGAACTCCCTTCCCTCCCCATCCGCCGCCACGGCCCGACAGACGGCCAGCGTGCGCTCCCGGTCTTCCGGGTGGAGGCACGTGTTCCAGAAGGAAGCATCCAGCCACCCCTCGGCTGGATACCCGAGGAGCTTGGCGGCCTGCTCGCTCACGCAGGTGAGCCGGAGCGAGCGGCTCTCGGCCCTCCACAAGATGGTGTGTAACTGCTCCAGGAGAGCAGTGGGCTCGCAAACCATTGACCCTTCCCGCGGCTGGCGCCCGGCTCGGAGCGGTAGGCCCCTGGAGAAAGTTGCCCTCCATTTCCCAGATTGGAAGGAGGAGCGGCCGGCCCAGACCGAGGTCTCCCGGCCCCCTCGGAGACGTCCCATGCGCAGGTACGGCTCCCTGCCGTGTCGCGCACGACTCCAGCCCTTCCCGCCCTGCCTCCACGTCCGGGAGACGGGGCGAGTGACGAGGCGCACCCGTCAGAGCGTCCTCCCCTCCTCACTGGCCCGCCCCGGGTTATTCCCGCGAGTCCTGCCCGGGGTTTCCCAGCGCCATGGCGGCGGGTTCGAGGCCCGCCGCCCGACCCGCGGCCGCTACTCCCTCACCGCACCGTTGAGGACGCCGAGCGTGGCCGGGCCAAGCGCCCAGTCGCTCGCGGTGTCGGTGTCCCAGGAGGAGACGCGGCCCACCGTCGTCGTCTTGGTGCCGCTGACGGGGAAGGCGAAGCTCCAATCGAAGGAGACGTCAAAGGCGCTCGGGAAGGACTCGTACGTGCACGGCACGCCGTTGCAGTCGGCCGGGGACCACTGGCCTTCGGCCTGGAGCGCCTGGAGCTGGTCGGGGTAGGCGGCGATGGGAATGAAGCCCGGGATGACGGCGGCCAGGGCGTCCTGGGTATTGCCCAGGGGGTCCCGGATGCGGTGCACCCGCTGCCCCCCGCTGATGCCGAAGGTGCCGCCCTGGAAGTCCCAGGCCGTGTCGAAGTTCGACGAGTACTGGGCCTGAGGCCAGGCCGTCTTGCTCGTCAGCTCCGAGCCCGGAGCGTCCACCCCGGCCGTCACCCGGTCCGGGTTGAGGTGGATGACGATGAGCTCACCGGCGAGCACCTCCACGTCCGGCAGGGTGGCCAGGGGCGTGGAGCTGGCGGCGTCCGCGAGGGTGATGCCCTCCGTGCTGCCGCCCTGGAGCACGACGAGCTCCACCAGGTCCCGCTGGTTGGAGACACCGGGCGCAAGCTCGGTGATGCGCAGCACGGCGGGCGTCTTCCAGCCCCGGAAGCTGCCGGTGCGGCCCGTCGGCTCCACGCCCTTGCCCTGGGCGTCACGCACCGTGGAGGCCACCGCCACGGTGTAGAGCTGCCGGGGCGTCTGGAGGCTGGTGTCGAGCCGCACCTCGCGGTTGCCGGAGGCGCTGGCGCCCGTGACGGTCAGCCCGGCGATGGAGAACTGGCTGCCATCGGCCAGGACGCTGGCCGGGTCGATGCGTCGGTCGAAGCGGACGATGACCGTCTCCGGGCCGGCGGCCAGCCCCCCCGTCACCCGGGGCCCCGGGCACGTCGACGAGACCAGCTGCTCGGGCGCCCACACGGAAGGCTGGGTGAGCGGCGTCCCCGTCCCGGTCGAGAAGAACCACAGCGGCGAGACGATGCGCACCGTGCAGCCCTGGACCAGGTCGAGCTGCTCTCTCACCGTCTCCACCACGCGCAGCCGGAAGTTGAAGGCGCTCGGGGAACCCGCAGGCACGCGAGCCGTCACCAGCGGCGCCTGCTCGTGGCCGGCGCCCGCCAGGGAGAACGGGCCGTTGAGGGTACCCGTGAGGGTGATGAGCTCCGACTCGTAGTCCGGCAGGGAGGCGGGCAGGTCCACCTGGCTCACGTCCTGGACGAACCCCGTCAGCACCTGGCCGGTGCTCTGCACGCCGAAGCTGGAGAGGGTCGCCCGCACCATGCCGTTCGTCACACGCTTGCTGTTGACGACGATGCTCACGCGCATGCCGGCCTGGGGCTCGGGGCTCAGCCCCGCCGGGTCCACTTCCACGAAGAGGGCCGGGCCGCCGCGCTCCGCCTGGAGGAAGAAGCCCGCCGGGTCATTGGCGAGGGAGCCCACGCCCGGCTTCACGAAGGTGATGTAGGCCCCGTCGATGGGCAGGCTCACCAGGCCGTCCGCCGCGGTGCGCACGGCGGCAATCTGCGCCGAGGCGGTCTCGCCGCTGGAGTTCGGCAGCGCGAAGCTCTGGTCCACCACGGGCTCCACGTTGCCCGCGAGGTCCACGGAGAAGAAGCGCACGGTGGCGCTCCGAGCCAGGGTGAACGGGCCCGTGTACAGCGCTGAGGCGCCGCCCGGCAGGGAGCCGTCCGTGGTGTAGCGCGTCGCGCCGCAGCCCGTGCCCGAGTCACTGCACGTCAGCGTCACCGTGACGGTGGGGTCCGGGTACGTGTCGCCCGGGGGCGTCGCCACCGTGACGGGTGCCTGGAAGTCGAGGGTGTAGACCGCGACCTGCGCCGTCTCCGCGTTGCCTGCCGCGTCCACGGAGAAGAAACGCACCGTGGTGCTGGCGGAGAGGGTGAAGGCCCCGGTGTAGCGGGTGCTGTCGGTCGTCGGCTCGCTGCCGTCCAGCGTGTAGAACGTCCCGTCGCAGCCGCTGCCGCCCTCGTTGTCCGTGCACGTCAGCGTCACGTTGCGCGAGGAGGTGTAGGTCCCGGGCGGGGGCGCAATCGTGGTGACGGGGGCCGTGGTGTCCGTCACGAAGGTGTACGTCTCCGTCACCACCGTGCTGGTGTTGCCCACGCCGTCCACGCCGATGAACCGCAGGGTGGTGTTGCTCGAGAGGTCGAGCGCCGCCGTGTAGCGCGTGGAGCCGGTGCCGGGCACGGAGCCATCGGTCGTGTAGTGGATGCCGGCGCAGCCCGTGCCCGTGTCGTTGCACGACAACGTCACCGTGCGCGGGCTGAAGAACGTGCCGCCTCCCGGGTTGGCGGAGACGGTGGGAACCGTGGTGTCGATGACGTAGGTCTCCGTCTTCGCGGCCTCGGCATTGCCGGCCTCGTCCACGGAGAAGAAGCGAAGCGTGGCAGGGGCGCCCAGGGTGAAGGGCTCGCGGTACAGCGTGGAGCCGGTGCCTGGCGTGGAGCCGTCCAGCGTGTAGTACGTGGCCGAGCACCCGCTGCCCGCACCGTCGTCGCACGCAAGCGTCACTGCCACCGCGCTCGTGAAGCTGCCGCCCACGGGGGTCGCCCGCGTGGAGGGCGCCGCCGTGTCGTCAACGCCGCCGTCAACACCGCTATCAACGTCGCCACCATCAACACCGCTATCAACGCCGCCGCCACCACCGTCAATGCCGCTATCAACGCCGCCGCCGCCACCGTCAACGCCGCTGTCGACGACGACGCCACCACCGTCAACGCCGCTGTCGACGACGACGACGCCACCGTCAACGTCGCCGCCGCCGTCACCGCAGGCGAGCACGAACTGGGTGATGAGGAGGCCCAGGGCACAGCGAAGGGGCCAGGAAGTCTTCAGGCGCATCGTAGCTCCAGGATTCGAGGCGTCCGCCCCGCGTTGGAAACCCGGGGGTCTTCGGCTCGTTCCAGGTTGGCTTCGTGGGCCCAAGCAGTTCCCCCCAATTCGAAGGAGCCGACGAGGGGGAAAATGATGCAGAAAACCTGCGAGCGGGTCCTGGCTACCCCGTCCGGGGCGGCGCGAGGCGCGGAGGCCCCTTCACCAGGTCCCCGCGCCCACCTCGAACACATAGGTGAGCCGGTCCACGTCGAAGAAGCCGTAGCTCTTGATGCCCAGGCGCACGCCCCAGAAGTCGGTGAACACGCCGAGGAACTTCACCGGCGAGCGCGAGATGTTGACGCGGAACTTGAACCCGAGCTCCAGGACGACATCGGTGCGGCGCCGCAAGGGCTCGCTGTCCCACTCGACGCCCGCCGCGAGGTAGTGGTCGAACCACCGGGAGGCGGACGGCGTGTACATGGCCATCCACCCGAAGTCCCGCAGGCCTTTGTCCTTCAGGTACAGGCGGTGGACGAGATAGCCGCCGGCCATCGGCAGCTCGAGGTTCTTCACGACCAGGAATGGGAGGACCAGGCCGATTCCCACGTCGCCATCCACGTAGAGCGAGAGGGACCACGAGCGCAGTGACCTGCCCGCGTCGACCCACTCGCCAAGGTCCTCCAGCGTCCCGGCCTCCTTTATTACGGGCCAGCCGGGCACCTCCTTGTCCTCCAGGAAGGGGTAGAGGCCCGGAACGCTCCGGGCCTGGGTCGCGGGAGGAAGGGGCCGCAGCGCGTACTCGACCCGGGGACCGGCGTCCCCCGGTCGCTCGAAGGCGCCCTGGAGCGGGCTGTCCGGCGGCAGCGGCGGGTAGATGCGGTCCTCCGGGCGACGCACCTTCGACATCCACGCCTGATAGCTGCCGCTGAAGAGCAGGCCGCTGCGCGTGGCGTCTCGCACGCCCCAGGCGTCGTTGACGCTGCGGCTCACGTCGTAGCCAGGCGTGAAGTAGCCGTCGCCATTCTTGTCTGTCGCGAGGGCGTGCTTCCCCTCCTCCACCAGCAGGTGCATGGGGAAGCGCGAGCCCTCGTCCGTGTCGCTCACGTTCCAGTACCAGAAGAGGCCGTGGGCCTTGCCGCTCACCCGCGTGACGAGCACGACCTGCTCCACCGGGTCGCAGCGCATGCCCGTCGCCTTCTGGAAGGCCTCGTTGTCCGTGGAGAAGACGACGAGCTTGAACTCCGCTGTCTCCACGTCGTGGGTGTGCGCCCCCACGCCCTGCTCGCTGGGAAAGTAGGCGAAGAAGGCCAGCTCGAAGCTCGCGACGTAGCGCAGGTCCACCACCGTCTCGCCCGGGTCCTCCTTCCGCTGGAGGCTCGCGCGCCCCGCGTCGCCGCCGGACAGGGAGACCTCGCTGAACTGGTAGTACACGACGGGGGTGTCGGCGGCGGCCTCGAAGGGAAGGGCCTGGGGAAGCTGGATGTCCCCGCCGTCCGGCCCGCGCAGCCCTGGCTCGTCCGGAGAGAACCAGTAGACGGGCGCGACGTACGCCGCGAGGCGCGCGAGGGTGAGCTGGCGCTCCGTGCCATGCCACACCAGGCCGGGCAGCGAGCCTGGCTTGCACGTGCCGACCTCGCGCGGCGTCGCCGCCTCCTGCTCCGCGCGAAGCGTGGGCGGGCCGGGCTCCCGCGCTGTGGCTGGAGGCGCGCTCAGCGTCAGCACCAGGAGGGTGCACAGCCGGACTCGTGCGGTCCACCGCCACGCCTGCACCGGGCTCCAAGCCATTGGACGGCGAAGCGTGAGCGCCGTGCCTCACGCTTTCCATGGGACTCGAAGGCAGGTGAGCGTCGGCTGCATTGCGCTCGTCGAGGCGGGAAGCGAGCAGCTCGCGAGGTGCTTCGGCCTAGCCTCTGTATTGTGAAGCAGGTGGTCGAGGCCCACGGCGACGGCGTGACGCTCGACAGCTTCCCGGTGCGGGCGCGGCGTTCACCCTCATGCTGCCGTGTGACGGGGCGACATGGCCGCGGAGGGCCGCTGACGGGTGCCGCTGGGGCTGTGCACAGGACGCTGCTGACGGGTGCCGCTGGGGCTGTGCACAGGACGAGTGGAGAGGCCGTGCAGCCCCTTTGGGCACACGTCGGCACAGGCCGCTCGCGCCCCAGAGCAGCCCCCGGCTGGGAAGGTCACCGTGGAATGACTGTTCCTTCCGCTCGCAGGGCCCTGGGGCTGCCCGGGTCGGACGCCACCCGGCTCCAGTCCATGCGTCGTCGGATGCCGGGCTCGTTGAGCAGAGGCTGATCGAGCCGGAAGGCATCCACCCGGCGCCATGCTTTGAGCCTCCGCCATCGCGAGCTCCCGAGGCTCCGGCGCACTGCATCAAGACTCGTGGCGTCCAGTACTCAGGAGACGCATGCCCCCTCTTGGAAGCGGTGCGCTTGGATGTTCAGCTACGGGACACCCGCATGAAGACCACCATTCAAGAGGTCGTCGAGCAGCTCCGGCACGTCAAGAACCACGGCAAGAAGTGCTCCTTGCTCATCGGCGCTGGCTGCTCTGTTACCGCCGGAGTGCCTACCGCCCAGGGATTCGTAGACCTCATCAAGGAGGCGCATCCCTTTCGTTACGACAGGGCACCCGAGAAGACCTACGGGGCCTGCATGAAGCAGCTCCCCTCGAACGTGCGGAGGGACCTGGTTGCGAAGAGCATCGATGACGCCACTGGCATCAACTGGGCTCACGTCGGCATTGCCCAGCTCGTCGCCCATGGATACGTGGACCGCATCTTCACCACGAACTTCGACCCCTTGATCCTACGCGCCTGCGCGCTGGTGAATGAGTTCCCGGCGGTCTACGACTTTGCTGCCGCGACACAATTCATCCCGGACATGGTTCCCAGTCCTGCGGTCTTCCACCTCCACGGCCAGCGCTCGGGATTCGTGCTGCTGAACACCCCCGAAGAACTCACGAGACATGCGGAGCAGATAAAGCCGGTGTTCCAGAAGGCTGGCGAAGGCCGCATGTGGATCGTAGTTGGCTACAGCGGAGAGAACGATCCTCTGGTCGATCTCCTGGTCGCAGCCCCTCACCAATACGGCATCTACTGGGTGGGCTACAAAGACAATGAGCCTGCGGCCTCCGTTCGCAAGACGCTGACTTTTGATGGAGCGGATCGATGCTGGGTTCCTGGCTACGAGGCTGATGGATTCTTCGTCGAATTGACGCAGCGGCTCGGGTGCTTTCCCCCAGACTTGGTGGGGCGCCCCTTCTCGCATCTTGCATACACATTGAAGCAACTCACTCGTTTCACGCTTCCAGGTCAGGCAGAGAACTACGATCCACTTAGTGCAGCCAAGGAGAGCGTAAAGCGGGCAATCGCGGCCTATGAAGTCAAGAGCACCACTCCGAAGGGTAGCGAATCCAGAATTGCCCAGGGCATTGATGCTTCCGCAATGCTAATGGCCGGACAGTACGATGAAATCATCAAGCTGCGTCCTGCCTACGAGAGCGGCACGGTTCCAAGCCTTCAGGAGCCACTCGCATGGGCTTACGTCGTGAAAGGCAATTCGCTCATCGAGGTGGCCAGGACGAAGACGGGTGCGGAGGCGAGCCGCCTCTTCGAGCAGGCCGGCGAGAAGTACGCAGAGGCCCTGCGCCTCAATCCGGACATGCACGATGCCCTCAACAACTGGGGCAACACACTCTACGGCTGGGCCAAGACGAAGACGGGTGCGGAGGCGGACCGCCTCTTCGAGCAGGCCGACGCGAAGTACGCAGAGGCCCTGCGCCTCAAGCCGGACATGCACACGGCCCTCAACAACTGGGGCGCCGCGCTCTCCGACTGGGCCAAGACGAAGACGGGTGCGGAGACGGACCGCCTCTTCGAGCAGGCCGGCGTGAAGTACGCAGAGGCCCTGCGCATCAAGCCGGACAAGCACGAGGCCCTCAATAACTGGGGCAACACGCTCTCCGACTGGGCCAAGACGAAGACGGGTGCGGAGGCGGACCGCCTCTTCGAGCAGGCCGGCGCGAAGTACGCAGAGGCCCTGCGCCTCAAGCCGGACATGCACACGGCCCTCAACAACTGGGGCGCCGCGCTCTCCGACTGGGCCAAGACAAAGACGGGTGCGGAGGCGGACCACCTCTTCGAGCAGGCCGGCGAGAAGTACGCAGAGGCCCTGCGCCTCAATCCGGACATGCACGCGGCCCTCAACAACTGGGGCAACACACTCTACGACTGGGCCAGGACGAAGACGGGTGCGGAGGCGGACCGCCTCTGCGAGCAGGCCGGCGCGAAGTACGCAGAGGCCCTGCGCCTCAATCCGGACATGCACGCGGCCCTCAACAACTGGGGTGCCGCGCTCTCCGACTGGGCCAAGACGAAGACGGGTGCGGAGGCGGACCGCCTCTTCGAGCAGGCCGGCGCGAAGTACGCAGAGGCCCTGCGCCTCAAGCCGGACATGCACGATGCCCTCAATAACTGGGGCAACACGCTCTCCGACTGGGCCAAGACGAAGATGGGCGCGGAGGCGGATCGCCTCTTCGAGCAGGCCGGCGAGAAGTACTCAGAGGCCCTGCGCCTCAAGCCGGACATGCACGAGGCCCTCAACAACTGGAGCACCGCGCTATTGGAACAGGCCAAGTGGAAGACTGGCACAGAGGCGGAGTCTCTGTTCAACCAAGCTCGCGACAAACTCAACCAAGCAGAAGCAAAGAAGCCAGGAATGGGCTCCTACAATCTGGCCTGCATTGCAGCGCTAACAGGGCAAGCAGAGGATTGCCGCGTATGGCTCACGCGAGCACGCGAGCACGGGAAACTGCCGAATCGCGAGCACTTGGAGAGTGATAGCGACATGGACCCTGTACGTAAGCACCCTTGGTTCACAGCATTTCTCGAGAATCACAAGGGATGAACGGGCACCACGCATAAGGGCGCATCCACCGCGCTCTGACCTGTTCACGTTCAGCCCAAGAGGAGCGTGGGTCCGTCCTCCGCTCCTCACCACTCCACGGGCCGGCGGTCGTGGAAGAAGCCACCCGTGGGTTCATCGTCCGGGAGCGTGGCGAGCCACACCAGTGTGTCAGCTCCCTGATCCACCGAGCGCGGCGCACCCGTCCCGCCCATATCCGTGCGCACCCAGCCCGAGTCCACCACGTTGATGAGCCCCCGGGCCTTCAGGGTCCATCCCGACTGCGTCGCGGGCTCGTGCAGTCGTCAGGGCCGGGTGGTCCGGATACCCGGCGTCGTGCCTGCTGCCAGGCATGAAGCCAACCCTTTTGATGCTGCGCAGCGCCGTAACGCTGGGCCTGCGCCTCTACGCAGCCTGCACCACGTCGCAGATGCAGCTCGTAGAGGAAAGGCCGCAGCAGGCGCGTGAGCATAGAGGAGATGAAGCGGCCGGCCAGCCGCGGATGTGGAGGGAGGCCCACCGAGCCCTAGATTGCCTCGGCGAGAACAAGACCGCCGAGGTAGGGGGAGCGGGCCATGGATTTCATCGGCATCGACGTGCACAAGAGGGACAGCCAGATGTGCATCCTGACGGAAGGGGCGAGGTGGTGCTGGAGCAGCGCCTGCGCACCCAACCGAAGAAACCGTAGCTCTTGAGGCCCAGGCGCCCGCCCCAGAAGTCGGTGAACACACCGAATTGGAAAGCGCGATCCCGCATCCGTGTCGCTGACGTTCCGGTACCAGAAGAGGCCATGAGCCTTGCCGCTCACCCGCGTGACGAGCACGACCTGCTCCACCGGGTCGCAGCGCATGCCCGCCGCCTTCTGGAAGGCCTCGCTGTCCGTGGAGAAGGCGACGAGCTTGAACTCCGCTGTCTCCACGTCGTGGGTGTGCGCTCCCACGCCCTGCGCGCTGGGGAAGGAGGCGAAGAAGGCCAGCTCCAAGCTCACGACGTAGCGCAGGTCCACCACCATCTCGCGCAAGCCTCCCGCCGCTGGAGGCTTGCGCGCCCGGCGTCACCACCGGACAGGGAGACCTCGCGGAGGACGGCGTCAGCCCGCCGCCGCTTGGGACGCCGAGGTGTTACCGGGTGGAAGGGAAGCTGCTCCGAAGGGCCAGCGCCGGCTCCTCAGTTACAGCCCTGGCCCGACAGCCAGTTCACGCCACGGGTCCGCTCGTTCGTTCCGTTCGAGCCGCCGTAATCCACGTTCGAGAAGGACATCGACACGCTGCTCCCGGTGGACTGGTTCCGGAGCTCCAGCGTCATGTTGTTGGGGATGAGCGCGGTGGAGTTCGGGTAGTTCGCACCGACGTAGTAGCGCAGCCGGCCGCTCGGCAGGCCCCCGCACGTGGCCATCTTGTTCTCGAGCTGCAGCCAGTTGCCGCGGTTGAAGTTGGCATCCTGGGGCACCAGGTTCGCCCGGCCTCCCCAGCCCCCGAGCTGCGAGCCGATGAGGTGTCCCCCGTCATAGTCGTTGCTGGAGTTCTCCGCGTCGCCCCACTGCCCCACGCTCGTCTGACAGGAGTCGGCGCGCGGCGCGGCGAGAATCTTCGGCAGGAACTTGTACGCCCGGTTCGGCCGGCCCGCGGTGTCGATGAAGTAGTACTCACCGTCGAAGTTGTGCCAGACGTTCCGGTCGCTCGACGGGAAGTACTTCGGGCAGTCGCTGATTGCAGCCGCATCGACCTCCCCGTGGACGACGTACCCCACCCCGTACCGCGCCATCGCCGCTCGAATCTCCTCCTCGGAGTGGCCCTCGAAGAACCCGGCGAGGCCGCTCGGGCCACCGAAGTCCTGCTCGAGGTGACTGGCGACGCCTTCGCCGCCCAGGTTCGTGTCCGTGGGTCCGCAACCGCCGAGAAACAGACCCAACATCGCCGCGACTGCGAGCTTGTTCGTGGTGCGCATTCCCTGGCTCTCTTCCTCACCGACGTCGTTGCCTGCGAAGCCTTGAATACCAAGAAATCAAGAATCAGATTGCGACAATTCTGCGTCACCGCAGCGCCAGGGGTCGCCTGGGAGACGTTCTCCGGGAGTGAGTCGACCGAGGTGTCGCGGCGGTGAGACGTGGACGCATTGAGTCGCAGCCAGTCACGCAGCGTGTCGAGCAGGGTGGTGGGGTCATGCGTTTCACCCGGCGCTCTCGGACAGAGCATGAGCTGGGACCCGGAGGCAGGTGAGCGTTCGCTGCCGCGCTCTCGCCGGGGCGGAGCGCCCCGCCAGTCTGATTCCACTGGCGGTGGGTCGGTGATGAGCGTGGGCTCCTCCGAGCCCCATGAACCCACCTCCCCTTCGAGCGCGTCCCGGCCGCCGTCCAGCCTTCCGCGGTGACCTCGTGTGCACCGCCGCGCTCGCGCTCCTCTGCGCCTGCGCGACGAAGGGAGCAACAGCCCCCGGCGGGGCGCGTACGACGGTCTTCGTCGGAAGAGTCCTCACCATGGATGAGCGGGGGACGCAGGCCGGGGCCGTCTCCGTGGACGCGCATGGCCGCATCCTGAAGGTGGGGACCGAGCAGGAGGTGGTGGCCGGGCTCGACACCCGTGCGCTGACCTTCGTACGCCTGGAACCCCAGCAGGTGCTGATGCCGGGCTTCATCGAGCCGCACATGCACTTGCTGCCAACGCTGCTCCAGGCCTTGCCGGTGGCGCACAACCTGGCGCCCTGCCTGCCGCCACCGTACTCGGGCGCGGATACCCCTCACTGCCAGACGGAGCTGCTGAAGGCGCTCATGACGTTGCGGCCAGACGCCTCCGGCGGGAGCGAGTCGAAGGAGCCCATCATGGGCACGAACCTGGACCCGTCCCGGCAGCGGCTCATCCCGGGCCTGTGCGGAGGAGCCGGGGCGGTGTCCTTCCTGGACCTGCCGAAGCGCTATCTCGCTGACTGTGTGAGCCAGGACCGCCCGGTGTTCATCGTGGACCAGTCCGGCCATCTCGCCTACGCGAACCAGCAGGCGTTCGAGGTCACCTGCCTCGACCTGACGGGCAAGAAGGAGTGCACTCCGCCAGCGTCGGTGACGAGCAGCGGCGGAGAGTGGGTGAAGGCGGGCGGCGAGTACACCGGCCTGCTCCGCGAGCCCGCGGCCTTCCTGCCGTTCTTCCAGGCGCTGATGAAGCAGCGCCCGTCGCAGGCACTCCAGACGGACCCGGTGAGGCTCGTCACGCAGCCTGGAGCGGAGGTGCGGCGAACGCTCCAGCAGCTGCGCGAAGCGGGGCTGACGACGCTCGCGGACGGTGGCCTGATGAGCCCCGCTGAGCTCGAGGCGGTGAAGCTCCTGGCGGAACGGGACGACCTCCCGCTGCGCGTCACGGCCCTTCTCGAATACGACCTGGCCTACGACGCCCAGACGCAGCGGGAGCTGCTCCAGCCTTCAGGGCCCGCCTGTGACCCCAGGACAGCGCCGGACTGCAAGCTGCCGAAGTGGCTGGGAGCGAGCGGTATCAAGCTCTGGGTGGACGGCTCGACGCAGGGCTGCACCGCGCAGCTCGCGCCTCCGTATCGGTACAAGGACACAGGGCACTGCAAGGGCGCGCGGGAGGGCCGGTCCAACTACAAGAGTCCGCGGGAAATCGCCGACAGCTTGAGAGGGCTCTGGCGGACGAAGGGCTGGCGGTTCCAGCTGCACACCAACGGCAATGGAGCGCAGCAGTGGGCCATCGACGTCTTCGCGGAGCTCCAGCGGGAGGTCGTCAATCCGCATCCGGTGCTGTTCATCCACCAGACGGTGGGCTCTGAGGAGGTGACGCGGAAGCTCGCCAGCCTGCGTGAGGGCACCTTCGTCACGAGCGACGGCGCCACCGTTCCCAGGCTGGACGCACGGGTGACGCATCTCATTGGCCATGTGGCCTACTGGGGCGACGCCTTCGAGCACACCCTGGGAGCGGAGGCGCGCAACCTCGACCCGGTAGGCTTTGAGCGGCGGCATGGGATTCCGTTTTCCCTGCACAGCGACTCGGTGGTGACACCTCCGCGCCCGCTGTGGCTCGTGGAGCAGGCGGTGACGCGGCGCACCTGGGCCTATCCGGACTTCAAGAAGAGCTACGTGCTCGGCCCCGAGCATGCGGCGACAGTGGAGGAGGCGCTGCGCGCCATCACCCTGGAGCCCGCCCGTCAGCACGAGCTGGACGCGTGGCTGGGCAGCATCGAGCCGGGCAAGGTGGCCGACTTCGTCGTGCTCGGCGCCAACCCGCTCGACTACGACCCCGCACGCGGTGGGGACCCGACGCAGCTCAGCAGGATTCCGGTCATCCAGACGTATTTGAATGGTCAGCCCACGGCGGGCGGCAGGTGAGGCGGATGGGGGGTGCGGCGGCTGTGGCTCGGGCCAAGGCTGTTTTCCCTCTACGCAGAAGCGGGAGTCGGCGAGCGCAAACCCGGGCCGCTTACAACGTGGCCTGCGCGGCCTCGCTCTCCGGCCAGAAGCAGGAAGCCCTCCTGGAGCAGGGAGGGCAGGCCGGCGTGGGAGCCCCTGCTCCGGCGCAGCTTCGGTACGCACATGGCTGCGTTTCAGAATCCACGCGAGCAGATGGAAAACAGGGCAAAAACTGGGCTCCTGCGCCTGAAATGCGTACCAATCCATGCGAGCGCATGGAAATACGTACGGAAGTCCCCTTGGGCCGCGCGATGATACTCAAATCCATCCGATGGGATGGATTTGGCGCCCAGAAAATGGCGAACTGCCCTCACCAGCGCTAGATTCCATTCGAACGGATGGATTCTGCTTCCCAGGTGGGGGCCGCGCAGGAGTACCGAAGCCCATGTCATTGGATGGACCCGGTGAAGCGAGAAGCTGGATGCAGGCGCTCGCGCAGGCGGTGCGGACCCAGCGCAAGCGGCTGGGGTTGACCCAGCACGACGTGAGCACCCTGGCCGGCTGTGGCCCTGTTTTCGTCTACGACGTGGAGAACGGTCGCAAGCCGACCCTGCGGCTCGACAAGCTCCTCGATGTCCTCAACGTCCTCGGGCTGCAACTGACGCTCGAGAGTGGCAAGCAGCGCTTTCAAGTGAGTGAGAAGCTGCGTGATTCGGCCTACTGACGTCCAGGTCGCCGACGTGTGGCGGGAGACGAAGCGCGTCGGCTCCATCACACGCACCCCGCGCGGCTCGGTCTTCGAATACGACGAGAACTTCTTCGCGCAGTACTCGCGGCAGGAAGGAGGCCTCGCGGTCCACCTTCCCTACGTTCAGCGGCGTGTCGAGACGTGGGGAACGAATCTCCATACGTACTTCGCGGGCCTGTTGCCCGAGGGGCTCCGGCTGCGCGCGTTGGTCCAGCGCGTGAAGACCTCGGAGGACGACCTGCTCAGCCTGCTCATTGCCGCGGGCACCGACACCATCGGAGACCTCTCGGTCGTCCCGCGGGGAGAAAGCCTGGCGGAGCTCGAGACGCGCGCGGAGCGGTGGAGTCCGGACACGGTTCTCTTCAAGGATTTGTTCGAGCAGAGCCTCACCCGGACGGCGGAGGGAACCGAGCCCGTCATCCCTGGCGTGCAGGAGAAGGTCTCGGCATCGACCATCTCGTTTCCCGTGCGGATGTCCGGGCGGCACGCGTACATCCTCAAGCTGAATCCCGACGAGAAGCCCCAGCTCGTCCAGAACGAGTACTTCTTCATGCGGATGGCGAAGGCCTGCGGCCTGAAGGTCGCCACCACGCGGCTCATCCACGACCGGGAGAAGAACCCGGGGCTCCTGGTGGAGCGCTTCGACCGAGTGTGGGAGAAGGAGGAGAAGCGGTTTCGGCGGCTCCACCAGGAGGACGCCTGCCAGTTCCTCGACAAGTACCCGGGGGAAAAGTACCGCATCCCCTGCTCGGACATCGCGGAGGGGATTCTCGAGACGTGCACGGCGCCGATTCCCGAGATGGCCCGCTTCCTCCTGCTGCTCGCCTTCAGCTACCTCATTGGCAACGGGGACCTGCACGCGAAGAACGTGAGCATCCTCGCGGACGGCCCGGCGGGAGGCTTCCGGCTGTCACCTGCGTACGACGTGCTCACCACGCTGCCCTACGGCGACCGGCTCATGGCGCTGCAATTCGAGGGGAGGAACGACAACCTCAAGCGGGCCCATTTCATCGACTTCGGGGAGCGCTACGGGGTGAAGGAGGGCGCCATCGTCAAGCTGCTCGACAAGCTCTGTGACGTCGCGGAGTCCTGGATGGAGCGGCTGGAGGAGGCTGGGTTCGACGAGCGCGAGACGCGCCGCCTGCGGGAGACGATGCGGAAGCGGCTCGGCGAGCTTCGTGAGGCCCCCCCTGTCGTGTCCGAGCGTCCCCTCGTGTCGCCAGCAGAGCCCCAGACACCGGCGATGTCGACCGTGGCCCAGGGGTTCGAGAAGTTCATGCGGTCCCTGGAGCTGCAGGCGGCGGAGAAGAGCGAGGCGAAACGCCAGGCGCGCAACGTATTCGAGGCGATGAAGCGCCGGCTGGAGCCCAAGGAGTTCATTCTCAGCGGCGCCTATGTCCGGAACACGGCCATCCGCCCGCTGCACGATATCGACCTCTTTCTCGTCTTCACCGAGGAGCGCAGCGGGAGCGGAAGGGACCTGCCCGGGGACTTCCTGAAGCGCGTCAAGGAGGCGCTCGAGGCGGAGTTCCCTGGCAAGCCGGTGCAGCTGCGGAACCGCTCGGTCAACCTCGAGTTCGACGGGACTGGCATCGGCTTCGATGTCGTCCCCGCCTTGGAGGACCCGCGCCAGCCGGGCGCGTACTGGATTCCAGACTGGCGCCTCGGAGGGTGGATCCACAGCAACCCGCGCAAACACATCGAGGCCAGCGAGACGGCGAATGCAAAGGCGCAGCGGCGGCTGAAGCCACTCATCAAGGCCATCAAGCGCTGGAATCAGCTCCAGGGTAGGCCCGTGCCGTCATTTCTGTTGGAGGTGATGGCCTGCGCGGGCATCGACTCATTCAGCCCGGACTCGAGCCTCTCCGTCTACTCACAGGGCCTGGCGCACCTGCTCAGGTTCATGAGCGAGAGCATCCTGGAGGAGTGGCGGGACCCGGCAGGACTCGGTCCCCCCCTCAACGCAGGGTTGGAGGCGGGATACCTCGCGCAGGGGCAGCAGCGACTGGCCGAAGCCGCGCACCAGGCTGCTCAGGCCCTGGAACTGGAGCGGGCGGGCGACACCGCCGGAGCGCTCGCGCTCTGGCGGGGGCTCCTGGGAGACGATTTTCCGGTTCAGTGAGCCCAACGCCAGGATTGAGCCAGGCACACAGCGTCAGCCACCCTCGTTCCCGGCGAACAGGGTGCGGGTCCACGGTGCGTCGACTGGTCAGGCCGCTCGGCCCCCTTGGGGGACACGCCTGCCCGGGCCTCGCTCCCATCAGGTGCGTGGCAGGAACCTGGACCTCTTCCTCTCGCGGCGTCCTCTCCTTCATCCACTCCTTCCTGGCCGCTTCCTCATGCCCCGCGCTCCCCTCCTCCGCACCTGCTTGGGGGACCAGAAATGGCCGCGGTTCGGCGCCTGGAGCGAAGACGCCGTGGAACCTCGTGAGGTTTGCCCGAGGCGGAAGGTGAGGCGGCGCAAGAGGCAGCGCCTCCCCCGACCCGAACGCGTCCGCGCGCTCACGCCTCGGCGCTTCGAACCTGCTTCACCTCTTCGAAGTCGCCCGGTTTCCAGGAGCCGTCGAAGGCAGGTGCCTCGGGTCCGTAGATGCGGAAGTAGACGAACCAGCCCTTGCCGGGAAGGGTCTTGATCCACCGCCCCTCCTTGCCCACCGGGGCCTTGGGGCCGAAGTAGAGCTCCAGCGCCTTCTCCCCCGTCGTGTCCTTCAGCTCGAACAGCGACCGCAGCGCGGCCTTGTCCTGGTCCGTCTGGATTTGCGAGCGCGTACCATTGTCATACACCGTGACCGACCAGAACAGCGTGGCCGGCACGGGCTGCGGCACCGTCAGCTTGTAGGTCTTGCTGCCGTCGAGGTAGGCCCCGTTCTTGTCTCGCAGCCCGAGCCAGTAGAGCGAGCCGGCTCCGGCCGAGCGGCGGAACATCGCGGGCGAGGCGCCAATGGCCTGGGAGAACCATCGGTCACGGGCTTCGAGGTCGAGCCCGGTCGGCAGCTCGAAGTCACCGTTCTCGTAGCGCAGGGCTGCCCACTCCCACTTGCGCTCCTTCCAGGCGACGCGGTCGGGCCGGTGACTGGCGAAGCCCGCGACGAGCATCTGCTCACGACCCACCCTGGCCGCTCTCTCCAGAATCGCCTTCATGCGCGCGTCCGGCGCGAAGGGTCTGTCCTTCTCGATGCCCAACGTGGCGAGCAGGCCGTACATCGGGCGGAACTCGTCGAAGGTCGGCTCCTCGCCGAGGACCTTGTACAGCTTCTCCCAGTACTGGAAGTTGTCCTCCCAGCGCAGGCAGGTGACATCGATCTTCTGGTCGGTGCACTCCAGGAACGTGAAGCCGGGGGGGCTGCCTGCCTGGGCGAGCGGGTAGATCTTCACCTTGCGCAGGGAGTCCAGGGCACCTTGCAGATCGCCCCCGACCGGCAGTGCGCGCAGCCCGAGCAGGATTTTGTACGTCGCCGAACGCGCCGGGTAGTAGCCCGGCGGGGCCTCTGCCTTGGAGTCGGGAGGCAGGAGGAGGTGTTTGCCACCCTTGCCGGCGTCGGGGCCAGGAATGCCCACATCGTGAATCCAGCGGTAGTGGTGGTCGTTGACGATGCCCAGGAACTTGCCCGGCGGGAGCTCAATCACCATCGGCCCGGACTGCTTCAAATCCAGCACCATTCCCATATAGGGCGTGTCGGAGTTGCCGGTGAACAACACGTGCCTGGGTCCACCCGCCAGGACCAGCGCGCCCTTGCTGTCCTCGGCGCCTGCCTCCCGTTGCCCGTTCATCGTGCCTTCCATCGAGACGGTCGGGTAGAAGAAGCGATAGGCCTGAACGGCGCGGTTCAGGTCGCCCTCGTCGTAGGCGCGCTGGATGACGTCCGGCGTCGGAAAGCCAGCGGGTGTCTGGCTCGGGGTCTGCGTCGTCATGGACTCTCTCTGTGCTGGGCGGGTTCCGCTCGAAGGATTCGCCAAGAAGTGGAGTCCGAGGAGTCCGGGAGCAAGTGCCCCGGAAGCCTGCCGGCTGTGTGCCTGGGAACGGGGAGCGCCCTGGGCCCCCTACGGGACGACCCCACCGGAGGCGCGCCGGCCCGCCGAGGCTCAGGGTAGCGTCCGCTCCGCGGGTGGCCGCGCGTGGGTCGACGGGCGAGCCACGCCGCAGGGCAGGCTGCGTCGCAGAAACCTGCACGGGTCAGGAGAAAAGCGGGCAGCCTCTCGGGAATTGTTCCCTCGTGCCCGGAGCGCCGCCAATGTCCTTTTCCTGGATGCCCATCTACCGCGAGCTCGCGGAGAAGCTGGCCGCCTACGAGTCGCGACAGGGGGAGCTGCTGTCGCTCCTTCAATCGCTGAAAGCAGAGGGAGTTCCGGCTGGCCAATTCACGGACCTGGACGCCGATGGGAAGCCGTTTCCCCTGGCCGTCATCGACCCGTTCACGTTCTTCGCTTCGTTCAACCGAAGCATCGTTCCAGCGCATCGCGTCGCCATCCTGGAACGGTGCAAGGCGCACTTGAGTCTCCAGAGCCCGCTCCCGACCGACTTCGACGGCATCCCGACGGCGAACAACCAGAACTCATGGTTCTTTGCCTACGCCAGGGCGCGGAAGAGCGACGACATCCCAGCTTTGTGGGCGCTCGCGAGAGCAGCCGTCGAGGCGGGCCTCAATGGCGTCACTGCGGCGAAATTCGACCGCGGCTTGAGGGTCAAGCAGGTGGCGATCCGGAAGCTGACGCAGGGGCTGTTCTGGCTTCGGCCCGACGAGTTCGTACCGCTGGATGGAAACACCTGCGCAGCGCTGGAGAGGCAGGGCCTGCCCTTCATGGCGGAGGACTTCACCTCGTACCGGGCGCTGGTGGAGCAGGTGAGGTCCAAGCTCGGCGGGGACTTCGTAGCGCTGTCGCGCGCCGCATACGTCGAGACCAACCAAGACCTCCCAGGGACACCCGGAGGTGCAGCCCTTCCGCCTGACCAGTCCGCAGCCGCGTCGACGCTGCATAGAGTCCTGGTGGAGGCCCACGGCGACCGCGTGCTGCGTGAGGAGGCACAAGCCCAGGCGAAGGAGCTGATCGAGTCGCGGCTTGGAGCGCTGAGCGAGGCCGACCTGAGACAGGTCTTCACGCACCTGAACACCTGCGAAGGAAAGAACGGCAAGGGCAAGGTGTACACCCGGTTCGCGCCGCAGTTCGTCGGCCACAACGCCAACTCGATGGTCGCCGCGCTCGATCGGCTGAATCCGCTCATCGCCGGGCTCTGGAATGCAAAGAGTGACGAGGAGACGGCGTCAGCACTCCAGGCGTTCTTCGACGCGGATATCCCCAACGCTGGGACCAGCTTTCCGACCGCCGTGCTGTTTCTCAAAGACCCCGAGCAGTACGCGGTCTGGTTGACGTCACTCGACACCGCGGTCCGACGCCTGATGCGCGTCGACCCTCCTTTGGGTGACCGTCTCGCCTCCGCGTACTTCGAGTACTGCGACCTCGTCCGGCGCATGCGCCAGCGCCATGGCGTCCCGGCGGCGCTTCACGATCTGGCGTTGTCCGTCCTGTCCGGACACGCAGGCACTCCTGCCTCCGTCCCCGTCGCGGTCCACTCATCGGTGACGCCGGCAACGACGGCGGACCTGGACACCCTCGCGGACGACCTGGGAATGGCGCGCACGCTCGTGAACAGGATTGCCGACCGTGCGCGCCGCAGCGGGCAGGTCATCCTGGGCGGCCCGCCGGGGACGGGAAAGACCGAACTCGCACTTCGACTGGCCAACGCCCTCGCCGGCGACCGCGTCAGGGTCGAAAAGGTCCAGTTCCACCCGTCCTACGGCTACGAGGAGTTCATCGAGGGGCTTCGCCCAGTCGTGAAGCAGGGCCACCTCCAGTACGAAATCGTACCGGGCGTCTTCCGCAGACTGTGTGAGCGCGCTCGAGCGCAGCCGACGCATCAGCACGTGCTGGTCATCGACGAAATCAACCGCGGAAACCTTCCGCGAATCTTTGGCGAGCTGATGATGTTGCTCGAGCGCCGGGAAGAGACCATTACCCTGCCACAGTCGAAGGAGCAGTTCTCGATACCGAGGAACATCATCCTCCTCGGCACGATGAACAACGCGGACCGTTCAATCGCGCTCTTCGACCTCGCACTTCGCCGCAGGTTCCACTTCTTCGAGCTGGGCCCGGACGAGGGCGTGCTGCGTGCATGGATCGAGCGCAAGAAGCTGCCGCTGGAGGTCTCCGCGCTCTTTCAGACGCTCAACCGCGAGCTGGAGACGGCGGGAATCGAGCCTGAGCGCCTCATTGGTCACTCGTACTTCATGCGCGACTCACTTGACGCCGACGAGTTGGAGGAACTCTGGGCGACGAGCATTCTTCCGTTGGTTCGGGAGCTCTTCTTCGCGGAGCCGTCGAAGGTGGCCGAATTCTCGCTCGCCAAGGTCCGCGCCCGTTCGATGCAGGGCCCGACAGGGTGAGCGTCACCACGACCGAGCCCGGGGGCCCGCTTCTCCTTCGTGAGTGGGAGAGGTGGTCGGGGAAACTTCCACCCGCAGTCATCACGGCGCTGCTTGCGAGCCAGCCGTCAATCGTGGAGCTGCGGCTGCGTCCGGATGGCAGCTGCGAGCTGCAGGCAAAGCACTGGGTCGGCGTTGGCCGGTTCGGAGGCCTGAATCTGCGGATCGTCCCGAAGATCCCGGATGCGGCCGTGCTCGCGCTTCTCGGCGACGAGGTGGGACGCCTCCACCTGGTGGGCCGTGCTTCCGTGGGCGTCGCCGCGGAGTTGCAGGAACTCATCGGATACGCGTTCGTGAGCGCCGTGGCGCAGCTCTGCCGGCGCGGACTCCGCCGGGACTACGTGCCTCGCGAAGAGGTCCTGACCTACGCGCGCGGGCGGATCGACGTTCGACGTACCGGGCTCGAGCACGTCAGCGCACGCGTCAAACTCGCGTGCGCATTTGAGGACTTCGAGCAGGACGCTGAGGAGAACCGGGTGCTGGCCTACGCAGTCCAACGACTGTTGGGCTCGCCGATGGTGTTTTCCGCACCACTCCGCAAGGGGGCGGCCGAGGTCCTCCGGGGACTCCCCTCCCCGCTCCCATGCGCTGCGGCTGTGGCGGGGCGCCTTGCCTCGCGGAGTCGGGACCCGTTCTATCGCGCTGCCCTCCGGCTCGCCGAGTCGGTGCTCCGCGCGCTGGGATTCTCGGATGCGGCGACCGGTGAAGAGGCGAGCGGGTTCTGGATCGACATGAACGCGTTGTTCCAAGCGTTCGTCGGGAGAGCCCTCCGCACGGGGCTGCCAACAGAGGAGTACTCCATCACGCTCGAACCGCAGGAGCGATTCCTCGACGAGGAGCGCTCGGTCAAGGTGAGGCCGGATGTCCTCGTGCGCCGCCGGCTGGCGGAGCTGCCAATCGACGCGAAGTACAAGGACGTTCGCGACCCTCCCAGCTCGGACGTCTACCAGGTGCTGGCCTATTGCCGCGCCTTTCGCAGCCCCGCGGCGCTCATCGTGGTTCCTGGTGAAGGAACAGTGCCCCCATGTCCAATCCACTGCCGCGGTGGGGAGACTGTCTGGACACTGAGACTCGATTTGCGGTCGCGCGCCGAGATGGTGAGCTCTGCGCACGGGGTGGTGAGCCTCGCCCGGAAGCTCCTCGAGCACCGGTCATCATCGAGCCCAGTCGACGGGGCCCGGCTCCAAGAGACGAACGAGAAGCTGGACCGAGTGCTCGCGGCGCTCAGCGCGAAGCAGGAGGACAGCTGCTAACGTTCACCGGCGATGCGAACTCCTCGCGCTCTCTGGCTTTCGCTGCTGGCATTGTCCTGGCTGGGCTGCTCCACGACTCCGGGGGCTCCCTTGCAGCAGGCCTGGGACGGGGCGGCGGTGGAGTGCGACGCCCCCCAGGAGGACCGGTGCGTCACCCTCCTGTGCCTGGGTGACGCCTGCGGCTTCTACCGGTGCGAGGACGCGCCCGGTGAAGTCGAGCTGGCGCGTTTCCCGGGGGCGCGCCCCCCTGCTGCGTCACCGGGCATGGGCCCCCGAAGAAACTGGGGAGGCGCGGGGAAGCTGCCCGGTGGCGCCGTCATGGTCTTCCCCAACTGGAACGACGCCCCCGAGCGCATCATCCCCCCGTCCCACCGGCTCCCGCCCGGCCGCTTCGAGAAGCACCACCTCTTCCCCCAGGCCAGCGACCTAGCGGAGTGGTTCAAGCTGCAAGGCGTCAAGATTCACGACTACACCATGCCCATTCCGCGCGACGTCCATCAACGAATCCACAGGGGCGGAGACCGCGGCGGGGCGTGGAACAATGCCTGGCGAGAGTTCATGAAAGCGAAGCCGGGCGCCAGCCCTGAAGCCATCTACAAGCACGCGGGAGAGCTCATCCACCGCTTCCAGCTCATGGGCGGTCCCATCCAGCCCTACCATTCCTCGCGCATGAGGCTCACGGACGAATGACTCGTTACTTCTTGCTCGGGGAGGACGGGGCCGCGACAGCCCGTCACAAAGGGGACTTCAACGCCGGGCGTCGATGGGGACTGCCAGGGGCGAGGTGCGCCGACTGTGGCGTCACCTGGGCCTCTGCTGGGCACCGGTACCCCGCCGTGGACTTGTCGCAACTGCCAGAACGCGGCGAGTTCGAGGTGCCCAGGCCCGAGCCCTTTGCCGAGTTCGCGCGCCTCCGGGAGCTCGTGCGTCCCCTCGCGCCACCGAACGCAACCCTGCCCCCGGGCACGGGTTTCGGACCCATGGTGGGCACTGCCCGGGGAGACCTGGGCCCGCTGGCGTGGCAGGGGGACTATCTGTTGCTACTGCGCCGGGACACGCTGGAGCGCCTCCAGGCGGAGGGCATCCGGGGCCTGCTGGGCGCTCGGACGGAGCTTCGGTGGCGACAGAAGAACCCGCCGGAGATGCTGGAGCTCCAGTTGGAGCCGCTGGGCCAACTGCACCCCGACTGCATCCCCCCGGACGAGCCTCCCCCGTGCCAGACCTGTGGACGGTTCGGACTCACACTGCCCGACGAGCCCATCCTCGACGCCGCGTCGCTGCCCACGGACCGGGACCTATTCCGCGTGGGCAACTTCGCCACGCTCATCATCGGCACCGAGCGCTTCATGGAAGCGGTGCGCCGCCTGGAGCTGGACGGCATCACCTTCCGCGAGCTACCCGCGCGCTGAGTAGCGCTGGAGTGCCGGGCGTTCCTTCACCTGCTGGATGACGTTGGAGTCCAACTACCTCGCGAGTAGTCTCCTCGTGCGCGGTGCGGACCGCCTCACGAGGTACCTCATGGAGTCTGATTACCTCAACCCGGCAAGCCTGCCCTCCGGGACGCGACTCGGCCCGTGGCTGCTGCTGGAGCAGCGCGGACGGGGCGCCTACGGCGTCGTCTACCGCGCCGTGCTCGCAGAGCAGCAGGCCGCCGAAGCCGTGGCCCTCAAGCTGGCTCTCTACCCAGGGAATGCGCGCTTCGCGCGCGAGGCCGAACTGCTCTCCCGCGTCCACCACCCCGCCGTCCCACGCCTCCTGGACAGTGGCCACTGGCAGCCCCACGAGGGCGTCTCCTACTCCTGGCTCGTCATGGAGTGGGTCGAAGGCGTGTCCCTCTATGACTGGGCCCAGGCACAGCGCCCGTCTTCGCGGCAGGTGCTTCGCCTCCTCGCCCGACTGGCCCGCGCCCTGGACGCCACCCATTCGGCCGGAGGCCTCCACCGCGATGTGAAGGGTGACAACGTCCGCGTCCGGACGGCAGATGGCCAGGCCTTCCTCATGGACTTCGGCTCCGGACACCACCTGGGCGCCTCCACGCTCACCTCGCAGCTCTTTCCTCCCGGCACCCCGTCCTACCGCTCGCCCGAGGCGTGGCGCTTCGTCTTCGGCCCCCGAAAGCCCCCGCCCGCCCCCTATGCCCCGGGGCCCGCGGATGACCTCTTCGCCCTGGGTGTCACCGCCTATCGCCTCGTCACCGGGAAGTACCCTCCGTCCGCGCACCCCTGGGAGAAGGCGGAGGCCTGGCTCTGGCGCACCGAGGAGCTGGCGCACTGGACGGCGCGAGTCTGCAACCCCCGCTGCATTCCGGAGCTCAGCGCCCTGGTGTCCCGGATGCTCTCGCCCCGTCCCGAGGCGCGAGGCCGCGCACGGGACGTAGCGGAAGCGCTCGAGCAGGCCGCGCGCAACGCGGGACTCGAGGCGGATGTGCCTCTCTTCACGGGAGAAGAGCCTCGGCCCGCGGGCCTCTTTCCCCGCCCCCAGCGCGTCACGGTGCGGCGCCCTCCTCCCATGCGGAGGTGGCCCTGGCTCGCCGCCGCCGGCCTCGCAGGCGCACTGGCGCTGAGCGCCGGGGGGCTGCGGAGTGTGAGTCCCTCCGAGGAGCCCGCGACGTCGCACCTCGCGCAGCAGGAAGAGACGAAGGATGCCGGCACCGTGGCCGTCGGGGACTCCGTCCTGACGGCGCCGGTGGCTCCCGAGCGAACCCCCTCCGTATGGGCCTCCATCGCGGTGGACGTGCCACCGAAACCCTTACCAGGGCAGCAGCGCCCGGACGGCCACAGCCGCTGTCCCGGCAAGATGCAGGTCGCCATCAACGGCGGGTGCTGGATGAAGCTGCCCGTGGACCTGAAGGACTGTGCAGATTATTGGGCCGGCGTTGAATACAGGGGCGCGTGCTACCAACCCGCCATGACTCCGCCACGCCCCGCCACCTCGGGCCCCACGGCTCGAGACGACAGTCCATAGCCAGCGGCTCCAGGGACTCGGGCGACTTCGCCGCGCTGCGGGACGAGGTCCTTCCGCTCAGGGTCCGCCGAAGCCCTCGCCCGTGGCCCACGCATGAATCCACTCCCGCAGGTTCGTGCCTCCGTCCGCGCTGTTGAACGGGGGAGCAGTCCCCCCATCGGAGAGCGCGGTGCCGTATCCCTGCCACATCACGTGCGCCGTGCCGGGAAGGACGAAGGCGTCCGCGTTCGCGTGTGCGGCGCGCTCGGCAAGCAGCGCGCCGAACCCCGCTTGATAGGGGCCGACCGGCGGATTGAGCGCGGCCTCGGGACCCGTCCCGGCGAAGAAGAACCACCTGAGGACCTGATCCGAGTCGTATGCCAGGAGCCCCTGCCGCGAGTCCGGGAAGCGCTGCGCGAGATGCTCTGCAATCTGGGGCATCCCCGCATCGCAGTCCTCACAGTCAGCGGGGAGCTGGATGTTCCAGGCCTCGCGCCAATGCTCCCAGTGCACCGGTTGGACGAACGGCGCCGAGTCAGCGAGCAGGTGGACCTCCGCGTCGGGGAAGGCGTCTCGAACCCTCGGGAGATTGAATGTCGCTCCATACCCGCCCGCGCTGGAGCCGGTGAGCCAGATCCGCTTCGCGTCGGGGAACCGCGCCTTCAGCTCCCGGAGGTAGGCGTCCATGTTGCGCGCCCCGGCGAAGTGAATCTTCCGCGACTGGACAGGATCCAGATAGCCGACCTTGTACTGGTAGGTCCGCTCCGCATCGCCCGCGTGCAGGTCTCCGGTGCAGTACGGGACGAAGACGAACGTCGCGTCGCGGAAGGGGTTGTCCGGCACGGTGCGGTCCAGCGCGCGCACCGAGTCCAGAAGCGCCACCTCCTGCGGGAAGTGACCGCCACCATCCGCGGGATAGGGATTGTCCTCGTTCACGTGGACGGCCGAGGGCTGCTGACCACCGGCGCCGCTGTAGAGACACGCCGTGTCGTAGTAGCAGATGGGTCCGAAGCGCATCACCGAGGGCACGCAGGTCCCCTGGTTCCAGCAGGCGCCTCCTCCCTGCAGGAAGATGAAGAGGTCCTCGTCCAGCCCCGAGCGCTTCAGCCCGATGCCGGCGGTCGAGCCCCGCGCGCACCGGGAGCCCTCGACCGGGAGCCACGTCCAGCCTTCGCTCACGCCTCCATCCCGCGGGGTCCCCGGCCCGGGGTCGGGATTCACACAGGCCAGCGGCAACAGGAGGGCGACAGCCCACGGACACATCCAGGGTGAGGGCGAGCGCATCCCCCCATCCTAGCCTGTCACGTGGATGGCGCGGGCCTCCGGCCGCCGCAAGCCGTCAACGCTCGCCGCGGCGAGGAGCTGAGCGGCCTCGTGTCCCGGCTGCTCTCCGTGCACCCGGAGGCGCGTGGCAGCGCCCGCGAGCAGGCCGAGGCGACTGCCAACTCTCAACCCTGAGCTGTCCGATTTGACGGGGGCAACTCCAGCTCGGGTGCCGGTCATCGACGCAGGTAGTGCAGCGAGGTGGCCGGCTCGCCATGGCCCAACACGATGTGCCAGGCGTCGTCGTGCCACAGGGCCACGATACGCGTCGCCAGTGCGTCGACGGGCCATTCGTGGACCATCGCCCAGCCCTTGGCGGCGCGTGCCAGCGCACTGATGACCACGCCGGCCCTGGCGCGTGTCAGCGCCAGCAGCCAGGGCTCGCCGCGCGGGCCCTCCGCGAGTGCGAAGCCAATCACCGCTCCGAGCTTGCACTCGGCCGAGAGACTGCGCGGCGCGGTGCTGGCGTCGACCACCCACAGTTCGCTGGGGGGAATCAGCTTCGGTGCTGAATAGCGCGACAGCGCCAAGAACGGCCGGTAGGCCCTGGCCATGCGTTGAAACGCGACGACGCGCAGCGCAGGCCGGTCCCACCACTGCGGCAGCGCCGCGTCGGACAGGAGGCCGGCGGGCGCGCCCTCATCGGTCAGCAGCAGGGTCTGGCCATCGGCGGTGTTGACGCTCATCGATGCCGTCGGAGCGCCCGGCGAGAAGCGTGGATTGAACAACCATTGCTCCGGCCTCAGGCTGTCCGCCACGTTCCACTGCTCACCGATGTCGAGCTGGATGCGCGCGTCCAGTTGCGGCCAGGGACCGAGCGGACGAGCGGGACTGAACGTCAGCGGCGGCCCGGCGGGCTCGAGCAACGGTTCGAGGGCCGTGCGGGTCAGCTGCAGCGGAACGCCCCGATTGAGCTCGAGCACGAAGCGCATGTCCGGACCGACGACCCGCGCATCGACAGCACGAATGCTCGCATCCTCGTTCTCGATGCGCCGCACTGGCGTGGCCTGCCCATCGGCTTCGAGGCGCGCGAACGTCAGGGTGCTGCGGAACTCGCGGCGATCAAGGTCGAACACGCCGAGGTGGACACGACGCCGATGGGTGAAGAGCCAGAAGCCGACGACGAACTCGCCGACCTGGAGCTCGCCGAGCGGCCGAGGTGCATGCATCTTGGGATTCTCCTTGGCTCGCAGCAAGCCCGCGTCCATCGCCAGGGCGCGGGATGCGAGCGAGGCGTGCGCCAGCCCCTACAGCCAGCGGCGACGCGTCCGGACATCAGTTGAGGCATCCATACTGCGGAATGAGCGTGTGCGCAGCAATCGCCTCCGTGATTCATGCGGCAGCAACGGGTTCCGGCAGGCCAGGCGGGGGGCTCGGCGGCTCGTTCCGGAGCTCGACCCGCCATCCCCCGAGCGAGGCACGGGCGTAATGACATGCCCGCCTGACGATGTCTCGGTTCCGTAGCACCGGGGAGCCGCTCCCTGGCACCCGGCAGGGGCTTTCGCGCCCTGTGAGCAGCGTTTCCGGTGCAATTCGTGCAAGCTGTTGTTCCGGAGGTATGTCCATGGAAGTCAGCAAGCGCGTCGGGTCTGCTGTCTTGAGAGTCTTCTGGCTGGTGTGTGGGCTCCTGGGAGCCTCCGCGTGTCTGCGAGAGGAGCCCGCCCCGGGGCTGGAGACCCAGGGGAACGCGCTCGCCCTGCTGGCGCGGGTGTCGGTGACGGCGGGCTCCGAGCACTCCCTGGCGCTGAAGGAAGACGGCACCGTGTGGGCCTGGGGCTACAACTTCTTCGGCCAACTGGGCGATGGGACGACCACGAACCGGATGGCGCCCACCCAGGTGCCCGGCCTCACGGGCGTGCGGACCCTGATGGCAGGCAGCTTTCATTCGCTGGCACTCAAGGAGGACGGCTCCGTCTGGGCCTGGGGCTCCAATTTCGAGGGCCAACTGGGCGATGGGACGACCACCCACCGGCCGACCCCTGCCCGGGTGTCTGACCTCACCGGCGTGGTGGCCCTGGCCGCGGGCGGCTTCCACTCGCTGGCACTCAAGGAGGACGGCACCGTGTGGGCCTGGGGCGGCAACTTCTCCGGTCAGTTGGGGGATGGGACGGACCACTCCCAGTTGGAGCCTGTCCAGGTGCCGGACCTCACTGGCGTCGTGGCCCTGGCCGCGGGCGCCAACCACTCGCTGGCGCTCAAGGCCGACGGCTCCGTCTGGGCCTGGGGCTCCAACTTGGATGGCGAGCTGGGCGACGGGACGAACACGGACCGGCGGGTGCCTGTCCATGTCCCCGGCCTGACCCGAGTGGTGGCCCTGTCCGCGAGCGGCTTTCATTCGATGGCGCTCAAGGCCGACGGCTCCGTGTGGATGTGGGGCTACAACGACTTCGGCCAACTGGGGGATGGGACGACCACCTCCCGGCCGGTGCCGGGTCTGGTGCCGGGCCTCACCGGCGTGGTGGGCCTGGCCACGGGCGGCGACCACTCGCTGGCGCTCAAGGCCGATGGCTCCGTCTGGGGCTGGGGCCGCAACGCCTACGGCCAGTTGGGGGATGGAACCCGGAACTCCCGGCCCCAGGTGGTGCCGACGCAGGTGCCTGGCCTCACGGGAGGAGTGGCCCTGGCCGCTGGCGACTCCCACTCCCTGGTGCTCAAGTCCGACGGCTCCATCTGGGCCTGGGGCTTCAACGACTCCGGGCAGGTCGGCGACGGAATTCCGCCCCGATACACCCGGCCGACTCCCTCGCAGCTCACCCACAGCCGGGCACTGGCGGCTGGCGGCGACCACTCGCTGGCGCTCCAGGCCGACGGCTCCGTCTGGGCCTGGGGCTCCAACAGCCAGGGACAGTTGGGGGATGGGACGGACCTTTCCCGGTGGGTGCCTGGCCAGGTGCCCGGCCTCACCGGCGTGGTGGCCCTGGCCGCGGGCTTCAGCCACTCGCTGGCGCTCAAGGCCGACGGCTCCGTCTGGGCCTGGGGCTCCAACAGCCAGGGACAGTTGGGAGATGGGACGAGGACCTTCCGGCCGGCGCCCATCCAGGTGCCAGGCCTCACCGGCGTGACGGCCCTGTCCGCGAGCATCAACCACTCGCTGGCACTCCAGGCGGACGGCACCGTCTGGGCCTGGGGCTTCAACGACACGGGCCAGTTGGGGGATGGGACGAACACGAACCGGCCGGTGCCAGGCCAGGTGCCCGGCCTCACCGGCGTGGTGGCCCTGTCAGCCGGCATCGGCTACTCGCTGGCGCTGAAGGCCGACGGCACCGTCTGGGCCTGGGGCTCCAACAGCCAGGGACAGCTGGGCGATGGGACGAGAACCACCCGGCGGACACCCCACCCGGTGTCCGCTCTCACCGGCGTGACGGCCCTGGCCGCGGGCAACAGCTCCTCGCTGGCGCTGAAGGCCGACGGCACCGTCTGGGCCTGGGGCAACAATGGCGCCGGCCAGTTGGGAGATGGGACGACCGCCTCCCGGCTGACGCCTGGCCCGGTGCCCGGCCTCGGCGGCGTGCGCGCCCTGTCCGCCAAGAGCAGTCACGTGGTGGCCCTGAAGCTGGACGGCACGGTCTGGAGCTGGGGCTTCAACTCCTCGGGCCAGCTCGGCGATGGAACCTTCAGCTCGCGTTTGTCGCCCGGGCAGGTTCAGGGCCTCACGGAGGTCGTGGCCATTGCAACGGGGGCCGCCCACACCTTCGCGGTGTCTTCCGATGGGACACTCGAGGCCTGGGGTAACAACGACGACGGCGAGCTCGGCAACGGCACCTCGGCCTACAGGCTCTCCCCGTCCCAGGTCTGGTGAGCGCGGCGGGATGACTGGCACGAACCCCGAGCACGCACGCATCCTCGGCACTGCCGCCACCCCGGGCGCGGTGCCGCCCGGAGTGCACTTCCAATCATGGATATATCAAAACCGGGAAGGGCCTGGACTCAGTCCAGGCAGGGCAGCCCTGCATCGCGCGGGGCGCAGACTCCCATGGTGGGGTCCAGGGAGTTGCCGGGGGACGGCCCCCCTGCGCCTCACGTGGGTGCGGGTACAATGAGACATGCCCCAGTTCACCCATCGAACCGCGCTCGTGACCGGTGCTGCTTCTGGCATCGGGTTGGCCGTTGCGCAGCATCTTGCCGCCGAGGGCGCCGCGCGGCTGATTCTGGTCGACCTCGCTCCCAAGGCCTTGGAGGCGGTGGAGCTTCCGTGCGTGGTCGACCGGGCGGTGGGGGACGTGCGGGACGAGGCGTTCTGGGAGGGGCTGGCGCCGAAGCTGGCAGGGCTCGACCACGCTGTCGTCAATGCCGGTGTCGCGGGAGCGGCGGCCATCGTCGACCATGGCTTCGACGAGTGGCGGCGCATCCTGTCCGTCAATCTGGACGGCGCGTTCCTGACGCTGCGCGCGGCGATGCGCGCGATGCGGGGACGCGGTGGCTCCATCGTCGCGACGGCCTCCGCCGCGGGTGTGAAGCCCGAGCCTGGTGTCGCCGCGTATGGCGCGTCGAAGGCTGCGCTCATCCACCTGGTGAAGGTGGCCGCGAAGGAGGGCGCGGCCGACCGCATCCGCGTCAATGCGATTGCGCCCGCGGGTGTCGAGACGCCGGTATGGGATGCGGTCCCCATGTTCGCCGAGCGGGCGGCACAGGTCGGGCGCGACGCGGCCTTCGCCGAGCTGGCGGCCATGGCGACGCCGCTCGGCCGCTATGCCAGGCCCGAGGAGATTGCGCGGCAGATTGGCTTCCTGCTGTCAGACGACTGCGCGCTCATGACGGGCGCGACGTTGCTGAGCGACGGCGGCTACACGCTGTGAAACAGCTCGAGCCGTCGCTCCAGGGTCGTCTGGACTGAGCCAGGCCGGACGACCTCCGCCTGGCGGAGTACCTGTAGGAGTGGAAGCTCAGGCCGCGCGGGCCTGCTGGAGCTGCTCCAGCCCGGGGCGCCACATCACCTTCCAGCGCTCGGGCGGAAGCTGCGGACGCGGAGGCGGTGCGTCGGGAATGACGGGGAGCTCGACGGACAAGCCGCCGCCCCAGGCAATCACTCCCGCGAAGAGGCCGAGCACCTGCATCACCGGGTGGATGCGTGCCACGTAGTCTTTCGCGCGCCAGTAGCGCAGGCGGGGCCCTCCGGGCCCTGAGATGCTCGGCGTGAGGTAGAGCTTGCCCGCCGCGCGCGCACCAGGGAGCAGGTGGAGCGGCACCACGAGCTGGCCCACCTCTCCCGGGCCGACCTGCACCGTCACGCTGTCCGGGTAGTGCACCCGCGTCTGGGAGGGCCCGGAGAGCTTCAGCGTCAGCGTGCGCTCCGCGTCCACGCAGCTCTGCACCAGCACGTGCAGCTCCAGGGGAACGGGCCCCTCTTCGGGGCGGGACAGCCCCGCACAGAACTGCAGGCCGTCGAGCTCGTGGATGTCGTCCTTGTTCGCCGCCTCGAGCAGGAAGTTGGGCAGCACCTCCACGCGTCGCCACTCGCGCCAGAGGTACCGTGCGAACAGTGCCGCGCCCACCGCGGAGGCCCCACCCACCCACGTCGCCGGCCCTCCGAAGCTGTGCGCGTTGATGACCCAGAGCAGGCAGAACAGCACGGGCATCAGGGTGCAGAACAGCAGGAGCTTGGCCGCCGCGAACGAGTCCCGGCGCCAGAACGCGAGCGAGCTCCACCCGGCCACCACCAGGCCCCCGATGAGCCACGCCAACGCGGGGCCCACGTCGGGAGGGCGCCACGCGAGCCAGGAGACGCCCGCCGCGAGCAGCCCCAACAGGACGAGCAGCCCGAGGAAGACATGGCCCCGCTGCGCCCTTCTGCTCCGGTTCCGCCCGCCTCGGGGCCTGCGAGAAGCAGCGGCGCGGCGGGTCGTCGTGGAAATGGGCATGGCTGACCTGAGCGCGTGGGCCGGGAGGGCCGCGGCGGGGCGCGCATCATAGCCACGCCAGTGGAGCCCGCGCCGCTACCACCCCGCCATGCCAGGCCGGCTCGGGTACGGGTAGCAGCAGGCCGGATAGGGGTTCTCGGACAGCTCGGGCACCCCTCCGCGTCAACGACACGAGCTGGAGATCTTCCCGAAGTTCTTCTCGCGAATCACTTGCGACCGGCTGGCGAGCAGCGCCAGCCGGTCGCGATGAAGGCCGGCCTCTACGGCGCGAGGTTGATGCGCACCGTGACGGAGGTGAACACTTCGACGCCCTGGACGACGCTGCTCGTGTAGCCCACCGGCTTGATGAGGAGTCCGCTGGCTGCGTGCGCATTGACGGACCTGGCGCTGAACCGCGCCATCGTCGTCGTACCCATGGACATGCCCGTGCAACCCTCGCACCTGGGGGCGCGGTAGACGATTACCGTGCCGCCCTCAATCTGGTTCGTGTCGTTGAGGCGCGCCTTCGGTACGGCGATGAACAGCCGCATCTTGGGCTCGGTGCCGGGAATATCCCAGACGGCGCCCAGCGGGAGGCTGCTGGTGCTCTCGGCGTTGCTTCCCACCGGACGGAGGGTGACGTCGATGAATCCACCGTTGTCGATGGCCGAGTTGACCTTGATGAGCTCCTCCTTCTTCGTCCACCCCAGCCAGTGGAGCTGAGGGAGGTTGTAGTTATCCGACGGAAACTTGCCCATGAACGTGCTCGCGTCACCGTACTGGGTGACCGTGCCGGTCGACGGGTCTCGCGTGTTGCCGTGCGCGAGGCCGAGGACGTGCCCGGTCTCGTGGGTGTAGTCCCGGAACAGGTTGCCATTGAGGTAGATGCTGCGCGAGCCGGCGTTCGAGGTGGAACACAGCCCGCTGGGCATCGAATACACGGTCAGGACCTTGTTCGAGTTGGCTTGCCCGACGGCCTGCTTCTTCGCCGCCGTGCAGGTGCTGCCCGCCGTCACCGCCACGGTCTGCGAAACGATGCTCTCCAGGCCCACCTGGCCGTGAGACGCGACGGCGAAGAAGGCGTACATGTCATTGACCCTGCCTCGGATGGAGGACAGCTCGGGCGTGGACCTGCCCGCGAGGGTGACGCGGACGACCTTGACGGTGTGCTTCCGGTTGATGGAGCCCAATCGGATGTTGTCGTTCTCGACGCACGTCAACTCCTCGGGGGCGCAGTCATAGCGGTGCGCCGATGGCGGCGCCACGACGTCCTGAACCTGGAACGAGCGCACGTTGTCGTTCGCGCTGGCGCCGCTCCCGAACGAAGTCTCACAGAGGTTCGTGTCGGTCTCGACGGTGACCGAGGCCCCGGTACAGTCCACACCGGCATGGAGCGTCACGGCCTTGCCGAGCGGCACGTCGACGTAGGAGGCGCCAGCGGCTTGCGCGAGCGTGTGGCAGCCGTTGGACCCGGCCTCCTGAATCACCTGGGAGCTGCCATTGCAGGCCTCGCGCACGCGGACGAGCGGCGGGCGCGGGGTGATGAGCTGCTCGCGCAGCGCGGGCCAGTTGGCCGCCGTGCAGTTACCTGACTGCACCTCATCTAGAAAGAGGCCGTCCTCGAGCTCCCCGTGCTCGTAGGTCTTGCACGTCTCCCACAGCTCGCTCCAGTGAGCCCAGTCGCAGGTCCCCGCGTTGGCATACGTCGCGACGCACGCGAGCGACAACTCGAGCGCCGGGGAGATGACCGCCTGGCGGGTGGACGCGACGGACGCCTCGGTGCCGGTGCCGCCGGGCTGTTCGTGGGCGCGCTGCTCCCACTCTTCTCCCTGGCACCCTGACACCAGTGCTCCGCACAGCATGACGCCCGCCATGGACAGCTTCCGCATACGTCTCCCGCTTGCAGCCCGTGGCTGCATGACACCGCGCAGCATGCGCAGTGGAATGTCTGTTGCAACTCAATGAATGCGACAGCCTGTCGGCTGTGCCATCAGGGCGGCCTTGCCCGCGAGCTACACGGCCGGCGCCCTTCCTGCCGCGAAGCGCTTTACTCGATTTTCGTGGAAATATCGAAAAGCACGAAACGTTATCCTGCGCGACGTCCGGATGGCTCAGGGTGTGAGGATTCACCGCCCGGCACGAGACGGCTTCCCGCGCCGCAGGTGTCCTGTCTGCGTGGGCTCATCCATGACGCCCATGTCAGGCGCGGCCCCCACAGGGGACTTCCAGGGCTGCATTCCCCCCTGGGGAGGAGTGGCCTCTGGATTGCTCTACACTCCCGCCGCTCCCGAGCGTGGCCTGGCGCGGGGAGCCTCGACAACGGAGCCGCCGCAGCCCATGCATCGCGCAAGTCCTTCTCCCCGCCTTGAGTCTTCTTCCTTTCCCCCAAGGCACTCGCGGCTGCGCGCCTGGGCCGCGCGGCTCGCGCTGCTCGGGGCGAGTGCCAGTGTGCTGGCCACCTCGGAGCCCACCTCGCCGGACTTCCACTCAGAGGAGCACGCGGGCCCACCCTTCAGCCTGTCGACCGAAGCCCCCAGGGCCACGCGCCACCTCGTCATCCGGGCCACGGCCGCGAAGCCCGAGGACACTTCGGTGTGGGGGGAGTTGTCCGTGCGCATCTCCGCGCGCTGGAAGCCTACCGACCCCACCCTGCCCCAGCGGCCGTGGTTCCGGGCATCACTGCAGGGCGCCTCGAGCCCTGACCCCATCGTGGTGCTGGGAGGCCCTGATGACACCACCGTGATAGAGCTACGCGCGGGATTGTCCAAAGAATGTCCGCTCGACGCGGCGTGCGAGTGGCACAAGGCAGTCGACTTCGAGGTCCAGGACAACGTCTCGCCCGGGACGGTCGACGTGGAGTGGACGGCGGTGGCCAGCGCGCACGTGGAGGGCACGAGCGACCTGCCCAAGGGCTTCACGCTGGAGGTCTCCTCACCATGACCCCACGCTCCCTCACGTCCCTCCTGGGGCTCGCGTTCGCACTCCTGACGACGGCCTGCCGGCCGGGCTACGACCAGGTGGAAGCGCCGGCCTCCGCCGAAACCACCACCGTCCTCTCACCTTCCGAGCCGCTCCTCGAGCGCCGCCTGCACGTCCGCGTCGCCCCGAAGCCCGGCGAGAAGCTGGAGTTCCTCCAGCTCAACTTCTTCATCGAACTGACAAGGCTGTCCTGGGACGTTCCCGAGGGGGCCATCCCAGAGGTCCATCCGTGGTTCCGTGTGCGCGTCTTCGACGAGCGCGATGGGCTCATGGTGGATGAGCACGTCCTCATCGTCGCGGGCCCTGAGACGCCCCCCGGGTGGCCCCTCTCCTTCGGCCCGGAGCTGGATGAGAAGGCCCGTGTCTTCGAAAACACCTACCGCATCGAGTTCGAGCGACAGGGGCCTCCTTCCGAAGGCACCCTCCAGGTGGATTGGAAGCCCGGCGCAACCGCGCTGACCTCCATCCCCGACATGGAGCATCTCCAGTTCTCGCTGACCCTGCTCTAGCGACGTCGCTCGAAGGGGCCCAGCCGCGTCAGCAGCCCACAATCGTGAGAGCGTCCTCGCGGCCAGGAGGCAGGTCGGTCGCGAGGGCTGCGCTGGCGCCTGCCCGCTCGCCCTGTCTCGTGGCGCCTCGCCTCGGTGTCAAGACGCCGTGGAGAGAAGACGTGCAGCGGACATGCAAGGCGGTGCCTGCCCCGCCGTCCATTGGCAACCGGAGAGCTCCTCTCCCATCCGAAGCGCAACGGAATCCCCCAGGATTGCGGGGGATTTTCCCAAATGAGAGGAGCCTCAAGTTTCCGGTCACCCAGCGAGAAAGGAGCTTTCCCATGAGAATCGCAAGGTTTCTGGCAGCACTGGTTGGAACACTGCTGATCTCCGGCACGCCGCTCACCGCGACGGCCGGGGAGCCGGGTTCCAACGCGCAGACTCGTTCAGAGGTCCGCACCTCCGGTACCACGCTCGATATCACCTGGGACCAGCCGATGCCGGCCGCCGAGGCGGAGGCGTTGACGAAGAGCCTGCAGGGCGCCGTAGAGGAAGAAGACGTTCAAACCTTCATACCGAAGCCCAACGGAAATGGGCCGCAGTATGACGTTGTCAAATGCGACGAGGCGAACCACGTCTTCACAGACCGGAACGGCATCTTCAGCGCCCGCTACAACTGCCGCTTCAAGAACGTCAACTGGGGGTTCAAGGTTTCGCAGAAGCTCGTGGCCATCGCTGTCGGAGACATGAAGGAGTCTGGAATGGTCTGGCATACAGCCACGAAGAAGCTAGGCCAGAACGGGCACCACACCGTGCCCATCTACTACCAGCTCCACGGGACTATTGGGGGGATCAAGGATGGTGACATCTTGCATTGGTCCGACAGGCTCACCTTCCGCGTCAATGCGGGTGGCCGGGAGGGGACCGCCGTCCTCAACATCGGTGGAACCTTCAAAGTCTCCCGCCGTTGACAGCCTCTGCCAGGTCCTCAGTCCGCGCTGGGGGCGAGCTGCTGTAAGTCCAGTTCCGCCTCGGCGCACCGGAGCATGACCTCGTCGGGCCAATCAAGCCCCCTCGCGCTCCGATGGCAGCTCTTCCAAGGGAGCTGAAGTGTTGCGCTCGCCATGAAATACCCCTCCCCTACCCACTCGCATGAGGCTTTGTGGCACCATACCCACGCAGCAATTGCCTGGAACACCTCATCCCTCAGGGAGGAAGAATGCGCTCGCTATTGCTTCTGGGTCTTGCCGTCGTCGGAGTTCAGCTCGGCTGTGGAGCGGACGAAGCTGACATGGGAGCACAGTCCGATTTGGCATCGCGCGAGGACCAACTCTATATCTGCCAGACTGATTCTCTCACCGTCTTTTACAGCGACGCCACCTACACCACGGAGGTCGGCTCGGATCGGTGCTTCTGCGGCAGTACGCCATTGCGCTCTGGCCGCAGAACCCCTTATGCGGTCGTGGAATACAGCGAGGAGTGCCTCGGAATCGCACCGACAACGCCATAGCTCCAGGCGACAAAACAGACAGTGCGCGGACTGGTGCGCGTCCGCGAAGCAGGAAACGGCCTGCCCGGTGTTGAGCGGGCATGGAGCGAGGCGAAGTGACGGACGAGCCACCGGGGACGTGGGCAGGGCTCAATGGCCACTCGCCAGAGACCTGCTCCGCGCCTGGCCGAGCTCGCCGCGCTGCGCGTAGAACCCGACGATGGGTAGGAGGGTTGAAGGGAGACCCGACGAGCCGTGCGCTGGCTCGTCGGGTCTTCGAGACACCTTGTCGTGTCGTTCAGCGCTTCAGCCACATCGGTTCGCCAGGGCACATCCGGCAGCGGGCTTCACCATTCGCACAGGAGACCGCGCACGACGGGAGCGTTGCGCGGCTCGAACTCCCGGCCCGGTACAGCAAGTCCTGGTAGTCGATGGAGCCGACGATTCCGTGCATGCTCTGGAACTGCACGACGGTGGCTCCCGCGCGCTTCAGCCTGAAGGTCGGAGTGCCCACCGTCATCGCCGTCTTGACGACCTGCACACCGCCCGCCGTCTCGTCCTCACCGTAGGTCGTCGCGCCCTGGGTGATTTCGAGCCGGCCCGCGGACTTCAGGAAGCCCACCAACTCAACCTCGTTCGTCGCCGGGCACCCCGCCCGGCAGCCCGCGAGATTCGCCGAGGTCTGTTTCGTGGGCACCAGGGACTGATGGTGGATACGGTGGTTGTAATACAACACGTCGCGCTCGAGGGTCGGCCGGGTGCCGGTCTTGAACCACTGGATGTAATACGCGGTCATGTCGTACGCGGGCCACTGCTTGCCAGTCGAGGGCCGGATGTTGTGGTGCTCGTGCTGGTCATTCCAGGTCACGATTTGAACCTGGTCCATGCCGTCGGCAATCACGTTCTCCCAGATGGAGCGAAGCGTCTGTGAGTTCTTCGCCTCCCAGAAGGCCTTGTCCTTGGGCCGGTAGTCCTGACTGCTCATCGGGTGGATCCACGGCTTCCCATACCCGGCCGCCTTCGTCTTCAGGCCTCCCGAGTACCCGGCCGTGGTGATGGGGACGGCGGTCCCCCATCCCGCGTAGGCGTCGGCGACCGTCTTGTACTCCTCGAAGAGCGCCGTACTTCCCGTCCCGAGGAAGACAGGCACCAGATACAGGCTCATGCCCAGCTCAGTCGAAGCGCGCTGCTTGAAGGTGGCGTGGAAAGCAGCCGTCCGGCCCTGTGCGGCGGGATTGAACAGGCCCACGACATACTTCCCATCGGGGCGTCGCAGGAGCGCTGAATAGCCCTTCAACTGCCCCAGGATGCGAATCATCATGTCCTGGTCCCCCGACGTGCTTCCCGTATTGAGAATCGTCAGGTCGAAGTTGGGAACGATGTCGAAGCCACCGGCCTGGGAGGCCGCGTCGACGACGGTCTTCGCCCGGGTCCACACGGCGCCGTTGTTCACGTCGCTGTCGGTCCACAGGTTCAGATAGAAGCCATCGATGCCGATTCTCGCGGCGAGCTCGATTTCGTCCTTCGCGTCGCGCAGCCGCCAATCCGTCTCCGGTCGCGTCAGCCTCGGAAGCGGGCGCTCTCGCATCATGCCGCCATACGCCGCGTGCGCTCCACCCTCGCCGTTGACGGCGATGTAGTTGCGCTCGTAGTAGTCATTGGACGTCGGGTTGTAGTTGTCGAGCGACACCGGATAGTAGTGCCAGTGCGCATAGACCTTCCTCGCCGACTGCCGGAGCGCCGTCCGGGAGACCGCGGTGAATGGCCACTCACACGGACCGCAGTCGGGACCGCAATCGACGCCCGTCTCGGTCCCATTCTGGACCCGGTCCGAGCAGGTCGCGGCCGTTACGCTCAGCGGAGTGTCGTACTGATTATCGCTCTCGTCGGTCTCGGCCTTCAGGCGGTTGATGTCGTCGACGTGCGCGAGGAGCGTGTGCGTGCCAGCGGTGCCCGGCGCGGTCCACTCCCGGGTTCCCGTCGGGCCATGGTTGGCGCTGAGCGTGACGCTTGCGCCGGGAGCGATGGAGGTCGTGTGTGTATCCGACCACGACACCTGGGTGCCGTTCACCCAGAACGAGACGCCATGGATGACGCCTGCCGGAGTCGCGACCGTCCCCGTGTTCTTGAGTGTCGCGCTGAAGATGACGGTACTGCCCGGGGCCGTGGTGGTCGGGCTCACACCCGTGACGACGAGGTTGTAGCCGTCCGCGAGTCCGGCGTGTGAGGTCAGGGTGCCTTCAGTCGACTCGCCCTCCCCCACTCCACAGCTCAGCAATGCGGCCGACAGGCCCGCGAGCAGTCCCCACAGCGCACTGCGCCTGCGCTGTGCGTCTCTCTCCAGATGGTGAAACGCCGGTTGCATTCAGAGGCTCCGCTCGGTGATCCGGTGAAGGGTGGAGGGCGGATGGTACGAAGCGCACAGCACCCAGGCGAGCCAATCCCTCCGTGCCAGCTCGAAGTGGATGAGCGGGTGCTCCTCGAATCCGTCTCCGGCGGCCCCTCCCTGACGTTCAGGCTCGAGACGAACGAGGAGGAAGCACGGCCCGCGGCGGACGTGGGGGTCTGCCCGCCCGGCGCTGTCCCCGAAGAGGGGCTCGCCGCCTTCCGGGCGGCCTGCGCGCAGTGCCATGTGAACAGCGACGGGTGGGACCTGGCCCACTTCGGCTACTCGGACGCGGCAATCGTCCGGCGGGCGAGCGCACACGTGGACACGACCACCGCGTGCTCCATGAGCTGACGGAAGGGCCCGAGGGGGCCGGGCGCATCTGCGAGGGCGTGGAGGGCTTCCACACCACGCCCGAGCCCTGCTTCCAGGCGCGCAAGTGGATGGCCGCGCTGGCGGGCCTGCATGTGCTGCGCTCCGGACTGCAGGACCGGGTGCCGGGAGAAGTGGTGGACCTGTGGTGGGACGTGGGCGCCGCCGAGGCCACCATCGCTTCACGCAATTCGGACCTCCGCCCCATCCACGCCCCCAGCGGCTCCACCTGGATGTACCTGTCCTGGTCGCTGGACCCCCTGCGCCAGAACACCCTCACCTTCTACTTCCCCGAGCTGGTCAAGCACGCCGGGCTGGGGCGGCACTCGGCGTACACCATGCTCTACTCGGCGGCGCTCGCCAGCGAGGGCCCCGTCAGCGAGCACCCCTATCTCCTCGTCCAGGCCGCGTCCGGCCGGACTCCCGTCCGCTGGAGCTACGACGCGACGGCATGGGGCCTGAACCTGCTGCTGTCCAACCACGCCCGGGGACTGCGCCCGGCCACCCCGGAAGCGCGAGCGCGCGCGCGCACGTACATGGGCTACCTGCGCCATGATGTCTCGCGGTACGAGGCCCCGACGTACTTCACGGCACGGCAGCAGTCGGCGCTGAACGCCCTGGTCGACCAGGTCGTCGCCGGCCTGGAGGACTGAGCTTGGGGTGTCGCGGGTGTCATGAACGGCCGCGCGCCCGGGCCTTGAATGTGAAGGGCCACGAGTCCAAGCCGAGAATCTTGGCGAGGGTGGTGAGCCCGTACAGCACCGACAACACCAGGAAGGTCAGGGCCAGGGCTCCACCGATGATGACCTTGACGAGGGGCATGCCGGGAGCGAGCACCGCGCGCTCGGGGTGTTCCGGCGGCACGTAGGCGGTGACTCGCTGGCCCGGAACGAGGCGCTCTGCGTCTCGGGCGCTCGTTCCGTCCACGGTGAAGCGCTCCGCCGTATAGCTGACGCCGTTGAAGACGAAGCGGTAGGTGATTGCTCCCAGTCGCTCGGTCGTCGTCCGATTCCGGATGGGCTGATGCTCCCAGGTGCGGGATGTGACGATTTCCGCTGGGACGGGCTGCCAGCCCTGACTCTCCCAGCCCTCGAGGGCCAGCTCCTCGAGGTGGAGGAGTCCTACCCCCCCCCACCATGAGTCCCACCATGACGACCAGGCACGTCATCGGGAGCTCTCGCCAGGCGCCTGACTTCCGGTCCGTCCTGGCGGGGGGCGGTGAGGCCGGCGCGGAATACCTCAGAACGAACTCATCGCCCACCAGGAGCGCGGCCAGCACATGCGGGTCCCTCAGCTCTCCGAGCGGGACGTGCCATGTCCCCCATCCAGCCACTTCGATGCGCATCGTGGCGTCGTGGTCGGAGAGCTCCAGCGACACGCCACGCACGTCCGCCCGCGCCGCGCGGCGCACGGGCTTTCCTCCCTCCCAATGTTCGAGCGAGTCCGGCTCCAGCCGGAGCGCACCGAAGCTCAGGCCTTGCTCCCGCTCCATGCGCTCGCGTGCCCGCGAGAGCTGCACGCACAGCGACGCGCGTGAGAGCGCTACCTCCAGGAGTTTCTCCAGCGGCCATTCGCGCCCGAAGGACACGGCTTTGTCGCCGAAATGGCCCTTGAAGTGCAGCGTGACGCTCCCGAGGGAGGGCCCCCGCCGCGGGCTCTCGCGGGGCCCGAGCTGCACGGAGGTGAGGTCGACCCACGCCTGGCGGGAGAAGCCTCGCTCCAGATAAAGGGAGTCGAGGCTCACGGTGCGGCTGAGGTCCCATGACGGCCTCACCGCGAGCAGCGCGACCACGCCCACCAGCGTCCAGCGCAGCGCGCCGGGCATGGAGAGGTCCTCGGTCGACCGCGCCAGCAACAGGGCCGACAGCGCGATGACGACGCGCCAGGCGAACAGCTGGAGGCGCCAGGCTCGACTGCGGCCAAGCACGACGGGTGGGTCTTCGGGGAACATGCACCGGAAGTGTCGCACGGAGCGGTGCGACAGCGGCAGGACCCGGACGACCTGCGCGAGGAGGAGCTACGCCCCGCGCTCGCCACCGATGCGCTGACCTGGACGTTCATGCAGAAAAACCAGGGAGATAGGCGCCCTTGGTGTCCCCACGGTGCGGCGTGAGCAGGAATCCGCGGATGTTCTTGCATGACTTTGCGGGTCACCGGCTCTTGGGGTGGAGGCTGTTGAACGGTGGATGGCCGTATTGTGGGCCCAAGGGGGAGACATGCGACAGGTTCTCGTGTGGATGGCAGTGGTGGCCCTGTGCTGTGCAGCAAAAGCGGCGGCCGGGGAGAACCCGCCGGATGCACGGCTGCAGGAAGCGCAGACGGCCTATGACAAAGCGATAACACTCGAAAAGGCGGGCAAGTACGCCGAGGCTGTGGCGCAGGGTGAACATGCGCGCGTGCTGCGGGAGGCGGTGCTCGGGGCCTCGCATCCAGACGTCGCCAGCTGTCTGGACCTGCTCGGTGGGTTGCAGCAAACCCAGGGGAACTTCGCCCGAGCCGAGCCACTGCTTCAACGCGGGCTCACCCTTCGGGAAGCGGCGCTCGGCAAGAACCATCCCGACGTCGCCACCTCGCTCAACAGCCTCGCCAACCTCTACGATGCTCAGGGGTTGTACGGCCGGGCCGAGCCGCTCTTCGAGCGCGCGCTCGCCATTGGCGAAGCGGCCCCCGGCAAGAACCCTCCCAGCATCGCCACCTCGCTCAACGGCCTCGCCAACATCTACCGTGCGCAGGGGTTGTACGGCCGGGCCGAGCCGCTCTTCGAGCGCGCGCTCGCCATTGGCGAAGGGGCCCTCGGCAAGAACCATCCCGACGTCGCCAACTCGCTCAACGACCTCGCCGGCCTCTACCATTCCCAGGGGCTGTACGGCCGGGCCGAACCGCTCCGCGAGCGCGCGCTCGCCATTTGGGAGGAGGCCTTCGGCAAGAACCATCCCTACGTCGCCATCGCGCTCAACAACCTCGCCAACCTCTACGTGGCCCAGCACCTGTACAGCCGGGCCGAGCCGCTCTACGAGCGTGGGCTCGCCATTTTGGAGGAGGCGCTGGGCAAGAGCCACCCCTACGTCGCCAACTCGCTCAACAACCTCGCCAACGTCTACGCTGCGCAGGGGTTGCACGGCCGGGCCGAGCCGCTCTTCGAGCGCGCGCTCGCCATCAACGAAGCGACCCTCGGCAAGAACCATCCCAGCATCGCCACCTCGCTCAACAACCTTGCCAATCGCTACCGTGAGCAGGGGTTGTACGGCCGGGCCGAGCCGCTCGTCGAGCGCGCACTCGCCATTTGGGAAGCGGCCCTTGGCAAGAACCATCCCTACGTCGCCGTCTCACTCAACCACCTCGCCCTGCTCAAGGTGGGCCAGAAGCGCCTCGGCGCGGCCGTCCCGCTGTTCACGCGCGCCTTCGCCATGTCCGAGCAGCGCCTGCGCAAGGAGGCACTCGGCTTCTCCGAGGCGCGCCTGGCCAGCTTCCTCCAGCTTTTGCGGACCGACGAGGAGCTGCTCTATGCGCTGCTGCGCGCACACCCCGAAAACGCCAGCATCAGGCGCATGGCCCTGTCTGCCACCCTGCTGCTCAAAGGCCGCTCCGTCGAGGAGACGGCGGACATCTACCGTGCTGTCTACCAGCGCCTGGGCGCCCAGGAGCGCGAAACCTTCGAGCGGTTGCGCGGGCTGCGCACCCAGCTGGCGAGTCGCTCGCTCCAGGGCCCTGGCTCGCTCCCATTGACTGCCCACCAACAACAGCTCAAAGCGCTTGCCTCGCAGGGGGATGCCCTCGAAGCCGACCTCGCCAGGCAATCCGCCCCCCTGCGCGCGCTGGCCGCGCTGCCGTCTCCCGCTGACATCGTCGGCCGGGTCGCCCAGGCCCTGCCCAGGGACGGTGCCCTCATCGAGTTCATCACCTATCAGGACCGTCCATTCGCGCGCGGGCCCGGCGTCCCAGAGCCCCACCTCCGCTACCTGGCGCTGGTGCTCTTCCCGGACGCCAGCATTCGCACCCTCGACCTGGGCCCCGCCGAACCCATCGACTCCGCCGCCTCGCGCCTACGAGACGCCCTGGCCAACCGCGAGGCCACCTTCCAGGCTCAGGCCCAGGCACTCCATCAGCTCGCTTTTCAACCCCTGCTTCCACTGCTGGGCAAGGCCCGCCGCCTCTTCCTCTCGCCGGATGGACAGCTGGCCCTGGTGCCCTTCGCCGCCCTGCACGACGGCGAGCGCTTCCTCGTGGAGGCCTTCGACTTCACCTACCTCACCTCCGGCAAGGAGCTGCTGCCTCGCCCCCAGCAGCCTGTCCCCGCTTCCTCTGTCGTCGTCCTGGCCGACCCTGACTTCAGCGCCCCACCCCAGGCACCCGCGCGCTCCAAGGAAGAGGCTCCCGCGCCAGCCGAGCGCTCCACCTCCGTTGATCGCTTCTTCTCCACGCGGCGTGAGGAGCTGGCGCAGCGGGACTGGAACCTCGTCCCCCTGCCAGGCTCCCGCCAGGAGGCCGAGGCCATCAAGCGCCTGCTGCCCCAGGCCCAGCTCTTCCTGGGCCCGGAGGCCACCAAACAGCGGCTGCTGCAAGTGCCCACCCCCGGCATCCTCCACCTGGCAACGCATGGCTTCTTTCTGGATGACGCCCCGGCTTCTACGAATACCCGCGCCGTCGGCAGCTTCGGTGCGCTGGGCGAGGCCCCTCTTGCTCCACGCCCCTCGGACCCGCTGCTGCGCTCCGGCCTGCTCTTCGCGGGGGCGAATGCGCCGGCGCCCTCCGCCTCCGGCGCGCCCCAGTCCCCGCCCGACAGCGCGCTGGCGACGGCGCTGGAACTGGCGGGCCTCAACCTGTGGGGCACCCAACTGGTAGTGCTATCCGCCTGCGACACCGCCCGGGGCGACGTAAAGCCAGGCCAGGGCGTCTACGGGCTGCGCCGCGCGCTCGTGCTGGCGGGGGCCGAGACGGTGGTGATGGGGCTGTGGAAGGTGAACGACGACACCACCCGGCACTTGATGGAGGCCTACTACCAGAGACTGCTCGCGGGTCAGGGCCGCGCCACCGCCCTGCGCGAGGCCATGCTCTGGTTGCGGGCCACCCAGCCCCACCCGCACTACTGGGCTCCCTTCATCGCGCTGGGCCGAGACGCTCCGCTGCACGGGCTGGAGCCGAAGCCATAGCCCGCTCGAAGCTCGGGGGCGGGTTCGGCTGTGCTGGAACCGAAGCAGCCCCCGCGAATGGATGTTCAGGGAGAGCTGCTCACCGGCCCGCTCGGGCAGCTCGCCCTCGCGGCTGGAGTGCCGCTCGGAGCCGATGCGGTCATCCCCGAAGGTGCCCAGGGTCTCCACCGCAAAGCACAGAGCTCGGGCGGCCCGAAGATTCTTTGCATCATTGTCGGCCGGGCCGGCTCATCACTTTCGACGGTAGGGGCCAGAGCACGCAGCCGATGCGCGTGGCTGGGCCCGGCTCCGTCGCGTCTATCGGAAGGACCTACCCATGAAGAAGTCCAGGACCCTTGTACGCGCCGCACTGGCGATGAGCATTGTCTGCGGCGGCTGCGACGCGGCACCCGATGAGGCGGCTGGCGAGCCGGTCACCACCACCGCCGGACGGACCGTCACGTTCGAGGAGTTCCTCGGCACCGTCCACCAGGAAGCGGATGGCGTGTACGTCTACGACGGTGACATGTCTGCGTATAGCATCGGTGAGCTGCGGCAGGCCTGGGAGCGCATGTATCCGCCGAACGGCGCCCTCACCGCCTTCCCGTACAACGCGTACGCCGACGATGTCTGGCCAGACAACAAGAAGCTCAATATTACCTATTGCATCAGCAACAACTTCAACAACAACAAGCAGGCCGTCATCAACGCCATGAGCGTCGCTGGCGCCGCCTGGGCCGCGAAGGCGCTCGTCAACTTCGTCTACGTCCCGAGCCAGGACGCCAACTGCACCAGCGCGAACACCAACGTTGAATTCGACGTCAACTACGCCACCAGCACGACAACCCTTGCCCGGGCGCTCCCTCCCTCCACGCCGCGTGAGCTTCGCACGCTCACCATCTACAGCGTGGCGTTCAACCCCGGCACCGGCTGGCCGCTGTCAGGCCTCCTGATGCACGAGCTGGGTCATGCGCTCGGATTCAGCCACGAGTTCAGCCAGGCCGGCTCCTCGTGCACGGAGAGCGGAGGGGGACGGCCCATCACTCCCTACGATAGCGGCTCCATCATGATGTACCCCCATTGCGGCGGGACCAACACCTCGGCCCTGTCTCAAAGCGACATGGAGGGAGCCACCCAGCAGTACGGCAGCCGCGTCTGGACGAACGCGGTTTCTCCGGGGGGCTGCGGCCATCTTCCCGCCGGCAAGGGCCTCGACCGGGGTCAAACTCTCTGGTCGTGCGACTCCCGCTTCTATCTCCAACACGCGCTGGACGGGAACCTTCGCCTCTACAAGGTGACCTACTCGCCTACCGGCTCCTCCCATACCGCCATCTGGTCGTCTGGAACCGCGAACCAGGCGGGCTACGGCACGTACATGCAGACCGATGGCAACCTCGTCATCTATACGGGCCTCGGCCGGTATATCTGGCACACCAATACGTATGGCAACCCGGGCTCCAGCCTGGCGGTCCAGAACGACGGCAACGTGGTCATCTACTCGCCGTCGGGGCAGCCGCTGTGGAGCACCGGCACGGGAGGCCAATAGCCCCGCCGTGAGCCCGGAGCAGGCGGGCCGCCTGAGGACCCTCGCCCCGGGTTGGCGCGGGTGCCTCAGGGGCCCCGGTTCCTGGAGTCACCGCCTCTTGGCGTCCGTTGGCTGCCCACCCCACACCTGGGCAGCATCCGGGGCTCTTCAGGGCGCCTCGTAGCTCAAGTGCACGTGGGCCCGCCGCACGCGCTGGGAGTCATGTAGCCGCACCGACGCTCGTACTGCCGGGACGGAGACGGTCCTCGCCAGCAGCCTTCAGGAGCTGAGCGCCAAGGCGCTGGAGCACACGACGCGCGACGAGTACCGCGCCTTCCAGGAAGAGGCGGACCGCGAGCTGTAGGCGGCACGCCCGGCCCGTGTCCGGCGTGTCACCACAGCAAGTCCTCGGCTGGTGCTTCAGCCGCCGCGGATACTCGTTGGATGGTGTTGGAGTTCCACTACCTCGCGAGTAGTCTCCTCGGCTGCGGTGCGGACCGCCTCACGAGGTACCTCATGGCGTCTGATTACCTCGATCCGGCAAGCCTGCCCTCGGGGACGCGACTCGGCCCGTGGCAGCTGCTGGAGCAGCGCGGCCGGGGCGCCTACGGCGTCGTCTACCGCGCCGTGCTCGCAGAGCAGCAGGCCGCGCACGTCGTGGCCCTCAAGCTGGCCCTCTACCCAGGGAATGCGCGCTTCGCGCGCGAGGCCGAGCTGCTCTCCCGCGTCCACCACCCCGCCGTCCCACGCCTCCTGGACAGTGGCCACTGGCAGCCCCACGAGGGCGTCTCCTACGCCTGGCTCGTCATGGAGTGGGTCGAAGGCGTTTCCCTCTATGACTGGGCCCAGGCACAGCGCCCGTCTTCGCGGCAGGTGCTTCAGCTTCTGGCCCGGCTGGCCCGCGCCCTGGACGCCACCCATTCGGCCGGAGGCCTCCACCGCGATGTGAAGGGTGACAACGTCCGCGTCCGCCGCGCGGACGGCCAGGCCTTCCTCATGGACTTCGGCTCAGGACACCACCTGGGCGCCTCCACCCTCACCTCTCAGCTCTTTCCTCCCGGAACCCCGTCCTACCGCTCGCCCGAGGCGTGGCGCTTCGTCTTCGGCCCCCGAAAGCCCCCGCCCGTCCCCTATGCCCCGGGGCCCGCGGATGACCTCTTCGCCCTGGGTGTCACCGCCTATCGCCTCGTCACCGGGAAGTACCCTCCGTCCGCGCACCCCTGGGAGAAGGCGGAGGCCTGGCTCTGGCGCACCGAGGAGCTGGCGCACTGGACGGCGCGAGTCTGCAACCCCCACTGCATTCCGGAGCTCAGCGCCCTGGTGTCCCGGATGCTCTCGCCCCGCCCCGAGGCGCGAGGCAGCGCGCGGGAGGTGGCGGAAGCGCTCGAGCAGGCCGCGCGCAACGCGGGACGTGAGGCGGATGCGCCGCTCTTCACGGGAGAAGAGCCTCGGCCCGCGGGCCTCTTTCCCCTCCCCCAGCGCGTCACGGTGCGGCGCCCTCCTCCCATGCGCAGGTGGCCCTGGTTCGCCGCCGCCGGCTTCGCAGGCGCACTGGCGCTGAGCGCCGGGGGGCTGCGGAGCGTGAGCCCCCCCGAGGAGCCCACGACGTCGCACCTCGCGCAGCAGGAAGAGACGAAGGATGCCGGCACCGTGGCCGTCGGGGACTCCGTCCTGACGGCGCCGGTGGCTCCCGAGCGAGCCCCCTCCGTGTGGCCCTCCATCGCGGTAGACGTGCCACCGAAACCCTTCCCAGGGCAGCGGCGCCCGGACGGCTACGGCCGCTGTCCCGGCAAGGTGCAGGTCGCCATCAACGGCGGTTGTTGGACGAAGCTGCCCGTGGACCTGAAGGACTGTGCTGATTCGGGCGGCGTTGAATACAGGGGCGCGTGCTACTTCCCCTTCATGACTCGGCAACGCCCTGCCACCTCGGGCCCCGCGGCTCGAGACGGCGGTCCATAGCCAGCGGCTCCAGCGCCCGACTTGTGCTCCCGGCCGGTGTAGAGCCCGTGCAGCCCCTTGAGGGACACACATGCCCAGGCCGCCTCCCATCAGGTGCGCGGCAGGAGTCTGGGCCAGTTGGCTCTGTGGCGGCGCAAGCCTCGACAGGGTGGCCCTCGCGCTGGGGCCAGGCTCGCACCTGCCATGGGCAACCCCAGGTGCTCCACATGGCGCGCACCCCTTCGGATTGCTTCCGTGACACCTCGTGAGATTTGTCCGAGGCGGAGGCACCCGCGACGCCACACGCCGTAACAGCTCCATCCCGGTGAAGAGCAGGTGCGTGTTGGCGTGCAGGGAAAAGCCCTCCAGGACGGCGCACCGGACCCGAGCGGTGAGCCGGGGGACTCCAGCGTGGCCGCGCTGGAGCCCCAGGACGTAACGTCTGGCCGCCACTCCGCGTCGACCACCCGGACGTCGACCGCATCCTCTTCCTCGTGGACGAGCGTCCCGAGGAAGTCACCGACATGGAGCGCAACGTGCGCGGAGAGGAGGGCTCCTCCACCTTCGGCGAGAAAGGTGAGACGAGAGAATGTGAGCCCGAGGACTCGCGAGGCTCAGGGTGTGTACAACTCCGCCGCCGTGAGGGGGACGTTGGTAATCCCCGCGGACAGGAGGACCTTGCCGTTGTTCAGCGGCGTCGCCGTGTGGAGCTGGCGAGCCGCGGACAGGGCGCCAGTCGAGGTCCAGGGGACACAGACCGGCAACCCCGTGACAGCGAAGCTCTGGGTGGCCGTCAGGTTGAATGCGTTGGTGACGGTGGCGGTGATGCCGGGCGTCGTGCTTGCCGAGACACAGGAAGGCGCCGTCCACACGACGTGGCTGGTGCTGGCGGTGTTCTGCGCCGTGGCCAGCGAGCCGGTGTTGGCAGTCCAGGCAAACGTCAGGGAGCTGGACTGCGGGTCCAGGGCGGTGACGTCAAAGGCCACCGTCTGGCCCGGGGAGGTGGAGGTGGCGGACTGGTAGAAATTGGTGAAGCGGGGAGCGAAGCGCTCGGTCGAAGAGGAGGCGATGCAGAGGTTGAGCGTCCCCGAGGTCTGCCCGCCGCGGCCGTCCTGCACGGTGACGGTGAGCAGGCAGTTGTTACACGCGCCGGCCGGGACGGAGGACGGAAAGAGAGGCACCTGTCTGGACGGAGGTGGTGGAGGCGACGAGGGAGTCGATGAGAGGAGCCTCGTTGCCATAGGGAGGCGGGGGAGAAACCTCCTGGAGGATGAGGGCGACGGCGGTGATCTGATTGGCGGAGATGGAGACGCCGGCAGTCTGGCCCTGGAAGAGAAGGGAACCCGAGGAGTCGAAAGCCTGTGCAAGGAAGGAGCGGTTGGAGCCCGCGGGGATGTTGCCGATGAGGCCGCCCCAGGAGCCATTGGACCTGGCCAGGTCGACGACGAGGGACGTCATGTCGGAGGCGGAGACCGTCACCTGGACGTGGGTGACGTCAGAGGAGGAGAGCGCCTGGGGGACGGAGACGGCGAGCTGGAAGGAGCCGGTGTCGGGAGCGGTGGCGGTGCAGCCGGCGAACAGCGCGAGCGCCAGCAGCAGGGGAGTGGATGTTCTTCTCAAGAGGGAGTCCTCGGTGCTGGATGGGTGAAGCGTCGTCATTCACGGGAGCATTCAGGGCAGGCGCAGGGGCGTATCCCGGCCCATTGCGATGAAGGGCGCCCAGTAGTGGGGATGCGGCTGCGTCTGCCGCAACTCGCGCATCGCCTCGCGTAGCGCCGTGGCGCGGCCCTGCCCCGCCAACAGGTTGGAATAGTAGATCTCCATCAGCTCGCGGGTCGTCTCGTCGTTCACCTTCCACAGGCTCATCACCACCGTCTCCGCTCCCGCCACGAGGAATGACCGGTGCAGCCCGTACACGCCCTGCCCCAGCTTCACGTCCCCTCGCCCCGTGTCACACGCCGAGAGCACCACCAGCTGGGTGCCCCACAGGTTGAGCCCCGCCAGCTCCAGTGCCGTCACCAGCGCGCTCTCAGGCGGGAGCTGCGGGGCACTGGAACCGGAGGGCGCCGGGGCTCGCGCGCCCGCGAGGACAATGCCCGAGCGCAGCAGGGGGTCAGCGGCCGACGTCGCGAGAGGGCCCTCTCCCAGCGCACCGAAGTCAACCACCGCGCGGGAGGCCGGAGCCTCGGGCGCGTCCTCCAGGAAGAAGCCATGGGTGGCCAGATGGAGGATGCCGGGGGTGGGCACCCGCAGGAGCCGCTCCTTGGTGGCCTCGGCGCCCAGGAACAGCTGGGCCCGCGGAAGCAGCCGCTGGATGGCCTCGGCCTCCTGGCGGCTTCCGGGCAGTGGAGCGAGGTCCCAGGCCCGTTGTGCCAGGTCCGCGCGCAGCGTGGACCTGGAGCGCACGGCGGAGGCGGAGCGCGAGGTCAGCGCCGGAGTGTCCTCCTGGGCGTGAGCAGGTGCTCGAAGCGGGGCGCTGAAGTCCGGGTCGGCGAGGACGACCACGGAGTCAGGGGGATGCGCTTCCTGGGGGGCCAGCAGCAGGTCCTTGCCGGAGGGGACGTAGGTGAAGTCGAAGGCGTCGACGAGGAACTGGTGGCCATCGTGCAGGGCGGCGAAGGGCACCAGGGCGAGCTGGCCATCCGGTGAGAGGAAGAGGCGGCGGGTCTCTCCCAGCAGCGGAAGCAGGGGCTGGAAGACGAGCTGGTAGAGGGCCTGGGCGGGTGCCTGGAAGGTTGCGTCGCGATTGGCGAGCGCGTCACGCAGGCGCGAGGCGGCGAGGTCGATGGGCTCGGCGGGCCCCAGGTCCCGGAAGCGGATGGTTGCGTCCGGGAAGAGCACCAGCGCCAGGTAGCGCAGGTGTCCGGAGGACTGGGGCTTGGGCGTGCCAGGCCCGGGCACGAGCGGGCGGTCCATGTACGCGATGAGCTCGATGAGGGCACCGTCCCTGCGCAGGGCCGCGGCGACACGGTCGACAATCTCCGCGGGAGGCGGCAGCGCGGCCAGCGCGCGCAAGGGGGCGGAGCGCCGGGCCAGGTCGGCTTCGAGGGCACTGCCCTGCGCGGAGAGCTCATCGAGGCGCTGTTGGTAGGCCTTGGGTGGAAGCGCGCCGGGGCCTTGGAGTGACAGCTGGGCCAGCTCGGTGCGCAGCCCCTTCAGTCGCTCGAAGGCGTCTCTATCTTGCGCACCCAGGCTCCGGTAGACGGTGCGGGAGATGTTGGAGCTCTCCTCGACAGAGCGGCCCTTGAGCAGGAAGGCGGCGCCCAGGGCCAGGCGTCTGACGCGGGCGTTGTCTGGATGGGCGCGCAGCAGCGCATAGAGCCGCTCCTCGTCGGCGCGCAGGAACTGGAGGAAGTGGGCCAGGTGCTCCTCGGAGAAGCCGAGTGCCTCCTGGCGCAGGCGCTGCTCGGAGATGGCGAAAGCGCGCGTGAGCAGCGGCAGGGCTTGGGCGAGGCGGTGCTGAGCCAGACAGACCACGGCAAGGTGGTTGAGCGTTTTCGCGGCGCTAGGATGGTTCTTGCCGCGAGTCGCCTCCTGAATGGCGAGCGCGCGCTCGTAGAGCGGCCTGGCCCGGCCGTGCAAGCCCTGGACCGAGTAGAGGTCGGCGAGGCTGTTGAGCGACTCAGCGATGGGGGGATGGTTCTTGCCGAAGGCCGCCTCATAAACCACCAGCGCACGCATATGGAGTGGCTCGGCTTGGCGGTACAACCTCTGGGCCGTGTAGAGGAGGGCAAGCCCCCTGAGTGACGGGGCAATGAAAGGATGGTTCTTGCCGAGGACCGCCTCCACAATCGTCATCGCGCGTGCGTAGAGCGGCTCAGCCAGACCATACAATCCCTGGGCCGCGTAGAGGTCGGCGAGGTGGTTGAGCGGCTCGATGAGGAGTGGATGGTTCTCACCGAAGGCCGCCTCCCGAATTACCAGCGCACGCGTGAAGAGTGGCTCTGCGCGAGTGAACAAGCCTTGGACCATGTAGAGGCGGCCAAGAGAGACGAGTGAGTAGGTGACATCGGGATGGTCCTTGCCGTGGGCCGCTTCCAGAATTGCCAGCGCGCGCTCGTGGAGCGGCTCAGCCTGACCGTACAACCCCTGGGCGTGGTAGACGGCCGCGAGGTTGTAGAGTGACGCGGCGACCAGGGGATGGCTCTTGCCCAGGGCCGCTTCCCGAATCGCCAGCGCGCGCGCGTAGAGCGGCTCGGCACGAGCGTATAACCGCCGGGACAAGTAGAGGTCGGCGAGCTTGTTGAGCGTGTCGGCGGCATCGGGAGGGTGGTCACCGAGGGCCGCCTTCCGAATCGCCAGCGCGCGCTCATGGTACGGCCTGGCACGCGCGTACAGCCCTTGTTGCTCGTAGAGGGAGGCAAGCCACTCAAGCGGATCGGCAACGAGGGGGTGACTCTTTCCCAGGGCCGCTTCCCGAATCGCCAGCGCGCGCTTATAGAGCGACTCGGCTTGGCCGAACCGCCCCTGTGCAAGGTAGAAGCAGGCGAAATCGTAGAGCGTTTGAGCAACCTCCGGGTGGACCCTGCCCAGGGCCGCTTCCCGAATCGCCAGCGCGCGTGCATAAAGCGGCTCGGCCTGAGCATACAAATCCTGGTCCAGGTAGAGGTTGGCGAGGTGGTTGAGTGACTCGGCGACGAGTGGATGGTTCTTGCCGAAGGCAGCCTCCCGAATCGCCAGTGCACGCAGGTAGAGTGGCTCAGCACGGGCGGACAGCCACTGGGCCGAGTAGAGCCTGGCGAGGGTATTGAGCGTTTGGGCGACCTCCGGGTGGACCTTCCCCATTGCTGCTTCCTGGATCGCCAGCGCGCGGTGCAGCAGCGGCTCGGCTCGCACGGAGTTCCCCCGCAGCAGGTGATGAGAACCGAGTAGTGCCAGGCACCTGGCGACGTCTGGATGGGCCCCCCCGAGCACAGCCTCCCGCAGCGCCAGCGCATGCTCTCCCCTTGCAATGGCCTCGTCGTACCTGCCCGCATCCCAGAGCGTGCTCGCCTCGTTGAAGGCTGTCTGCGCCTCTCTCGACCACGCTTCTGACGGCTTCTCCCCGCCCGCCGCTTCCGCCGCACAGCACAGCATCACCCCCAGCATCCACCCACGAATCCCCCCCATGTTGGCTCCTGGTACCCGTCCCGTTTCGATATTCCTGGTCTGACTGGCCCCACCGGGTTTCCCCCTGTGAGAGCTGCCCTGTCAGCCCCATGGCCGCTGCTCTCCACGCTGTGTCGGTAGGGAGGGACCTCCACCGTGCAAGGCCCCTCCCCGCCTCGCGTTACGGAAGGAGCGTGACGCGGCCCAGCTGCGGTGTAGTCAGCGGGTTGTTGGCGCGCGTGTAGGCCTCGAGCACGTCGGTGTCGATGGGGCCCGTGCGCGGGTCCTTCCCCTCGAGGAGCACCGCGAGGCCGTCACCGCCGCCGGCCATGAAGTTGTTCACGGTGACGCGGTAGTTCGCCGCCGGGTTGAGGGGCTCGCCGTTGAGGGTGATGGACGCCGGGTCCACCTTGCTTCCCCTCGGCGCCGACGCGCTCCAGCTGAAGGCGAAGCCCTGCGACACCTGGAGGATGGAGGTACCTCCCGGCTGGAACATCTGCTCCAGCAGCGTGTCAAGCTGCGCGCCGGTGAGCGTCAACGTCACCATGTTGTTGGCGAAGGGCTGGACGGCGAAGACCTCACCGAAGGTGATGTCCCCCGCGTTGATGTCCGCGCGCACGCCGCCCGGGTTCTGCATGGCGATGACGGCCCCGCCGGTCTGCTCGCTGCGCGTGGCCGCGAGCATCCCATCCGCCACGGCGTTGCCGAGCGTGGACTCCCCCGAGGTACCCGCCGGGAGGGGCCGCACGGGAGCTGCCAGCCCGCTCGCCGTCTGGCCGATGACCCTGTCCCGAAGGGGCGCGACCTTGCCGATGACGTCCTGCACGAAGGCCGCCACCGGGGCATGCGCGGTGTCCCGCGTGACGATGACGTTGCGAGCGGCCGTCTCCACCACGTCACGCGTGGTCGGGTCCAGCACCAGGTCGATGTCGGTGAGCAGGCGCCCGTTGCTGGCCGCGCTGGTGACGCGCTTGCCGTCGATGATGCAGTTGTACGCCTGGTGGGTGTGGCCGGAGGCGACCACATCCACCTCGTCGTCGAACCGCTCGACCAGGTCCTTGATGGGCCCGGAGATGCCGGGGCACTCATCGAAGGAGCCCGTCGGCAGGCCACCCTCGTGGATGACCACCACGATGGCCTCCACGCCCTGCTGCTTCAGCTCGGGGACGAGGGCGTTGACCGTGTCCGCCTCGTCCTGGAAGGTGAGCCCCGACACGCCCGTGGGGTTGACGATGAGCGGGGTGCCCTCCAGCGTCATCCCGATGAAGGCGACCTTCACCCCCTGGAACTCGCGGAGGTTGTAGGCCGGGAACAGCGTCTTCCGGGTGGCCACGTCGGTGAACACGTTGGCCGAGAGGAACTTGAAGCTCGCGCCGGGGAACGTCGGACCCGCCTGGCACCCGTCCACCGGGTGGCAGCCGCCGGTCTGCATGCGCAGCAGCTCGGTGAAGCCCTCGTCGAACTCGTGGTTGCCCACGGAGTTGATGTCCAGCCCCATCAGGTTCATCACTTCGATGGTGGGCTCGTCGTGGAAGATGCCGGAGGCCAGCGGCGAGGCGCCGATGAGGTCTCCCGCCGAGACGACCACTGTGTTCTGGGGGTTCTCCTGCCGCAGCGCCTGGATGTGGTGGGCCAGGTAGGCCGCGCCACCGGCGTTCACATCCACGCCGGTGCCACCATCGGCGGCGGGCACGCGGATGCGGCCGGTGCTGCCCGACGGGGCCTCCAGGTTGCCGTGAAAGTCGTTGAAGGCCAGGACCTGGACGCGAATCGGCTCCTGGGGCTCTGGCTGGGGCTGGGGCTCCTCATCGCCGCAGCCGGGCTGGGCCATGAGCATGGAGCTGGTGAAGAGGGCTCCGAGGAGCGTGAAGACGCGGCGGCTGCTCCGCGGGCTTGAGGTGACGGTGGTGGGGTTTTTCATAGGCAAGGGAGATGAGCCGGCGTGGCGGCAGATGATGCAGAAAATCCAGGGTGGGTGCCGCGCGCCGGGCAGCGCATGGAAGGCCAGGGTCCAAAGTCGAACGCCAAGGCCTTCACATCCTGAAGCATCGTCCCTTTCCAACATCAACTTCCGTGAATGACAGGGTGGGCCTATTCATTGCCCGTACCCGAACCCCGGAAGAGGACCCGCGACATGATCTATTCAACCGCGACCGTGCCCGTGAACCCCGAAGGCGAGCTCCCGCTCACCCGCGCGCAGCTCTGGAAGGGCCTTGTCCTCAAGGCGCGTGACGCGAGGCTGTTCCTGCCGCCTGGCGCCTGCACGAGGTGTGACGTGGTTGTCGACGGTGAGGAGTTCATCCTCCGTGAGGCCACCATCATGGGCGCCGACGTGTCGGAGCTCATCACCTTCGAGCCCCAGAGCAAGGTGTCCTTCCACCAGGTCAAGGGGCCGCGCGAGGGCGTCATCGTCAACCAGGTGCTCGAAGGTGCCGATGGCTCGCTGCACCTGAAGTTCTACTGCCTGGTGGGGCTGAGGAACGGGGAGCCGGGGAGCGAGCAGGAGCGGAACGAGCAGGCCGCCATGGACAGCGAGGAGCGCGGCTACAAGCGGGCACTGCTGTCGACCCTCGCGCAGACCCGGGCGCTCGTCCGGGAAGGCCGCATCTAGTCAGGGCGCGGCAGCTCACTTCGGAGTCTGAAGCCCCGCGGCACGCACGGCGTCCCGGAGGAGGCCTCGGAACCAGAGGTGCTTCGTGTCCCCCTCGTGCCCCGGGTGCCACGCCATCTCCATCACGATGGGGGACAGCTCGAAGGGGAGCGTCCGAACGACTACCTCCACATCCCGGGTCCGAGCCAGCGCGAAGCTGCGCGGCAGGACCGTGATGCGGTCGGAGGAGACGAGCAGGGGCGTCGCCAGCGCGAACGACGTCACCACCCGCGTTATCCGCCGCGACAGCCCCTGCGCTTCGAGCACGTCATCCACGGCCCCACGGCGAGACTGCGCCAGGGGGGTGACGAGGATGTGCTCCGCGGCCGCGAAGCGCCGCAGCGTCCATGCGCCCTTCAGCAGCGGATGCTCCTTGCGGAGCACGCAGACGAAGTCCTCCAGGAACAGCTTCTCCGTCGAGAGGCCTCGCTCCCGGGTGGTGTCGGGCACGACGGCCAGGCCACCCCTGTCTCTCAGGAAGCTGGCCACGTCGACCGTCACCGTGCGTACCGCCAGACTGGCTCGCGGGGCTCGCGCGGTCAGCAGTCCATCGAGCGCCGGAAGGAGCGCTTCGGCCACCCGGTCTGACGTGGTGAGCACGAGCTCGCCGTCGTAGGTGCCGGGCTCGAAGGGCGCGCTCACGTCGAAGAGGCGCCCCGCCGCGGCCAGCACCTCTCTCGCGGGACCTCGCAATTGCTCCCCCAGCGGAGTCCTCACCAGCGTGCGTCCCGTCCGGACCAGGAGCGCGTCATCGAAGTCGCTCCGCAGGCGCCGCAGCGCATTGCTCGCCGCCGCGGGGGTGATTCCCAGCCTCCGCGCGGCCCGGGCGACATGGGCCTCTTCGAGCAGGAAGTGCAGTGCGCGCGCGTGGTTCAGGTCGAATGCGGAGACATTCATGGCGTGAAGCCTAGCGCTGTCCAACATCAAGTTCCGTGAATTACTTCGCGAGCCTATTCATTGGCTCATGCAAACAGTCACCTACTCCCGCTTTGGAAGCCCCGACGTCCTGACGCTGTCGGATGCCGCCCCGACGTCCCCTCGCAGTGGACACCTCGTCGTGCGCGTGCACGCCGTGTCCATCAATCCGCTCGACAGCAAGATTCGGCGTGGTGACGCCCGCCTGCTCAGTGGCACGAAGTTCCCCAAGACGCCGGGCCTCGATTTCGCAGGCGTGGTGGAGCAGGTGGGCGAGGGCGTGCAGGGCTTCCAGGTCGGTGATGCGGTCTTCGGCGGCCCTGGCTCCTTGAAGGTGGGGTACCTCTCCGAGCGCATCTCCGTTCCCGCGCGAGTCGTCGCGAAGAAGCCGAAGTCGCTCGACTTCGAGGGGGCCGCTGCCATCGCCGTCGTCGGGCTCGCGGCCCAGGCCGCCGTGCAGGCCGCCCGCATCAAAGCGGGCGACCACGTGCTCATCAACGGCGCCAGCGGAGGGCTGGGGCCGTATGCCCTCCAGCTCGCCAAACGGGCCGGTGCCCAGGTCACCGCGGTCAGCGGCACCGACGGCGTGGCACTGGCGCGCGAGCTCGGCGCGGACACCGTCGTCGACTACAAGCGCGAAGCCATCACGGAGTCGGGAAGGACCTTCGACTCGGTGCTCGAGCTCTCCACGCGACTCCCCTTCAGCGAGGCGCGGGTCCTCCTGAAGCCCCGGGGCGTCTACGTCGACCTCGAGCCGGGCCCCGCGAAGCTCATCGGCGCCACCCTCCAGAACCCGTTCCGCTCCCAGCAGCACCGCTTCGTCATCGTCCAATCGCCCACCGCCGCCCTCGAGGCCCTGGGCCGGAAGGTCGACGCAGGGGAGCTGCGTCCTGGCCCCACCCGCGTGTTCGCGCTCTCCGAGTACCGGCGCGCCTTCGAGGTCGCGGAGAAGGGCGGCCTGGTCGGCAAGGTCGTCGTCCGGCTCGCGTGACTGCTTCCCGCTCCGTGCCGGCGTAGAGTCCACGCATGGCGGATGCCTTCACGAGCGATGAGGAGCTGCGGCGGCTGCGCGACCGGCTGAGGGCGACCGCATGGCGCCACGTCGTGGTCCTCACCGGCGCGGGCATCTCCGTCGCCTCCGGGCTGCCCACCTACCGCGGCCCCGGTGGGCTGTGGACCCGGCCAGAGCTGGAGGAGGTTCCCGACGCGGCCATGATGGCCCGTGAGCCGTCCCGGGTCTGGAGCCTGTTCGGTCCGCTGCGCAGGCACCTCCAGGTCGCGGCTCCCAATGCGGCCCACCTGGCGCTGGCGGAGTGGCAGGCCCGGCCGGTGCCGGGACGCGCCTTCACCCTGGTGACGCAGAACGTGGATGGGCTGCACACCCGGGCAGGCAGCCGGGACGTCGTCGAGCTGCACGGCTCGCTGCTGCGCACCCGCTGTGGCAACCCGGAGTGTGGGCTGCCCCCTTTCGAGGACTCCACCGAGCACGTGCGGGCAACGCCGTGCGAGCGGTGCGGACAGCCCCTCCGTCCGGACATCACCCTGTTCAACGAGCCGCTTCCGGTGGACGCGGAGTGGGCCGCCAAGAAGGCCCTGCGCGAGTGCGACCTCTTCCTGGCGGTGGGAACGTCCGGCACGGTGGCGCCCGCCTCGAACTTCGTCCGTGGAGCGAAGTACGCAGGAGCCTGGACGGTGCTGCTCAACCTCACGCCCATGCAGCCCCGCCACCCGGACTTCGACCAGGAGGTGCTGGGGCGCGCCGAGGAATTGCTGCCGTTCCTGCTGGGCGAGGACGCCTGAGCGCCGTCCCGACAGGCACACCCGCTCGTCTCTGCTCCATCGCCGCTCTACACTGCGGCCATTCCGGAGGCTTGATGCACCAGAAGAGACTTCGTCCGTGGTCCGCGCCTGCCGTCCTCTCGCTGGCCGTGGGGTTCGCGCTCGCCTGCGCTGCGGGCTGCTCGGGCGACGACGCGCAGGACGACGTGGACGTGCCCAACCCGCTGACCAATCCCAAGGACGGCCCGCCCGCCGGCAATCCGAATGCGGAGGCCACGTGCGGCGTCCCGGCCGAGGCGGGCCTCGCTGACGTCTCCAAGCCCACCACCGTCGTCGGTACGGGAACTCCGGCAAGCTGTACCAGTGCGGCCTTCGTCGAGGCCGTGGCCAGAGGCGGGGTCATCACCTTCGACTGCGGACCGGAGCCCGTCACCCTCACGCTCGACAGGACGGCGAAGGTCTTCAACGACAAGGGGCCGGACATCGTCATCGACGGCAAGGGCCTGGTGACGCTCAGCGGAGCGGGCAGGCACCGCATCCTCTACATGAACACCTGCGACCAGAAGCAGGTGTGGACGACCGCGCACTGCCAGAACCAGGACCATCCCCGGCTGACGCTCCAAAACCTGACGTTCGTGGACGCCAGCTCCAAGAGCGAGACGGAGTTCGACGGAGGCGGAGCGGTCTGGGTGCGCGGTGGGCGCGTGAAGGTCATCAACTCCCGCTTCTTCAACAACGCCTGTGCCGATGTCGGGCCCGACGTCGGTGGCGGCGCCCTTCGGGTGTTCAGCCAGTACGAGGGACGGCCCGTCTACGTGGTGAACACCACGTTCGGTGGCAAGCAGGGCTACGGCGGAGTCTGCTCCAACGGTGGCGGCATCAGCAGCATCGGCGTGTCGTGGACCGTCATCAACAGCCTCTTCTCCCACAACCGGGCCATCGGCAACGGCGCGAACCCCGCGAGGGAGGGCACCCCGGGAGGGGGCAGCGGCGGGGCCATCTACAACGATGGCGACAGGATGACGCTGTCCCTCTGCGGCACGCGAATCGAGCACAACGAGGTCAACGCCCACGGCAGCGCCATCTTCTTCGTCAGCAACGACCACTCGGGCGACATCCGCATCGACCGCTCGGTCATCAAGAACAACACGGGCGGCTCGTGGTACGTGACGCATCCCCAGATTTCGAATCACTCGGATACGCCCATCGTGGTGACGAACTCCACGATTGAGTGACGGCGCGTGGAGCCGGCAGCGCCTCCGGCTCAACCGCGAACGAGACGGGGGCGAGCGGCCCCCATGAGCTTGAGCGTGAAGACTCCGAGCACGGAGACGGCCTGGCCCGCGACGAGCGCGACGCCGACGCCCGACATCCCCGGTGCGTACGCCACGAGCAGCGCTCCGCTGCCGAGCACCCACGAGGCATCGACCACGAGGTGCACCCACGCGGCGCGCAAGGGGACTGCCGGCTGGACGGACACCCACGCATTGAAGCCGGCCCAGGGCACCAGGAACAGGCCCACGCCGAACAGGAAGGCCGGGGGCAGCGGCCAGCCGGCGAGCGTGGTGAGGGGCGTGGCCCAGACCAGCAACACGGCGCCCATGAAGATGGCGGCGAAGGCATCGAGGCGGTAGACGAGGCGGTCATCCATGAGGGCACTTCCGGTGTGAGGGTTCGCCCCGAAGACTTCAGTTCCGCAGGGCACCCCGCAATGACCTCGGAGGGAAGTGCGGCGTGGTTCATCATCGGGTAACCGCGAGGAGGGTCTGCCGTGCGTAACGTCGATGACAAGGCTGTGATGGACGCCAGGCGCGTCACGGCGCGGAAGCCGGTCGCGGCGGGCGGCGGCAGCGAGCTGGGCACGCTGTTGAAGGACTGGCGTGCGCTGCGTGGCAAGAGCCAGCTCAGCCTGGCGCTCGACGCCGAGGTGTCTCCCCGACACCTGGCCTTCATCGAGTCGGGCCGGACGGCGCCCAGCCAGGACATGGTGCTGCGGCTGGCCGACGCGCTGATGCTCGGGTTGCGAGAGCGCAACGTCCTGCTCGTGGCGGCCGGCTACGCGCCACGGTTCGGCGAAGGCGGCTGGAACAGCGAAGCGCTGAAGGAGCTCCGTCAGGCGGCGGAGATGATGCTCAAGGCGCACGACCCGCACCCCGCCCTGGTGCTCGACGCGGCCTCGACGGTGCTCGATGCGAACGTCGGCGCGCTCACGCTGATGGGAGAGGGGCGAGACGCGCTCGGGCACCTCAACCTGATGGACCTGGTCTTCGCACCCGGACGGGTGCGCTCTGCCATCGGGAACTGGCAGGAGGTGGCGGGCTTCCTGCTCCACCGGCTGCGGGAGAACGCCCGGCTGCGCGGCCCCCACTCCGAGTCCGCGCGCGTGCTGGCGCGCGTGCTCACGTTCCCCGACGCGCGCGACCTCCCGCCGATGCCCGGGAGCGCAGGGTCCGTGCTGGTACCGTTGACCTTCAGCGTCGACGGCGTCACCACGCACTGGTTCACCACAGTCACCACCTTCGGAGCGCCCCTCCACGCGCTGGCCGAGGAGATCACCATCGAGCAGTTCCACCCGCGCTGAGCCGCGCCGCGTGCGGCGCGCGGGCGTGGACCGCGCTCATGGGCCATGGGCGATGTGCCGCTGTCTTCAGTTGGTGAGCAGCACCTTGCCCACGCCGCCCTGCTCCGCGAGCTTCTGGGCTTCCTTCACCTGGTCCAGGGGGAACCGCTTGCTGACGGGGATGACCAGGTCTCCCTTCGCCGCGCTCTGCCCCAGCTGCGTGAGGCGGCGCGAGTCCGGATGCGAGAAGATGGCGCGCACGGTGAGGTTCCGTCCCTTCGCTTCCGCAGGCTCGCCCACCACGCTGCCCAGGGTGCCGCCCGGCTTCACCTTGTCCAGCACTCCGGCCACGGCCTTGCCGCCCACGGTGTCAGCGACGGCATCCAGCATGGGCAGCTTCGCGACCTCCTCGGCGGCTTCGAGCGCGACCACGCCCTCCACCCCCAGCTTCTCCGCCTCCGCCTTCTGGCTGGCGCGCACGCCGGCCCAGACCTTCACGCCCCGGGCCTTCGCCGCGAAGACGGCGGCACGTCCCACCGCGCCCAGCGCTCCGGTGACGAGCACCGTGTCGCCCTGCTTCGGATTCACCGCCTCTTCCATCAACTGCACGCCTGTCAGCGTGACGAGGGGCAACGCGGCGGCGTCCTTCAAGTCCATCGACTCGGGCACCTTCGCCCAGGCTTCCACGGGTGCGACGACCCGCTCCGCGTAGCCGGCGCTCACCAGGCCCATCACCCTGTCGCCCGGCTTGAACGCGTCCACGCCCGGTCCCACCTCGATGACCTCACCGGCCACGTCCCGCCCGAGGATGGTGGGGAACTTCACGGGCATCCCCGCCTTCAGGTCACCCCGGCGAATCTTCCAGTCCACCGGGTTGATGCTCGCGGCGGAGACGCGCACCTTCACCTCGCCCGGTCCCACCTGGGGCTCGGGCATCTCCTGCACGGCAAGCGCATCCACATCCCCGTAGGACTTCAGCACGACGGCTTTCATGAGGGTCTCCTCGACGAGAGAGGGAGGACTTCCGTCCGAAGGGTAATCACCGGGGGGGTGCCCGCCATCGCCCGCACCTCGTGAGCTTCCACGGCGGAGCGAGCAGGCATGCTGGTGGTTCGTTGAAAGTCCGTCCTGGGTGCGTGTACCGCTGTCCGGTACGGGGCGTCGGTGACGCGTGTTCGAGGAGCTCGATGCTCGACTTCACGGCGGCCGCGGAGCCCTCTTCCTTCGCGCTCCCATCGTTCCAGACGCGGCGGCCCGCAGCATGCGGCGGAAGGTGGGGCATTCCATGTGGCTCGGCGCGGGACAGGCCGCGGCGTGCCGGAGGCCGTCGCGCATGGCGGTCAGCTTGCGGAGCGTCCTGTCCAGCTCGTCCGCCTTGGCCGCGAGCATCTTCCGGTCGATACGCGGCCGACCGTCCGACGCGAACATGAGCGCGACCTCATCAAGCGAGAAGCCGGCAGCGCGCCCCAGCGCAATCAGCGCCAGCCGTTCCAGCACGTCAGGAGCGAACAGACGGCGCAGGCCCCTTCTGCCGATGGAGGCGATCAGCCCCTTTTCCTCATAGAACCGCAGTGTCGACGCAGGAACGCCGGACCGCCGCGCCACCTCGGAGATGTCCAGGTCTCCCATCCTCTTGACCTCAAGTCGACTTGAACTGGCACAGTGCGGTTTCCACTTCTTGAAGGCAAGTCAGCAGAGGGAGACGCTCATGGAAGTCACTCACCCGCCCGATGACGAGCAGACGAAGCTCTGGAACGGCCGCGCCGGCCGTACCTGGGTCGAGATGCAGGAGCTGCTCGACCAGCTGTTCAAGCCGTTCGAAGACCTGCTCGTCGAAGCGGTTCCCGCCGAATCCGGAGGTCGAGTGCTCGACGTCGGCTGCGGCACGGGCAGCGTCCTGCTCGCCGTCGCGCGGCGGCTCGGAGCGAAGGGCCGCTGCACCGGCATCGACATTTCGGAGCCGATGATTTCCGCCGCCCGGGCCCGCGCGGAACGGGAAGGTACGCCGGCAAGCTTCATCTGCGCCAACGCGCAGCTCCACGCGTTCGAGCCTGCAAGCTTCGACCTGCTCATCTCGCGCTTCGGCGTGATGTTCTTCGACGACCCTGTCCGGGCCTTTGCGAACCTGCGGCAAGCGGCAAGGCACGACGCCGAGCTCCGGTTCATCGCCTGGCGGAGTGCCGCGGAGAATCCGTTCATGACGACAGCCGAGCGCGCCGCGGCACCGCTCCTGCCGAACCTCCCCGCCCGCCGGCCGGGAGCGCCGGGGCAGTTCGCCTTCGCGGACCCGAGCCGGGTCTCCTCCATCCTGGAGGAGAGCGGCTGGGCCGAGATTGATATCCAGCCAATCGATGTCGCCTGCACCCTTCCCGAGAAGGAGCTGGTCCGTTATCTGACCCGGCTCGGTCCCGTCGGGATGTTCCTTCAAGAGGCGGACGACCGGACTCGCACGCAGGTCATCGAGACGGTCCGTGCCGCCTTCGAGCCCTATGTGCACGGAGCTGAAGTCCGCTTTACCGCTGCCTGTTGGAGCATCGGTGCGCGAGCGCCGTCTGCGTCAGCCGCGCCGAAGGAGGTAGCTAGTCCCTGAGGCGGTGGCCTCTCTCATGTGCTTGGCGGACTCCAGCAGGGCCTCGCCATCAGGGCTGCTGGCATACTCTGGAGCCGGCCAGCCCTGACCCACGGTGCCCTGGCTTGACTGGAGAGGACGTGGCCATGCGTTTCCGCTCCTGCATCGCACTGCTGCTCCTTCTCTCCGCCTGCGCGACGACGGAGCCTCGTCCAGGCGAGCCGGTGGCTCGCAACCCAAGGATGGCCAACCTCCAGAGAGCGGCGGCCCTGCCCTGGACGGACGAGGGGCGCTGCGTCGTCCAGGAGGCCTCCCATCCCTGGCCCGTACTCGTGGAGCGGTGCTTCCACACGCTCGATACGCGCAGAATCCGCTTCCACGACCCCGAGCGGCGCTGCACGGTGGCCGCCGCGGGCGCGGTGGCGGTGCCCGCGATGGTCGGCATCTGCCTCTTGTCCCAGCCGTACATCCTCGTGGGAGCGGTGGTCATCATCGGCGCCGTGGTGGTGGCCGTCGCCATTCACGAGGAGCTGGAGGCCTATGAGCTGCGGCGGCCCTACTCCGAGGAAGCGGAGCCCGTGATTGAGACGAAGCCCACCCCTCGGGAGCCCTTGGCGGAACGGAAGCCTGCGCCGGAGCCCTCCGGGCAGGACTGGCTTCCCCCTCTGCCACCCGAGCACTCGGAGCGAGAGCGCCGGCCCGAGTGCGTCCCCCAGCCCGTGCCGCACCTGGGCGGCGATGCCCTGCACAACCAGTGCGCCGACAGGGTTCCGCTGAATGGCTTCCCTGGCTCGGACGTGCTCGTCAACGGGAAGCGCTTCGACGCACTGCAACCCCGCACGCGCGTGCTGTGGGAGGTCAAGACCGACAACTTCGACACGTACACAGTCGCCCTTCGAAGAATTGTGATTGAGAATCAAGCGGAGGAACTGCAGCGCGAGCACGGACTCGCGAGGGCCTGCGGATTTGACTTCCGAGTGGGCGTGCGCAGCGCAGCGCATAAAGCCGCACTGGAACTCCAGGACCCGAATCTCAGGGGCATCATCGTCGTCATGGACTGGTGCTGAAATGCCGGCTACCCAAGAAAATGAACTCGCCCTCATCGTCTACTCACCCGAGTTCGTGAGCGATGATGGCCGCCCTCTGGACGTGGTTCTTCAAATGGAACGCACGCTCCCTGGCGTGCGCCTGGAATGGACGATTTCCAAAGAGGGGCAGTTCATCCCGCTGCCGCATCGCACGACATGGCTCGCCCGGGGGAGACCGAACGGGCGGGGATTTCCACTCGTTTGCAACGGCGACGAGCGCTACCTGGTGTCGGTATCCGGATGGGAAGCGGCGGCGAACATCTCCTCAGGCGGTCAGGCCCAGTTTGAGGTGCATGCGGCCCTGCCCCTGACCGGGAACAGCATCGCGGCGGCAGCGGATGTGCTGGAGGGCGTGGCGGAGGGCGCGCGTGCGTTCTGGGGGCATGCGACGCCGTTCAGCGCGGGCGTGGAGATCGCGCAGCAGACGCAGAATCCGGCGCTTGACCTGGAGGCTCCACCCCGAGGGCTGCCGGCACTCAAGCCCTCGTGGCACATCCGCGCGCCGGAGCTTCCCCATCGCCTCGGGTGGTTGAACTACTGGTCCGCCGCCGCCGCCCTAGCCATCGGCTTCCCGGACCCGGCCCGCGACGCGGACCTGCTCTCGCGAGCGCGGCGCACCGCGACGGGCGGGTGGGTTGTTCGTCTCACGGACGCACCTCTCGACCTCGACAACCCCGCCCACCTGGACGCGCTCCTGCGGGCCTACGAGCGCTTCCCGGAGATTGGCGGGCGCTCCACCCCTTGATTGTCCGAAGCGCTCATTGAAACTGGCCGAATGCCGGGCCCGATGACAAGCAGACGAGGCGCAAGCTTCGACATGATCATTCGCACTTCGGCGTATCCGCTGCACGAGCCCCGTCTTCCGCGGTCCGGGCGGTCGCCGCATGCGTCGCAGGGCCTCGTGGTGCCGCACGGCGTAGCCGAGCGCCTTGCGCAAAAGGCCGCGCTCTTCACGCACCTTCTCGTGCTCCGCCTCGGCCCAGGAGGAGAAGGCTTCCCGCATCGGCCTGTACGTAGCCGCTGAAGCCCTTGAAGAACTCCAGCACCGCGGCGCTCGTCTCGCGAGGCGTGTACTCGAAGAAGAAGGCTTCCTCCGGCCAGAGCCTAGAACGTCGAACAGGTTACGGCGAGAGAGCAGGCAAGGGCCAGGGGATCGACACCAGCGCCCGAGGTGAGCAGGTAGGTCCATGGACGACACAGCAGGAGCGAACATGGACCGATGGACGCCCG